>JAJZBI010000023.1 GCA_021798985.1 Actinomycetes bacterium
CGCGCGTCCGACGGGGGTTTCGACGACTTCGTGCAACGCTCGGCACGCCCGCCAGTCCACCGAAATCCCGAACGCCCGGTCCGGGTCGGCCCAAGGGAACCCGAAAACCTCCGAAAACGCGCTATCCGGCCATCAAAAAGGCCGCTTGAGCTGGGATGAAGGTTTAGTTACAAGCTTAGAGGCTCAGCGGATAGGAGACACCGCCGGCATCCAGCGCTTTCGGTAGTCGATCAGCTTCGCCGTGAGGAGAAAGACGACGGTGAGGGCGAACTGCGCGAGCCGATGCTCGGCCTTTCGCTCCGTATTCCTGCGCATCGGGCCGTAGTTCGAGAGCCACGAGTTGCTGCGCTCGACCGACCAGCGCAGTCCCATCGGCTGACGCGGTGCCGGGCCGGAAGCGCCTCGCTTGCGCTTGTGCGCGATGACGGCGTCGGTGATGCCGAGCGCGGCGAGTCGTTCACGCGTGACGTCGGAGTCATAGCCGCGATCGAGCCAGATCGTCCTCACCTGGGCGAGCCATCCGCGTGTCTTCGCGTCCTCGAGGGTCGGCTCCAAGAAGATGGAGTCATTGCGGTTCGCACCCTCGATCGTCCAGCCGATGGGGATGCCCTTGGCGTCGGTGAGGATCGACCACTTCCATCCGAGTTTGGATCGATCGGTCGGATTCTTCCCCGTCTTCTCGCCTCCACAAGGGCTCTTTTGGAGCGAGCCGTCGACGGCGACGTCCCCGCCATCGATCCCGATCACCTTGTCATACGCGAGGAGCGCCTCGTTCGCGAGCTTGTCGTAGATCCCCGACGCGACCCATTCGTCGCGTCGCGAGCGGACCGTCGTGTCCGACACCTTGTTCCCACAGAGCCGCTCGGCATCCTCGAAGCTGCAACCCGTCACGAGGCGGACGAGCATCACCTCGAAGCAGTCGTAGTTCGACTTCCGACGCCGATGCCGACCGAGGGGATGGTGGTCGACCGGTGCGGGGATCAACGGCTCGAAGGCTTGCCAGACGATTGCTTTCACTTCCGGGTCGAGCGCGCGCATGATGGGTGCAGACCTCCATCGGTTGTGGGGTTTGGGTGCACCCGACATGCAAGCCGGGACAAACACACAACCGGTGGATGGTCTATTTGCCGCGTGAACTACCTGTTCGGAGCGTTATTTCCAATCCGCGCGGCCTCTTATGTTGCCTCCCACCTGGTGGTACGCGGATTTGGAATCGGCCGAGCATGGCGACTCGGCCCTGGCGCGGACATGGGTCCGGAGCTCAGCGCGCCCCCGCCGCCGGCACGGCACGCTCCCAGGGCTCAGGCGGGGGCGTGGCGCCCCAGGTGCCGCCGAGGTCGTCGGGGTAGCGCACCGTGATCAGGCACAGTCCCGCGGGCGGCGCCAGGGTGGGCGCCCCGCGGCGTGAGCCGCTGCGTAGGAGCGCCACGACGTCGCTCGGGCGCAGGCGCCCCTCGCCGACGGCGACGAGCGCACCGACGATCGAGCGGACCATCTGGTGGCAGAACGCCTTCGCCTCGATGTCAAAGCTCCAGCGCCAGCCGTCCACGCGCCAGTGCGCGTCGGTGACCTTGCGCAGGAGCGGCCCGTCGGGGCGGTCGGGCGGCCGCCGGCAGAAAGCGGCGAAGTCGTGCTCACCGAGCAGCGGATCGGCGGCGAGCCGCATGGCGGCGAGGTCGAGCGGCCCCTCGAGGCGCCACGCACGCCGTGCGTCGCGGGGGTCGGGGATCGGATCGAGGTCGAGCTCGTAGCGGTACCGGCGCGCCGTCGCGCTGTGACGGGCGTCGAAGCCCGCCGGGACGCCACGGGCGCGCCAGCACGCCGCCTCCCGCCCGAGCTGGCGGTCGATCGCCCGGGCGAGCGCCGGGAGGTCCTCGAAGGGTGTGCCGCTCGCGCCGTAGCGGCGCGCGAGCAGCTCAGCCTCGAGGTCGACGTGCACGACCTGGGCGAGGGCGTGCACCCCGGCGTCGGTGCGCCCGGCGCAGACGAGGTCGACGTCGTGCCCCGCGATCTGGGCGAGGGCGTGCTTCAGCTCCCCGCCGACGGTGCGCACGTTCGGCTGGACGGCAAAGCCGTGGTAGCCGGCGCCGTCGTAGGCGATGCCGAGGGCGACCCGGCACCGGGCGCGATCAGGGGCGGGCGCATGAGCGCCCGCCCCTTTTTGCACGAGGTCGCCCATCGTCACCTCGATGGGAGGCGGCTTGGCCTCAGACGAACTCGATGCGCGCCATCGGCGCGTTGTCGCCGGGGCGCGTGCCGAGCTTCAAGATCCGCAGGTAGCCACCGGGGCGATCCACGTACTGCGGGGCGATCTCGGCCACGAGCTTGTGGGCCATGTCCTTGTCGCGAAGGAAGGCCACCACCTGGCGGTGGTGGTGCACGCTGCCGTCGCGTGCCTTGGTGACGAGCTTCTCGAGCACCGGGCGCAGTGCCTTCGCCTTGGCCTCGGTCGTGACGATGCCCTGCGGGCTCGCCGCGATCAGCGAGGAGGCGAGGTTGGCGAGGATCGCCTTGTGGTGGGCGGCGTCCCCGCCGAAGCGGGGACCCTTCTTCGGGGCGGCGGGCATCTCAGTAGGCCTCGTTGCCACCGGCGAGCGACAGGCCGCGCTCGTCGAGGCGCTCGATCACCTCGTCCAGGGACTTCTGGCCGAAGTTGGTGATGTTCAACAGGTCCGCCGTGCTGCGCTCGACGAGCTGGCCGATCGTATTGATCTGGGCCCGCTTCAAGCAGTTGCGGGGGCGCTCGGACAAATCCAGGTCCTCGATCGGCTGGTCGAGGTCGGGCGAGCCGCTCGTGGCCGTGCCGACGTCACCGAGCTCGAGGCCCTCGGCGCTCTCGGAGAGCTCGGCGACGAGGCCGACGAGCGAGCGCAGGGTCTGGCCCGCCGATGCCAGCGCCTCGGCAGGGGTAAGCGAGCCGTCCGTCTCGACGTCGAGCACGAGGCGGTCGTAGTCGGTGGACTGCTCGACCCGCGTTGGCTCGACGGTGAAGGCCACCCGGCGCACCGGTGAGAAGATGGCGTCGACGGGGATCACGCCGATCGTCGCGGCCTGCTTGGAGCGGTCCGCCGAGAGGTAGCCCTTGCCCCGGTCCACGGTGACGTCCATCGCTAGGCGCCCCTTGGCGGTGACCGTGGCGAGGTGCAGCTCGGGGTTCAGCACCATGACATCGGCGGTGGTGCGCAGGTCGGCACCGGTCACCTCCGCCGGGCCGCGCACGTCGATGCGCAAGGTCACGGGCTCCTCGGCCTCGCTCGTGAGGACGAGGTCCTTCAGGTTCAAGATGATGTCGCTGACGTCTTCTTTCACCCCCGTCAGGTAGGTGAACTCGTGGAGCGCGTCGTCGAAGCGGACCTGGGTGACGGCGGCGCCCGGGATCGAGGACAGCAGCGTGCGGCGCAGGGCGTTGCCGAGCGTGTGGCCGAAGCCCGGGTCGAGGGGGCCGACGGCGAACCGCTGCCGGTTCGCCTCCTCCTCGCCGATGGCCTCGACGGTCGGGCGCTGGATGATGAGCATTACTGGCTCCTACTTCGAATAGAGCTCGACGATGAGCTGCTCGCGCACCGGAGTGTCGATCTGCTCGCGGACCGGAGCGATGCGCACTCGCACCTGGTTGCCGTTCTCCTCGGCCTCGAGCCAGCCGGGCAAGGGGCGGTCGATCGTGTCGAGGTTCTGGCGGATGGTGATCTGGTCGCGCGCGCCCGGGTCGAGCGCGACGACGTCGCCGACGCGCACCCGGTAGCTCGGGATCGTCACCCGCTTGCCGTTGACCTGGACGTGGCCGTGGCTCACGAGCTGGCGCGCCTGGTTGCGGCTGACCCCCCACTTGGCGCGGAAAGTGATGTTGTCGAGGCGCAGTTCGAGCATGCGCAACAGGTTCTCGCCGGTGATGCCGCTCTGGCGGCTCGCCTCGTCGTAGAGGTTGCGGAACTGCTGCTCGAGCACGCCGTAGATGCGTCGCGCCTTCTGCTTCTCGCGCAGCTGCGCGAGGTACTCAGAGCCCTGACGCGCCCGGTCCCGGCCGTGCTCGCCGGGTGGGTAGGGACGACGCTCGACCGGGCACGCCGTGCTCTCGCACTTCGCGCCCTTCAAGAACAGCTTGACCTTCTCCCGGCGGCACAGACGGCACACCGGCCCCGTATAGCGGGCCATCGATCTCCTCTTTCTGTGCGCTCAGACCCGGCGCCGCTTCTTCGGGCGGCAGCCGTTGTGCGGGATGGGGGTCACGTCCTTGATGCCGGTCACCTCGATGCCAGTGGCGGCGATGGAGCGGATGGCGGTCTCTCGACCCGAGCCCGGACCACGGACGAGGACGTCAACGCGGCGCACGCCGTGCTCCATCGCTCGGCGGGCGCACTGCTCGGCCGCCATCTGGGCGGCGAACGGCGTCGACTTGCGGGAGCCCTTGAAGCCGACATTGCCGGCAGAGGCCCAGGCGAGCACGTTGCCCTCGTGGTCGGTGATCGACACGATCGTGTTGTTGAACGAGCTCTTGATGTGCGCCACGCCGTGTGCGACGTTCTTGCGCTCCCGCCGGCGTGGGCGGCGGCCTCCGGGCTTGGTGGTCTTGGCCATCAGTGCTTACGAACCTTCTTCTTGCCGGCGACGGTCTTCTTCGGTCCCTTGCGGGTCCGGGCGTTCGTGTGCGTCCGCTGGCCGCGGACGGGAAGGCCGCGGCGGTGGCGCAGGCCCTGGTAAGAGCCGATCTCCATCTTGCGCTTGATGTCCTGGGCGACGTCGCGGCGCAGGTCGCCTTCGACCTTCAAGTTGGCGTCGATGTAGGACCGGAGGCGGGCGACCTCCTCCTCGGTGAGGTCGCGCACGCGCGTGTCCACGCCGACCTCAGCGGCCTCGCAGACCTGCTGGGAGGTCGTGCGGCCGATGCCATAGATATAGGTCAGCGCAATCTCCAGCCGCTTCTCGCGGGGGATGTCAACACCTGCAATCCGTGCCATCGCTCAGCCCTGCCGCTGCTTGTGACGGGGGTTGTCGCAGATGACCATGACCCGCCCGTGACGGCGGATGACCTTGCACTTCTCGCAGATCACCTTCACGCTCGGTTGCACCTTCATCGGTCGTCCGATCTCTCTTCCGGCGGTCGCCGGCCTTGCTTGGTTCTGCTGCCGCTTGCCCCGCCGGCGGCGCTGCCGCCGGCCGGCCGTGCCGAAGCCTGGCCGCTACTTGTAGCGGTAGGTGATGCGTCCACGGGTCAGGTCGTAGGGGGTGATCTCGACCTGGACCCGGTCGCCGGGGAGGATGCGGATCCGGTGCATGCGCATCTTCCCTGAGCTGTGGGCCAGCACCTTGTGGCCGTTCTCCAGCTCCACCCGGAACATGGCATTCGGCAACGGCTCGACAACCGTGCCTTCCAGCACGATCGCGTCTTCCCTGGGCTTCGGCAGATCGACCTCCTGAGTTCTTTGTCCCCGTACCCACCGCACCCGACGGGCGGCCCAAGGCCGCGAGTGCGGATGGCGCGGCGTGCCGCGGGTGTTGTGGCACCCGGGCAAGGCACGCGAGCAGGCTGCTGCGAGCCCCGGAGCCCGGAGCGAAGAGAGATTGTAGCAGCTACGACACGGCGCCTCGACGGCGACCCTGGTCGGGGCTCACGGCGCCGTGAACACCTCGGGGCCGTCCTTAGTGATCGCGATGGTGTGCTCGAAGTGCGCCGACAGGCTGCCGTCGGCGGTGATGACGCTCCAGCCGTCGTCGAGCTCGATCGTGTCAGGACCGCCGACGTTCACCATCGGCTCGACGGCGAAGACGTTGCCGACCTTCAGCTTGGGCCCGGGCGAGCCCGGCCAGTAGTTGGGGACCTGGGGCTCCTCGTGCATCGCGGTGCCGATGGCGTGCCCGACGTACTTGCGCACCACCGAGAAGCCCGCGCCCTCGGCGACCTGCTGGACCGCCCGGCCGATGTCGTGGAGCCGGTTGCCCTCGTGCATCTGGTCGATGCCAGCCCACAGCGCCTGCTCGGTCACCTCGATGAGGCGCCGGGCGACCGCGCTCACTTCGCCGACCGCCATCGTGTACGCAGCGTCGCCGTGGTAGCCCTCGATGATCGCCCCGCAGTCGACCGAGAGCAGGTCGCCCTCTTTGACGACGTAATCGCCCGGGATTCCGTGCACGATCATGTCGTTCGGCGAGGTGCAGATCACGGCGGGGAACCCGTGGTAGTTGAGGAAGTTCGAGCGTGCCCCGCGTTGTGCCAGCACCTCGCGGGCGACCGCGTCGACCTGGCGCGTGGTCACCCCGGGGCGGACGAAGGCGCGCGTCTTGTCGATGATCTCGGCGACCACCCGTCCCGCCTTGCGCATCTTGTCGAGCTCGTCGTTGGTTCGGATCATCGCTCCCCTGCCCGTGGCCGCCGGTGCTCGTCGATCGCCCGGATCAACCGGTCGGTGACCTCGTCGGGAGAACCCTCGCCGTCCACGCCGATCAGGCGGTTCGTGCGCGAGTACCACGAGATCAGCGGCGCCGTCTCCTTCTCATACAAATCGAGCCGGCGCGTGATCGCCGCCTCGGTGTCGTCTGGTCGCTGGACCACCTCGCCCCCGCAGATGTCGCAGATCCAGTCCACCTTGGGCGGAGCGAACGTCGAGTAGTTGGCGCCGCAGTCCACGCACACCCGGCGGCTCGCCAGGCGGCCGAGGACGAGCTCGGTGGGCACCTCGAGGTTGATCACCACGTCGATCTCAAAGGGCGCCACCAGGCCGTCGAGCGCCTCGGCCTGCGCGGTCGTGCGCGGGAAGCCGTCCAGGCAAAAGCCGCGCCCGCGCGTGTCGTCCTGGGCGAGCCGGCGATCGAGCATCGACAGCAGCAGCTCGTCGGGGACGAGCTCGCCCGCGTCCATGTAGCGCTTGGCCTCACGGCCGAGGTCCGTCTGCTGTTTGACCGCGGCTCGCAGCATGTCCCCCGTCGAGATGTGCGGGATGACGTAGTGGCGGGAGAGGCGCACGCACTGGGTGCCCTTCCCCGCTCCCTGCTTGCCGAGGACGATGAGTCGCGCGCCCGGTACCAAGGTCTATGAACGCAAGAAGCCCTCGTAGTTGCGCATCGTCAGCTGGCTGTCGATCTGCTTGTTGGTCTCGAGCGAGACCCCGACGCAGATCAGAAGCGTCGTCCCGAAGAACGGGATCGAGTTGATGTGCCAGGCGGCGAGGAGCACCGAGGGAAGCAGGGCGACGAGGGCAAGGAAGAGCGAGCCGGGCAAGGTGATGCGGTTCAAGATGCGCGACAGGTAGGTCTCGGTCGGGCCGCCGGGCCGGATGCCGGGGATGTAGCCCCCCTGCTTCCGGATCGTGTCGGCCTGCTGGTAGGGGTCGAAGCTGACCTGGACGTAGAAGAAGGTGAAGATGACGATGAACAGGCCGTACAAGAACAGGTACACGCCGCCCGTCGGCGTGTAGAGGTTGGCCTGGATCCAGTCGCGCGCCCCCTTCCAGGGGATGATCGTCGCCACCAGCACCGGGATGTAGAGCAGGGAGCTGGCGAAGATGATCGGGATGACGCCCGCCTGGTTGACCTTGAGGGGGATGTAGGTGCTCTGGCCGCCGTACATCCGCCGGCCCTGGACACGCCGGGCGAAGGTGACCGGGATGCGCCGCTGGCCGAGCTCGACGAAGACGATCGCCACGAGCAGGGCCAGGCAGACCAGGGTGACGATGGTGAGCCCGGCCCACCCCTTTTGCTGCTTGATGATGTCGACGTCAAAGGGCAGCGTGGCGACGACGTTGGCGAAGATGAGGATCGACATCCCCTGGCCGATGCCGCGCTCGGTGATGAGCTCGCCGAGCCACATCACAAACGCCGTGCCAGCGGTGAAGGTCAAGATGATGAACAAGATGCGCGGCGCGGTGAAGTTCGGGATGAGGTCCGCTGACCCGGCGCCACCTCCGCCGAGCAGCTGGCCAGAGTGCAGCAAGAAGACGATGCCCGCCGACTGCATCAGCGCCAGCGCGACGGTCAGGTACCGCGTCGTCTGGGTCAGCTTGCGCTGGCCAACCGCCCCCTGGTCCCGCCACTGGGCGAACTTGGGGATCACGGTGCCGAGCAGCTGCACGATGATGGACGAGGTGATGTAGGGCATGATCCCGAGCCCGAGCACCGCCGCACGGGCGAGCGCCCCGCCCGAGAAGAGGTCGAGGTAGCCGAGCAGGCCGGAGTTCCGGCTCGAGCTCGTCAGGCTCTGGATCGCGTGGACGTCCACCCCCGGCACCGGGATGTTGGCGCCGAGCTGGTACAGCGCAACGATCAAGAGGGTGAAGAGCACCTTGTTTCGCAGGTCAGCGACCCGGACGATGTTCCTCACGCTCGACAGCACAGCGGGTTCTCCTCTGACGACAGGCGGCCGACCGGCTAGGCGACCCTAGCCGGTCGGGACACCTCAGCGGTTGGCGAGAGCGTTGCCCTGGACCGGGCGGCGCCGGTCGCCGTAGGGCGAGGGGACGACGGTCACGCTGCCTCCAGCGGCCTCGATAGCCTCCTTGGCGCTGCGCGAGAAGGCATGCGCCTCGACGGCGACGGCGCGGCTGATCTGGCCCCCACCGAGCACCTTGACGAGGCCCTTGTGGTGCACGAGGCCCGCCGCGCGCAGCGAGTCGGGCGTGATGCGGTCCTCGCTGCTCGCCTCGATCAGATCGAGGTTGACGACGTTGTACTCCACCCGGAAGGGGTTGGCGAAGCCGCGCAGCTTGGGGATCCGCTGAGTGAGGGGCAGCTGACCGCCCTCGAAGCCCGGCTTCACCGTGTCGCGGGCGCGCTGACCTTTGGTGCCGCGACCGGCGGTCTTGCCGCCCTTGCCACCGGTCCCCCGGCCGACGCGGCGCCGCGCGCGGTTGGCGCCCGGCGCGGGGGCGAGCTCGTCGAGGCGCATCAGTGCGTCACCTCCTTGGCCTTCGTCTCCGCCACGTCCTCTTGCACCTCGACGAGGTGCGGGACACGGGCGATCATGCCCCGGATCTCGGGGCGGTCGGGCAGCACGTTGGTCTTTCCGATCCGGCCGAGCCCGAGCGCCCGCAGTGTGCCGCGGTGCTTGGGCTTGGTGCCGATCGCGGAGCGGGTCTGAGTGACCCGCAGCTCGTCAGCCATCAGCGCACCTCCGCCGTGCGCGGGGCGCCGTGGGCGACCCCGCCGTTGCGCCGGCGCTCCTCATAGGCGCGCAGCACGCCGAGCGGGACGACCTCGTCGGCGGGCTTGCCGCGCAGCCGCGCGACCTCGTCGGGGCGGCGCAGCGCGCGCAGCCCAGCGATCGTGGCGTGCGCCACGTTGATCGAGTTCGACGTCCCGAGCGACTTGGCGACGATGTCGTGCACGCCGGCCATCTCCAAGATGGCCCGCGCCGCGCCGCCGGCGATCACGCCGGTCCCGGGTGCCGCCGGCTTGAGCAGGATGCGGCCGGCGCCCGCCTCGCCGATCACCGGGTGGGTGATCGTCGAGCCGGCGAGCGGCACCTCGAAGAGGTTCTTCTTCGCCTCCTCGATGCCCTTTTGCACCGCCAGGCCGGCCTCCTTGGCCTTGCCGTAACCGAGGCCGACCCGGCCCTGGCCGTCCCCGATCACCATCAGCGCGGTGAAGGAGAAGCGGCGGCCGCCCTGGACGACCTTGGCGACGCGGTTGACCTTGATGGTCCGCTCTTCGTACTGCTGCTCGGGCATCCTCAGAACTCCAGTCCGGCTTCGCGAGCCGCCTCGGCGAGCGCGGCGACCCTGCCGTGGTATTGGGCACCGCCGCGGTCGAAGACCACCCGGGCGACGCCTTGTGCCTTGGCCCGCGTGGCGACGAGCTTGCCGACCTCGGCGGCCGCAGCGACGTTCCCAGTCGCCTTGGTGCGCAGATCCGCCTCGACCGTCGAGGCGGCGGCGAGCGTGCGGCCCGCCACGTCGTCGATCACCTGGGCGACGATGTGCTTGTTCGAGCGGAACACCGACAGGCGCGGGCGCTCGGCGGTGCCGGAGACCTTCCGGCGCACGCGGGCGTGGCGCCGCTGCTTCAGGGCGTGGATTCGGGCTGCGTTCGCCATGACTACTTCCCGGCCTTTCCGGCCTTGCGCTGGACGACCTCGCCGGCGTAGCGGACGCCCTTGCCCTTGTAGGGCTCGGGCTTGCGGATCTTGCGGATGTCGGCGGCCACCTGGCCCACCTTCTCCTTGTCGATGCCCCGCACCGTAATGCGGGTCGGGGCGGGCACCTCGAAGGTGATCCCCTCGGGCGCATCGATCACGACGGGGTGGCTGAAGCCGAGCGCCAGCTCGAGCTGGCTCGGCCCCTTCGCGGTCGCCCGGTAGCCCACGCCCACGATCTCGAGGTCCTTCGCGAAGCCGTCGGTGACGCCGGTCACCATGTTCGCGATCAACGAGCGGGTGAGCCCGTGCAGGGCGCGGTTCTGGCGGGCGTCGTCGGGCCGCTCGACGAACAGCGTCGAGTCGTCCTCGCGCACCGTGATCATGCCCGGCAGCTCGCGCTCCAAGGTCCCCTTGGGGCCCTTGATGACGACGCGGCGCTCGGCGAGGCGCACCTCGACGCCCGAGGGCACCGCCACGGGGCTCCGTCCGATCCTCGACATCAGCGGTCACCTCCCGTCAATGCCGCTGTGAAGCGGTCACCAGACATAGCAGAGCACCTCGCCACCGATGCGCGCTTGGCGCGCCTCGCGGTCGGTCAGCAGGCCCTTGCTCGTCGACAGCACGGCGACGCCCATCCCCCCGAGCACGCGGGGCAGGTGGTCGGCACGGGCGTAGACGCGCAGGCCGGGCTTGGAGACCCGCTTCAGGCCCGCGATCGCCCGCGATCGCTCAGGCGTGTACTTCATCTTGATCTCGAGCACCGTGCCGGGCCGGTCGGGGTTGTCCGCCGTACTGAAGCCGGCGATGTAGCCCTCGCGCTCCAAGATGCCGGCGAGCGCCGTCTTCACCTTGGATCCCGGCATCGAGACGCTGTCGTGCATCGCCACGTTGGCATTGCGCAGCCGCGTCAACATGTCGGCGATGGGGTCGGTCATGGTCATCGGTCGATCCCTCCCCTCACCAACTGGCCTTGGTGACGCCGGGAACCTCGCCGGCGTGCACGAGCTCTCTGAGGCAGATCCGGCAGAGGCCGAAACGGCGGAGCACCGAGCGCGGCCGACCACAGCGCCGGCACCGGGTGTAGCCGCGCACCTTGTACTTCGGCGTGCGCTGCTGCTTCTCGATGAGTGCCTTCTTAGCCATGCCGCTTACTGTCCTTCGCGTCGGAACGGGAAGCCGAACGCGTCGAGCAGCGCCCTGCCCTCGGCGTCGGTATTGGCCGTGGTGACGATCGTGATGTCCATCCCACGGGTGGTGTCGATGCGGTCGTAGTCGATCTCAGGGAAGATCAGCTGCTCGGTGATCCCGAAGGTGTAGTTGCCGTGCCCGTCGAACGAGCGGGACGGCAGTCCCCGGAAGTCCCGGATCCGCGGGATCGCGAGGGCGATCAGGCGGTCGAGGAACTCCCACATCCGGTCGCCGCGCAAGGTGACCATCGCCCCGATCGCGTTGCCCTCGCGCAGCTTGAAGGCGGCGATCGACTTGCGTGCCTTGGTCACCACCGGCCGCTGGCCGGTGATCGCCTGCAGGTCGCGCACCGCGCCGTCGAGCAGCGACTGCTGCTGGGTGGCGCGACCGACGCCGCAGTTGATCACGATCTTCTCAAGGCGCGGTACCTGCATCACGTTCGAGCAGCCGAGCTGGCTCTGCAGCTGTGCCCGGATCTCCTGCTCGTAGCGCACCTTGAGCCGGGGCCGCTCCTTGGTGGCCGTCGCCGTGGCGGCGCTCATAGGTCCTCCCCGCACTTCGCGCAGACGCGGCGCTTGTGGCCGTCGTCATCGATCCGGTAGGCGACCCGCGTCGGGCCGTCCTTGGAGCAGATGAGCGCGACCGCGGCGACCGGCATCGGCATGTCCTTGTCGATGATCCCGGCCTGGGTCGTCGCCCCGGTCGCCCGGGTGTGGCGCTTGGCGATGTTGACGCCCGCCACGATCACCTTGTTCTCGGCCGGGAGCGCGCGGATGACCTCGCCGGTCTTGCCGCGCTCCTTGCCGCTCATGACCTGGACCCGGTCACCTTTGCGGATTCGCATCAGATCACCTCCGGGGCGAGCGAGACGATGCGCATGAAGCGCTTGTCGCGCAGCTCGCGGCCGACCGGGCCGAAGATGCGCGTCCCGCGGGGCTGCAGCGCCTCGTTGATCAGCACCGCCGCGTTCTCGTCAAAGCGGATGTAGCTGCCATCTGGCCGGCGGTTCTCCTTCTTCGCCCGCACGACCACGCAGCGCACCACGTCGCCCTTCTTTACCGCGGCGCCCGGGACGGCATCTTTGACCGTGGCGATGAAGACGTCGCCGACGCGCGCGTAGCGCCGGCGCGACCCGCCGAGCACCTTGATGCACAGCACCTCGCGCGCGCCGGAGTTGTCCGCCACCTTGAGGCGGGTCTCCTGCTGGATCATCGGGCACGCTCCACGATCTCGACGAGCCGCCAGCGCTTCAGCTTGGAGAGCGGCCGCGTCTCGGCGACGCGCACGCGATCGCCCACGGCGCAGGCGTTCTCCTCGTCGTGGACATACAGGCGCTTGGTGCGCTGCACGGTCTTCGCGTAGCGGGCGTGGCGCACGCGGTCGATCACGGCCACCACCGCCGTTTTGTCCATCGAGCGGGAGACGACCGTCCCCTCGCGCATCTTGCGGAGTCGGCGCTCAGGCGCCGTGGTCTCGGCCATCACTGCTCCTCGTTCTCGGCGCCGGCCCGACGGCGGGACGCCTTGGTGCTGCCACCGGTCGCCTCCGGCGCCGGCACGACTCGGCCCTGGGCGCGCTCGGTCTCGAGCGTGCGCAGCCGGGCGACCTCCTTGCGGAGCGTGCCGATGCGGCTGACGTTGTCGAGCCGGCCCGTCGCCAGCTGGAAGCGGAGGTTGAAGAGCTCCTTTCGGGCGTCGGCCAGCCGCTGGTCGAGGTCGGCGACGTCGAGGGCCCGCAGTTCGGACGCCTTGGTCATCACGCCTCCACCCCCGCGGCCGCGACGCCCTGGCGGACGACGAAGCGCGCCTTGATGGGCAGCTTCTGGATGGCACGCTCCATCGCGGCGCGCGCCAGCTGCTCGTCCACGCCACCGAGCTCGAAGAGGATCCGGCCCGGGCGCACGACGGCGACCCAGCGCTCGGGGTTGCCCTTGCCTGAGCCCATGCGGGTCTCGGCGGGCTTTTGGGTCACAGGCTTGTCGGGGAACACGCGGATCCAGACCTTGCCGCCACGGCGGACGTGGCGGGTCATCGCGATACGGGCCGCCTCGATCTGGCGAGCGGTGATCCAACCCGGCTCGAGCGCCTGGATGGCGAAGTCGCCGAAGTCGACCGACTGGCCGCCCTTGGCGACGCCGGTGAGGCGCCCGCGGTGCTGCTTGCGGTGCTTGACCTTGCGGGGCATCAGCATGGTCAGTCGGTCTCCTTGCGGAAATGCGGCACATCGTGGTGCTGCTCGCGGGTACGACGCTCGATCTCTTCCTCCTCGGCGAGGAGGCGCTCGAGCGAGTCGTCGCCAGCTGGGGCGGGGGGCGCCGCGGTCGCCTCGGTGGCGGGCGGGGGCTCGGGCGCCTCGGCGGGGCTCGCCGGGGTGGCGACCGGGGTTGGCTCGGCGGCGGTCTCGGGGGCACGGCGGCGTCCACCGCCGGCGCTTACGATGCGCCGCGGACGGGCCTGGCCGGAGGTCTCGCCGACGGCCATCGCCGCCTCACGGGAGATCTTCTCCTCGCCGGCGTTCTTGTAGGGCAGGATGTCGCCCTTGTAGATCCACACCTTGATGCCGACGCGACCGGTCGTGGTGCGCGCCTCGCGAAAGCCGTAGTCGATGTCGGCGCGAAGCGTGTGCAGCGGAACCCGACCTTCGCGGTAGGACTCGCGGCGCGCCATCTCCGAGCCGCCGAGCCGGCCCGAGCACTGCACGCGCACGCCAAGGCCGCCGGCCTTTTGCACCGTCTGGATCGCGCGCTTCATCGCCCGGCGGAACGAGATCCGTCGCGCCAGCTGGTCGGCGATGCCCTGGGCGATCAGCGCCGCGTCGAGCTCGGGCTGCTTGATCTCTTGGATGTTCAGCTGGATGTTGGCGTTGTGGGTGATGCGGGCGAGCTGGCGCCGCAAGCGGTCGGCCTCTTGGCCGCGCCGCCCGATGACGATGCCCGGGCGCGCCGTGTGCACGTCGACCCGCAAGCGGTCCCGCGTCCGCTCGACCTCGATCCGGCTTACCGCCGCCGCCTCGAGCTGGGACATCAGGTAGTCGCGGATCTTCCAGTCCTCGATCACCGCGTCCTGGTAGCCGCGGTCCTCGAACCAGCGTGACTTCCAGTCGGTCGTCACGCCGAGACGGAACCCGTACGGGTTGACCTTCTGGCCCATCAGCTCTCTCCCTCATCGCCGGCGGCCGTCTCGGGCTCGCCGTCTGTGGCCGCGCCGGCCGTCTCCTCGCCGCCGAGCTCGCCGGCCGCGCCCGTTGCCTCGGTCGCCGGCGCCGCGGCCACGCTCGCCTCCTCAGGCACCAGGACCACCTCGTCCGCCGGCGCCTCGTTCGTCGCCGCGCGCTCCGCCGGGGCCGCTTGCTCCTCTCGCCGCCGGCGCGTGCCGGCCACGCGGCGCGCCCGGCGGTCCGCCGCTTCCGCCGCGGCGCGCGCCCGGCGCCGGGCGACCTTGTCGGCCGGCATCGGCGACAAGATCACCGTGATGTGGCAGCTGCGCTTGCGGATGCGCGTGGCACGGCCACGCGCCCGGGGGCGCCAGCGCTTCAGCGTCGCGCCCTCATCGGCGTAGGCCGTCGACACGTAAAGCTCCTCGGGGTCAAGCCCCTCGTTGTGCTCGGCGTTGGCTGCGGCCGAGCGCAGCAGCTTGGCGACGACCGGGGCGGCGCCCCGGTCGGTGTGCTCGAGGATCTCCACGGCGCGGGAGTAGTCCATCCCTCGGACGAGGTCGAGGACCTCGCGCGCCTTGTAGCTCGACATGCGGCAGTGCCGCAGCACCGCGCGGGTGCCGGGACGCTCGTTGGTCTTGCGAGCCATCGCGACCGCCATCTCAGCGCCTCCCTGCGCGTTCCTGGCCGGCGTGGAACCGGAAGGTGCGGGTCGGGGCGAACTCGCCCAGCTTGTGGCCGACCATCGACTCGGTGATGTACACCGGGACGTGCTTGCGGCCGTCGTGCACCGCGATCGTGTGCCCGACCATGTCGGGGATGATCGTCGAGCGTCGCGACCAGGTCTTGATGACCCTCTTCTCGTTGCGTCCGTTGAGGTCGTCCACCTTGTGCAGCAGGTGGTCGTCCACGAAGGGACCCTTCTTCAGGCTGCGGGGCATCCTTGCTCCCTCTCGCGTCAGCGCCGGGCGCCGCGGGTGCGGCGACGGCGGACGATGAGCTGGTCAGACGGCTTGTTGCGGGCACGCGTGCGGCCCTCGGGCTTGCCCCAGGGCGAGACGGGGTGGCGACCACCGGAGGTCTTGCCCTCGCCACCACCAAGGGGGTGGTCGACGGGGTTCATGGCGACCCCGCGGGTCTGGGGCCGGACACCCTTCCAGCGGTTGCGGCCGGCCTTGCCGACCGAGATCAGCTCGGCCTCGGCGTTGCCGACCTCGCCGATCGTGGCGCGGCAGTCGATCGAGACACGGCGCATCTCGGTCGAGGGCAGCCGCAAGGTGGCGAACGCGCCCTCCTTCGCGACGAGCTGGACGCTCATGCCGGCGCCTCGCGCCATCTTGCCGCCGCCGCCAGGCCGCAGCTCGACGTTGTGGACGACCGAGCCGACGGGGATGTAGCGCATCGGCAGCGCGTTGCCCGGACGGATCTCGGCGCCCTGGCCGGACTGCAGCGTGTCGCCGACGCTCACCTTGTTCGGGGCGAGGATGTAGCGCTTCTCGCCATCCGCGTAGTGCAAAAGGCAGATCCGCGCGTTGCGGTTCGGGTCGTACTCGATCGCCGCGACCTTGGCGGGCACGCCGTCCTTGTCGCGCCAGAAGTCGATGATCCGGTACTGGCGCTTGTGACCACCGCCGCGGTGGCGCGCGGTCTTGCGCCCGTAGCTGTTCCGACCACCACTCGAGGGCAGCGGCACGACGAGCGAGCGCTCGGGCCGGTCCTTGGTGATCTCAGAGAAGTCCGACGACGACTGGAACCGCCGACCGGCGCTCGTGGGATTGCGCTTGCGCACAGCCATTGCTCGACCCCTAGCTCTCGAACAGCTCGATGCGGTCTTCGCCGACGAGGCGAACGATCGCCCGCTTCGTGTCGCTGCGGCGCCCGAAGGTCGCCACGCGGCGGTTCCGCTTCCGCTTGCCCTTGCGATTGAGCGTGTTGACGCTCGCCACGCGCACGCCGAAGGCCCCTTCGACGGCGTCGCGGATCTCGATCTTGGACGCCCGCGGGTCGACGACGAAGACGTAGGCACCCTGGTCCATCAGCCCGTAGGACTTCTCGGAGATCACCGGGCGCAACAGCACCGTTCGCTCACTCATCGCTGTCGGCCTCCTCGCCGCCGCTCTCGGCGCCGTCCTCGTCCTCCGCGGCGCTCGTCTTGGTCGCCGCCTTGGCGGCCGGCGCCGCGCCGGCTGGCTCGCTCTCGCCGGGCAACGTGTCGTCGGAGAAGACGATGACGTCGGCGCAGAGCACGTCGTAGGCGGTGAGCTGGTCCGCCGGAACGGTCGCGACGTAGCCGAGGTTGGCAAAGGACTTCGCCGCCGCCTCGTCGTCCCGGCCGAGCACCACAAGCACGGTGCCCTCGCAACCCAGCCGGCCGAGCAAGTCGACGGCCTCCTTGGTCTTCGGGCCGTCGAAGCCGAAGCGGTCGACGACGCGCACGGCCGCCTGCTGCGCGCGGTCCGACAGGGCGCAGCGCAGCGCCGCCTGCACCATCTTGCGCGGCGTCTTCTGCTCATAGCTGCGCGGCTTCGGCCCGAGCGCGATCCCGCCGCCGGCATAGTGCGGGGCGCGGATCGATCCCTGGCGGGCGTTGCCCGTGCCTTTTTGGCGGAACGGCTTGGCGCCGCCACCGCGCACCTCGGCACGCGTCTTGGTCGACTGCGTGCCCGCCCGACGCGAGGCGAGCTGGCCGGTCACGACCTGGTGGAGCAGGGGAACGTTCACCGGCACGGAGAAGATCGCCGGGTCGAGACGGACCTGGCCGAGCTCCCCACCGGAAAAGGCGCTGCGGGTGACGGTGACCGGCTCGAGGCGAACCGGGTCGTTGTGCACGATGCTCATCACTTGCCGCCCTTCACTGCCTGGCGGAGCACCACGAGGCCGCCGTTCGGCCCGGGAACCGCACCCTTCACGAGCACGAGCTGGCGCTCGGCGTCGGCCTCGACGACCTCTAAGTTGAGGGTCGTCACCCGGGCCGCACCGAGGTGGCCGGCCATCCGAGTGCCCTTGAAGACGCGCGCCGGGGTGGCGCAGGCACCGATCGATCCCGGCGCGCGGTGTTTCTTGTGGTTGCCGTGCCCGCCGCCCTGGCCGCTGAAGTTGTGCCGCTTCATGCCACCGGCGAAGCCCTTGCCCTTGGAGATCGCCGTGACGTCGACGAGCTCACCCGCCGCCAGCAGCCCGGCGTCGATCTCCTGGCCGACGGCGTAGCCGTCGGTGCTGTCGAGGCGCAGCTCGACGAGGCGGCGCCCCGGCTCAACCCCGGCCTTGGTGAAGTGGCCGGCCTCAGGCTTGCCGAGCGCCGCGGCCTTCTTCACGCCGTAGGTGACCTGCAGGGCGGAATAGCCCTCGCGCTCAGGCGTCTTGACCTGCACGACGCGCACGGGGGCCACCTTGACGACCGTCACCGGTACGGCACGCTGTTCGGCGTCGAAGATCTGGGTCATCCCCACCTTCTCGCCGACGATCGCCTTCGTTGCCATCGTGCTCGCTCTCCATCTGAAAAAACTTGGCTGACCTTCGAACCGGCACGGTGCCACCGCGGCGGCACCGTCCCGAGACGGTGGGAGGCCGAGGCCGTCCCCTTGCATGCGTGCGCTCCGCCGGGAAGTCCCGAGCGGAGCGCTCTTCGTTGTTGCTGGGCGGTCCCCCGGCAAGCACCGGGGCACGCTCAGACGTCAGTCTCGGAGCCCAGCTCGCGCCAGCGCGCGGGCAAGGAGCTGCATGTTAGCACCTCGGCGGATCACGCCAAAGGGCCAAGCAGCGTGCAGCCGGCCGCCTGGGCGGCCGGCTGCACGAGCTCATGCGGATTGGATCTTGATCTCGATGTCGACGCCGGCCGGCAGGTCGAGGCGCTGCAGCGAGTCCACCGTCTTCGGCGTGTGCTCGACGATGTCGACGAGGCGCTTGTGGATCCGCATCTCGAAGTGCTCGCGGCTGTCCTTGTACTTGTGCGGCGAGCGGATGACCGTGTAGCGGTGGCGCTCGGTCGGCAGTGGCACCGGGCCACGGACCTGCGCCTGGGTGCGCAGCACCGTCTCCACGATCTTCTTCGTCGACTGGTCGACCACCTCGTGGTCGTACGCCTTGAGGCGGATGCGGATCCGCTGGCGGGGGCCGTCGGCCATCTCGGTCCGACCCCTACTTCAAGATCTTGGTGACGACGCCGGAGCCCACCGTGTGGCCACCCTCGCGGATGGCGAAGCGAAGCCCCTCGTCCATGGCGATCGGCTTCTGCAGCTCGACGGTCATGGCCGTGTTGTCGCCCGGCATGACCATCTCGGTACCCTCGGGGAGGGAGATCGACCCGGTCACGTCGGTGGTCCGGAAGTAGAACTGCGGGCGGTAGTTCGTGAAGAACGGCTTGTGCCGGCCGCCCTCGTCCTTTTTCAGGACGTAGACGTTGGCCTCGAAGTTGGTGTGCGGCGTGATCGAGCCGGGCTTGCACAGCACCTGGCCGCGCTCAACGTCTTCCTTCTTCGTGCCGCGCAGCAAGATGCCGACGTTGTCCCCGGCCTGGCCGGAGTCGAGCAGCTTGCGGAACATCTCGACGCCCGTCACGACCGTCTTCTGGGTCGGGCGCAGGCCGACGATCTCGACCTCGTCGCCGACCTTGACCATGCCCTGTTCGATACGGCCAGTGACGACCGTGCCACGACCGGTGATGGTCATGACGTCCTCAATCGACATCAGCAGCGGGCGGTCGACGTCGCGTTGGGGCTCGGGGATGTAGGAGTCCACGGCGTCCATCAGCGCCACGATCTGGTCGGCGGCGGCGGTGTCGCCCTCGAGGGCCTTCAGCGCCGAGACGCGCACGATCGGCGTGTCGTCACCGGGGAACTCGTACTCGTTGAGCAGCTCGCGGACCTCGAGCTCAACGAGGTCCAGCAGCTCCTCGTCGTCAACCATGTCGGCCTTGTTGAGGGCGACGACGATCGAGGGCACGCCCACCTGGCGGGCGAGCAGCACGTGCTCACGCGTCTGGGGCATCGGGCCGTCGGCGGCCGAGACCACGAGGATCGCCCCGTCGACCTGGGCGGCGCCGGTGATCATGTTCTTGATGTAGTCCGCGTGACCCGGCATGTCGACGTGCGCGTAGTGGCGCTTGTCGGTCTCGTACTCGACGTGGGCGATCGAGATGGTGATGCCACGCGCCTTCTCCTCGGGGGCCTTGTCGATCTGGTCGAAGGCCGTGAAGGCGACGCTGGGGTTGCGGTCGTGGAGGACCTTGGTGATCGCCGCGGTCAAGGTCGTCTTGCCGTGGTCGATGTGCCCCATGGTTCCGATGTTCACATGGGGCTTGTTGCGCTCGAACTTCTGCTTCGCCATGGCTGGAGACAGCTCCGTCTGTGCTTGAGGGCGAGCCGCTCCGGCACGCCGTGGGGTGTGGACTGCTTGGTGGGTGTGGCCGCTGGTCGGGGCCGCGCCGGACGGGCGAGCCGCCCGGCTCGACCGCAGCCAGCGGCTGCGGCGGCTCCGCCGAGCTTCCTGCCGCTTTGGCCCTACTCCCCCGTCGCTCGGGCGATGATCTCCCGGGCGATGGAGTCGGGGACCTCCTGGTAGGAGTTGAACTGCATCGAGTACACCGCGCGTCCCTGGGTACGGGAGCGCAGGTCAGTAGCGTAGCCGAACATATCGGACAATGGAACCTGGGCGCGGATCACCTGGTTCGAGCCGCGCTGGTCCATGCCCTCGACCCGGCCCCGGCGGGAGGAGAGGTCGCCGATCACGTCGCCCATGTACTCCTCGGGCGTGACGACCTCGACCGCCATGATCGGCTCGAGCAGCACCGGGCGGGCGGCCCGGGCCGCCTTCTTGAAGCCCATCGAGCCGGCGATCTTGAAGGCCATCTCGGACGAGTCGACGTCGTGGTAGGAGCCGAAGACGAGGGACGCCCGGATGTCGACCATCGGGTAGCCGGCGAGCACACCGGACTCCATCGCCTCGCGGATCCCGGCGTCGATCGAGGGGATGTACTCCTTCGGGATCACCCCACCGGTGATCTTGTCGACGAACTCGTAGCCGCCGCCCGGGCCCGTCGGCTCGAGATCGAGCACGACGTGACCGTACTGGCCACGACCACCGGTCTGGCGGATGTAGCGCTCCTCGATCTTTTGCACCGAATCGCGGATCGTCTCCCGGTAGGCCACCTGGGGCTTGCCGACATGCGCGTCGACCTTGAACTCGCGCAGCATCCGGTCGACGAGGACCTCGAGGTGCAGTTCGCCCATGCCGGAGATGACCGTCTGGCCCGTCTCCTCGTCCGTGCGGACGCGGAAGGTCGGGTCCTCCTCGGAGAGCGCGTACAGCGCCTTGGAGAGCTTGTCCTGGTCGGCCTTGGTCTTCGGCTCGACCGCGACATGGATGACCGGCTCGGGGAACTCGAGCGACTCGAGCACGATCGGCGCGTCCGCGGCGCACAGGGTGTCCCCGGTCGTGGTCGACTTGAGGCCGACGACGGCGACGATGTCCCCGGTGTGGACCTCCTCGCGGTCCTCGCGGTGGTTGGCGTGCATCTGCAGGATGCGGCCGATGCGCTCTTTCTTGTCCTTGGTCGAGTTCAGCACGGTCGTGCCCTTGGCCAAGGTGCCGGAGTAGACGCGCAGATAGGTGAGCTTGCCGACGAAGGGGTCGCTCATGATCTTGAAGGCGAGCGCCGAGAAGGGCTCGGCGTCATCGGCCTTGCGCTCGAGCGCCTCGTCGCCGCGCAGCGCCTTGCCCTCGGTCGGCGGGATGTCGAGCGGGCTCGGCAGGTAGTCGACGACGGCGTCGAGCATCGGCTGCACGCCCTTGTTCTTGAAGGCCGAGCCGCACAGCACCGGGACGAAGTCGCCGGCGATGGTGCCGTTGCGCAGGGCGCGGCGCAGGTCCTCGGCCGTGATCTCCTCGTCGCCGACGTACTTCTCCATGACGGTGTCGTCGTGGTTGGACACGATGTCGATCAGCTCGTGGCGGGCGGCCGCGGCGGTGTCCTTCAGTCCGGCGGGGATCTCCTCGGCGCTCCACTTCTCGCCGAGGCCCTCCTCCTGCCAGATCAGGGCCTTCATCTCGAGCAGGTCGACCACGCCGGCGAAGTCCGCCTCGGCGCCGATCGGCAGCTGGACGACGGCGGGGACCGCGTCGAGGCGGTCGCGGATCATCTGGACGCAGCGCTCGAAGTTCGCCCCGATGCGGTCCATCTTGTTGACGAAGCAAAAGCGCGGGACGCGGTACTTGTCCGCCTGGCGCCACACCGTCTCGGACTGCGGCTCGACGCCGGCGACGGCGTCGAAGACGGCGACCGCGCCGTCGAGCACGCGCAGCGAGCGCTCCACCTCGACGGTGAAGTCGACGTGGCCCGGGGTGTCGATGATGTTGATGATGCAGTCGCGCCACTGCGCGGTGGTCGCTGCCGAGGTGATCGTGATGCCGCGCTCTTGCTCTTGGACCATCCAGTCCATCGTCGCGGCGCCCTCGTGGACCTCACCGATCTTGTAGTTGCGCCCCGTGTAGTACAAGATGCGCTCGGTCGTGGTGGTCTTGCCCGCGTCGATATGGGCCATGATCCCGATGTTGCGGGTCTTGGCCAGCGGGAAGGGGCGGTTGCTGTTCGCCATGGGACTCTTCTCTGCTCTGCTTCTTCGCTCGGTTTATGCGATCTGGCGGATCAACGCGTGCGACCGACGGCGTGTTCCACGCCGCTTCCGGTCGTCCCGCGCGGGCGCGAGACCCATCGGGTGGTGGCTTGCGGGAGCCACCCACCGCGGTGTGCCGCCGGCGCCCTGCTACCAGCGGTAGTGGGCGAACGCCTTGTTCGACTCGGCCATCTTGTGCATGTCGTCGCGGCGCTTGACCGCGGCGCCAAGGCCGTTGGCGGCGTCCAGGATCTCGTTAGCGAGCCGCATCGCCATCGTGCGCTCGCGGCGCTGGCGCGAGTAGCCGACCAGCCAGCGGATCGACAGCGTGGTCGCCCGGCGGGGGCGCACCTCGACCGGCACCTGGTAGGTCGCCCCACCGACGCGGCGGCTCTTCACCTCGAGCTCCGGCCGGGTGTTCTCGAGCGCCCGCTTCAGTGTGGCGATCGCCTCGCCGCCCGTACGCTCGCCCACGGTGTCGAGGGCCTCGTAGACGATCCGCTCGGCCAGGCTTCGCTTGCCCCGGCTGAGCACCTTGTTTACGAGCTGGGTGACGAGCAGCGAACGGTAGACCGGGTCCGGCTGGAGCTCGCGGCGGGGGGCGGGGCCGTTGCGGGGCATTAGGACTCCTTCTTCGCGCCGTAGCGGCTGCGGGCCTGGGCACGGTCGCGGACTCCCGAGGTGTCGAGGGTGCCGCGGACGATCTTGTAACGCACGCCCGGCAGGTCCTTCACCCGGCCGCCGCGCACGAGCACGATCGAGTGCTCCTGGAGGTTGTGCCCGATACCCGGGATATAGGCCGTGACCTCGACGCCGCCCGTCAGGCGGACGCGCGCCACCTTGCGCAGCGCCGAGTTCGGCTTCTTCGGAGTCGTCGTGTAGACGCGCGTGCAGACCCCGCGGCGCTGCGGAGCGCCCTTCAGGGCAGGAGTCTTCGTCTTCTTCTGCTTGGAGGCTCGTCCCTTGCGGACGAGCTGGGCAATCGTGGGCACGCGCTCCCTCTCGGCAAGACCAGCGGGGGTGTGCTGACGCCCGGCAGAGCCAAGAGGCGACAGCCTGTCCATGGTAGGCGCGACGCACCAGGTGCACAACCACGCCATGGCAACCGGGCTGACCTGCTGCCCGGCCGACGTTGGAGTATACCTCCCCAGCCCTCCGCCACGGTCCAGCAGCCGCGCCACGGTCCAGCAGCCGCGGCACGGTCCAGCAGCCGCGGGCCCGCGTGCGAACGCCGCCACGACGGGAGCCGGCGCCCCCGGCCCCGTGGGAGGCTCCAGCCGGGCGGGGCCGGGACGCTCGGCCCGCTCAGCCGGGCCAGATCAGCCTGGTCCCCCGATACAGCGAGGCGGCGAGTCCCGGGTCCTCCACGCTCGAAAGCGCCGGGACCTTCTTGACGATGTGGAAGTCCACGAGCGCCTTCGCCTCGGGTGCCCACTCGGCGTAGCTCTCGACGCCGATGCCCTTGCCGGCGAGGTGGTGGTGCTCGGCGAGGGCCGCCTCGAAGCGCCACTCGGTGAGGTTGTGGGCGGCGTTGTAGTCGACGCCGGCGGCCTTGGCCGCCTGGCGCTCCCCCGAGATGCAGACGGTGGCGTGCTGGGCGCAGTAGGCGAACGCGTGCAGCTCGGCCCGCAGGAAGTCGGCCGCTGCCTGGCGGTGCTGGCGGACGAAGCCGGCGTTCATCACCTGGACGTTGAAGGTGCCCTTCACCCCGTAGCGGCTCGGCACGTACTCGCGAAAGGCCTGGTGCGCGGCGCGCAGGGTGATCGGCTCGTTCGACTGGTAGGCCTGGATGGCGTCGAAGTGCCCCTCGGTCAACAGCAGCGGGTTGTAGGAGTTGTCCACCACCAGCTGCACCTTGTCGGCTCCCGCCGCCGCCAGCATCTCTTGGATCGCGACCGGCAGGGCGGGGTGGTAGCCGAGGGTCTTGTGGTTGAGCTGCTTGAGGCTCGTGATCGACGGCTTGGTCAAGATCGCGTAGTCCGAGGTGTCGCCGTAAGTGGCGACCGCCACCATGTTGGTGTTCCCCGACGCCACCGACTGCAGGAAGTCGGCGGCGCTCCCCTCCCCGCTGACCGTCGCCCGGCCGGTCGAGACGAGCGCCACGGGGTTCGCCGAGGCGGGCGAGGAGACGAAGGTCACCTTCAGGCACTCATCGGTGAAATAGCCGAGGCGGATCGCGGCCTCGACGTCCAAGATCCCCGCCGAGGCGTCGAAGCCGAAGGGCGACGCGAAGGTCAGCGTCCCGAGCCTGCGGTTCCCCGCGCAGGCGGCTCCCGAAAGGTGCGCCGCGTGTGCTCGGGCGCTCGGGCGCGCGGTGGCCGAGGAGCACGCCGCGCTCGTCGCCAGCGCGGCGCCGGCGAGGAAGGCGCCGAAGCCGGCGCGCCACCGCCAGCGGCGGCGAGGTGGACGGGCGGGCATCGCAGCTCCCTTCGCTTCGAACGGCGCGGGGTGATCGGCCCAGCGCTCGCGTCCTGGCCCGGACGTGCTGGCCAATGGTCTAGCGGATCGGCGGCTCACGCCCGCCCGCGCCGGCGGGCGACGAGCGCGCGCTCGGCAAGGACGAGCAGGACCGTCAGCACCACGCCGATCATCGCCAGCACGAGAACGGCGGCGAAGATCTCGGGCAGGTCGTAAGTCGATTCCGCGCTCTCGATCAGGTAGCCGAGACCCGTCTGGGGCCCCGAAGTGGTGAGCTCGGCGACCACGGCGCCGACGACCGCGAGGGGCAGGCAGATCCGCGCCCCGGCGAACAGGAAGGGAAGGCTCGAGGGCAGGCGGATCCGCCACAGCACCTCGGCTCGCCCGGCGTCCAGGCTCTGAGCGAGCTCGAGGACCGCCGGGTCGACCGAGCGCAGGCCGACGAGCGCGTTGATCAAGAACGGGAAGAAGGCGACGATCGCCGCCACCACGTAGCGGGGGGTGGCCGAGAGGCCGAGCATCACCGTCAGGGCCGGCGCGATGGCGACGACCGGGGTGACGTTGAGCGCCACGGCGAGCGGCATCACCGCCCGCTCGACGATCGGCAGCTCGCTCATCGCGACCGCGATCACAAAGGCGGCGGCGAAGGCCGCGGCGGCGCCCACGGCGACCTCCTCCAAGGTGGCCCCCGCATCCTTCGCGAACAGGCCCGGTTGGTCGGCGAGGCGGGAGAACACCGAGCCGACCGTCGGCAGCACGAGCGGGTTGTGGACGGCGATGAGCTGCCAGATACCCGCCACGACCCCGAGGGCGACGAGCGCGGGGACCACCCGGCGCGTCCCGCGCCACAGCGGACGCCGGTCGGCCACCTCGAGCGCGCCACCGTTCATTGCGAGCCTTCGGTGACGGCCCGCAGCGCGCTGCGCACCTCGCGGGCGACGGCGTGCACCTCGCTCGAGTCCTCGAGCTCGGCGGTGCGCGGGCGGGCCAGCTCGACGGGGATGCGGGCGGCCACGCGGCCAGGGCGCGGGGAGAGCACGACGACCTCGTCGGCGAGCACGACCGCCTCGGCGACCGAGTGCGTGACGAACAGGACGAGGCGCTGGTCGGCCTGCCAGACGCTCAACAGCTCGTGGCGCAGCGACTCGCGGGTCATCTCGTCGACGGCCGAGAAGGGCTCGTCCATCAAAAGCACCGAGGGCCCGAAGGCGAACGCGCGGGCGATGGCGACGCGCTGCTGCATGCCGCCCGACAACTCGGCGGGGTGCCGCTGCAACACGTCACCGAGGCCGAGCGCGAGGAGCAGCTCCTCGGGAGTGCGCGACGGCGACACCGCTGCGCCGCGGTTGACCTCGAGAGGGAAGCGCACGTTGTCGAGCACGTTGCGCCACTCGAGCAGCGCCGGGCTCTGGGGCACGTAGCCGATGCGCTTCTCGCGCCGGGCGAGCGCCACATCCTCGCCAAAGAGGCGCACCGAGCCGCTGTCGGCGCTGACGAGGCCGGCCGCCAGGCGCAGCACGGTGGACTTTCCGCACCCGCTCGGGCCGATGAGGCAGACGAAGCGACCGTGGTCGACCCGCAAGTCGAGATCGGCGACCGCCTGGCGGGCGCGCCCGCGGCGCCCGAACGACTTCGCCACACGTTCGAGCACGAGCCCTTCGTCGCTGTGGCCCACCCCCTCGTCGCGCGTCACCTACGCCCCTGTCGCCTCCCGCCCCGGCGCCGCGCCGGAGCGTCCAACGTAGCGGGGCACCCGGCGGCGGGGCACGATCGGGCCACGACGCGGCGCTGCCCCGGGGATGATCCCCGGGGCAGCGCCGACACGTGGGTGGGCCCGGCTAGAAGCCGCCCTCGCCGGTCTGGTCGAGGTTGCCCATGCCGTCGGCCGCGCCGTCGCTCGAGTCGACACCCGTGGCCGGGTCCGAGCCGAGCCCGGTGTCCGGCTCGAGGCCGGTGCCACCGTTGTCGTAGTAGGTGAAGCCGTCCGCCGCGGCCTCGCCGCCGTAGCCAAAGGAGGCCCCTTCGACGTTGCGCAGCCATGCGGCGAGCTCGTCGGTGCCCGAGTCGGCGAGGTCCGAGGACCAGAACGACATGCGCTGGGCCTCGGGGGTCTCGACCTCGACGGTGCGGTAGCGGGCAAGGCCGCTCCCGGCGGGGATGAGCTTGCCGATGATGATGTTCTCCTTCAGGCCGAACAGCCGGTCGGAGCGACCCTCGATCGCCGCCTCGGTGAGGACCCGCGTCGTCTCCTGGAAGGAGGCGGCCGAGAGCCACGAGTCGGTGGCGAGCGAGGCCTTGGTGATGCCCATGAGCTCGGGACGGCCTTCGGCCGGGCGCTTGTTCTCCTGCACGAGCTCGCGGTTGACGAGCGCGTAGCGCTGGGCGTCGACGCGCTCGCCGGGCAGGAAGGGGGCGTCCCCCGACTCGGCCACGAGCACCCGGCGCAGCATCTGGCGAACGATCAGCTCGATGTGCTTGTCGTGGATCGACACGCCCTG
The DNA here is from genome assembly GCA_021798985.1 of Actinomycetes bacterium. Taxonomy (GTDB): domain Bacteria; phylum Actinomycetota; class Acidimicrobiia; order Acidimicrobiales; family Bog-793; genus JAKABX01. The sequence continues at coordinate 26,931 of JAJZBI010000023.1, forward strand.
GTCCCGGTAGACCTTCTGCACCTCTTCCACGAGGTACTGCTGGGTCTCCCGGATGCCCTTGATCTCGAGCAGCTCTTTGGGGTCCTTCGGGCCCTCGACGAGCGGGTCACCAGCCGCGACCTCCTGGCCGTCGGCGACCTCGAGGTGCGCGCGGGGCGACACCGCATAGGTCTCCTCGGCCCCATCGTCCCCGACGACGGTGACGCGCCGGCCAGCCTCGTCCTCCTCGATGCGCACCACGCCCGTGGTGCGGGCGAGCACCGCTGCGCCCTTCGGGGTGCGGGCCTCGAAGAGCTCGACGACGCGGGGCAGGCCGTGGGTGATGTCCTCGCCCACGATGCCGCCGGTGTGGAAGGTCCGCATCGTCAGCTGCGTGCCCGGCTCACCGATCGACTGGGCGGCGATAACGCCGACCGCCTCGCCGAGCTCGATGATGCGGCCCGATGCCAGGCTCTTGCCGTAGCAGGCGGCGCAGATCCCGTGCGTCGCCTCGCAGGTGAGCACGGAGCGGACCCGGATGCGGTTCAGCGTCGGGTCCTCGGCGAGCTTGGCAAGGTCGACGTCCTCGAGCAGGTAGCCAGCCGGCATCTCCGTGCCGTCCGCGAGCACGATCGGCTCGGCGAGCACCCGCCCGTAAGCGCGGGTGTCGAGGTAGGCGCGCCGCCCCGGCTCGTCCTTCTCCACGTGGTCGATCCAGATGCCCCGCGTGCTGCCGCAGTCGTCCTCCCGGACGATGAGCTCCTGGGCGACATCGACGAGCCGGCGGGTGAGGTAGCCGGAGTCGGCGGTGCGCAGGGCGGTGTCCGCGAGGCCCTTGCGGGCGCCGTGGGTGGAGATGAAGTACTCGAGCACCGACAGCCCCTCACGGAACGAGGAGACGATCGGGCGCGGGATCATCTCGCCGCGGGGGTTCGACACGAGGCCCTTCATGCCGGCGATCTGGCGGACCTGCTGGGGGTTCCCTCGGGCGCCCGAGTCCACCATCATGTCGAGCGGGTTGAAGGCGACCGTGGCGAGGTTGCGCTCCATCGCGCGGCCCACCTCGCTGTTGGCCGACGTCCAGATCTCGATCTCCTTCTGGCGGCGCTCGTCGTCGGTGATGATGCCCCGCTTGAACTGGGACTCGGCCTTTTGGGCCTCCGCCTCGTAGCGGTTCAGGATCTCGCGCTTGTCCGGCGGCGTCTTGACGTCGTCGATCGAGATCGTGAGGCCCGAGCGCGTCGCGAAGCGGAAGCCGAGCTCCTTGATGCGGTCGAGGCTCTCGGCAACCACGGCGCGGGGGTACAGCACCGCCAGCTGTTCGACGATCGAGCCGATGCTGGTGGCCCGCTTGCCGACGATCTCGTTCACGAAGCCGAAGTCGGCCGGCAGCGCCTCGTTGAAGAACAGTCGGCCAGGCGTCGTCTCGATCGACTCGGGCTCCTCGCCCGCCTCGTCACCGTGGCGGCGGCCATGGACCGCGAAGGGATAGCCCTCCGGCCCGCGCCGCAGCGTGATCTTGGCGTGTAGGGCGACCTCGCCGGACTCATAGGCCCGCTCCACCTCGTACAGCCGGCGGAACACCTGGCCCTCGCCCTTCTCGCCCTCGACAAGCAGGGTCAGGTAGTAGGCACCAAAGACCATGTCCTGGGTCGGCACCGTCACCGGGCGGCCGTCGGCCGGCTTGAGGACGTTGTTCACCGACAGCATCAAGATCCGCGCCTCGGCCTGGGCCTCTGCCGACAGCGGCAGGTGCACGGCCATCTGGTCGCCGTCGAAGTCGGCGTTGAAGGCCGTGCAGACAAGCGGGTGGATCTGGATCGCCTTGCCCTCGATCAGCACGGGCTCGAAGGCCTGGATGCCGAGACGGTGCAGCGTCGGCGCTCGGTTCAAGAGCACGGGGTGCTCCTTGATGACCTCGTCGAGCACGTCCCAGACCTGGGCGCGCCGGCGCTCGACCATGCGCTTGGCCGACTTGATGTTCGGTGCGATCTCGGCGTCGACGAGCCGCTTCATCACAAAGGGCTTGAAGAGCTCGAGCGCCATCTGCTTGGGCAGGCCGCATTGGTGCAGCTTGAGCGTCGGGCCGACCACGATGACCGAGCGGCCCGAGTAGTCGACGCGCTTGCCGAGCAGGTTCTGGCGGAAGCGCCCCTGCTTGCCCTTCAACATGTCCGAGAGGCTCTTCAAGGGGCGGTTGCCCGGACCCGTCACCGGCCGGCCACGCCGCCCGTTGTCGAACAGGGCGTCGACCGCCTCTTGGAGCATCCGCTTCTCGTTGTTGATGATGATCTCGGGCGCGCCGAGGTCGAGGAGGCGCTTCAGGCGGTTGTTGCGGTTGATGACCCGGCGGTACAGGTCGTTCAGGTCCGAGGTGGCGAACCGGCCGCCATCGAGCTGGACCATCGGGCGCAGGTCGGGCGGGATCACGGGCACGGCCTCGAGGATCATCGCCCCCGGGTCGTTGACGCGCCGGCCGTCGTCGTTGCGGCGGTTGAAGGCCGAGACGATCTTCAGGCGCTTGATCGCCTTCTGCTTGCGCTGCGCGGACAGCGGGCGCCGGCCGTCGACCGGGTCGATCGCCTCGCGGAGCTTGACCTCCTCCTCGTCGAGGTCGATTCGGGCGATGAGGCGGGAGATCGCCTCGGCGCCCATGCCGCCCTCGAAGTAGTCGCCGTAGCGGACGCTCAGCTCGCGCCAGAGCATCTCGTCCTCGATGATCTTGCGGGCGAAGAGGTCCTTCAGCTCATCGAGGGCACGCTTGGCGAGCGCGATGTCCTGGTCGGCGCGCTCGCGCACCGAGGTGACCTCGCGCTCGACGGCGCGCTGGCGAGCCCGGATCTCGGACTCCTTGGCGCCCGAGGACTCGAGCTCGGCGAGCTCGGTCTCGAGCGCGGCGAGGCGGCGCTCGACCTCGAGGTCCCGGGCGCGCTCGATCTCGGCGACCTCGGAGGCGAGCTCGGCCTCGAGGTTGGGCAGATCGGTGTGGCGTCGCTCCTCGTCGACCCAGGTGACGAGGTAGGCGGCGAAGTAGATGACCTTCTCGAGCTGCTTGGCCTTCAGCTCCTCGCGGGCCTCGGTGCCCATGAGCAGGTAGGCGAGCCAGCTGCGCGTCCCCCGCAGGTACCAGATGTGCACCACAGGCGCGGCGAGCTCGATGTGGCCCATCCGCTCGCGGCGCACCTTGGAGCGGGTGACCTCGACGCCGCAGCGCTCACAGATGATGCCGCGGAAGCGCACCCGCTTGTACTTGCCGCAGTAGCACTCCCAGTCCTTGGTCGGACCGAAGATCTTCTCGCAGAACAGGCCGTCCTTTTCGGGGCGCAGCGTGCGGTAGTTGATGGTCTCGGGCTTTTTGACCTCGCCGTGGGACCACGTGCGGATGTCGTCCGCAGTCGCCAGTCCGATCCGCAGCTGGTCGAAGTCGTTGACGTCGAGCACCTAGAAACCCCTCTCCGCCGCGCGGCGCGCGTCCTCTTCGTCTGAGCCACGCTCATTGCGGCTGATGTCGATGCCGAGCTCCTCGGCCGCCCGGTAGACGTCCTCGTCGAGCTCGCCCATCTCGATCTCCTCACCCGAGGTGCCGAGCACTTCGACGTCGAGGCAGAGCGACTGCATTTCCTTGATGAGCACCTTGAAGCTCTCGGGAATCCCCGGCTCGGGGATGTTCTCGCCCTTCACGATCGCCTCGTAGACCTTGACGCGCCCGAGCACGTCGTCGGACTTGATCGTGAGGAGCTCCTGCAGCGCGTAGGCGGCGCCGTAGGCCTCGAGCGCCCACACCTCCATCTCACCGAAGCGCTGCCCACCGAACTGGGCCTTCCCGCCGAGGGGCTGCTGGGTGATCATCGAGTACGGGCCCGTCGAGCGGGCGTGGATCTTGTCGTCCACCAGGTGGGCGAGCTTCAAGATGTACATGTAGCCGACGCTGATCGGGTTGTCGTAGGGCTCGCCGGTGCGTCCGTTGTAGAGCACCGCCTTGCCGTTCGGCTGGATCAGCCGGCGCGAGTTGTCGGCGGCGTCGGGACGCAGCGACTCAAAGAGCTGCTTGATCGTCTCGTTCCGGCCGGCCTCGTCCTCTTCGTCCCAGTGCGCACCGTCAAAGACGGGCGTCGACACCCACACGGCGGGGTCGGTCTTCGGGCGGGTCTTGGTCTCCGTGCCGCGCACCGCGGCGCCGCCGCGCTCGTCGTTCTCCCAGCCCCATCGGGCCGCGTAGCCGAGGTGCGACTCGAGCACCTGGCCGACGTTCATCCGGGAGGGGACGCCGAGGGGGTTCAAGATGATGTCGACCGGCGTGCCGTCCTCGAGGAAGGGCATGTCCTGGACCGGCAGGATCTTCGAGATGACGCCCTTGTTGCCGTGGCGCCCTGCCAGCTTGTCGCCCTCGGAGATCTTGCGCTTCTGGGCGACGTAGACCCGCACCAGCTGGTTGACGCCAGGCGGCAGCTCGTGGGAGTCCTCGCGGGAGAAGACGCGCACGTCGATGACCTTGCCGTACTCGCCGTGGGGCACCTTGAGGCTGGTGTCGCGAACGTCGCGGGCCTTCTCGCCGAAGATGGCGCGCAGCAGGCGCTCTTCGGGGGTGAGCTCCGTCTCGCCCTTCGGCGTGACCTTGCCGACCAAGATGTCGCCCGGGCCGACCTCGGCGCCGATGCGGATGATGCCGCGCTCGTCGAGGTCCGCCAGGATCTCCTCGGAGAGGTTCGGGATGTCCCGGGTGATCTCCTCGGCGCCGAGCTTGGTGTCCCGGGCGTCGACCTCGTGCTCCTCGATGTGGATCGAGGTCAGTACGTCGTCGCGCACGAGGCGCTCGGACAAGATGATGGCGTCCTCGTAGTTGTAGCCCTCCCAGGGCATGAACGCGACGAGCAGGTTCTTGCCGAGCGCCAGCTCGCCGTTTTGGGTGGACGGGCCGTCGGCGAGCACGGTGCCCTCGACGACTTCCTCGCCCTCCTCCACCAGGATCTTCTGGTTCATGCAGGTGTTCTGGTTGGAGCGGCGGAACTTGGCGAGCGCGTAGACGCGCCGGCCGAGCTCGGCCCCATAGCGGTCCTTCTGGCCGGCGTGGTACTCGACGGTGACGAGGTCGCCGGAGATCTCGCTCACGCGCCCGGCGCCCTCGGCGACCAGCACCTCACCGGCGTCCTGGGCGGCACGGGCCTCGACGCCCGTGCCGATGTAGGGCGCCTCGGGCACGAGCAGCGGCACGGCCTGCTTTTGCATGTTGGCCCCCATGAGGGCGCGGTTGGCGTCGTCGTGCTCGACGAAGGGGATGAGGGCGGTCGAGACCGAGACGATCTGCTTCGGCGACACGTCCATCAGGTCGACCTCGGCCGGCGGCACGTAGTCGACCTCGCTGGTCGTGCCATAGGAGGTCGAGGTCGCCCCCACGCGCACGCCGGCCCCCTGGGGCCCGCGGCGCACGAGGACGCGGTCATTGGCGAAGCGGCCGTCGCGATCGAGCACGGCGGACGCCTGGGCGATGACGTACTCCTCTTCCTCGTCGGCGGCGAGGTAGACGATCGCGTCGGTCACCTGGCCGTCGACGACCTTGCGGTACGGGGTCTCGATGAAGCCGTGCTCGTTGACGCGGGCGTAGCTCGCGAGGTGGCCGATCAGACCGATGTTGGGGCCCTCAGGCGTCTCGATCGGGCACATCCGGCCGTAGTGGGAGGTGTGCACGTCACGGACCTCGAAGCCCGCCCGCTCGCGGGAGAGCCCGCCCGGGCCGAGTGCCGAGAGGCGGCGCTTGTGGGCGAGGCCCGACAGCGGGTTGTGCTGGTCCATGAACTGGGAGAGCTGGCTCGTGCCGAAGAACTCCTTGATCGCCGCGACCACCGGGCGGATGTTGATCAGCGTCTGGGGCGTGATCGCCTCGACGTCCTGGGTCGTCATCCGCTCGCGCACGACCCGCTCCATGCGGGACAGGCCGATGCGCACCTGGTTCTGGATCAGCTCGCCGACCGAGCGGATCCGGCGGTTGGCGAAGTGGTCCTGGTCGTCCAGGCGATAGCCGGACTCGCCGTTGGCGAGGTGGAGCATGTAGGTCGAAGCCGCCAGGATCTCGCTCGGGCTGAGCACGCCCTGGTGCTCCTCGGGCCGCTCGAGGTCGATGCCGAGCAGCTCGGAGATCTTCTCGATCTCCGGGCCGAGCTTGCGGTTCAGCTTGTAGCGGCCGACCCGGGTGAGGTCGTAGCGCCGCGGGTTGAAGAACGCGTTCTCGAAGTAGGCGCGCGCCGCCTCGAGGGACAGCGGCTCGCCCGGCCGCGCCCGCTTGTAGATCTCGAGCAGCGCGTCCTCGCGCGAGGTGACGACCTCGCGCTCTTTCTCCCACTGCCCCGCCAAGAAGTCGAAGTGGCGGACGAAGCGCTCGAGGAAGCCGTCATCCTCATAGCCGAGCGCTCGCAGCAGCACGAACAGCGACAGGCGGCGCTTGCGGGCGACGCGGGTGCCAGCCGTGACGTCGCGGTTGGGCTTGGCCTCGACGTCGAACTCGATCCACTCCCCGCGATAGGGATGGATCGTCCCAGTGACGACGGTCTTGGCGTCGCGACCGGGCTGGAAGATCACTCCCGGCGAGCGCACGAGCTGGCTCACGACCACGCGCTCGGTGCCGTTGATGATGAAGGTGCCCTTCGGCGTCATCATGGGGAAATCCCCCATGAAGACCGTCTGCTCCTTGATCTCACCCGTCGAGGCGTTCATGAAGCGGGCGCGCACGAAGATCGGCGCGGCGAAGGTCATGTCCTTCGACTTGCACTCCTCGATGGAGAACTTGGGTGGCGGCCTCAGATCGGGGTCCGCCGGGTCGAACTCGAGCTCGAGGCGGAGCTGACCCGTGAAGTCCTCGATCGGCGAGATGTCGGCGAACGTCTCCGCCAGACCCTTCGAGAGGAACCAGTCGAAGGAGTCACGCTGGACGGAGATCAGGTCTGGGAGAGGCAGCACCTCATCGAGGTTCGCGAACGAAAAGCGCTCGGGGGTGCGGGAACGAGACGGCAAGGGCCTACTCCTCGCGGGTGCGGGTGGTGCGGGCAACGGGCGGTGTCGCGACCGGGGCGCGCGTCATCAACCGAAGGAGCTTCGATTGGAAGCGGCGCGGACACGGCAACCGCTCAGCATAGGCGCGCGAAAAGACGAAGGCAACGCGCGCTGGCCGCGCCGAGGTGCAGGGTAGGGGACGCGGGCCAGACGGTCAAGCAACCGATCCAGCCCGCGCCCCGCCCCGCGATCTCGCCGCGGCAGCGTGCGTGCTCGATTCCTTCCCCGGTTGGGGCGCCGGCCAATCGGCGACGCCCCGCGGCGTGACAGAGTGCAGGACTACTTGAGCTCGACCGTGGCGCCGGCGCCTTCGAGCTGCGCCTTCGCCTTCTCGGCGTCCTCCTTGGAGACCTTCTCGAGGACCGGCTTGGGCGCCGAGTCGACGAGGTCCTTGGCCTCCTTCAGCCCGAGGCTCGTGAGCGCCCGAACCTCCTTAATGACTTGGATCTTCTTGTCGCCGGCAGAGGCGAGGACGACGTCGAACTCGTCCTTCTCGTCCTCGGCAGCCTCGGCGGCCGCGCCGCCACCGCCACCAGCCGCGGGCGCCGCGGCAACGGCCACCGGGGCCGCAGCGGTCACGCCGAAGCGCTCCTCGAACTCCTTCAAGAGCTCGGAGAGCTCGATCACGCTCATGTTCGCGATCCCGTCGAGGATCTCTTCCTTGGTCGCCATTGCGCTTCCCTTCTCCTCACTGCACTGGACTCGCCACCGTGGGGTGGCGACGGACTGCTTGCTCGAACCGGTGCCGGGCTCGGCTACTCGGCGCTCTCCTCGGTGGCGGGCTCGCCGGCCGCAGCGGCTTCGGCCGGCGCCTCGTCGCTGGCTGCGGGCGCTGGCTCCTCGCTCGCCGCCGGCACCGCCTCGCCGGCCTCCTTGCGCTGGTCGATCAGTGCCTGGAGCCCGTAGGCGAGCTTCTGTGGCACTGCGGCGAGAAGGCTGGCCATCCGCTGCATCGGCGCCGCCAGCAGGCCGGCAAAGCTGGCGAGCAGCTGCTCCCGGCTCGGCAGGTCGGCGAGCGCCGTCGCCGCGCGGGCGTCGAGCACGTTCTCGCCCAGCAGGCCGCCCTTGACGACGAGTGCGGGGTTGGTGCGGGCGAAGTCCCGCAGCACCTTGGCCACCGCGCCGGGGTCGTCGCGCACGAAGGCGATCGCCGTCGGGCCTTCGAGCAGGTCATCGAGGTCCGTCAGCCCCTGCTCGTGGGCGGCGCGGCGCACCAGGGTGTTCTTGTACACCTTGTACTCGCCGCCGGCCGCGCCGAGCGCCTTGCGGAGCGTCTCAAGTTCGCCGACGCGAAGGCCCCGGTACTCGGTGAGGATGGCGGCGCTCGCCGAGCCAAGGCGCTCGCGCACCTCGTCGACGACGGCCACCTTCTCGGGACGAGGCTCCCGAAGGGTCGTCTCCACTGCTCCTCCCTTTCCTGGCCACAGCCGGCCGCGACGGGAGAAGCAGGAGTGCGTGCTTCGCCTCGTCGGGCGGGCGGACGGCCCATTGAGCGCCCTCAGGCGCACCAGATTTCTTCGGCGTCTTCAGTTGCCGCCGGCGGACCGGCGTGCGTTCCAGGGCGCGCGATGCGCGCGTGAGCCGGCAGCGTACCAGAACGCCGCACGGCGCCCCGGCCGGTCAGGCGATCGCCGCCAGCTCCTCGTCGGTGATCCGGATGCGGTTCGAGTCGACCCGCACGCCGGGCCCCATGGTCGACGAGAGCGTGATGGAGCGGATGTAACGGCCCTTGGCCGCCGCCGGCTTCGCTCGGACGAGCTCGTCGAGCACGGCGCGGACGTTGCACAGCAGGTCCGCGGCGTCAAAGGAGGCCTTGCCCACGGGGACGTGGATGTTGCCGACGCGGTCGGTGCGGTACTCGACGCGCCCCGCCTTGTACTCGCCAACCGTCCGGCCGACCTCGGTCGTGACCGTCCCGGTGCGCGGGTTCGGCATCAGGCCACGGGGGCCAAGGATGCGCCCGAGCCGGCCGACCTGGGCCATCAGGTCCGGCGTGGCGATCGCCACGTCGAAGTCGAGGAAGCCCTCCTTCTCGACCCGGGTGACGAGGTCGTCGGCGCCGACCACGTCGGCCCCGGCCTCGCGCGCCTCGGCTGCCGCGTCGCCAGCGGCAAAGACCGCCACCCGGACGCTGCGGCCGGTGCCGGCGGGCAGGCTCAATGAGCCGCGCACGATCTGGTCGGCGCGGCGCGGGTCGACCCCGAGACGCACCGCGAGCTCGACGGTCTCGTCAAAGCGCGCCGTGGCGAGCCCCTTGACGAGGTCGATCGCCTCCTGGGGCGAGTACAGCTGCTCGCGGTCGAGCCGCTTGACGGCGTCGAGGTAGCGCTTTCCGTTGCGGGCCATCGTCTTCTCCTGCCTTTCCGCGCCGGCTACCGGGCGACCGTGATGCCCATCGAGCGGGCGGTGCCCTCGACCTGCAGCTTGGCGGCCTCGAGGTCGTCGGTGTTGAGGTCGGGCAGCTTGGTCGTGGCGATGCCCGCCAGCTGCTCCTCGGTGATCGTGCCGGCCTGCTCGCGGCCGGTCAGCTTGCTGCCCTTGTCGACGCCGGCCGCCTCGCGCAGCAGGACCGTCGTGGGCGGGGTCTTGAGGACGAAGGTGAAGGTCCGGTCCTCATAGATCGTGATCTCGACCGGGACGATCGTCCCGCGCATGGACTCGGTCGCCGCGTTGTACTGCTTGCAGAACTCCATGGTCTGCACGCCGTGGGGACCAAGTGCGGTCCCCACCGGCGGCGCGGGCGTGGCGGCGCCAGCAGGCAGCTGGATCTTGACGACGGCGGTGACGCGCCTTCTCGGCATCTTGACTCTTCCCTCTCGTGCTCGGCGCCTAGAGCTTCGCCACTTGGCTGAAGTCCAGCTCGACCGGGGTCTCCCGGCCGAAGATGTTGACCAGCACCTTCAACTTGAGCTGGTCCTCGTTGATCTCGGCCACCTGGCCAGTGAAGTCGGCGAAGGGCCCCTCGCGCACGCGCACGGTCTCGCCGACCTCGTGCTCGAGGCGCGGCCGGCGCTGCTTGGGCGCGGCCGCGGTGGCGCCTTCGACCGCCTCCTCGCGCACCTGCAAGATGTTCTCGACCTCGGCCCGAGACAGCGGGGTCGGCTTGGTGCCGGGACCGACGAAACCGGTGACACCGGGCGTCTGGCGGATCACCGACCAGGCGTCGTCGTCGAGGTCGGCGCGACAGAGTAGGTAGCCGGGGAAGACCTTGCGCTGGACCGTGACCCGCTTGCCGCCCTTGAACTCGACGGTGTCCTCCATCGGGATCACGACCTCGAAGATCCGGTCCTCCATGTTCATGGAGACGATGCGGCTCTCGAGGTTGGACTTCACCTTGTTCTCATAGCCCGCATAGGTGTGCACGACGTACCACCGGCCGGGCCGGTCGTAGGGGCTCGGCGGGCGGGGCGGCGCGACCTCGGCCTCCTCCTCGGCACCCTCCTCCTCAGCGAGCGCGCCCTCGGCGGGCGCGTCCTCATCGACGGCCGCGTCCTCGGTCGTCTCGTCGTCGCCGGTCGGGGGCTCGAAGTTCGTCATCACCATGCTTCTACGATCTCTCTGCGCTCGTGCTGGGTTGTTGGGCAGGCCGGCGCGGGCCGCTCACCCGCCGCCGCTCGCGCCCTCGCGCCGGCTCGCGCCGGCGCTGCCGTCAGGACTTGTACAGCCAAAACACCCCTCGGGCGAACAGGTAGTTCAGCCCGAAGATCAACAGCGCGATCAGCACCAGCGTCGTCAGGACGACGGTCGAGTAGTTGACGACCTCCGAGCGCCGCGGCCAGAGGACCTTGGCGAGCTCTTGGCGGACCTCGCTGAAGTACTGGGCGATGCGCTTGCCAATGCCCGGCCGCTGGGGATCGCTCTGGCGACGCGAGCTGGCGCTCGGTGCCGGGGCGCGACGGGGCGCGGGGGCACCGTCCGGGCCGGTCTGGCCCTGGCGCTGCAGCGTGCGCTTTTGCTGTCGGTTCACGCGGACTTCCTCAGGTGGCTGATCCGAGCAGGGCAGGAGGGACTCGAACCCCCAACCGCCGGTTTTGGAGACCGGTGCTCTGCCAGTTGAGCTACTGCCCTACAACCTGCCGGGACGCGTTGCCGCATCGCCGTCGCGGGCCTGACCACGATAGCACTGGCCCCGGGGCCTGCCCCGAGCGCCCCCGCAGAACGCTCAGGCGCTGGCCGGACGCCGCGTGGTGCGCAGCTTGGACGCCGTGACCAGCGCCGCTGCCGCAAGGACCCCGCCGATCAGGCCGGCGCCGTAGGCGAGGCGCCGACCGGCGAGGGCCGAGCGGATCACCGAGCGCCGCGCCGCACCCTCGACCGCCTCGAGGAGATCGGCAAGCGCGCCGGGCGACAGCTCGGCACGCTCGCGACCGAGCTGGGCGAGCATCCGCAGCAGGCGGCGGTAGCGGGCGAGCTCGGCCTGGCAGGCAAGGCAGTGCTCGATGTGGCGCGACAGGCCCAACGGCGGCTCGGCGCGACCGTCGAGGACCCTCGGCAGCGCCTCGGCGACGGCCGCGCAGGCGGGCTCAGCGAGCGACGGCACCTTGGTGCACCTCGCCGGGCTCCTGCGGCGGGCCCAGGAAGGGCCGGACCACCCCCGACGCGGCGCCTGGCACCAGCGCCTCTGCCGTCTTTTGCTCGGGGAAGAGCTGCTCGCGCAGCCGCCGGCGCGCCCGGTGCAGGCGAACCTTGGAGGCCGCCCGGCTGATCTTGAGCTCGGCGCCGATCGCCTCATGGCGAAGCTCATAGACGTCGTGGAGCACGACGACGGCACGGAGCGGATCGGGCAGCCGGCCGACCGCCGCGGCGAGCCGATCCCGCTCGGCAGCGCGCGCCGCGACCGCCTCGGGGTCGCCGTCGTGCGCGTCGTCGGCCAGCTCGCCTGCCGCCTCGAGCGGGAGCGCCACGCGGCGCCGGCGCAGCTGGGTGGCACAGCAATTGGCGGCGATCCGGTAGAGCCAGGTCGTGACGGCTGCCTCACTGCGGAAGCGGCCGATCGAGCGATAGGCGCGCAGGTAGGTCTCCTGCACCGCGTCCCGGGCGTCGTGCTCGTTGCCGAGCAGGCGCAGTGCCAGGGCGTGCACGGCGGGGGCGGTCTCGCGCACCAGGCGCTCGAAGGCCTCCCGCTCGCCGCGGCGGGCAGCGCGCGCCAGCTGCTCGAGCGACTCGCCCTCCGCCGCGAGATCGCGGCGCTCGCCTCGGCCGAGCGAGCTCATCGCCAAAGGCCTAGCGGGTCTCGCGGTGCACCGTGTGCTGGCGGTCGAAGCGGCAGTACTTGCGCATCTGGATGCGCTCGCGGTCGTTCTGCTTGTTCTTCGTCGTGATGTAGTTCCGCCGCTTGCAGACCTCGCACTCGAGCGTCACCTTCACGCGCTTCTCGCTCTTGGCCACCTCAGTACTCCTCGCTGCGCTCGACCTGCTCGTCGTTCGAGCCTGGTAGCGGCGGCCGGACTCGAACCGGCGACCCCACGATTATGAGCCGTGTGCTCTAACCAACTGAGCTACGCCGCCTTGACCTGCGAGCCCCCTGTCGGAATCGAACCGACGACACCAGCCTTACCATGGCTGTGCTCTGCCGACTGAGCTAAGGGGGCGGACGGGCGCCCGAGGCCGCCGCGCCTGCGGCTTGAGAGCATACCCGAGCCTGGACGGGGTCGCCGCTAGGCTGGCGAGGTGGACGTGCGCCTCGGCAAGCCCGATGACGCCGAGGCGCTGCGCCAGATCTACAACGGCGAGGTCGTCTCCTCCCTCGTCACGTTCGACCTCGTCCCCCGCACCCCGGAGGACCAGCACGCCTGGATGGCGGCCCACGGTGGCGCCTACCCGGTCGTCGTCGGCGAGATCGAAGGAAGGGTCATCGGTTTCGCGTCCCTGTCTCCCTATCGCCCGCGGCCGGCCTATGCGACGACCGTCGAGGACTCGGTCTACGTCGCCGCCGACGTGCGGGGCCAAGGGGTCGGCAAGGCGCTGCTCAGTGAGGTAGTGCGCCTCGCCGGGGCCCACGGCTTCCACTCGGTGATCGGGCGGATCGTCGGCGACCACACGGCCTCGATCGCACTCCACCGCTCCTGTGGGTTCGAGCTCGTAGGCATCGAGCGGGAGGTCGGCCGCAAGTTCGGTCGGTGGCTCGACGTCGCGGTGATGCAGCTGCTCGTCTGAGCGAGCGCTCGGCTCAGGCGCGCTCAGAGACGAGGTCGGCAGGACGCGTGCTGAGCCCGCCCTGGTGCGGGTGGCTGCGGGCCCGGAGCAGCGCCAGGCCGACCCCGACGAGTGCCACCGAGAAGCCGGCGACGAGCAGCGGGTTGGCGACCGAGATCTCATGCAGGAGCACCCGGCCGCCGGGAAGGCCGACGAAGCAGGAGATGCCCGAGCAGATCACGACGATCCGGCGGACCCGACCCTCGACGACCGGAGCGAGGAAGACGAACCCCCATGCCGCGTACCACGGCTGGACGACGGGGCTGAGCACGACCACGGCGATGAGGCTCCAGCCGAGCGCGCGCAGCGGGCCGATCTCGTCCGAGCGCAGCAGCAGGCGCACCCCGATGACGGCGGCGAGCACGAACCCGAGGCCGCGCGCCAAGGTGAGCACCGTATGGGCATGGCCGCCGAGGCCGACGGTCGCCAGGATCTTGCCGCCGAGCAGGCCGACCGCGGTCGCCGGATCGAGCCAGGAGCGCACGGTGTCGGGGTTGGACAGGCCCGCCATCCAGCCCCAGCCAAGGCCCGCGACCGCCGACAACACGGCCATGACGGCCAAGGTGAGCAGCATCGCCGTCGCGACGGGGCGGACCCGCTCGCGCACCGATCGGTGGGTCCCGAGCCACTCCCAGCCGATGTAGACCGCACCGATCAGCGCGGGGACTTTGACCGCGGCGCCGAGGGCCACCAAGACGATGCCCCAGATGCGGTGGCCGCGGCGCGCCAGCGCGTAGCCGGGCACCAAGAAGCCGAGCATCATCGCGTCGTTGTGGCCACCGGCCACCAGGTGCAACAGCACCAAGGGGTTGAGCGCTGCCATGGCGAAGCCAGAGGCGCCATCGAGGCCGAACGAGCGCGCGATGCTCGGGATGGCGGCCGCGGCGGCGATCGTGCCGGCGAGCGCCAGCAGCCGGAGGCCTTCGACCGACATCAAGACGTTGTGTCCAGTGAGCTCAACGATCCAGCCCGCCGGGACCAAGAAGACGGGGCCGTACGGCGAGGTCACGTTGCCCCAGAGCGGGTCGACGAGCCGGTTGAGCGGATTCGCCCCGATCGGGCCGAGGACGGTCGGCCCGTAGGCGTAGGGGTTGATGTGCCGGCTCATCATCTCGCCCTGGGCGACGTAGCTGTACAGGTCCTTGCTGAACAGCGGCGCCACGACGAGCAGCGGCGCGACCCAGGCGGCGAAGACCCAGGCGAGGTGGCGTACCGGCATGCCCCGGTAGCGGGCGCAGACGCGCACGACGTCCCACCACGCCCGCAGCATCAAGATCATCCCGAGGTAGACGGCCACGACGCCGAAGAAGAGCCACTGGCCGGGCGGCGGCGTGATCCCCGGCACCGCCGAGGGCGTGGGCACGCCGAAGTACCAAGAGCCCGGCAGCTTGGAGGTGAACGGCGAGTTGGGCTGGCTGGCGCCGAGCACGATGGCGATGGAGCCGAGCAGGCCGAGCAGCGCCGGGCGGGCGAGCAGGCGGCCGATCGGGGTCACACCGTGGACGTAGCGCTCGGGCACCGGGTCGGGGCGCAGCCGGGAGCCGACCGCGTGGCCAAGGGCGCGGCCCGTGCTCGCCAACGTCTGGCCAGCGGGCGTCTCCATCAGGCCGTGGGCGCGACGGAGCGCCTCGGCGCGTACGCGCACGGCGGCATGCAGAACCGCGTGGAGGCGGCGCTGCAGCGAGGAGTCGGGGCCGGAAAGCGCCGGAGGGACCGTCGCCACGGTGGCCGAGCTTAGTGCGCCTCCCCGCCGCTCCCCGGTCGGGCCGCGATGCGCGATCGCCCGCCTCCTCGACAGACCAACGGCTCGCTAGCGTCTTCGCTCTGCCATCGCTCGGTCCCTGGAGGTTCCCATGGCACAGCCCGCCGTCCGCCGAGCGCTCCGACGCGCCGGCGCGGCGGTCACGCTCGGGTGCGCGCTCTCGGGCTGCGCGCGCGCCGCCAGCGCCGTGGCGCACCACCGCGGGTCGCCGCGGGGCACCTCCACCCCCACGCCGCGGCGCGCGGCGCGCGGCCAGCACGAAGCAGGGGGGGCGCTCCCGACGGCGGGCGGCGCGGGGGCGACCACGACGAGCTCGGCCCCGGCGACGAGGACGACCGGCGCCCCGCCGCCCTCGAGTGCCGCCACGCCAGCGCCCAGAAGCTCGGCAGCGCCCCCTTGGCCGGCAACGGGTGCGACCCATCTCCCCGGTCAGGCTGGGGCGGGTCTGGTTGCCGGCGAGGTCACCGCGCTCGGCGACTCGGTGATGTTGGACTACGCGAGCGTCCTTGTCGGCGACCTTCGCGCTCGGCGCGTCGTCGTGCGCGCGCGCGTCGGCGAACAGTTCTCGACGGGGGCGACGGTCGCCGCCGAGCTGCGCGCCACTCGCCAACTCGGCACGATAGTCGTCGTGGCACTCGGGACCAACGGCCCGATCACCACCGAGCAGATGGCCGCGATGCGGCGGGCCCTTGCGGGCGCCTCCCTCGTCGTCTTCGTCACGGTCCACGTCGACCAGCCCTGGCAAGGCGAGGTCAACGCGACGCTCCGGGCGGCCGCCGCGGCGATGCCGCACGCCGTGATTGCGGATTGGGCGCGGCTGTCGGCCACGCACCCGAGCTGGTTCTATGCCGACGGCACGCACCTGCCGATCGACGGCCCCGGGGCGCACGCGCTGGCGGCGCTGATCGCCCGGGCGATCGCGACCCGCGCCTCGGACTGAGCGGGGCGGGCAAGACAAAGCCCCCCGGAGCGGTGAGCTCGGGGGGCTGGTGGCGCACAAGGCGTTCGAGCGTGGGCCGGGTAGGATTCGAACCTACGAAGGCAGTGCCGACAGATTTACAGTCTGCTCCCTTTGTCCACTTGGGTACCGACCCGTGCCGGGACACCCTAATCGACACCGGGACCCGGCCGCGACGGCCCCTCGGCGGGTGAGTCGGGGCGAACAAGGGGCGCTAGCGTCGGCGCATGCCGAGCTTTGATGTCACTTCAGAGGTCGACTTCCAAGAGGTCCGCAACGCCGTCGACCAGGCCTCGCGGGAGGTCGCCACCCGCTTCGACTTCAAGGACACCGGCGCGAGCATCGAGCTCGCAGCCACGAGCATCGAGTTGCACGCCCCCACCGAGGACCGTCTGCGGGCGCTCGTGCAGGTGCTCGAGGAGAAGCTGGTGCGCCGCCAGGTCTCGCTGAAGTCCCTCTCCTACGGAAAGGTCGAGGAGGCGTCCAAGGGCACGGTCCGTCAGGTGGCCAGCCTGCAGGCGGGCATCTCGGCCGACCACGCGAAGAAGATCAACAAGGTCGTGCGCGACCTTGCGTTGAAGGGCGTGACCTCCCAGGCCCAGGGGGACCAGGTCCGCGTGACCGGCAAGAAGCGCGACGATCTACAGGCGGTCATCGCAGCGCTGAAGGCCGAGGATCTCGGCATCCCGCTGCAATACGGCAACTTCCGCGACTGATCGGGCGGCTCGCTCGGGCGGCACGACGCACGACTGCGGCACGCCAGCCCGGCGGGTCGGGCGATTGCGCGGCCGGCGCGGCGCGCCGCCGCGCGCTCGCTAGAAAAGCAGGTGCGCGTGCTGGGCGAAATCGACGAGGGGCTGGGGCCAGATGCCGAAGACCACCGTCGCGCCGACCGTGAGGATCAGGCCGCTCCAGGTCCACGCCGAGACGGCGCCGTCCCGGATCTCCTCGCCCGTGGCGCTCGCCTCGGGCGTGGCCGTCTCTTCCTCGAGACGCACCGGCGCCTCGGCAAGTAGCACCCCGCCGCCACCGGCGACCGCCGGCTCGAAGACGCCGGAGCCAGAGGCGCCGACCGCCGACACCGCCGGCGCGCCTGCCGCCTGGACGAGCGCCGCGTCGCCCGCCGGCGCCTCGGCAAGCCGGGTGTCGGCGAACATCACGAAGACCACGCGAAGATAGAAGAAGGCGGCGATCGCCGCCGAGACCATCGCCACGGCCGCCAGCGCGTAGCTGTGGGCGGCGACGGCCGCCTCGACCACATACAGCTTGGCGAAGAAGCCGGTCGTAAAGGGTGCGCCCGCCTGGGCGAGGAGCAGCAGGGCGAAGGCGCCGGCGAGCAGCGGGCTGCGCCGGGCGAGCCCGCGGTAGCGCTCGATCGAGTGGCCGGTGTCCCCTCGGCCACCGACCACGGCGATCACGCCGAAGCTGCCGAGGATGAGCAGGCTGTAGGCGAAGAGGTAGTACAGGCTCCCCGTCGCGCCTTTGGCGGTCGCCGCCTGCAGGCCGAGCAGGATGAAGCCGGCGTGGTTGATCGAAGAGTAGGCGAGCATCCGCTTCACGTCGCGCTGGACCAGCGCGGCGATCGCTCCGAGCAGCACGGTGATGATCACGATCACCCACAGCACCGGCTTCCAGGTCTGCGAGAGGGTCGGCAGGGTCGAGATGAACACCCGCAAGAAGGCGGCGAAGCCGCCGACCTTGGCGATCGATGCCATGAAGCCGACCGCGGGCGTCGGCGAGCCCTGGTAGACGTCGGGCGTCCACATGTGGAAGGGCACGGCCGCGACCTTGAAGCCGAAGCCCACGATCAGCAGGGCCATCCCGCCATAGAGCACGCCGTTGGCCACGAGGACGTTGTGGGCAAGGAAGGCGGCGATCTCGCCGAGGTTGGTCGAGCCGGTCGCGCCGTAGACGAGGGCGATGCCGTAGACGAAGATCGCCGAGGAGAACGCGCCGAGGAGGAAGTACTTGAGCGCCGCCTCGCCGGACCCCTCGCGGCGGTAGTCGAGGCCCGCCATCACGTACAGCGGGATGGAGAGCACCTCGAGGGCGAGGAAGATGAGCACGAGGTCGTTGGCGGCGCCCATGAGCATGGCGCCACCGACGGAGATGCACGCCAAGGCGTAGTACTCACAGCCGCCGAGGCCCTCGCGCTCGAAGAACCCCGCCGCCAGCATCGGCGTGAGGATGAGCACGCAGGAGGCGAGCGTCATCACGAGCACCGAGAAGCCGTCGACATCGATCGAGTGCGCGATGGCGACGAACGCGCCGCCCTGACGCACGTCGTGGTAGAGCACGAGCGAGGCGACGAGAGAAGCGATGCCGATACCCGAGGTCATCGCCGCGTACACCGTGGTCGGCAGGCGGCGCGGCGTCACCGCCGCGACGGCGAGGAGCAGCAGCGAGCCGCCGAGCGCGATCAGCTCGGGCATGATCGCCGTGTAGTTGACGTGCGGGAGCGACAGGGTGCTCGCGGCGAGCAGCGTGCGAGCCATCATCGTGATGCCACCTTGGTCGGGATCCTCCCCTGGACTGGTGCCGTGCCGGCACCGGGACGCCCGGCGCCCACGATCGCGTGCGACGCCAGCACCGCGTGCAGCACGAAGCCGTGGTCGTGGCGCTCGGACGCGGGCGTGACCGCCGCGCTGAGGCTCGCCCGGCCAAGCGCGGGGATGTGCGGATGGGCAGCCGCCTCGACCTGGTTGATGATGCGGTCGACGGTCGGCGTGATGCGAGCGAGCACGGGCTGGGGATAGACGCCGAGGAAGACGATGAGCACGACGAGGGGTGCCATGACGAGGCCTTCGGCCACGGTGAGCTCCCGGAACGGGCGCCCAGCGCCCGGCGCTGGCGCGGCGGCGGCCTTGGCGGGAGGGCCGTGGAAGACCTGCTGGTAGGCCCACAGGAGGTAGACCGCGGCAAGCACTACCCCGACGAGGGCAACGATCGCCCACCAGCGATGCGTGAGGAAGGTGCCGGCGAGGATCAAGAACTCGCCGATGAAGCCGTTCAGGCCCGGCACGCCGATGGAGGCGAGCATCACGAGGGTGAAGACCGCCGCCATCATCGGCGCCTTGCGCTGCAGGCCGCCGAGGTGGCGCACGTCGGTGGTGCCCCAGCGGCGGTAGATCATCGCGATCAGCAAGAACAGCGCCGCCGTATACAGCCCGTGGTTCACCATCTGCAGCACCGCGCCCGACAGCGCCTCTCCGGTCAGCGCGAACGCGCCGAGGATGATGAAGCCCATGTGGGCGAGCGAGGAGTAGGCCATCAGCCGCCCGAGGTCGCGCTGGGCGGCGGCGACGATGCCGCCGTAGATGATCCCGGCGACCCCGAGGGAGAGCAGGAGGGGCGCGAGGACCACGACGGCGTGGGGGAACAGGCTCAGGTCGAACCGGACGATGCCGTAGGTGCCGAGCTTGGCCATCACGGCGGCAAGGACGACGACGCCGCCGGCGGGCGAGGTGGCGTAGGCATCAGGCGACCAGGTGTGGAAGGGGAACATCGGCGCCTTGACCGCAAAGGCCGCCGTGAAGGCCAGGAACAAGACGACGTCCGCCGTCCCCGACAGGTGGGTGTGGGCGAGCTGGATGACGTCGAAGGTCGTCACCCCGCTCTGGCCGGCGTGGATGAAGGCCAACGACAAGATGCCGACGAGCAGGAACGCCGACGCGGCGAAGGTGTAAAGGAAGAACTTGGTCGCAGCCGGCCCCCGACGCTCTCGGCCCCAGCCGACGATCAAGAAGTAGACAGGGATCAGGGTCAGCTCGAAGAAGAGGAAGAAGAGGAGGAGGTCCAAGGAGAGGAAGCTGCCCATGCAGCCGACCTCTGCGATCAGCACCCAGACCGTGAAGGCCTTGGTGTTCTCCTTCTCGGTGGCACCCGCCAGGGCGATCGGGAAGAGCACCGCCACCATCAGCATCAAGAACAGCGACACCCCGTCGACCCCGACGGTCCAAGAGATGCCGAGGCCGCTCGCGAAGGGATGAGTCTCGACGAGCTGGTAGCCGGCAGTGGAGGTCTTGAACTGGTCGAGGACCGCAGCGGCGATGCCCAGCACGCCGATCGCCGCCACGAGGCCGATCGCTCGGATGAGGGCCGTCTGCTTCTTCGGGACGAACAAGATCACCAACGCCGCCGCGGCGGGCACCAGGATCAAGGTGTTGAGGAAGGGGAAGGGCGCCGTGTTCGCTGGGCCGGCGAGCCCGGCGTGGGTGCGAGCGGCAAGGACCAGCGCAGTGAGCGCGTGGAGCGGCATCTCAGACTCCCGCTCGGTAGACGATGAAGGCGATGAGGACGACGGCGCCGGCGAGCAGGCCGAGCGCATAGGTGCGCACGTAGCCGTTCTGCACCTTGCGCAGCCCAAGGCCGCCGATGCGAGCGAGCGCCCCGACGCCGTTGACGGCGCCGTCGATCACCCGGTTGTCGATAACCGCCGATGCGAAGCCGGCGAACAGGCTCGACGGCCGGGCGATCAAGTGGTCGAAGCTCCAATCGATGAACCAGGCCATCGTCAAAAAGCGCGGCTCGAGCGCCGGACGCTCGGCGGTGCGCCGCCACGCCGAGGCGGCCACGGTGGCGCCGATGAGCGCCAGCACGGCGTCGGCGATGCCAAAGGCCCACTCCTGGGCGACGCTGAAGTGGGTGACGAGGAGCGAGTGCCCGACGACGGGGTCGAGCCAGCGCTCGAGGAGCACGAAGTTGGGGTGGAAGGGCAGGTCGATGAAGCCGCCGAAGACCGCGAGGAACGAAAGCACCACGAGCGGCGCGGACATCACCCAGCGGGCGTCGTGGGGATGCAGGCCGCCGCTGCCGTGCCCGGGTTCGCTGCCCGTCTCCTCGGTCGAGCGCGCTCCGGTCGCCCCGGGGTCGGCGCCGAGCTTGGCGCTGTGGTGGTTCGGCACCTCGAGCACGTGCCCGTGCCCGTCGCCGCCCGCATGGGCTTCGACCCAGCGCCGCTGGCCCAAGAAGACGAGGAAATACTCGCGGCCCATGTAGTAGGCGGTGAGCATCGCCGTGAAGGCGCCGATCGCCCACAGCGCGGGGCTCACCGCCCAGGCATTGATGAGCACCTCGCCCTTGGACCAAAATCCGCTGAAGGGCGGGATGCCGGCGATCGAGAGCCAGCCGACCAAGAAAGCGATCGCCGTCAGGGGCATCAGCTTGGCGAGCGCGCCCATCTTCTTGATGTCCTGCTCGTCGTCCATCGCGTGGATGACCGACCCGGCCGAGAGGAACAAGAGCGCCTTGTAGAAGGCGTGCGTCAGCATCAAGAAGATGGCTGCGACGTACGCGCCCGAGCCGGCTGCCAGGAACATGTAGCCGAGCTGGGAGATCGTCGAGTAGGCGAGCACCTTCTTGATGTCGTTCTGCGCGCAGCCGATGCTGGCGCCGAGGAAGGCCGTGCAGGCGCCGACCCAGGCGATCACGTGGGCGGCGTCGGGCGCGAGGTGGAGGATCGGGTTGATCCGGCACATCAAGTAGACGCCCGCAGTGACCATCGTGGCGGCGTGGATGAGCGCCGAGACGGGGGTGGGACCCTCCATGGCGTCGGCCAGCCAGGGATACAGCGGGATCTGCGCCGACTTGCCGGCGGCACCGAGGAACAACAAGAGGGCGATCGCCACCAACGTGCCCGTCGAGAGGTGGCCGAGGTGGGCGAAGACCACGCGGTACTGCACGCTGCCGGTCTTCTCGAAGATCAAGAAGATCGCCGCCAGGAAGCCGGCATCGCCGATGCGGTTGTAGATCATCGCCTTCTTGCCGGCGCTTGCCGCCGACGGGCGCTCGAACCAGAAGGAGATGAGGAAGTACGAGCAGACGCCCACGCCTTCCCAGCCGAAGAAGCTGAGGAGGAAGTTGTCTCCGAGCACGAGCATCAGCATCGAGAAGACGAACAGGTTCAAGTACACGAAGAACTTCGAGAAGTCCTCGTCGTGCTCCATGTAGCCGATCGAATAGAGGTGGATGAGCGTGCTGACGCCGGTGATGAAGGCCGCCATCGTCATCGACAGCGGGTCGACGTAGAGCCCGGCGTCGACGCGCAGGTGGTCGACGCCCAGCCAGGTGAACCAGTGCTGGGTGAAGTGGCGGGCATCGGGCGCGTGCTGGAACAGGCCGGCGAAGACGAGCGCGGTCACGATGAAGCTGAAGAGCACCATCGCCGTGGCGAACCAGCCCGCGAGCGGGTTGCCGAGCCGGCGCCCGAAGGCAGCGAGCACGGCGAAGCCGGCGAGCGGGAAGAGCGGGATCAGGAAGGCGGCGTGGATCACTGGGGGGTCGTCAACCCTTCAAGATGTGGGCGTCGTCTGCGGTCGCCCCGAATTTGCGCCGGAACAGGGACACGATGATGCCGAGGCCGACCACGACCTCGGCGGCCGCCACCACGAGCACGAAGAAGACGGCCGATTGGCCGCCCACGTCGTTCAGTGCGCGCGAGTAGGTGACGAAGGTGAGGTTGGCGGCGTTCAGCATCAGCTCGATGCACATGAACATCACGAGGACGTTGCGCCGCACGAGCAGGCCAACGGCCCCCACCGTGAAGAGGACCGCGGCCAGCACCAGGTACCACGTCGGGCTCACGCTCACCGGTCCACCCCCGATCCGCCCGGCGCTCCCTCGAGCGCCGGGCTGTTGGCGTCCTCGCCCGCGCCGCTGCCGGGCTCACCGGCAGCGAGCACCGGCCGCTCGGTGGGCTCGTCGCCGGCGGTGTGCCGGCGGGCGAGCACGACGGCGCCGATCACCGCCACGACGAGCAGCGCCGAGGTGACCTCGAAGGGCAGCAGGTAGGTCGTGAAGATGGCATGGCCGAGGTCCGAGACATTGGCGGCAGCCCCGTGCAGCTTCCCCGTCACGCTGTGCGCGCCGGTCACCCAGCGCTCGTGGGCGAGGAGCAGCACCTCGGCGAGCACGGCGAGGCCGAGGAAGAAGGTGAGTGCCCGCCGGGCGTTGAAGCCGTCAGCGAAGACCCGCTCTTGGCGGTCGACGCCGATCAGCATGATCACGAAGAGGAACAGCACCACGATGGCGCCCGTGTAGACGATGACCTGCACGGCGGCGAGGAACTGGGCGTTCTCCTCGACAAAGAGCACGGCGACGCCGAACAGCGTCATCACGAGCATCAAGGCGGCGTGCACGGGGTTGCGCGAGAGGACGACTCCCAGCGCGCCGACCACGGCGATCACTGCGGCGATCGCGAAGGTGATGGCGTCGGGCAGCGTAGCGACGGCGAGCATCAGCGGACCTTTCCGCCAAAGCGCGAGGGGATCTTGTTGGCGAGGGTCTCGCGCAGCGAGATGTTGCCGGTGGCCTCGTCGTCGCGCTTATTGCTCTGGCCGCCCTCAGGGGCGCGCACGCCGTAGCCGAGCTCGCCGGACCATTGGACCTCGCCCTCGTAGGCGGCCGAGCCAGCCGGGGACGTGGCGCGCATCCAGGCCGAGGTGTTGGCGTCCTCGCCCTCGCGCCAGTCCTCCCAGGGAAGCCGGCGTGGCCGGCCCTCGTCGTCGACGAGCAGCTCGGCCTTGGTGTAGATGGCGTCGGCGCGGCTCGTGAAGGAGAACTCGAACATCTTGGACTCAGTGATCGCCTCGGTCGGGCAGGCCTCCACACACATGTCGCAGTGGATGCAGCGCAGGTAATTGATCTCGTAGACGAAGCCGTAGCGCTCCCCCGGCGAGACCGGGGCATCCTCGGGGTTGTCGGCGCCGCGGACGTAGATGCAGTCCGCGGGGCAGACCGCGGCGCACAGCTCGCAGCCGATGCACTTCTCCATGCCGTCCTCGTAGCGGTTGAGGACGTGCCGGCCGTGCAGGCGCGGCGGCTTCGGCCGCTTCTGCTTGGGGTACTCGGTGGTGACCCGCGGCTCGGCGACCTGCTTGATCGCCTGCTTGAAGCCGCCGAAGAAGTTCAGGCCCGGCATGTCAACCTCCGACCCTCTCGGCGGACCCGAGCGCCGGGACCACGTCGCCGCCCTCGCCACGCTCGCCCGCCAGGGAGAGCTCGTCGCGGCGCAACCGGGCGACCTTCATGGATTGGGCGAGCATCAGCCCGGCGACGATGCAGCCACCGATGATCGCAAAGCCCCAGGCGAGCGACCAGACGAAGCCGGCCACGATCAGTAGCCACGCCAGCGCGAGCGGGATGAGCCGCTTCCAGCCGAGGTCCATGAGCTGGTCGTAGCGGAGCCGGGGCAGCGCGGCACGGATCCACACCTGGATGTAGCAGAAGACGACGGTCTTGCCCGCGAACCACAGGATCGGCCAGAGCCAGCGGACGACGTGGAACCCGGGTCCGTCAGGACCGCCGAAGAACAAGGTGACGACCACCGCCGACATGGTGACGGTGTTCATGAACTCGGCCAAGAAGAACAAGGCGAAGCGGATCGAGGAGTACTCGGTGTGGTAGCCGCCGCCGAGCTCGGACTCACCCTCAGACAGGTCGAAGGGCGGGCGGTTCAGCTCGGCCGTCGAGGCAATGAAGAAGAGCACGAAGGGGATGACCCCGAGGCGGATGACGTTCCAGTGCCAGAACGCCGAGGCCTGCGAGTCGACGATCGCGCGCGTCGACAAGCCGTGGGCCTCGAGCACGACCACGACCACGGTGAGACCGAGGACTGCCTCGTAGGAGATCATCTGTGCGGAGGCCCGGACCGAGCCGAGCAACGGGTACTTCGAGCCGGAGGACCAGCCGGCCAGCATCGTGCCGTACACGGCGAGCGAGGAGAGCGCGAGCACCACCAAGATGCCGATCGGTGGGTCCGCGACCTGCAGCTCGACGACGTGGCCGGCGATGGTCACGACCCCGCCGACGGGCACCACGGTGAAGATCAAGAACGCCGGGATCACCGAGAAGTACGGCGCGAGGCGGAACACGAGGCGATCCGCCCGCTCAGGCAGCAGGTCCTCTTTGAAGAAGAGCTTCGTGCCGTCCGCGAGCGTCTGCAGCAGGCCGAAGGGGCCGGCCCGGTTCGGGCCGATCCGATTCTGCATGTCGGAGATGACCTTGCGCTCGAACCAGATCATCAGCATCACCGACACCATGAGCACGGCGAAGGCAACGACGACCTTGACGAGGATCGTGATGAGCACCGCCAGGCCGAACCCCTTGGCGAACAAGGGGTCGCTGATCGCGGCGGCGAAGCTGGTCGGGATCACGCCAAGGTCTCCAGGCGCACGTCGGTCACGGGCGAGCCGGCGTCCACCAGCGCGTTCGCCCCGTCGTCGAGGTTGGCGGTGAGGACCACCACGTTGCGGGCGAGGCTCGCGTCCGGCGCGATGGGCACCTCGATCGCGCCGCGCTCCGACTTGCAACGGACGGGGTCGCCGGCCTGCACGCCGAGCTGCTCGAGCACGTGAGGGTTGGCCGCCAGGACCGCTTGGCCGGCGAGCCCGCGCAGGGAGAGGCTCGCTTGCACCAGCGTGCCATGGTCATAGAGCGCGCGACGCAACACGAGCCGGAAAGAGTAGGCGTCGAGGCGCCCCGGCGCACCCCCGCCCAACCCGAGCGCCTCGAGGCCGCCGAGCGCGAGAAGCGGCGGGCGGGCACCCTCCGGGGAGCTCGCGCGCCGCCCGCTGCCGCCGACTGGGAGCGCGGTGCCGGCACCGAGCGGCGCGCCTTGCTCTTCGACGGAGAAGATGCCCGGCGTCGCCATCGGGTCGATCGGTCGCGGCGAGGTGCCGTCCCGGCGGCCGAGCAGGGTCACCGGCGTCTCGGCGAGCGGCGCCACGATCCCGTCGCGGCGCTCGGGGGCCGAAAGCTGGTCGAGGTCGATCCCGCGGTGCGCCGGTGCGAGCCGGGAGATCTCCCGGCTCAACGTCTCGATGCTCGAGCAGCCGAGGTCGTTGCCGAGCGTGCGGGCGAGCTCTGCCGCCACCGACCAGGCGGGCCAGGCGACTCCCGGCGGGACCACCTTGGGGGCAAGGCGCGTGACGCGGCCCTCGAGGTTGGTCGTTGAGCCGAAGCGCTCGTCGGCGCCGGCGACAGGCAACACCACGTGGGCGAGCTCGTTCGACGCGTCACGATGGGTCGCGACCGCAACCAGCAGGTCGACCTGCTCGAGCGCGTGGCGAGCGAGCGCGGCGTCGGGGAAGTCGGCGATCGGGTCCGCTCCGAGCAAGATGAGCATCGACAGCTCGCCCGACGCCGCAGCTTCGAGGATGCCGCGCGCGTCCCGACCGCGGTCGGAGGGCAGCTCGCCCCACGCCGCTTCGAACCACTGCCGCCCCGCCTCGAGCCCGACGCGGCCGGGCAGGATGCCGGGTGCAAGGCCCATGTCGAGTGCCCCGTGCACGTTCGCCCGGCGCAGCACGCTCAAAAAGCGCGCGCCGGGGAGGGCCCGCTGCAACAGCGCCGCGGCGCCGGCGATGGAGCGCGCGTCCTCGGCGAGCGACGGCCGTCCGAGCACGATGACGACGCCGTCACCCACCGCGGCGTCCGAGCCCTCGCCAGACAGCGCCGAGAGCACGGCACGTGCCCGCTCGATCTCGGCGGGGTCGGCGCCGGGGATCTCCTCGATCGACCCGTCACCCACCAGCGCGCCCGCAAGGCGCTGGGCCTCGCCGGGGAGGTAGCCGCAGCGGACGTGCGCGACCTCGCTGAGGGCGGTCGGCACCGTCGAGCACTCGATGACCGGCACGGTCGCCGCGGCCTTGCGCAGGCGCAGGTAGAGGACCGGCAGCTCCTCGCGCAGGTCCGGCGCGAGCACGATTAGCGCCTTGGCGTGCACGGCGTCGTCGATCGTCGCTCGCGGCAGGCCGAGGACGAGCTCGGCGGGCAGGCCGTCGCCGAGCTGGGCGTCCACGTGATCGGTGCGCAGGATCGACTTGGCGAGCTTGGACCAGGCGTAGGCGTCCTCGTTGGTGAGCCGGGCACCGCCGAGGACGGCGATGCCGCCCGGCCCAAAGCGCTGGTCCGACTGGCGCACCCCAGCCGCCACCTCCCGAAGCGCCTCGGCCCAGCGCGCCTCGACGAGCTCGCCGGCGCGGCGGACGAGCGGCCGGGTGACGCGGTTGGTGGCGTGGACCGCCTCGTAGCCGAAGCGGCCCTTGTCGCACAGCCAGCTCTGGTTGACCGGCTCGGAGTCGATGCCGAGATAGCGGACGAGCCGGCCCGCCGAGGACTGGGCAGCCACGCGGCAGCCGACCGAGCAGGTCACGCAGGTGGTCTCGACCTGCTCGAGATCCCACGGGCGCGAGCGGAACCGGTACGGCGCGGCGGTGAGCGCGCCGACCGGGCAGATCTGCACGGTGTTGCCGCTGAAGTACGAGCTGAAGGGGCGCTCAGGGAAGGGCGCCACCTCGATGTGGGCCCCCCGGAAGGCGAAGTCGATCAGCGCCTCGCCCGCCACCTCAGCGGCAAAGCGCGTACAGCGGGCGCACTGGATGCAGCGCTCGCGGTCGAGGTGGATGAGCGGGCCGATCTCGATCGGCTTCTCCCAGTGGCGCTTCTCCTCGACGAAGCGGCTCTCTCCGGGGCCGTGGCTGAGCGCCTGGTCCTGGAGCGGGCACTCGCCGCCCTTGTCGCAGACCGGGCAGTCGAGCGGGTGGTTCACGAGGAGGAACTCGAGGACCCCCTCCTGGGCCTTGGCGGCCTTGGGCGAGGAGGTGCGGACCTCCTGGCCGTCGGCCACGCGGACGTAGCAGGCGGGCTGGAGGCTGAAGCCGCGTGGCCCGGAGACCTCGACGAGGCACATCCGGCACATCCCGACCGGCTCCATGCGCGGGTGGTAGCAAAAGCGCGGGATGTAGACGCCAGCCCGCTCGGCGACCTCGATCACGAGCTCGCCGG
Organism: Actinomycetes bacterium; assembly: GCA_021798985.1. Lineage (GTDB taxonomy): Bacteria > Actinomycetota > Acidimicrobiia > Acidimicrobiales > Bog-793 > JAKABX01. The sequence continues at coordinate 54,653 of JAJZBI010000023.1, forward strand.
GCACCGCAGGCACCGGCGTGCCGTCGACAGTGACCTGGATCGTCTGGGGGGCGACTTGCTCGCGGGCGGTATCGGTCATCGTGCGTCTCGCATCGGGCAGCCGCCCTCTTTCACATGCAGCAGGAACTCGTCGCGGAACATCCGGATCCCCGAGGCGATGGAGGACGGGATCGAGGGGCCGAGCACGCAGATCGTCGTCTGCTGCGGCGGCCAGCTGACGCCGGGCGCGATGTTGTCGCACGCATCCATCAACAAGTCGAGGTCGGCCTCACGGCCCGCCCCCTCCTCGATGCGCCGCAGGATCTTCTCGAGCCAGCCCGAGCCCTCACGGCACGGGGTGCACTGGCCACAAGACTCCCGGTAGAAAAAGCGCGTGATGCGCCAGGCAGCGCGAACGGCACAGGTCGTGTCGTCCATGACGACGACCGAGCCCGAGCCGAGCATCGAGCCCTGCTTGGCCACCGCGTCCTGGTCGAGGCCGAGCGAGAGGTGCTCGGGGCCGAACCAGGGCGCCGACACGCCGCCGGGGATGAAGGCCTTGAGGTCGTGGCCGTCTTTGACCCCGCCGCCGAGCGAGGGGTCCATGATCAAGTCCGCAAAGGTGGTCTTGGACATCTCGAGCTCGTACCAGCCCGGCCGCTCGACGCGACCGGAGAGCGCGAACAGCCGGGTGCCCGTCGAGCTGCCCTGGCCGAGGGCGGCGAAGGCCGCGCCGCCGTTGCGGACGATCCAGGGCAGGTTCGACATCGTCTCGATGTTGTTGACCACCGTGGGCGCTCCGTACAGGCCGATGGCGGCGGGGAAGTACGGCGGCTTGATGCGTGGAAAGCCGCGCTTACCCTCGAGGCTCTCGAGCAGCGCCGTCTCCTCCCCGCAGATGTAGGCACCGGCCCCGGGGTGGATCACGAGGTCGAGCGACCAGCCCGACCCAAAGATGTTGCGCCCGAGTGCTCCGTGTGCGTACGCCTCGTTGACCGCCTGGCTGAGACGCTCGAGGCCGAGCGCGAACTCGCCGCGGCAGAATATGAAGGCCTGCGCGACGCCGAGCGCGTAGGCGGCGATGATCGTGCCCTCGATCACCTGGTGCGGGTCCCGCTCGATCAGTAGGTGGTCCTTGAAGGTCGCAGGCTCGCTCTCGTCCCCGTTGATCACGAGGTAGGTGATCTCCGCGGGCCGAAGCATCGACCACTTGCGACCGGCCGGGAACCCAGCGCCCCCGCGGCCGAGCAGGCTCGCCTTGTCGACCTCCTCGCGGATCTCCGCCGGCGGTCGGGCGAGCGCGGCGCGCAGGCCTTCGTATCCCCCGGTCGCGAGGTAGCGCTCGAGGGTGTGGGAGTCCGAGTGCCCAAGGCGCGAGGTGACGATGCGCGGCGCGTCGGTGATCATCGCTCGTCTCCCCCTCGCTCGCCCTCGGTGGCCAGGAGGCCGACCGCGCGCTCGACCCGGCACAGCGTGCCGTGGTGGGGCACATCCCCGCCGAGCTCTCCCGAGCGCAGCCGCTCGCACAGCGCGTCGAAGCTCGCTGCGTCGAGCGGGCCGAAGAAGCGGTGGTTCACCTGCACGCACGGGGCCGTGTCGCAGCCAGCGAGGCACTCCGCCTCCTCGATCGTGAACTCCCCGTCCGCCGTCGTCTGGCCGACCGCGATGCCGAGGTGCTCCTCGGCGTGCTCGAGGAGCTCGTACGCGCCCCCGAGCATGCAGGCGATGTTCGTGCACACGGCGATCACGTGGCGTCCGACGGGCTCGGTGTGGAGCATGTCGTAGAAGCTCGCCGTCCCGCGCACCTCCGCAGGGGTGACCCCGACCAGCGCGGCGATGTCCTCCATCGCCTCTGGCGTGAGCCAGCCGTCTTGGGACTGTGCAAGGTGACAGAGCGGGATGAGCGCGGAGCGCGCCTTTGGGTACAGCGCGACGATCGCACGTGCCCGCTCGAAGTTCTCCGGCGTCAGCGCCGCCATCAGCGATCCACCTCCCCGAGGACCGGGTCGACCGAGGAGAGCACGGCGATCGCGTCGGCGATCAGGCCACCCCGCAACAGCGGCGGGACGCTCTGCAGGTTCACGAAGCTGGGGCCGCGCACGTGCATGCGGTAGGGCTTGTTGCGGCCATCGGACACGAGGTAGCACCCGAGCTCGCCCCGCGGCGACTCGACCGCCACGTAGGTCTCGCCCTTGGGCACATCAAAGCCGCGGGTGTAGAGCTTGAAGTGGTGGATCAAGGCCTCCATCGACTCGTCGATGCGAGCCCGCGGCGGGGGCGTCACCTTCTTGTCCTGCACCCGGTAGTCGCCCGACGGCATCTTCTCGAGCACCTGGCGGATGATCCGCAGCGATTCCCGGATCTCGTTCAGCCGCACGGCATAGCGGTCGAAGGTGTCGCCGACGGTGCCCACGATGACGTCGAAGTCGACCTCGTCGTAGGCAAGGTAGGGCATGGAGCGCCGCAGGTCCCACGGGACGCCCGCAGCCCGCAGGATCGGCCCGGTCGCCGAGAGCGCGAGCGCGAGCTCGGGACCGATGACCCCGACGCCCTCGGTTCGCTCCCGGAAGATCGGCTGGCCCGTCAGCAGCTCGTCGTAGTCGTCGAGGCGCGCCTCGATCGTATCGACGATGCTCGCCACGTCGTCCTCCCACCCATCGGGCAGGTCGGCGGCGACGCCACCGGGGCGGATGTAGTTGGTGTTCATCCGCAGGCCGGTGACCTTCTCGTTCCAGCTCAAGATCAGGTCCCGCTCGCGAAAGCCGAAGATCATCATGGTCGTCGAGGCGAGGTCCATGCCGTTCGTGGCCGCCCAGGTGACGTGCGAGCCGACGCGGTTCATCTCGGCCATGAGCATCCGGATCCAGGTCGCGCGTGGCGGGATCTCGACGCCGAGGAGGTCCTCGACGGCCAGCGCGAACATCAGCTCGTTGCCGAGGGGCGAGAGGTAGTCCATGCGGGTGACGTTGGTCGCCCCCTGGACGTAGGTGAGCTCCTCGCCCTGCTTCTCCATGCCGGTGTGCAGGTAGCCGATCACCGGCTTGGTGCGCAGCACGGTCTCGCCCTGCAGCTCGAGCATGAGGCGGAGCACGCCGTGGGTCGAGGGGTGCTGCGGGCCGAGGTTCAAGATCATCGTCTCGCCCTCGCCGAAGCTGTCGCCGACCTCGCTCAGCTCGACGCCGCTCGACTCGGGGAGCCGGAGCACCCCACCCTGCTCGATCGCCAGCTTGACGGGGTCGGTCTCCGCCGCGGTCGCCATCTCCTGGGCGCCCTCGAGGGTCTCCTCCGCCCCGAACTCCTCGGGCTCACCGATCTCTGCACCGAGCTCCTCGGCGCGTTCCAGCTGCTCGTTGGTCTCCTCGCTCATCTCCACCTCCCCGCGAAGGCGGGCGCCGGCGCGCGACGCACGACGGCGCTCATCGTGGACCCGGGGCGTCTTTGAACTGCACCGGCACGCGCCCCACGCTGTAGTCCTTGCGGAGGGGGTGACCCTCCCAGTCCTCTGGCATCAAGATGCGTGTCAGGTCAGGGTGCTCGAGGAAGCGGATGCCGAACATGTCGTAGGCCTCCCGCTCCATCGCCTCGCTGCCGGGCCACAGGTAAAAGAGCGTCGCGCAGCTCGGGTCGGACTCGGGCACCTGCACGCGCAGCCGCACGCGCTGGCGGCGCTCGATGCTGAGCAGCCCACACACGACCTCGAACCGCTCGCCGGCCACCGCCGGCGGCAGCGGACGGTCGAGGTGGCGGAGATAGTCGACGGCGGTGAGGTCCGAGCACATGACGAAGCTCGCGGCCTTCAACGCCGCGGCGACGCGCAGGTACTCCTCGCGGGTCGGGAAGAAGACGACCTGTCCCCGCGCGACGTCATAGGGCACGCCGGCGAGCGCCGGAGCCGCCTCGATCAGCTGGGCGATCACGTCGGGCGCCTCGGGCGCGCCGGTGGTCTCGCCGGCCACCTCCCCGCTCAACGGGGCGTCCCGACGCGCACGGGGGTCGGCAGCGGCTGCACCCACCCAGGCGCCTGGGGTGACTCCCCGGTGAGATCGATGCCCGCGCCGCCACCGCGGCGAGCACGGCGGCGCATGATCTCGCCCGTGCGCACCTTCTCATGCAGCGTGAGGATCGAGTGGATCAGCGTCTGGGGGCTGGGCGGGCATCCCGGCGAATAGACATCGACGGGAACGACCTCATCGACGCCCTGGACGATCGCGTAGTTGTTGAACATCCCGCCCGATGAGGCACACACCCCCATCGAGATGACCCACTTGGGCTCCATCATCTGGTCGTACACCTGGCGCAGCACCGGGGCCATCTTCTGGGAGACCCGGCCCGCCACGATCATCAGGTCCGACTGGCGAGGGGAGGGGCGGAACACCTCCATGCCAAAGCGGGCGAGGTCGTACTCGGCGGCCCCGGCCGCCATCATCTCGATCGCGCAGCACGCCAGCCCGAAGGTCGCCGGCCACATCGAGTGCTCGCGCGACCATCGGACGAGGTCTTCCAACCTGCCCGTGAGGAAGTTGTGGCTGAGCGATTCGAGCCCGCTCCACGACGCCATGACGAACCTCCTATGCCGCCTCGCCGTCGGAACCGCTCACCCGGCGCACGGTGGAGCTCGAGGTCCGCGACGTGGGCGCCGAGACCGGCCGGACCCGCTTGACGGGTCCCCAGTCGAGCGCCCCGTTGGCGATCAGGTAGATGAACGAGAAGAACACGGCAGCGGCGAAGACGATGATCTCGATGAGGCCGAAGCGCCCGAGCTGGTCGTAGACGACCGCCCATGGGAACAAGAAGATCACCTCGATGTCGAAGATCACGAAGATCATCGCCACGAGGTAGAAGCGGACAGGGAAGCGCTGGGGCAGCTCGTGGGTCGGGATGATGCCGCTCTCATAGGGCGCTTCCTTCGCGTAGGTCGGCCGCTTGGGAGCGAGCAGACGCGACGCGACGAGCGAGAGCGCCGCGAACGCGACGCCCAGCACGAAGAGAACGAAGATCGGGAGGTAGCTATCCAGGCTGCCCATGGCCGTCAGCGGTTCTACCACCTCGCTGTGCCCCCAAGCACATCGAGCGCCCGGCGCCACCGGCGTCGGCGGTCCCCACCTGATGGCCAGTAGTGTCCATGCGTGCCTGAGCCCCTCGCCGCTCCGACGCGGCCGCCGCTGCCCGAGGACCGCTCCTGCGACGTGCTCGTGATCGGCGCCGGGCCGGCCGGCGCCGCCGCCAGCTACTGGCTCGCGAACGCCGGCTGGGACGTCGTCACACTCGAGAAGAAGCACTTCCCTCGGGCCAAGACCTGTGGGGACGGACTCACACCGCGCTCGGTGCTCCAGCTCGAGCAGATGGGGCTCGCCGACGACCTCGCCGCCCACCATCGCTTCCGCGGCCTGCGGGCGCTCGCCTTCGGCAAGGAGCTGCTCCTCGACTGGCCCCGCCACCCTGGCTACCCGGGCTACGGCTACGTGGTCACGCGCAAGGACCTCGACGCGCTGGTCGCCGGGCGGGCCGAGAAGGCTGGTGCCACGCTCTGGCAGGGCGCCGAGGCGCTCTCGCCGCTCAGCCCGTCGCCAGGGCCGGGAGCGCCCGCGGGCGGGGCCGTCGTGCGCGACCTCGAGCACGGCCACAGCGTCCGCGTCCGCGCGCGCTGCGTCATCGTCGCCGACGGCTCGAACTCCCGGATCGGCCGGGCGCTCGGCGCGGCGCGCGACCGTGAGGTGCCCCTCGGCATGGCGATCCGCGGCTACTTCGCCTCACCCCGCCACGACGAGCCGTGGATCGAGTCGCACCTCGACATCCGCAAGGGCGAGGATGTGCTGCCCGGCTACGGCTGGATCTTCCCGCTGGGGGACGGGCGGGTGAACGTGGGCATCGGGCTGCTGTCGACCTCCGAGCGCTTCCGCGAGGTGAACACCACCAAGCTGCTGGCGAGCTTCGTCGACTACGCGCCGAGCTCGTGGTGCCTCTCGCCGGCCACCGCGCTCGGGCCGGCGACAGGCGGCAAGCTGCCGATGGGCCTGTCGGTGGGGCCCCGCGTGGGCCCGGACTACCTCCTCGCCGGCGACGCCGGCGGCGCCATCAACCCCTTCAACGGCGAGGGCATCGCCTATGGCTACGAGACGGGGCGGCTGGCGGCCGAGGTCGTGAGCGCCGCGCTGAGCTCCCCAGAGAGCGCCGCGCTGGCGGACTACGAGCGCCAGCTCGCGGCCCGCTATGGCCTGTACTACAAGGTCGCGAGCGCCTTCGTCCGGCTGATGGGGCGCCCCGAGCTCATGCGGGCGATGGTCGGCACCGGCATGTACTCGCGCACCTTGATGGAGTGGGTGCTGCGGATCATGTCGAACCTGCTGCGCCCCGACGAGACCGGCCCGGCCGAGGCCGCCTACCGCGCCGTCGCCGCGCTCATGCGCCGCGCCGAGGCGTAGGCGCACGCCTCACGGCGCCGCGACCTCTTGAGCGGCGGCCCGCGCCGCCTCGATGGTGACCTCGATCTCCTCCTCGCCGTGCGCGAGCGAGGGGAACGCCACCTCATAGGGGCTCGGAGCGAGCGCGATCCCGCGCCGCAACATGGCGTTGAAAAAGCGCGGGTAGATGCCCGTGCCAGCCGCCGCGCGGGCGCCCTCGTAGTCCCGGACCGGCACGGAGGAGAAGAAGACCGACAGCAGGCTCGACAGCCGGGGGACCTCGGCGGCCAGCCCGACCTCGGCGAAGGCCTGGGCGAGCCCGGCGGCGAGGCGGCCGACGCGCCCGGACAGCTCCTCGTAGTCCTGCTCGTCGAGCTCCGCGAGCACCGCCAGCCCTGCTGCGGTGGCGAGCGGGTTCCCCGACAAGGTGCCCGCCTGGTACACAGGGCCGAGCGGCGCGAGTACCTCCATCACCTCCCGCCGGCCCCCGAGTGCCGCCAGCGGCAGGCCGCCGCCCACGACCTTGCCGAAGCACCACAGATCCGGGCGCACGCCGACGAGCTCGGCAGCGCTGCCGCGGCGCAGTCGGAAGCCGGTGATCACCTCGTCGAAGCACAACAGCGCGCCGGCGGCGTCGCATGCCGCGCGCAGCCCGGCGAGGAAGCCCTCGGCGGGGACCACGAGGCCCATGTTCGCGGCTGCCGGCTCGACCAGCACGCAGGCCACCCGGTCGTCGATCTCGGGGATCACGTTGTAGGGGGCGACGATGGTGTCGGCCACGGCGCTCGCCGGCACCCCGGCCGAGGCCGGCAGCCCGAGCGTCGCCACCCCGCTCCCCCCCGCCGCCAACAGCGCGTCGGAGTGGCCGTGGTAGCAGCCCGAGAAGATGAGGATCCGGTCCCGTCCGGTGAAGCCGCGCGCCACGCGCACCGCCGTCATCAGTGCCTCGGTGCCCGACGAGACGAGCCGCAGCAGCTCACAGCCCGGCACCGCCTCCTCGATCGCGCCCGCCAGGCGGACCTCGTCCTCGGTCGGCGCCCCGAAGGTGGTCCCCTTCGCCGCCGCGTGCTGCACCGCGTCGACAACCGCCGGGTGGGCGTGGCCGAGGATCGAGGCACCCCAGGACTGGACGTAGTCCACGTAACGGTTGCCGTCGACGTCAACGAGGTACGCGCCCTCGCCGCGAGCGACGAAGAAGGGGTCGCCGCCGACGGCCGCGAAGGCCCGCACGGGCGAGTTCACCCCGCCGGGGATGGCGCCGAGCGCCCGGGCGAACAAGGCGGCGCTGCGCGCACGGGTCTGGTCCGCGCTCATCGCTGCGCGCCGAGCAGTTCGGCGACCTCGGCCGCGAGGTAGGTGAGGATGAGGTCGGCCCCGGCGCGCTTGATCGAGATCAGCGTCTCGAGCGCCACCGCCTGCCGGTCGATCCAGCCGGCTTGGCCCGCCGCGGCGAGCATCGCGTACTCACCCGAGACGTGGTACGCGGCAACCGGCACCGACACGGCGGCGCGCACGTCAGCGAGGACGTCGAGGTAAAGCGTCGCCGGCTTCACCATCACGAGGTCGGCGCCCTCTTCGACGTCGAGGCGAACCTCCTCGAGGGCCTCGCGACGGTTAGCGGGGTCCTGCTGGTAGGCGCGCCGGTCGCCACCGCCGGCGATCGTCACATCGACGGCGTCCCGGAACGGGCCATAGAGCGCCGAGGCGTACTTCGCGGCGTAGGCGAGGATGCCGACGTCGCTGCGCCCGACCCCGTCGAGTGCCGCCCGGATGGCCGCCACCTGGCCGTCCATCATCCCGCTCGGGGCGACGAGGTCGGCGCCGGCCTCCGCCTGGGCGAGCGCCACCTCGCCGTAGCGCTCCAAGGTGGCGTCGTTGTCGACGCGCCCGCGCCGGTCGAGCAGGCCGCAGTGGCCGTGGTCGGTGTACTCATCAAGGCACAGGTCGGGCATGAGGACGAGGCGGTCCCCCACCGCGTCGCGCAGCGCCCGAAGCGCCACCTGGACGATACCGCCGGGGTCCGAGGCGCCGCTGCCCGTCGCGTCCTTGCGCGCCGGCACCCCGAAGAGCACGATCGCGGGGACCCCGAGGGCGACGAGGTGCTTGGCCGCAGCGACCAAGCTGTCGAGGCTGTGCTGCACCACGCCGGGCAACGAGTGGATCGGCTGCGGCTCGTCGATCCCCTCGCGCACGAACAGCGGCGCGACAAGGTCCTCGACCTGCAGTTGGGTCTCGGCGACCATCCGGCGCAGCACCGGGGTCTGTCGGAGGCGGCGCAGGCGACGGCTCGGGAGCGGCAGGCGGGAGGGGACCTCAGGCATGCTCGCAGCGTAGAGCCGCAAAATGGGCGGCGAGCGCCGAGGCGAGGCTCGCCGCGTCGGCCCGCTCGGCCTCGACGTCCACGTGGACGCCGCACGCCCGCACCGCCTCGCTCGTCACCGGCCCGATGCTCGCCACGACCGGCGGGAATGCGTCGGAGCCGGCGCGCTCGAGGAAATGACGGACCGCCGATCCCGAGGCGAAGGTGATCGCGTCGGCGCCGCGCACCGCCGCCAGCCGCTCGGGCGAAAGTGCCGCCGGCACCGTCTGGTAGGCGGTGACGCGCTCCACGCGCCAGCCGGCGGCCGCAAGGCGCGCTTCAAGCGCCGGGCTCGCCTCGGCCGCCGCCGGAAGGAGCACCCCACCGGCTCCGGCGGGTGGCGGGAACTGGCGGGCCAGCTCCTCGCCCCGGGCTAGCTCGGCGACGAGGTCCGCGACGATCCCGGCGCGCGCGAGCGCCTCGGCGGTGCGCGGCCCCACCGCGGCGATCTTCGGGCCCGCCAGCGCCCGGGCGTCGCGCACGCGCTTCATGGTGGCGAACACCGCGTTCTGCGAGGTGAAGGCGATCCAGGCGAACGCGGTGAGGCGCCCGAGGGCGGCGTCGAGCGCCGCCCCGCCGTCGCTCGGCGGCGCAACGGCGATCGTCGGACACTCGAGGACCTGCGCGCCGAGGCCCGACAGCGCCTCGACCAGGCTGGCGGCCTGTTCGCTGGCCCGGGTCACCACGACGCGCCGGCCCGACAGCGGGCGATCCTCGAGCGAGGCGAGCGCGAGGGCGGCGACCGCGCCGACGACGAGGGTCGCCGGGCTCTCGATCTCACTGGCGCCGAGGCCGGCGAGGCTCGTGCGCACCGTGCGCTGGGTGGCGGTCGCGCCCCGCATCACGGCCGCCACCGGGGTGGAGGGAGCCATCCCCGCCGCGATCAGCGCCTCGGCGACGGCGGCGCGCGACTCCGCGCCCATCAAGACGACGATCGTGGCCCCCGAGGCGACGATCCCGGCCCAACCGGCGGCGTTGTTCGCGGGCTCGTGGCCGGTCACCACGGCGAAGGAGGAGGCGACCGAGCGCAGCGTGAGCGGGATGCCGGCGAGCGCCGGCACGCCGAGCGCCGCCGAGATGCCGGGCACGACCTCGTAGTCGACCCCCGCCTCGGCGAGCGCGAGCGCCTCCTCGGCGCCGCGCCCGAAGATGTAGGGGTCTCCGCCCTTCAGGCGGACCACCGCCTTTCCGGCGCGTCCCCGCTCGACCAGCAGCTCGTTGATCGCCAGTTGGGCCGCGCCGGCATCGCCGCCGCGGCGCTTGCCGACGTCGATGCGCTCGGCATCGGCGGGCGCGAGCTCGAGCACGCGCTCGTCGACGAGCCGGTCGTAGACCACCACGTCGGCGGCGGCGAGGAGCACCGCCGCGCGGCGCGTCAGCAGGCCCGGGTCGCCCGGTCCGGCCCCGACGAGGGCGACGCTCAACGGCCGGGGGCGAGCTCGTCGGCAAAGGCCGCCACGCCATCGGCCAAGAGCTCGTCGGCAAGACGCGTCCCGGTCGCCTCGGCCTCGGACCCCGCGGTGCGCCGGCGCAGCACGATGCGGCCATCGGGCGAGGCGATCAATCCGTCGATCACCACGCCGGACGGGGTCAGCCGCGCCAGCGCCCCGACCGGGGCGTCGCAGCCCCCGCCGAGGCGGGCCAGGAAGGCCCGCTCGGCCAGCAGCGCGCGCCGGCTCGGGTCGTGGTCGATCGCGGACAGCCGCTCGGTAATCGCCGCATCCCCGGCGCGGCAGCGCACCGCGATCGCGCCCTGGCCGATCTGGGGCAGCATCAACCAGGTGGGCAGGATCTCAGCCGCCTGCCCGAGGCACCCGAGGCGCTCCAGCGCGGCCACGGCGACGAGGACGGCCCCACCGGCCGGAACGCGCGCGAGGCGCGTGCCGATGTTGCCGCGCAGCCCCGTGAAGCCGAGGTCGGGACGGAACGAGGCGAGCTGGGCCCGGCGGCGCACCGAGCCGGTGGCGACGAGGGCGCCCGGTCCGAGCTCGTCGAGACAGGCCCCGACCAGCGCGTCGCGGGGGTCGGCGCGCTCGGGCACGGCGGCGAGCAGGAGCCCGGGCGGCGCTGCCGCCGAGGGCAGGTCCTTGGCCGAGTGCACGGCGGCGTCGGCGCGGCCGTCCAAGACGGCCTGCTCGATCTCGGTGACGAAGACGCCGCGCTCGGCGAAGGCCTCGATCGGCACCGAGACGTCGCGGTCGCCACGGCTGTCGAGCGGGACGATCTCTGGTGGCACGCCCTCGACGGCCTCGACGAGCGCGGCGACGCGGCGCGCCTGGACGAGCGCGAGCGGACTCGAGCGCGTCGCCAGGCGCAGGGCGGTCGCCACGTTGGCTAGAGCGCGAACAGGACGCGCAGCGCCTCGGCAAGCCGCTCGCCGCGCGGTGAGCCAGCGGCCTGCTTGAGCTGGACGGTCGGCTCGTGGAGCAGCTTGGCGAGCACCCGGCGCGTCGCCTCGTCGACGAGCGCCCGCTGGTCCTCATCGAGCGACGACAGGCGGCTGGCGACGCGCTCGAGCTCAGCGACGCGCAGCGCCTCGGCCCGCCCCCGCAGCGCGGCGACGAGCGGGGCGACCGAGCGGTCGAGCACGTTCGCCCGGTAGCGCTCGAGCTCTTCCTCGACGATCGCCGCCGCCCGGGGCACCTCGGCACGCCGACCCGCCATCTCCTGGTCGGCGAAGGCATTGAGGTCGTCGAGGTCGAGGAGGGTGACCCCTTCGATCTCGGCGACCGCCGGGTCGACGTCACGGGGAACGCCGGCGTCGATCACGAGCAGGGGGCGCCCCGCCCGGCTGGCGCCGATCTCGCCCGGGCCGACGACCGGGCCAGGCGCCGAGGTCGCCGTGACGAGCAGGTCTGCCCGCTCGAGCTCGCTCGAGAGCTGGGCGAGGGAGATCGAACGCCCCCCGACGGCAGCCGCCAGCGCATCGGCGCGCTGGCGCGCCCGGCTGGCGACGGCGAAGCGGATGCCCGGGGCTGCCGAGGCGATCGTGGTCGCGAGCCCCGCCCCCGCCTCGCCGGCACCGACGAGCAGGACCCGCGCCCGGCTGAGATCGGCGAGCTTCTCGTCGGCGAGCGCCACGGCGATGTGGGCGATCGATGTCGTTCCCCGGGCGATAGCCGTGTCGCTGCGCACCCGCTTGCCGGCCTCAAGGGCATGGCGGAACAGGCCGCTCAGCACCGGTCCCGCCGCCCGCTCGCCTGCGGCGCGCTCGTAGGCGTGGCGGACCTGGCGCAAGATCTCACCCTCGCCGAGCAGCACCGAGTCGATGCCGGCGGCCACCTCGAACAGGTGTCGCGCCGCGGCGTCGTCATAGGCCACGGTGAGCAGGTCGTCGAGCTCCCGCTCGGCGCCCCGCGGCCCGAGACGGGCCTGGAAAAAGCGCCGGATGTCCTCGACGCCGTCGTGGAAGCGGTCGACCACCGCGTAGACCTCGGTGCGCAGGCACGTCGACAGCACGACCGCCTCGGAGATCTCCGCGCTGTCGCCGAGCGAGGCGAGCGCCTTGGGGAGGTCGTCGTCGCTGATCGCCAGCTCGCCGAGCAGGTCCAGTGACGCATCGCGCTCGTGACATCCGACGACGACCACTGACACCGACGCGTTCCTCCTCGACCGGCCAGCTCCGCACGATGGCGGCCCGTGCCAGGATCGGCACGCCGGCGTAAACTATGAGCTTTGCCGCCGCCTCTTGCCGGCGCCAGTCACCGCCCGGGCGAGCCCTTCGGTCCGGGCGCCGTAGAAGGCGAGCACCTGCAGCTCGGCGGCGAGGTCCACGGTACCGATCCGGACGCCCGGTGCCGGACGCAGCACCACAGGGGCAAGGTTCAAGATCGCCCGCACGCCAGCCGCGGCCAACCGGTCCGCCAGGCCTTGCGCCGAGCCGGGGGGCGTCGCCAGCACGGCGATCGCCGCCTCCTCTCGCTTCACCACCGCCTCGAGGCCGTCCACGTGCTCGACGGCCACCCCGCCGACGGCGCTCCCGACGATCCCGGGATCGATGTCGAGCAGGGCGGCCACCTTGAGGCCGCGCGCCGAGAAGTTGCCCGAGCGGGCGAGCGCCCGGCCGAGGCTGCCGACGCCGACGACGACGACGGGCCACTCCCGGTCGATGCCGAGGGCCCGGTCCACCCGCGCCAGCAGCTGGCCGACCGCGTAGCCCGTCCCCCGGGTGCCGAAGGAGCCGAGATGGGAGAGGTCGCGCCGGACCGTCGCGGCCGTCGCGCCGGTCACCACTGACAGCTCGGCCGACGAGACGGTCTCCTCCCCGCGCTGCTCCAAGGTGAGCAGGGCCCGGTGGTAGACGGGGAGGCGGGCCACCGTTGCCGGCGGCACCTGGCGGGAGCGGGGGTCGGCGCTCGGAATGCCGAGACGCTAGGAGCACGCACCTGAGCCCCACAAGTGCCGAGCGCACACCAGGCGCGCGCGACCTGCCGACGCGCCGAGGCGGTCGGCGGAGATGCCGTCCTGGTCAGCCGGCCTCGGTGAACCGACCCGCCAGGTAGCGGTCGACGTCCTCCTCGCGCAGCCGGTAGGAACGGCCGACCCGCACTGCGGGCAGCTCGCCACCGGTGATCAGGCGGTACACCGTCATGTTCGAGACGCGCAGCAGCCGCGCCACCTCGGCGACGGTCAAGAACTGCGCCTTCGTGTAGCGAATTGTCAGTGGTATCACCCCTCTCCGCCACCGAGAAGCCTACGCATCTCGGTGGCGCCAGAAAAGGGTGGGGCTGAGCGCCGTCGAGCAGCGCCCGGGCCTACTCGGTGCCGGTGCCGGCCCGCCCGATCGCGCGCGAGCGCGCCGTCGCCGCGTCGACGGCGGCGATGAACGCGGCGCGCACCGCCCGGTCCTCGAGGGCCCGCAGGCCAGCGGCTGTCGTGCCGCCCGGCGAGGTGACCGCGGCCCGGAGCGCCTCGGCGGACTCCCCGGACTCCGCCAGCATGCGCGCCGCACCGAGCAGGGTCTGCACGGCCAGCACTCCCGCGACCTCCCGGTCGAGCCCGCCATGGACGCCCGCCTCGACGAGTGCCTCGGCGACGAGGAAGACGTAGGCGGGCCCCGAGCCCGACAGCCCGGTCGCCACGTCGAGCAGCTCTTCGCTCAATCGGACCACGACGCCGATCGCCGAGAGCACATCCTCGGCCCAGGCCAGGTCCTGTTCACCGGCATGCGTGCCCGCCGCAATGGCGGTCGCGCCGGCCCCCACGAGCGCTGGGGTGTTCGGCATCGCCCGCAGCACGGGGAGCCCGGGCCAGAACCACCGCTCCAAGGTGGCGAGCGGTGTGCCGGCGACCACGGACAGCACCCGCTCGTAGCCGTGTCGCGGGACCTGCTGGCACGCGGTCGCCACGTCTTTCGGCTTGACGGCGACGATCAACGAGGTCGCCGCCGGGGCGCGGTCGGTGACCTGGAGATCGGGGTAGCGCTCGGCGAGGCGCAGGCGTGCCTCTTCCCTCGGGTCGACCACGACGAGGTCGCCGGCCTGCGCCCAGCCCGAGCGCTGCAGTCCGGCCGCCAGCGCCGTCCCCATCCGTCCAGCACCGAGCACCACGAGCTTGGCCACACCACGACGCTAATGGAACCGGGCGCGCCAGGCCCGATCGAGGGAAAGCCGGGCGAGCGGTGGCCCTAGAAGCAGGACACCGGGGCGCGAGAGACGAGGCGCTCGTAGGTCTGGAGGAGGCGGCTCGCGGCGACGGGCCACGTGTAGCGCCGCGAGCCCTCGGCGGCGCTTGCGCCCATCGCGGCCGCGGCGAGCGGGTCGGCACACAGCTCGGCCAGCCGGCGGGCAAAGCCGGCCTCGTCGTCACGCTCGACGAGGTAGCCGGTCACGCCGTCCTCGATGAGAGTCGTCAACCCGCCGACGGCCGAGGCGACCACCGGGATGGCGCACGCCGCCGCCTCGAGCGCGACCAGGCCGAAGGACTCCGAGCGGCTCGGCACGACACAGCAGCTCGCGGCGCGGTACCAGCTGGAGAGGAGCTCGTGGCGCTGGGGCGCGACAAAGCGCGTGGAGGCGGCGATCCCCAACCGGTCCGCCAAGGCCACGAGCCGGTCGCGCTCAGGCCCACCGTCCGGGCCGCTCGGCCCACCGACGATCGCCAGGCGGGCGCCCTGCACGCCGAGATCGGAGAGGCGGGCGAAGGAGCGCACCGCCACCTGCAGGCCCTTCAGGGGCTGGATCCGCCCGACGAAGAGCACCAGCGGGCCGTCGGCCTCGATGCCCACCGCGCGCCGGGCCTGGCGCTGGTCGCCTGGCGAGAAGAAGGCCCGATCGACCCCCGGGGCGACCGTGACAATCCGGTCGGGCGCGGCACCGTAGTGCGCGACGAGCTCGGCCGCCTCGACCGAGCACGAGGCGAGGACGGCGTCCGAGCAGCCGATCACCTCGGCCTCGGCACGCGCCCGCTGGTCGGGCTGGTCGGGGTCGGCGTCCTCGGGGTGGGCGTTGGCCTTCACCCGCTCGAGGGTGTGGAAGGTGGAAACAAGGGGGACGCCCAGCCGGTGCTTCAGGGCGTGGCCGACGAGACCGGACAGCCAGTAGTTGGCGTGCACGAGCTCCACGGGCCCCACGCCGTCGGCCGGGCGGGCGAGGATCGCTGCGATCGCCTCGGTCATGATCGGGACCAGCGCAACGAAGCGCGCCTTGTCGAGCGGCACCGGGGGCCCGGCACGCACGTGATGCACAACGAGGTTCGGCTCGACGCGGACCTCGCGCGCCAGCCCCGGGGCGTCGGCGCGGGTGAACACGTCGCAGCGCACGCCCGAGCGGGCGAGCGCTGCGGTGAGCTCGCGCACATAGACGTTCATGCCCCCGCCGTCACCGGTTCCGGGCTGGGCGAGCGGAGAGGTGTGCAGGGACAGCACGGCGATCCTGCGCATTACCTGCAGCCTACCGATCGGCCAGCGGCGTCACGGCGGCGCTTCGGCCGGCGCGGCCAGACCCCTCGCGATCCGGCCCGTGCGACCCGCTGGGTGGTAGCGCCAGCACGCCCGGCCCACGACAAGGCGGCGCGGGACCGGCCCGTAGTCGCGGCTGTCCCGGCTCGCCGCAACGTTGTCGCCGCGGACCTCGATGCCACCCTCGATCAACCGGTGCACGCGCTTGACCACAAGGCGCTCGAGCTCGCCGGGATCTCGCAGCACGACCACGTCTCCGGGGCGGACCCGACGCGTCACCACCACGAGCAGCCGGTCGCCCGCCGCCAGCACGGGCAACATGCTCGGGCCGTGCACCTCGACCCGGCGGAGCCGGCCGATCGCCAGGGCGCCGAGACCGGCGAGCGCGCTCGCCAGCGCGCGCACCGTCACCCACGAGCCGCGGGGCTGCGTTGGGTACGGCGCGAAGCGCTCGTTAGGCTGGGCGCGCCCGCCCGGCGGGCGGCTGCGCGCGCTGACCGCATCCGCCCCCTGTCGGCGGCGGTTCGGAAGAAGCGATCGAAGGGACTGTGACATGCTCACCTCACGCCTGTTTGCGATGCTCGACCAGCTCCGGCCGCCGGCGGCCGTGCATGCCCACTGCGACCTGCCCTGCGGGGTCTACGACCCCGCCCAGGCTCGCATCGAGGCGGAGTCGGTCAAGGCGATCATGGAGCGCTACAACGCCTCGAACGACCCGGCGTACCAGACGCGCGCAATCACGATCAAAGAGCAGCGCGCCGATCTGGTCAAGCACCACCTGTGGGTGCTGTGGACCGACTACTTCAAGCCTGAGCACCTCGAGAAGTACCCGAACCTGCACGACCTGTTCTGGAAGACGACCAAGCTCGCCGGTCAGTCCAAGCAGACCACCGACGTGAGCGTCGCCGAGAAGCTGCTCGAGAACATCGCGGAGATCGACAAGATCTTCTGGGAG
Source organism: Actinomycetes bacterium (assembly GCA_021798985.1). Taxonomy (GTDB): domain Bacteria; phylum Actinomycetota; class Acidimicrobiia; order Acidimicrobiales; family Bog-793; genus JAKABX01. Next base: position 71,245 of record JAJZBI010000023.1, read on the forward strand.
ACCAAGAAGGGCTGAGCCCACCGCAACCCTTCGCGCCACGGGCCCCGGCGACGCCGGGGCCCGAGCGCGTCCGCGCCGAGGACGCCCCGCCGCCTCAGCGATGCACCGAGCAGCGGCTCGCGGCCGGATCTGCGGCGAGGGCCTCGTCGGCGATCGGCGCGCCGCAGATCTCGCAGGTGCCGTAGCCGCCCGCCTCTAGACGATCGAGCGCGGCGCTGACGGCGGCGAGCTCGGCCTCGATCTCCGACAAGAGCGCGCGCGCCTCGGCGGCGATTGGGTCCTCCGCCGGCTCCTCGGCGCGCTCGTGGCCAAGGGCGTCGGGCGCGGCATCGTCATGATCCATCGCGCCCGAGGCTACGCCGTTGCCCCGCTCGGCCCGCCGCGGCGCTCCTGCAAGATCACGCGGCTCGCCCGGGCCCAGGTGAGGTAGTTCCACGCCCAGTTGAGCAGGACCACGAGGCGGTTGCGAAAGCCGATCAGGAAGACGAGGTGGACCGCTAACCAGGCCACCCATCCGGGCGTGCCGCGCAGCGTGATCCCACCCGACAGCTCGGCCACCGCGGCACATGGTTGCGCAGCAAGAGCGCGTCGGGCAGCGTTTTCAGCGCAAAGGCGTGCTCGGACACGCCAGGGATGGCGAAGTCCGCCGTCGCGCTCCCCATGGCGAGGATGAGGTAGTCCTAGTCGATCGGTTCGCCCCGGTCGAGGACCAGCCGGCGCGCCTCGAGATCGAGGCCGGTGACCTCGCCGTGGCGCACTGCGAGGTCACGGTGGCCCGAGAAGATCGCGCGGATCGGGTGGGCGATGTCCTCGGGCGCCAGGGCGGCCGTCGCCACCTGGTAGAGCGGCGACCAGAAGCCGTGGTAGTTGTCCCGATCGATGAGGACGATCTCGGCGCCGGCGCCAGCGAGGTGCTGCGCGGCGTCGAGGCCGCCGAAGCCCGCGCCGACGATCGCAACGCGAGGCCGCGGGCGGGGCCGGTGGGCCGTGATGGCCTCAGCTCCCATGGCCCCATCGTGCCGGATCGCCGCAACGGATCGGGCCGGCGACGCGCGAGGCGACCGATGTGCTGGACTCTCCCACCGCCCCGTGCTCGACTGGCGAAGCGCGGCCGCATCACCACGGCCGACGCGGGGTAGCGGCCGGGCACCATCGGGCGAGCCCGGCGCGCCGGGCGAGGAGGCAGTCAGGGCAATGGGGGCGCAGCGCCGGTGATCTTGCACCCAGACGCGCCCGACGAGGAGCCGGGCGAAGAGCCTTCGGCCGACGCGTCCGGCGACGTCGCCGGCGTACCCGTCACCGAGACCAAGCGCGGTCTCGTCATCCCCAAGACCGCCGAGTTCGAGGAGAGCTACGGGCCCCTCGGCCGGCCCTTCAGCCGCCACAGCCCATTCTACGTGGGCTTTTGGGGGTTCCTTGGCGTCGTGCTCGCCTACGTCTTGTATCGGGCCGTCGCCGACATCTCCGGCGTGCTGCTCGTCATCGGGGTCGCCCTCTTCCTCGCTGTCGGGCTCGAGCCCGCGGTCGACTGGCTCGTGCGGCGCGGGCTCGCCCGGGGCCTCGCCGTCGTGGTGATCATCGTCGCGTTCTTGGCGATCGTCGGCGGTTTTGTCGCCTCCGCGGTGCCACCCATCGCCCACGAGGTGAGCGCGCTCACCGCCCGGCTGCCCCGCTACCGCCATGAGGTCGCGACCGGCCAGGGCTGGCTCGGCCACCTCGTCCGCCGCCTGCACCTCGCGAGCTACATCGAGGGCAAGAACGCCTCGAAGGTGAAGTCCTCCCTGGAGGGCGGCGCGCTCGGGGCGGGCAAGGCCCTGGCGTCGGCAACGACGGCGATCATCAGCGGGATCGTCCTCACGATCTATTTCCTCGTGGCGCTGCCGCGAGTCAAGCGGATGGCGCTCAACCTCGTCCCCGCCTCACGGCGCGAGCGGGCCGCGGCGCTCACCGAGGAGACCTTCAGCCGGGTTGGAGGCTTCGTCCTCGGCAACTTGTTGACCTCGATCGTCTCAGGCATCGGCACCTACATCTGGCTGGCGGCCTTCGGCGTGCCCTACCCGTTCTTGCTGGCGCTGTTCGTCGCGTTGTTCGACCTGATCCCCGTCATCGGATCGACCGTGGCAGGCGTGGTGGTCTCGCTCGTCGCGCTCGTGCGCGGGCTGCCGATCGCCATCGGCACCGCGTCCTTCTACATCGCCTACCGCTTCTTCGAGGACTACCTGCTGACGCCGAGGGTGATGCGCCACACCGTACGGATCTCTCCCGGCCTGACGATCATCGCCACCTTGATCGGCGGCACGCTGCTCGGCCTCGTCGGCGCGCTCGTCGCGATCCCGTGCGCGGCGACGATCTACCTCCTGCTCGAAGAGGTTGTCTACCCCCGCATGGACCAGGCCTGATGGGATGAAGGAGCGCAGCGCCGCTCTCGCGTAACGGGACTTCGACGTGCGGGACCCGGACGCCGGCAGGACGAGGTTCTCGGTGATGGCGCGGCCAGCGAAAAACGAGGGCGGGAGCCTCC
>JAJZBI010000046.1 GCA_021798985.1 Actinomycetes bacterium
ACAGGCGGCTGGCCGTCAGCCGGTTCTTGGGTCAGAACGGTGCTCCAGGTGAGCCCGACCGTAGTGATCGCCATCGTGAGGGTGGTGGATCACCGCGGGTGAGGGCCCTGGCTCATACTCCCTGCCGGCTCGGTGCGGCTTCGCTGAGGTCGGTGGTGAACTCGCCGGCGTCATTCTGGGTGCTCTCCTCAGCGACGGACCTACGAGCCGATCGGTGCGTGCGTTCTGCACGCAAGGTCGTCAGCGGCGCGTGCGCGAGAGCCGTCGTTCGGATTGGGTGCTCGAGGCGAGCAAGAGGGTGGGCGCTGTTCGCAGATCTGGGCGGTCTGCGCCGGTTGGCCTGCCGTCCCAACGGCCGTGCGACGAGTACGAGCGTTGCGCTCCCGTAAGCGGCGAGTGCGCTGTGAGTAGTCTCCCATCATCGCGCGACTTCGAGTTCACAACTTCACCCTTTCGCTCGACGGCTACGCGGCCGGTCCCAATCAGCGCGTCGATCAGCCGCTCGGCGAGAACGGACTCCTGCTGCATGACTGGATCTTCAAGACCGCCTCATTCCAGCCGACGCTCGGAAGGAGCGGCGGCGACGCCGGCCGCAACGACGATCTCTTCCGCGCTCGTACCGAGAACGTGGGCGCCACCATCATGGGGAGAGGCATGTTCGGTCCGATCCGCGGGCCGTGGCCGGACGAGTCGTGGCGCGGCTGGTGGGGCGAGGACCCTCCCTTCGGCCACGACGTCTTTGTGCTCACTCACCACCCAAAATCCGACATGCTCATGGCCAACGGAACGACGTTCCATTTCGTCAACGCCGAGCCGCATGAGGTTCTGGCCCGGGCCGCGGAAGCAGCTGATGGCCAAGACGTGGTACTCGGAGGAGGTCCGTCCACCGTTCGCCAGTTCCTTGCCGTGGGTCTCATCGACGAGGTGCACCTTGTGATTGCACCTGTCATCCTGGGCTCCGGCGAGCGGCTGTTCGATCAGCCCCTGCCGAGCATTTCCGGCTACTCGTGCACGCCGCTGAGCTGCCATGGCGGTGTGGCCCACGCGCATCTGGCGCGCGAGCGCCCGCTCTGAGGCTCTGCTCGCACGGCCTGAGGGGTTGACCGGGTCCCCCTGAGCTGGTCCACCTGGACCAGCAAACGGGGTCCGGTCAGGGTGACCAACCCGCCCGGGGCCGGCACCCCGTGCACATCACGGGTCATCGGGACACCGGGAAGCTGACCGGAGCGGCGAGGCCACACCGCGCCCGACTCGGCGCTCGGCGTGATCGTCCAGTCGTCGGTGGTGGCGATAGAACGCCAGCTACAGCCGGCTTACGTGTACGTGGTTGGTCGCGTGGCTGGCGAGAGCGCGCAGGTCGCCGGGATCACTGGACAGGACGGTGGCACCGCCGGCGGCGTCTGCCATGGCGACCACGATGGCGTCGACGGCCGAGGGAGGGCGCCGAGTGCCCACTCGTGTGCGCAGGGCGGAGGCCGCTCGAGCCGTGACCTCGTCGACGGAGCGGACGTCGCAGGTCCGTAGGAGGCGGTTCTCGTGGTAGTCGCGGCGGTGGTCGCCGGTCAACGCCTCGGCGAGCACGACGGAGGGGATGATCGCCGGCCACTCGCCCCTGCGGCGTAGCTCCTCGAGGTAGGCCCGCTGGGCGGCGAGGGCGGTCAGGCCGTGGGCGTCGAGAACGACGGTCACGCGCTGCGACGTCGCTTCGGTGACCCCAGAGCCTTCTCGGCCCAGGCTCGGGCCTCGGCGCGCTCGTCGTCGGAGGTGGGGCCGAGCTCGTCTTGGAGCTCGGCGAGGTAGGCGTCCAGCTCGGCGATCTTGGCTTGGCGTTGCAGCTCGGCGGCCACGGCGAGCTGGGCGAGCTGCGAGACGTTCAGCCCGGCCTGCCTCGCTTCGCGGTAGAGCTCGTCCGGCATGGTGATGTTCACTCGGGCCATGCGCATAGCGTACACACCGACGTGGGTGGCACGTGCCGAACGATCCATCTTGCGCCGCCACGCGCCCGGTTCCACACGCCCGGAGTCGGCGATCGGCGTGCAGTGACCGTCCGCGCCGCCAGTCACCGAACGCGACGCCCGAGCCGTCGTTCGGCTCGCGTACTCCTGGCGAACGGGGCACGGCGCGGCGCTGCAGAACTGGACGATCGGCACCGGCCCGTCGGGCGGCCTGCTTGCTTCGCCTATGCGCGTCGGGGCCGACAGTGCCAGTTCGGCGGCTGGGGATGGGCAGCCTCCGATGTGTGCCGACGCAGTATCCTCTAGTAGAGCTAAGGATACTAAAGGAGAGGGAGCTATACTCTAGTTGATGGATGTCAGCGACCCCACCCGCTCGATCACGCCCTCCCTCGACGGTCCTGTGCTCGCCGTGCTTGCCGCGGCGGGCCGGCCATTGACCGTAGGAGAGATCGCTCAGCTGTCAGTCCGGGGATCGGAGATCGGAATTCGCAAGTGCCTGGGCCGGCTCGTCCAGCAGGGCGTCATTCGGGCCGTCGAAATGGGCCGAAATCGGGTGCACGAGCTGAATCGGGAGCACGTCGCTGCCGGCATCGCCATCGCCTTGGCCAACTTGCGCCTCGAGGTCATCAAGCGATTGCGAGACGAGCTCGGTTCCTGGAACCCTCGGCCGGTCGCCGCTTGGCTGTTCGGTTCCACTGCCCGCGCCGACGGCGACGAGCGCAGCGATATCGACCTGCTTGTCGTTCGCGGCATGCGCCGCGGCGAGACGCTCGCCATCTTCGACGCGCCACCGACCGGCGTCCTCGGCGTGATCGCGGAAGTCTTCGCGGCGTATGCCAGCGCGAAGAACCAAGGGGGCACTCCTTGGCTCACGCCAGGCGCCGAAGACGCCTGGCGTGAGCAGCTTGATCGGCTGCGTCGGCTCGTTCCTTCGTGGACGGGCAATCAGGCTCAGATCATCGAGCTGACCATCAACGAAATGCTGAACCAGCACCGCAATGGAGCCACGCTTTTCGAGGAGATTGACCGAGACGGCATCTCGCTCATGAAACAGCCGCTTCCACTGCTGCAGCATCCGAAGATGTGAGCCCATAATGCGTGTCGCGAAGAGCAATCGATCAGAAGCGGTAAGCCGACAGCGAACCGCTCGCGCCTATCTTGAGGTCGCCGAGCTGGTGCTCGCCGAGCCGAGTCGTGAGGAATACCTCAGCGTCGCAGCCGGGCTCGCGGTGCTCGCCGGCATCGCTGCATCGGACGCGCTCTGCGGCACGCGGCTCGGCAAACGCCACCGCGGTGAGGACCACCGCGGCGCCCTCGAGCTGCTTGCTCATGCCACCCCCGATGGCCGCGACCTCGCCAACCAGCTGGGCCGTCTATTGGACGTGAAGGACGCAGCCCACTACGGCGTCGTCGTCGTGTCGGCCACCAAGGCGCGCTCGGCAGTTCGAGCTGCGGCTCAGCTCGTCGCGCGTGCGGCAGAAGAGCTTGAGCGCTAAGTCGCGCGAAGAGGTTGCGGTCTGGCGAATGCGAAGCCGAGGGCCTGAGCGCCCCAGCAGGTCAGCCAACCCTGAACGGAGAAGCCCAACGCGGACGCTCGGGATGAATTGCGGAGACGGAATGCCAGCAGGCGCCGGCAGCTGCTCTCGCCACCACCCGGTTGGAGTTGAAACTCAGACGCTTGCGTGCGTGCTTGCGACATCTTTCGGTGGCCGTCAGAAGCAAGCTCGGAAGTCCGGGAAGGATCAATCGGTCGTCGGCCGCTACTCCGTTGTGCTCGCAGCCGACGCATACGGAATCGGCGATCGGCGTGCAGTGACCGTCCGCGCCGCCAGTCACCGAACGCGACGCCCGAGCCGTCGTTCCGCGCTCTGCGTGCGCCAAAAGCTCGGGGTGGGTGCCGGGTCCAGATGAGCCGCTCTGGGCGCTTTTCGCACCGGCGGGGGTGGACGCTTGGAAGGCCCTTGACCTTGCCCCAGGGGCAGAGGCGAAGATCGGGGCTGTGCGCGACGAGGAGATGCTCTCGATCGGCGAGTTCGGCCGTCGGGCGCGACTCACGCCGAAGGCTCTCCGAATCTACGACCAGGTCGGCCTGCTGTCGCCGGCAGTCACCGATCCCGCCACCGGCTACCGGAGCTATCGGCCGGAGCAGGTCCGCACCGGCCAGCTCATCAGCGTGCTGCGCGGCGCGGACGTGAGCCTGGCCGACATCGGACTGGTCATCGACGACGCCGACAGGGAGGTTGACGCAGCCGTCAAGCGTCTCGAGGCCCTCATCGCCGACTCCGCGCGCCGCCACGCCGACCGCCAGCTGCTCATCCGCCACGTCCAAGCCACCCTCGGCCAAGGAGACGACCCGATGTTCCCGATCAAGACACGCCATGTCCCCGCCCAGCGGGTCATGTCTATCCAGCGGCGCCTGCACGGGCACGAGACCGACACCTTCGTTCGGGAGGCGAAGAAGGCATTCGCGGACCACCTCGGAGGTGCGGCGTCCACCGGACCATTCACGCTCATCTTCCACGGCGTCGTGGACGCCGACCATGACGGTCCCCTCGAAGCCGTCTTGGCCTGCCCCGCCGGCATCCAGCCCGACGAGCGGATCGGTGTCCGGACCGAGCCTGCCCACGACGAGGCCTACACGACCATCACCAAGGCGCAGTGGGACTACCCGGCGATCCTGGCCGCCTACGACGCGGTCGCCTCTTCCATGGAAGTCTCCGCAAGACCCGAGAGCCGCCTGTCCTGTCGAGAGGTGTACCGGGCCGAACCCGACGACATCGGACGAGACGACGTCATCTGCGACATCGCTTCCCGCTCGGCGACCCGCCAGCGACCAATACCCAGAACAACCCGTAGGACCGCTTCTCGCCGCTGCCGCTCGGCAGCGCCGAGTCGGCGATCGGCGTGCAGCGACCGTCCGCGCCGCCAGTCACCGGACGCGACGCCCGAGTCGTCGATCGGTGCTGGACCGGCGGCGGAGCGCAGCGGCCTGTCACCGGGCCCAGATGAGCTGTTCGGTGGCCGAGAGCACAGAGGTGTCGCAGCGGAGCTTCGGCCCCGCCACTCCCGTGACGGCGCCGATCCTGACCTGTCTCGTCGTCGGCTCGACTCGTTCCCATCCGTCGGGCAGCGACAGGCGACGTGTGCGAGCGCACTCGCAGACTCGTTCGCGCCGATCCGGCTGGTCAACCGCCAAGTGCGTGCCGGAAACGCAGGAAGAAGGCCACGAAAATAAGGACAATGCCGACGTTCACAAGCAAGCGTGGCCAGAAGTGATGCCTGAAGAAGAGGATGTCCGTGCCGACGACGGTCACCACCAGAGCAAGGACATACAGCACCGTGACAGTGCGTCCGAGCACTTGATCAGTCTATCCGGCGTGGCTGCAGCTCGGCGTCACCGGCTCCACGGCGTGATCTGATGGCCTCAACGACAATCAGATCCGCAGCGCAGGACGCCGAGATGGCCGCCGTGAGCACGGCCGGAGCCCGCACGCGCATGCTCGGCGATTGGCGTGCAATGACCGTCCGCGCCGCCAGACACCGAACGCGACGCCCGAGCCGTCGTTCGGAGCCGCTTTGAGGCTGGCCCCGGTCAGTCCGGGAGCGAGAGCCGATTTGAGGCTGGACCCGGTCAGTCCGGGAGCGAGCGAAGATCGAACGTTCGGATTAGTCCATCTCGCGCGAATCTCAACGATGACACCGCGGAGGCAGTTACTTCTCTCGACATTCGACCGTGACGGTGGTCTTCATGCCTTCGCGCACGGTGACCGGCCCTGAGGCGTAGCAGGTGCCGTGGCCGCCCCCATACTGCGGGCTGCGCGCCGTGACGACGTAGGTACCGACGGCCGGATGCACCGTGAACCGAACAGTGGTACTGACAGAAAGGGTCAACACGGTTCGGTCCGACGCCGTCGCGGTGATCGTCCCTTCGAGCGGCCTCGGGCCTGCACCCGCACGACCACCCACGGCCTCGAGCGTGCCGGTCAGGGTCCCACGGCTCCACGACCGCGGCCAGAAGGAGGTGATCGCTCGGTCGGCGACGATCCCGATCACCACGAGCGCGAGCACGATCAGCGCAACGCGACGGAGTAGGCGTCCCTGTCCGCGCAGCTTGGGTGTCTGGGCGGCGCTCACGCCGCCCTCCGTCGGACGAGCCACACGGTCGCGGCGACAAGCAGCGCGGAGAGCGCGAGCAGGCACCCACCCTCGATCCACTGGAACGGCCAGAAGCGACTGATTGGCTGGTACGTCGCCCACTCGACGTACCCATGCTGGATGAGACATTGCGTCGCCGTCATCGCTCCCGAAGGGCTGACGCCGCCATGTGGGCCCGCTGAGAAAGCGGACGGGCAGAGCCGAGGGAGCAGGTCGAGCTGGAGCCGGCTCTCGAAGGCGTACGTGCCGCCCTTGGTCCACCACTCGCTCAGGATCCATGCCCAGCTCGGGATGTGCAGGTTCTTGGCGGCGAGCGGCGCCATGTAATGCTCACGGAACGCGTTCGCCGTCAGCAGGGCGAGCGCGGTGTAAGCGGCGAGGGTAGCGACGATCGCAGGCACGATCCGGCGGATGAGCATCCCGGCGAGCACGCCGATCGCGAACGCTGCGAGCGTCCAGCCGACGAACGCGGGGCCCTGGAGGTCGAACAGCCCCGCGGAGAATGGGCTCGCGCCGGCGACGTTGGGGGCGTGCTGCGCAGCGACGTAGGGCTGGTAGTACCAGGACAGCAGCACGCTGAACGCTGCGGCGAAGCCCGCCACCGCGACCCCGAGCAGCACCAGCTTGGCCGCCGCCCATCGCCAACGACCGAAGCCCTGGGTCCAGGCGTAGCGGAACGTCCCGGTCTCGAACTCACGGGCAAGCACGACGGGCCCGACGAACGCCCCGATCAGCGCGGGGATGGGCTGGAGGACGAAGCCACCTTTCAAGAAGGAGTTCGTGCTCTCGAAGTCGATGGCGAGGTTGCTGCAGTTTGGCGAGCCCACGGGCCGACAGGCCACCGCGGCGGCGAACGCGTGGTGCACCGACAGCCCAGTCGCCCAAAGCCACAGCGCGAGCACGCCGAGGAACAGCACCACACCACCGAGCGCGACGCGATGATGCCGCCACGTGACCCAGAGCATCCGACGCCATGGCAACGGCCGCACGTGCGCCGCTCCTCTCGGAGCGACCGTCGCGGTCGACGCGGTCATCTCGTCACCTCCGTCGCCTCGTCCCACCTGTTCGCCGAGGAGGGCGTCGCCGCCGTGCCCGGCTCGCGCAGGTAGGCCATCGTCAGCTCTTCGAGCGTCACGGCGCGGGTGTTCCATCCGGGTGGCACCGGCTCGGAAGGGTGACCGGTTCGCACGAGCAGCTGTGCCTGTTGCCCCGCGGTTGTCGCATGGACGACGTCCCACCCCCGCGCGTACTGCTCGGACCCCGACGCCGGGCCGGTGAGCGTGCGATGGGCCGCGAGCAGCTCCTCGACCTCGCCGGCCACTTGGATGCCACCGTGCGAGACGACGACGAGGTAGTCGGCAACCCGCTCGAGCTCGGCGAGCACGTGCGACGACAGCACGACCGAGACACCATCCTCGACGACGGCACGCAGCACCGTCGTCATGAAGTCGTCCCGGGCGATCGGATCGAGGGAGGCCATCGGCTCGTCGAGGACGAGCAGCCGCGGTCGTCGGGCGAGTGCCAGCGTCAACGCGAGCTGCGCCTGCTGGCCGCCCGACAGCGTCCCTGCCTTGCGCTTCAGCGGGATCGCGAGCTCGTCGAGGCGCCGGGTCGCGTAGCGCTCGTCGAAACGACGGTTCAAGTTGCGCGTCTCGTGGATGAGCTCGGCAGCAGAGAGGTTCCTGTAGAGCGGGGCGTTCTGGGCAACGAAGGCGATGCCGTCGAGTGCGGCGAGCGAACCGGCGCGACGCCCACCGAGCACCGTGATCTCGCCGGCCGTTGGGAGCGCGAGCCCGACCGTGAGGTTCAAGAGGGTCGTCTTTCCGGCCCCGTTCGGACCGACGAGCGCGACCATGTGCCGATCCGGAATCGCCAGGTTGCAGTCGTGGAGTGCTCTCGTCTGCCCGTAGGTCTTTCCGAGTTCGCGCGTCTCGATGACGTTCATGGCCGCCGTCTCGCCTCGTCGCGATCTCGGCTCGTGTTCGTTGTCCGACGCATGCGTCCCTCCCTGATCTCCGCCCTGTGGGTGGATGTCTTCAGTGTGGGAAATCGGTCGTCAACAGGACATACGGCTAGGCGGCGTCCTCGAGGTGGACGTAGGTACACCCTCGGCGGGTGCCTAGCCCTACTGCCAAGGGGGCGTCGGGTCCGCCAAACTGGGGACACAGAACAAGCGACGTCGATCGGTCCTGGATGGTGCGGGTGGCGGAGACAGGGCGTAGCACCTTCCGTTGGAGCCCGCGGGCCAGCGCCCTCGCGTTTGCCCGCGGGCCGGCGTTTTTCGGGCTGGCCGTGGCCGGCATCGCCCTCCTTCTGGTTCCCGTGCTCGTGCCCACCATGGCCGTGCTCGGGTTGCTGGCGCTGCACAGTTTCGGTCCCCGGGTGGCGCTCATGCTTGCCGTGTTGTTCTGGGCCGGCGATGTCCTGGTGGTGCGCCACGGCGTCCTTGGTGCGCTGATCGGGACACGTCGACTCGCGCAGGTCACCAGGCGGTGGACGAACGAGTGGCTGCAGCTGCCGATCCGGGACGCGTACTTGCCGACAGTCGGCCGTGACGTCGAGCGGTTGAGCTTCGACCGACTGCGGTGGATTGCCTCTGACCCGGCCACCTGGCGGGACCTGCTCTGGATGGCGACCAATGGCTCGATCGGAGTGGCCCTCTCGATGTCGTCGCTCGTGCTCGCGACTGCCGGGATGGCCACGTGCCTCGCTTACGGCGTAGCGGGCACGTCCCACGCCGGAGTCATCGTCCGTGTAGCGCTCGGGCTCGCGGGCGCAGCCGTCACCGCGCTGGCGGTGTGGCTGGCGCCGGGGCTGCTGCAGGCCTACGGCCGCCTAGCCCGGGCCGTGCTCGCTCCTCGACGAGACCGGGAACTGGCGCAGCGCGTCCAGCACCTCGCTCGGACACGAGCGGAGTCCATCGACGCGAGCGCCGCGGAGATCCGCCGCATCGAGCGGGATCTGCACGACGGCGCGCAGGCACGATTGGTGGCGATGGGCATGACCTTGAACGCAGCGGAGGAGCTGCTCGACACCGATCCCGAGGCGGCGCGCCGGCTGTTCGCCGAGGCTCGCGAGGCGTCGAGCATGGCGTTGGCGGAGTTGCGCGCCCTCGTGAGCGGCATCCACCCACCCGTCCTCGCCGACCGTGGCCTCGTCGACGCGATCCGCGCGCTGGCACTCGATTCAGCGTCGCGAGTGCGGGTTGCGGCCGAACCAATCGGCCGCCCATCCGCGCCGATCGAGTCGGCCGCCTACTTCGCCGTCTCCGAGCTGCTCGCCAATGTGACCAAGCACGCCGATGCTCGCGAGGCAACGATCGACATCCGCTATGCACGGGGGGTGCTCACGATCACGGTGGCCGACGATGGTGGAGGTGGCGCCGACCCCTCGCGTGGCACTGGCCTTCGGGGCATCGAACGCCGCCTCGCCGCCTTCGACGGAGCGATCACGTTGCAGAGCCCTTCTGGAGGACCGACGGTCGTGCAGCTGGAGATTCCGTGCGAGTTGTGATCGCTGAAGATCAGTTCTTGCTGAGGGAGGGCCTCGCCCGCATGCTCGAGGCACACGGCCTGGAGATCGTTGCAGCCGTCGACAACGGCGAAGACTTCGTTGCCGCGGCAACGGCCGATCCTCCCGACGTCGCGATCGTCGACGTCCGGCTCCCGCCGACGTTCACCGACGAGGGACTGCGTGCGGCTCTGGCGGCGCGAAAGAAGCGCCCTGGCCTGCCGATCCTCGTCCTGTCCCAGTACGTGGAGCAGCTCTACGCACGCGAGCTGATGGCCGACGGCTCTGGCGGCATCGGCTACCTCCTGAAGGACCGAGTGTTGGACAGCGCACAGTTCTTCGACGCAATTCGGCGAGTCGCCGCCGGTGGGACGGCCATGGACCCGGACGTGATCGCTCGGCTGTTCGCCCGGAACACCGACAACGACGAGATCGGCGCGCTCAGCCCGCGTGAGTGCGAGGTGCTCGGCCTGATGGCCGAGGGTCGCTCAAATGCCGCGATCGCCCAACAGCTCACGATCACCGAACGCGCCGTGGCCAAGCACACGGCGTCGATCTTCCTCCGGCTCGGCCTCCAGCCGTCGGACGATGACAACCGCCGCGTCCTCGCGGTACTGGCGTACTTGGGAAGGTGACTACCCTAGAACTCGCGCTCGTGAGAGCGGCACGCTCGAACGAACGATCTGAGCGTCAAGATGAGCGATCCTCGAGGCTCCGGCGGCAGTACCGAATCGGCGCTCCGTGCTACTGGCCGCCTTCCAGCGGGAAGACGGCCGGTCGCTCAGAACGTCCCGACGGGTTGTTGGAGGGCCGACTCCACCGCGGGTCATGGGTGACGAGCGTTCTGCGCTGGCGGCGTGCGGTCTTCCTGGCCGACGTGAAGGGAGCCGATCGCCGAATCGGCGCGATCACGCCACGTCGAACCCACCGTGCAGATCATCCGGTTCGGAGCGGACGATCATCGACTGTCTCCGCGAGTAGAAATCGGCGGTTGGAAGGAACCTCACTCGCTCGGTCAGGCTTGACAAGAGTGATGATATTGCGACGCCCGGCGAGGCGCACCTAGTGGTACGGCTCGGCCGTGGATCACCGCGCTCCGAGTTCGACGCGTTTGTCGCGGATTCGATGCCGCGGTTGATCCGCATCGCCTACCTCCTGACCTGGAACGTCGCTGACGCCGAGGACCTCGTGCAAGAGACGCTTGCGCGTGTCGCACGCCACTGGCTTCGCGTCCGGAAGATGGAGCACCCCTTCGCCTACGCGCGCCAGATCCTTGCCAATCTGGCGGTACGAAGCAACCACCGGCGTGCTCGCGAGGTCGTCGGCCTCAAACGAGACGACGATCCCGAGCAAGACCGCTGCGCCCTCGTAGAGGATCCGCGCGCCACCCAAATCATCGAGCAAGTCGACGCCCGCGCGGAACTGACATGGATGTTGGCGGCGCTCCCGCGTCGGCAACGGACGGTGTTGGTCCTGCGCTACTTCGCCGATCTCTCCGAGCAGGAGATCGCCGAGGAACTCGACTGGCCGGCAGGCACCGTCAAGAGCACCGCCGCGCGGGCGCTCGCACGGCTGCAACTGACTGTCGGCTCAGGAATGGACGGCGCCCTTCGCCGATCGGGCAGCGACGAAATGGAAGCGAGGACGATGCCATGACCACCGAACTCGAGTCAGAGCTCCGCGCCGTCCTCACAAGGTGCGCTGAGGAGGTTCCCCCCGACGTGGTCGAGCGTCTCGGGCGTGTGCGCTATCGCGTCCCGAACCACTCGCGCCGGGCAGTCGGCCTGCTTGGGGCCGGTGTGGTGACGGCTGCGGCCCTCAGCGTGGCGTTCGGCACTGTCGGCTTCAGCCGACACGACGCGTTCGCCAGTTGGACTGCGGCCCCGAAGGCCGCGGCGAGTGGGCAAGCAGCTGCCGCCGACACGGCCTGCTTGTCGAGCGTCGAGAAAGGCGCGGATGAGTCGCCGACAGGACCGCGGGCACCCGGATCCCAGACGTACCCCGGCTACACGGCCTCGAGTGTGTGGCGAATCAGGCTAACGGACCTGCGCGGCCCGTTCAGCTTTGTCGTGGTCGAAGCGGCATCGCACGGACACCTTGCTGGTCTTTCGACGTGCTTCGTGGCACGTGAGGGCTCGGCAGGTCGCGTTCTCTCAAGCGTTGGCTCGGCGGCATGGTCGAATGCGAGCGGCGAGCTCGCGGCGCCCGGCTCGATCAGTGTCCCAATGAGCGAGACGATCGGGATGAGTGGCAATGATTTCGTGAACGACGCAGCGGGAGCTCACGTGAGCTACGTCGTCGGTGACGCCGGAGCTTCCGTTCGTAGGGTGGCTCTGCACCTGAGCGACCACTCGATCGCCTTCGCCACTGTCCAGAACCAGATCTACGCCGCATGGTGGCCGAGCAGCGCATGGGTCACCTCCGCGACCGTGACGACGGCTCGGGGCAGCACGCAACAGCGGATCTGCGCGCCTCCGGCGCCTGGTGCTGCCGGCTTAGCGGCGTGCAGCTGAGGCCCACGTGTTGGGATGATCCCAACCAGGCGGCGCTGTCGGAGCGGCAATGGGCCCGGCTCGTGTACGGCAACGCTCTCCGGTCACACCCACCGAAAATCCATTACGGTGCGGACTGACGGGAGTGCCCGACGCCCGCCAGGCGAGCAGATCGACGGCTCGGGTACGCCGGGATCCACCGACCCTTCGGTCCACGACGCACCGAACGTGCGCACGTTACGCCGATCTCGCCGCTCGACGACACAGCCGCCCATAACGACGCCCCACCCGGCTGGTCGGGAGGGGTGGCGGACCACCCCGAGCCGGCGATCTGTGCTATCACGAGATCTTTGACGCCGGTGGTCGGCGGTGAAGGCCCAGGTCCTCGACAGGAGCCGTGATTCCCGGAACGTCCTCTTTGTCGCGGTTAGCCGGTGACAAGTGGCCAAGCAGCTGGAGGGCAAGGCGCGGTCGATCTTCGACCACCAGGCTCCTTGCCGTCCGCTCGAGCGCGGAGGTCTCGCGCTCGAGCACGGGCAGTCCGTCCTCAGCCCGCGCCATGCTCTCGCCGGCGGTGTCGGCCACCGCGGTGCGGAGGTCGTGCTGGGCGCGCGTGACGGCCACGTACAGGCCTTCGGGGCTCGACTGCTCGCTCACGAGCGCCGTGCTGACCGCATAGGTCTCGCCCTGGGCGGCATGCGTCGTCACGGCATAGGCATGCTGCAGACCGCCGTGGCCGCTGGGAAGTTCATGTCCGAGGTACGCGGCAGGCACGGTGATCCTCCCCCACCGCTCGAAGTCGACAACCAGGCCGTCCGCCTCGACGTTCACCACGCGGCCGAGCGAGCCGTTGCGCACGAACTCCTCGCGCGCTGCGCCGTCGGCACGCAGATTGCGGTCGGCGACGCGGGCAATGACCTCGTCACCCGCCTGGAAACAGACGTCGCCGACGACCAGCTCAGGTCCGCTGAGCGTGCCGTCCGCAGCGAGCAGCTCGCGCGCCCGGCGGTTGAGCTCGCGGCGCTCGACGTGATGCTCGGCGGTCATCGCGCTGCGCCGCCGCTCGGGATCGGCAACCCGCCGTTGCCGTTCTGCATACCAGGCCGCCACGACATGTTCGAAGGCGGCATCGGCCGACTCTGGCTCGGCGATCCGACCGTCGCGGGAGAGCCGTTCGAGCGCCTGCGCATACTTGCCCTCGCGCAGCTCTCCGGCCGCGGCGCGGACCTCGGCCATCTCGGGTCCCTGCTGGCGGTAGAGGGTGGTGAGGGTCGGGGTCTCGTCGGGGTGGTGTTCCACGAGGTGCGCGAACACCCCACCGGCCGCGACCGAGGTGTGCTGCGCGGGATCGCCCACCAAGCGCAGCGTGGCGCCGGCCTCGCCGACGATCTGGGCCAACGCCGCGAAGTCCTTGGTGGACACCAGGCTCGCCTCGTCCACGAGCACGACCGTCCTCGCATCGACGAGCGAGCGATCCCCATGCTCGAGGCTCCGCGCGATCAGCGAGGCGACGGTCCGCGTGGCGATCCCGGTCTCTTCGTTGAGCACGACCGCCTGGGTGCCACCGACCGCGGCGCCGAGCACGCGGTAGCCGGCGGCGTGCCAGCAGGCGACCGCGGCGCGAAGCGCCGTCGTCTTTCCCGTCCCCGCGGCACCGAGGCCGGCTTGGATCTGCATCCCCGATCCCACGAGGCCCGTCACGAAGCGGCGCTGCTCGTCGGAGAGGTAGGAGAAGCGCTCCTCGGCGAGCACCCCTGCGACGACCTCGGGGGAAACGATGCCGAGATTGGCGTGGCGTCCGCGCGCGTAGGCAAACAGGCAGCGCTGCTCGAGGGCGATCATCGCCTCGGTGGAGTACAGCGGCCCGCCGGGGAGGCGCACCACCGTGCCGTCCTCGCGACAGATCACCACCTCGCGTCCCACTGGCGGCGCACCGAGCGCGACGACCTGGTGGTAGTCGAGGAAGTCGTCCGCCAGCGCGTCGACGGCGTCTCCAGAGAGCCGGTCGCCGGCCAGCTCGGCGAGGCGCTGGACGACGCTCCGGCGATCGAAGACCGCCTCGTGCTCGGTGATGCCATCTGTTCGGCACAGGCGCGAGAAGAGCTCGGCGCGGTCCGCCTCGTCGAAGAGCACCGGGGCTGCCACTTGGTCGAGCACGGCGGCAGCGTCGGCTCGGGTGAAGCCGACGGCACGAAGACGCGCCTCCCAGCTGGCGAACAGCGCTTCGACGTCGACCCCGTGGTCCTTCGCGGCCCGGGTGTCCCAGGCCGCGACCTGGCGGGCGCGCGACGACGCGACGGCGCGCTCGGTCGTCGCCGCGGCGATCTCCTTCGCTCGGGTGCTCATCTCGAGACGTGCCGCGTCGGGGACGCCGGCGATCTCGGCGATGCCGTTGTGGATCTCGCCCCAGCAAAGACCGAGCCGGCCGGTCAGCTGGTGGCGGAGCTCGGCGCCGGCGATGAAGCTCGCGGTCTTCGCGTGGTGAAAGACCATCCGCGCATCAAGGGCGCGGCGCAGCCCGTCCGGGCCGATCGCCGCGTTGGCGACGACCACGTGGTGGTGCAGCTGGGGCTCGAGGGCACGCGAGGTCGGATGGAGGTAGGCGGCTGCGGCGACGGGCGTCGCCGGCACGCTGTTCCCACGGACGCGGACCGAGATGGCATGACGGCTGAGGTAGCGGAGTCCGGAGGCGACCGCGTCGTCGAGCGCATCCAAGATGGCGGCCTTCGTGTCCTCGTCGGCCACCGCCCAGAGCACGCTCACGGACTTTGGCGCCGAGAAGGTGACGTCATAGCCCGCGACGACCCGTGGCGCCTTGCGATCGGCCGCGAGCTCGACGAGGAGGGTGCGGGAGAGCTCCCAAGTTCCTCTGGTGTCGAGGCGCACGTGGTCCGAGCCCTGTTGCACCTGCATCCTCGCGAGGCGGGTGACATAGGAGGAGCCGACGCCCAACAGCTCGGCCACCTCGGAGGTGGAGTACCAGTCCTTGTCGAGCCGGGGCAGCGCCTTGTGCTCGCGGCGGCGACGCGCTCGACCTGCCGAGCCGCTCGCCGAGATCAGCGCCTCGCCGCTTTGTGGATCGGTGCCGGCGAGGTACGCGGCGAGCTCGGCGGCATCCACGGTCCCGTGTCGACCGAGGCGCCATTGCGCCGGTCGCACCCCGGCGGAGTCCGCGTAGTAGGCGGCGGTGCCCCCAGTTGGCGCGGGCAGCGAGACGAGCTTTCCTGGTGCTCGACCAGCGGGCAGCGCGAGGCCGCCCTCGAGGTACTCGACGATGCGCTGGCCGACGGTCTCGGGCGCGGTGCCGTCGTTCGAGCCGAGCACGGTCACCGAGACGATCACGCGCGGGACGGTAGGGAGGAGGTGTTGCGGGGAGGTGTCAATTGGAGCGCGATCGGAGCACGACGACCCTCCAGTGAGGCTCGAGAAGGCCCTCGTGGCGACGCGACGCCAGCAGGTCGGAGCGGCCGTGCGCGAGCCCAAGCAATCGCGCGGTGCTCGACCCGTGCGCAGATGGCACCCGCCGCACGACCTCCGTGCCGACGCACTGGCGCTTCCGCTGTGCTCGGGCGCCTTCGACGTGGCGCGCGATCGCGGCGTGTTCCATTACCTCGCCCCAGGCGATCGCGCGCGCTATGCCGGCGAGCTCCACCGGGTGCTCCGTCCCGGGGGCAGGCTGTTGGCGCGTTTCTCGCTGCGCATGGCCGGTGTGTGAAACGAGGTCGACGAGGATGCCGTGGGCGCGGCGTTCTCGAGATGGCGGATCATCGCGATGGAGCACACGAGCGTGCCGAGCGACACCCGTCGCCTCGAGGTGCTGTTAGTGCGCCTCGAGCGGTAGGAAGGGCCGAGCAACGCGAGGCATTCGTTTGCAGGTTCCGCCGGAGGCGGAACCTGCAAGGGTGTCTGGGCCTGGCTCGGGAGCAGAGGCCAGTTGCTACGGGCTGCGCGGACGTGGGCGCCTTGGGGTCGCTCGGGGCGTGGGCGGAGCAAGTGGTACGGCACTGGCAGCGCCGTGACGGCTGGCTGCGACGCTGGCCACATGCTGCGAAGGATGCGAAACGACAAGGGCACGCGGGCGATGGGCTGCGCTCGAAAGATGGGGAAGCGTCGGGGTCATTGAGCCCAACGGCGGGGCTGTAGACGGCGGTCTCGCTCTACGGACTGCCGTACGCGTGCTGGGCGTGCGGCGAGGTGGGCACCCCGCTCGTCGCCCTGGCGGACGGCGCCGCCCGAGTCGCCGACGACCTCGTCGTCTGCGACACCCCGAGCTGCTCGGCCTCGCCGACCAGCTGCTCCCCGATGGTGTGCGCCAAGACCTGCGGATCGGCAGGGTCCGGCTTCGCTGCACGAGAACGTCACGCACCACCTACCTCGCGAACGAGTGCGGCGTGCCGGGCGGTGTTCCGCTATTCCACGCGGCGCTGCCCGAGGCTCTCGCCCTCGACGGGCTGTCCGGGCTCGTCACGCTCGCCGAGGTCACGGTCGCGGTCGACGTCGTCGCCTGGCGGCGTGCCGTGGCGTCTCACTGGCAATAGGAACGCCGCCGCCCGGAGGGGCGGCGGCGACGTCATGTGCATTCGATGACCGTCGTGTCGGGGAGCGCGACGGCAGTCATTCGGCGCCGCGAGAAATACCAGCTGGCTGACCTTCTCGTGAGGGTCTCGTGAGGTCGGGCGCGCCATGCCCGACCTCACGAATGACCTCACGAGACCCTCACGAGGACGGGTGCTCTTTGCCGCCCGGCACCCTGCAATGGAGCACGTACGTCATGGGAGTCAACACTGGCGACCCAGGCCACGGCGCTGTCGGGAGGGTGATCGGGAGGGCGGAGGATGCGGGTCGGGCGCTCCGCGGACCTCCACGGCGTCGCGGCTCGAGGATCGCCTTAGACAATCGGCGGGCGCCACGCGGTCAGGGCATGGGCGCGTCGTGAGGCCGCCCAGTTCTCGCCAGGCGGAGTTGAGTCCCAACGAGTGGTGTGCGAGCCGGTGAGCTGAGGGACCATCCCCCACACGCGACAGTCACCGCGTCAACCTCAAGAAGCAGTTGCGAAGCCAACGACTTGAGGAGGAACACGGTGACCG
>JAJZBI010000047.1 GCA_021798985.1 Actinomycetes bacterium
AGCTGGTTGCCTTCTTCGTTGGTGAGCTCGCGCACCCGCACCCGTTCAGCCATCCAGCCACTTTGCGCGATCCAGGCGTCAAAGTGGTGGACGCGCCCCCTCAACGTTGGCGGTCAGGGCACTAGCGAGGCAGGCGCTCCGTGACGTTCAAGCCGCGATGGAGTCGTGCTCCGCGCGGACCTCCGCGCTGTGTCCGGCCCGGACCTGACGCGTTCGCACATTTGCTGGTCGTCGCCAATGCGCGGCCTCGCGGCCCAGACGCTGTGTGTGTGCTTGATGATCGTGGCGGCGAACCTGCGCAAGATCGAGCGCTTTTGTCGCACGGCGCGCCCGAACCTCGACGGGGTGCCCGTGGCGCTGCGAAGCGCGAAGCCGAGCGCTCACCGCCTTCGCTACAACCGGTATTTCCACCCCGAGCTGTTCCAAGATCCACCAGCTGCCTAGCAGCGCTCTTATTGGCCCCAGGGATCGACCTCGGGCCCGACCGTGCGTACGGTAGAACGTCGCCATTGCGCCCCTTGTTGTCGAACGGGTCGGCGAAGTCGCTTTCAGGAAAGAGGGCGTCGCGCTCGCGGTGCAAGAACGCGTAGATCGAGCTCTTCTCGAGCGCCTCGTCCAACTAGCGGTCCACGTCGTCGAAGAGCTTGCCTTGTCGATCAGCCCGTCCGAGCGCTATCGGGGTCTCCCTGTCGAGAACTACGTTCACGTAATTCTCTCTCATGGAGCCGCGAATCGCGAGCACTCACGCTCGCGAGAGACACCAGCCACCTAGCGACCTGCCCGGGCGGACGCATTGGCGCCGAAGCCCGGCTCCCCAGTGCGAGCTCCGTCGGTTGGGAGGACGCTTCCGACGGTGGCGCGCTGCTCAGAGGTAGTCGGTGATTCCTGCCGCCACCATCTGATGGAGGGCGAGTGGCGAGACGTGGCCGTCGTCGGAACGGCGGATCGCGCGCCAGCTTCCGCCCGCCGCGGGCTGCGCGGTCCTCACGCGTCGTGTCGTCACCAGCCAGTCGTAGAGTTGCGAGCGGAGCTCCTCGACGACGCCGCTCGTCGAGGCGTCGTGGTAGCGGTTGGTGAGCTCCCAAGGATCCTCGGCGACGTTGTAGAGCTCGCCGACGCGGTGATCGATGTCGGGAAACAGCGGGCGGGGGTATTCGACGAGCTTCCACTGCGTCGTTCGCACCGCTTTCACCCACGGGTTCTCGCTGACGACAAAGGGCCGGAGCGGGGCGCGGGAACCGCTGAGCGCAGCGGAGAGGTCGAGGCCGTCGACACTCGTTGGCGCCGGCAGGTCGAGCAGGCGACAGACGGTGGGCAGGAAGTCGACGGCCTCGACGAGACTGTCGCAGACTGCGGACGCGGGCAGCGTACCCGGCCAGCTCCAGACGTAGGGGACGCGGGTGATCGCGTCATAGCCGACGCCGGGCGCCTTCTCGATGAAGCCGTGCTCGCCCGCGAAGTCACCGTGATCGGCCGTATAGACGACGAGGCTCTCTCCGACAAGGTCGAGCTCCTCGAGGCAGTCGAGCAGCGCGCCAACGAAGTGGTCGGTCTGTGACACGAGCGCGTAGTAGCCGTGCAGGACGCGGCGCAGCCCAGCGGTCGGCCCCTCTGGCTCGAAGTACCAATCGCCATTCGTGACCTTCTGGTCGCGGATCTTCGCCTGGTGCGGCGGCTTGTCGATGAGCGGGTCGTCCACGCTCGGTGGCAGGAGTTCGACGTCGCGATACAGGTCCCAGAACTCCCGCGCCGGGGTCCAGACTTGGTGCGGGCGAGGGAAGCTGACCCATGCGGCCCACGGCTCGTGACGGTTGTCACGGATGAATCGGGTCGCCTCGGCGGCGACCCAGGCTTCGACGGAGTCCTCGAGACGAAGGCGGGACACCCGGGCATCGAGTCCCTGTCCCTTGCGCTCGCCGTAGCGGGCAAAGTGCTCCTGGAGCATGCGGTCGTCACGGTCCGCGCCGAGCCCGCGCTCGTCGAGGTATGCGCCGTAGGCGTCTTGCGCCAGAAAGCCAGCGCAGTCGAGCAGCCGGTCGACGTGCGGCTCGATCCAGTTCGCCGGGGTGTGCGTCTTGCCGATGACGCCAGTCTTGTAGCCGGAGTGCCGCAGCTCGCTGAAGAGCGAAGGCAGGGCGGGATTGCCGGGCGGTCCGGGCACACGTGGGTCCGAGAGTCCGTAGTAGCCGTGGTTCAGGCAGTACTGCCCGGCGAGAAACGAGACCCGACTCGGTGTGCAGATCGGATTATGTCACCGACGTGACCGGACCAGTCGAACCGGACGCGCGGCGCCAACCTGACGTCACGCGTGGACGCTGCCGCGCTGCAGGCATCAGAGCCAGCCGGTGCCGCACTTCGCCAAGCGGGGCGAGCGCGTCGAGACAGGAGAGATGAAGACAGCGTCCCTCTGAAACGCGCTTCAGCGCCAGTTCACAGGTTGGCCCGAAATGTTCACCTCGGGTCGCCCTTGCCCACGCGGCCCTGTCATCTGGGGTTCGTAACGTTGCCTTCCGTACCCCGGGACGACCCGGATACAAGGACGCCTCCAGGATCGACCACGACAGGAGTGACGATGAGGGCCGACGACAGCCTGCAAGACGATCGACGTGCCGCGGTTCCTGACCCGGCCACACAAAGGGCGCGCCGCGGACGCCGCCGTGTCGCCTCGGCGGCAATTGGTGCCGCAGCCGTCGTCGCGCTCAGCGCGACCGGGGCCGGTGCGACGACCGGTGGCCACGCGAGCGGCGCGGTCGACATCCAACTGTGGGAGTCCCACAACGGTGGCCCCGTCGGCGGGGCAATGACGACGCTCGTCAACAAGTTCAACGCCACCCAGAAGAACGCGAAGGTCACGATCGTCGTGACCAAGGCCTCCTCGAAGCTCGAGGCCGCGCTCGCGGCAGGAGACGCTCCTGTGCTCGCGGAGATCAGCCACTACGACGGCGTCTTCGTGAAGGCCGGCGCGCTGGTTTCCTGGAACCCGTTCATGAGAAACAGCACCGTCGTCACGAAGAAGAACCTCCTCCCGACCGTCTGGGCGAACGGAGTCGTGAAGGGTCAGCACTACCGCCTTCAGGCCGACTTGAAGGTTTCTGAGGTCTTCTACAACAAAGACCTGTTCAAGAAGGCGGGGATCACCGCGGCACCGACGACGTGGAGCGAGCTGGCGACCGACGCGGCGAAGCTCAAGCACCTCGGGGTGATCCCGCTCGGCTGGAAGGACTCGTCCGCGCACATCCTCCCGGCGATCATGAGCAACGGAGGAACGCTTCTTCGCGGGTCGAACACGGTCGGTAACTCCGTCGCGTTCGACACCCCTGCCGCGCGGGCGACCTTCAACTTCTTCCGCAGGCTCTACGGCGCGAACGAGCTCCAGTTCCACCACGGCACGACGCTGCGGGAGGACCTGGCCGCCGGCAAGATGGCGATGATCGACGGCACGTCGGCCGGCTACGCGAAGGTTCTCGCGGCGGTCTCCGGCAAGTTCCCCGTCGGCGCCTTCGTTGAGCCCGCCGGCTCGACCGGTCACGCCGCCAACCTCGCCCAGGGCCTCGGCTTCGTGCTTCCCAAGGGACACACCCACGCCCAGGACGAAGCGGCCTGGTCCTTCGTCCAGTGGTGGTTCGAGCCGGCCCAGCAAGCGCTCTGGGCGAAGCTCACGGGCTTCGACCCCGAGACGCACTCGGGGATCGCCGCAATCCCCGCCGGCTATCTGAAGACGCACCCCGGCCTCGCGGCGTCGATCTCCGCGGCCGTGTCTCCCTACACGGTGCCGCGCCCCGTGAGCGACAGCTACAACGAAGTCCAGGCGTCGATCGACGCCGAGTTCTTCAACGCGGTGACCGGCAAGCAGTCCGTGTCTTCGGCCCTCCGGGCTCTGCAGCAGCAGGGCAACAGCTACATGAAGGGTGCCAGCGAGCTCTGAGCAGCTGAAGCGCACATCGACCTCCCCGGGTGGACCGGCTTTGGCCGGTCCGCCCGGGTTGGCGTGTGCATCGTTGTCAATGAGGGTGGGTGAACACGAGAAGGGGCGGAACGGGCAGCAATGGCGAACACAGCGGTCACCGAAGTCTTGAGCGAGCTCCACGATCCTGAGCATCAGCACCGAGATGTCCGAGGGGGGAGCGCGCGCGCTGCGGTCTTTGGCATCAGCGACGGACTCGTCTCCAACGCCTCTCTCATTCTCGGCATGGAAGGTGCGCACCCGGCTGCGGCTGCGGTGCGCCTTGCAGGCTTCGCAGGCCTTCTCGGTGGGGCGTTGTCGATGGCGGCCGGCGAGCTCATCTCGATGCGCGCGCAGGCAGAGCTCCTCGAAAGAGAGCTCGCGGTCGAGCGAGCGGAGATCCAGCGACATCCCGAGGGGGAGCTGCGTGAGCTCGTCCTCATCTACGAGCGCCGTGGGGTTGCGCCCGCGGTCGCACAGGCGCTCGCGCTCGAAATGATGGCGACGCCGGAGAGGGCGCTCGAAACCCACGCGCGCGAGGAACTCGGCATCGACCCGAACGAGCTGGGCTCACCGCTCGCGGCGGCGTTTGCGTCCTTCGCATCGTTCGCGCTCGGCGCGCTCGTCCCGCTTGTCGCCGTGCTCGTGTCTCGTGGTGCGGCGGCCGGCGTGCTCGCGATCTGTCTCAGCGCGGCGGGCGCCGCGGCGGTGGGTACCGTCCTCGCGCACTTCTCCGGGCGTTCCCGGCTGCGTCTTGCGCTGCGCCAGGTCGGCGTGTGCGCGGGTGCGGCGATAGTGACCTTTGCCGTCGGGACCCTCATCGGGCATCTCGGCGGGCTGTGAGGAGAGAAGGATTCTGATGGCGACGATCGAGATGCGTGGGGTCGAAAAGACCTACGCGGGCAAGACCGTGGTGAGAGGGATCGACCTTGCGATCGGCGACGGGCAGCTCGCGGTCCTGCTCGGCCCGTCGGGGTGCGGCAAGACGACGACGCTGCGCATGATTGCCGGGCTTGAGCAGATCAGCGGGGGCGAGCTCTACTTCGATGACCGGCTGATGAACGACGAGCCCCCCGAGCGCCGAGGCATCGGAATGGTCTTTCAGACCTACGCCCTGTATCCGCACATGACCGTCGCGGCGAACCTCGCCTTCGGGCTCGAATCGCGGCGCGAGCCGGGTAAGCGACGCGCGACGCGCGCGGCGGAACGCGCGCGCGTGGCGGAGATCGCCCGGCTCCTCGAGATCGACCACGTTCTCGATCATCGGCCCCGCGAGCTCTCCGGAGGCCAACGCCAGCGCGTCGCCCTCGGGCGGGCGCTGATTCGCGAACCGGAGGTCTTCCTGCTCGACGAACCGCTCTCCAACCTCGACGCCAACCTGAGGGAGAAGATGCGCATGGAGCTCGCGCGTCTGCACGCGGAGCTCCCGATCACCACCGTCTATGTCACCCACGACCAGAGCGAGGCGCTCACGCTCGCGGACACCTTGATCGTGATGAACGAGGGCACGATCTGTCAGGCCGCGTCGCCGACCGAGATCTACGACCGGCCCGCGTCGAGCTTCGTCGCCGGGTTCGTGGGCTCCCCGGGGATGAACCTGTGGCCGCGTCCGGCGGGCGCGCGCCTCGAGGTCGGCTCCGAGGCGGGACTCCTCCTTCCGGCGTCGCTCGCCGCCGTGTGCGCCGGCGAACGCGCACCCCTCACTCTCGGCATCCGTCCCGAGCACCTCCGTCTGGCCGGGGACACCTCGGTGGAGGTCGCGGGGGTGCGCTGCCGGGTGGAGGTCGTCGAGAATCTCGGCGGTCACCTGCTCGTGCACGCGAGCCTCGAGGAAAAGGGGCGGGGGCGCGTCGTCGCCAAGCTCGCACCCGGACCGCAGCTTCGCCGCGGTGAGCAGATCCTGCTCGAGGCCGACGTCGCTCACGTCCATCTCTTCGACGAGACCGGTGCGCGCCGGGAGCGTCGAGCACACGTGGCGGCGGCGACGGTCGGTGCGCCATGAGCGCCGTCAGCCCCGCAGCTAGCGCCGTGGCGATCGACGACGTCGTGCCCGCGGATGTCGGGCTGCGGCGCTCGAAGGATTGCGTCGCGCGCGCCGCGCCGGCGAACCGGGGTCGCTCGAGGGCGCGGGTCCGTCGCCTGAAGGACCATCTCGTCGCCTACGGCCTTCTCTCTCCGGCGATCGCGGTGTTCACGGTCTTCTTTTACCTGCCCGCGGCCTACCTCCTTTACATCTCCTTCTTCCACTGGGGAATCCTCACTTCCGCAACCCAGTACGTCGGTCTCGAGAACTTCCGTCGCCTCTTCGCGCAGCCGCTCTTTTGGCATTCCCTTGCCATCACGGGCTACTACACCGCGGTCATGATCCCGGCGACGGTCCTTCTCGCGCTCGGGGTCGCGCTCGTGCTGCGCGAGGCGGTCACGGCGCGTCGCGGCGGCGTCTGGCGGGCCGCGGTCTTCCTCCCGCACGTCACCCCGGTGGTCGCCACCTCGATCATCTGGGTGTGGATCTTCAACCCCCAGTTCGGCCTCGCGAACTTCGTGCTTACCTCGCTGCATCTCCCCGCACTCGGCTGGCTGGATACCACCCAATGGGCGCTCCCGGCGGTGATGATCGACGGGCTCTGGCACTCGCTCGGCCTCTACGTGATCATCTTCCTTGCCGGCCTCGCGAACGTGCCCCGGGATCTCGTCGAGGTCGCCCGCCTCGACGGAGCGCGCCGCAGTCGGATCTTCCGTCGGATCATCTGGCCGCTTCTCTCGCCGACGACGTTCTTCATCGTGATCCTCGCGACGGTGAACAGCTGGCAGGCGTTCTCCCAGATCTACACGATGACGGGAGGTCCCCACGGCGGTGCGGGGGGACCGGCCTTCTCGACGACGACCGACGCGCTGCTCGTCTACCAGACCGCGTTCACCTTCGACCACTTCAGCCTCGCGGCCGCGATGGCGTTCGTCCTGTTCTTCATCATTCTCGCGCTGACGGTCATCCAGAAGGTGATCGCGAACAAGGTGGTGTTCTACCGATGAGTGCGACCAGGGCCACCCGTCCGAGAAAGTCGCGACTTCGTCTCGACCCGGCGAGAACGCTCCGGTGGTGTGCGGTGGTGATCATCGCCGTGCTCTTCGCCTTCCCTCTCTACTGGGTGGTCGTCACCGCGTTCCAGAGCAAACAGGGCGTGTTCTCGATCCCGCCGAACTTCGTCCCCGGCTTGCACGGTGACGCGTTCTTGTACGTCCTCGAGCACACGGACTGGGCGCGCTTCATGGCGAACACTGTCTTTGTCGCGGGGACGACGGTCGTGCTCGTGCTCGTGACCTCCGCGCTCGCCGGTTACGCGCTCGCGGAGCTCTCGTTTCGTGGGCGCGGACTGATCTTCTTCCTCGTCCTCGGCGTGATCATGCTGCCTGCGCAGGCGCTTTTGATCCCGCAGTATGCGGTCGCCATGCACCTGCACCTGCTGAACACCTACGCGGTCCAGATCGTGCCGTTCGCGGCGAGCACGTTCGGCGTTATCCTCTTCCGCCAGTTCTTCAAGGGCCTGCCTCGCGTCTACTGGGAAGCGGCCCGACTCGAAGGAGTCGGCCACCTCCGCTACATTCGGCGCGTCGCCGTTCCGCTCGCGCGTCCCGCGGTCGCGACGGTGGCGCTGTTGACCTTCATCGCTGCCTGGAACCAGTTTCAGTGGCCGCTCATCATGACGACCTCGACCTCGATCCAGCCGATCGAAGTGGCACTCAGCCACTACATGCAGACCTTTGAGGCCAACTGGCGCAAGTTGACGTCAGCGGTCCTGCTCGCGTTGATGCCGATCGTGTTCCTCTTTCTCGTGCTCCAGCGCCACATCGTCGCCGGCGTCGCCGGTCGCGACAGCGGGGTGAACACGTGAGCACCTCGCCCGGGCTCCTCGCGGGGGTGGCGGCAGGTCGCGCGCTTGCGTCGTCGGGGGGCCGGGTCCTCGTCGTCGAAGACGACGAGGAGCTGCTGGCCGCCCTCAGGCGCCACCTGCGCGAGGAAGGGTTCCACGTCGAGGTCGCCAGCGACGGGGAGCAGGCGCTCGCCGAGCTGCTCGGTGGCACCTGCGCCGGCTTGCCCGGGGTGGGTGCGGTCGTCCTCGACCTCCTGCTTCCCGGGCTGAACGGTCGTGAGGTGTGCCACCGGTTGCGTGCCGCGGGGTGCTGGGTCCCCGTGCTCATCGCAACCGCCTACGGCGAGCTCGAGGACCGCCTCGCCGGCTTCGGTGACGGTGCGGACGACTACCTCGTCAAGCCCTTCAGCCTCGCCGAGCTCGTCGTGCGTCTCCGGGCGATCATGCGCCGCTCGTCGTCGCAGGAGCCGGGACTGCTGAGCGTCGGCGACCTGACCCTCGACCTCGGGGGCACCCGGGCGTGGCGAGGAGGGGCCGAGCTCGTGCTCTCCCGAAGGGAGTACGACGTGCTGCGAACCCTCATGCGCCGCCCCGGGATCGTTCTCAGCCGCAATGCGATCGTCGCGGCCGTGTGGGGACGCGATGCGTCCGTGACGCCGAACCTCCTCGACCAGTACATCTCGCGGCTGCGGCGCAAGGTCGACGAGCCCTTCGGTTGCAGCGACATCGAGACCGTGCTGCGCGTCGGCTACCGAATCCGCGCGCCGCACTAAAGCGCGGTGTCCATCCGCCTGCGCCTCGCGCTGATCGTCGCGCTCACCGCGAGCGTCCTTGTCGCCGCGGGGGGCGTGGTCTTTGCCGTGCTGCTCTCCTCGGGTCTGCGGGCGACGGTCGAGGACTCGCTGCGGCGCAGTGCCGCCCGTCTCGTCGCCGAGGTCGACTCCGGGCGGGTCGTGCTCGGCGCGCGCACCCCGGTCGTCGAGCCAGCGCACGACCAGAGTATCGTCCAGGTGCTCTCCGTCCACGGGCGCGTGGAGTTCACGACGGTGCGCGCCGGGAGGGTGCCGCTCCTCAGCGCCGCCCAACGGACGAGCGCGCAAGCGGGCCACACCTTCGTTGAGACCGCGTTTCCCGGGTGGCGCAATCCCCGGCTTCTTTTCGCCGAACCGATCAAGGGCCACCCGGGGCAGCTCGCGGTCTCGGGTGCCTCGCTCGACGAGCTCGACAATGCGATGGGCCGGCTCCGCCTGCTCCTCGTCGGAGGCGGGATTGTCGTCGTCGTCGCTGCGAGCCTCGGCGCGTCGGTTCTTGCCGGTCGCGCCCTGTCGCCGGTCGAACGACTGCGGGCCGAGACGGCGGCGATCTCGTCCAGGGCACCTGATCGGCGACTCGCGGTCCCAAAGACTCATGACGAGATCGCCCGCCTCGCCGAGACGTTGAACAGCCTTCTCGACCGGCTCCAGGGCGCGCTCGGGCGCCAGCGGGAGTTCGTCGCCGTCGCGAGCCACGAGCTGCGCACCCCTCTCGCCGTCTTGCAGGCGGAGCTCGAGATCGCCCGACGCCCCGGACGCAGCGAGGAGGAGATCCGTCGCGCCCTCGACGTCTTGAGCCCCCGCGTCGAGCTCCTCACCCGCCTAGCGGCGGACCTTCTGCTGCTCGCGCGTGGTGACGAAGGGACGCTTCCCCTCGAGCGCGCGCCCCAAGCCCTCGAGCCGCTCGTCGCCGAGACGCTCGGCGCGATGTCCGGTGTCGCCGAGGCGCAAGGGTGCGTCCTCGCGCTCGACGCCGATCCCGAGGTGGCCGCAGCGGTCGACCCCGGACGCTTTCAACAGGTCCTCCACAATCTCGTCGCCAACGCGGTCGAGCACGCGGCCGGCGGGCATCTCGTCGACGTGCGTGTGCGCGCCGAGGGCGAGGATGCCGTCGTCGAGGTCCGCGACGGGGGTTCGGGCTTTCCACCGGAGGTCCTTGCGCGCGCTTTCGAGCGCTTCACGCGGGCCGACGCGCCGATGCGCGCGGGTCGTCGTGGCGCGGGGCTCGGTCTCGCCGTGGTGCGCCTCATCGTCGAGTCCCACGGTGGACGCGTCGAGGCTCGCAACCTCGCCGCGGGGGGCGCGAGCGTGCTCGTCCGCCTTCCGGCCTGCCCGGTCGGGATCCCGCACGACGCGGTCACTTGAGTCAGCAAACGACGCGAGAGGACGGAAACGTGGAGGTCGTTGTCGCACTGAAGCAGGTGCCAAAGACAGATGTGCTCGCGCTCGACGAGAGCGGCCGTCTCGCGCGTGCGGGAGTGGCCCATGAGATGAACGCCTACTGCCGGCGGGCGCTCCGAAAGGGGATCGAGATCGCCAGCGCCAGCGGCGGGCGCTGCCGGGCCGTCAGCCTCGGGCCACCGACGGCCGAGGAGATCCTGCGCGAGGCGCTTGCCTGCGGCGCGGACGGCGCGATCCTCCTCAGCGACCCGGTCTTCGCGGGCTCCGACACAATCGTCACGGCGCGCGCGCTGGCCGCGCTGATCGCGGAGCTCGGTCACGTCGATCTCGTGCTGGTCGGCAAGGCGTCGCTCGACGCCGAGACGGGACAGGTCGGGCCACAGCTCGCGCAGTTCCTCGACCTGCCCTTCGCGGGTGCGGTCCGCGAGCTCGACCTCGACCGCGTCGCTGGCGTCGCAAGCGTCCGCTGCGAGCTCGACGACGGCGGGTATGAGGCGCACGTATCTCTCCCCGCCGTACTCGCGCTCGCCGAGCGCTCCTGTCGCCCCGCCAAGGGCGATCCGGCGCTTGTCGCCGCGGTGCCCCGCGAACGCGTCGTGCGCCGGACGGCGGCCGATCTCGCGGTGCCGGGACCCTGGGGCGCCGTGGCGAGCCCCACGACCGTCGAGGGCGTCGTGCCGATCGGACGCAGTCGAGGCGGCCTCTTGTGCGGCGGTCCTGTTGAAGCACAGGTCCGCGACGCGATACGGCTCCTCGTCGCCCGGGGCGCGTTCGTGCCGCGCCCGGCGCCGAGCGCGCCCGACATCGCGCCCGCCGCGCCGCCCCCGGGGGCGCCGCCGGCCGTCGTCGTCTGCGAACCGGAGCGCATGCGCGTCGTTGACGAGCTCCTCGGCACCGCGTCGCGTCTCGCCCGCGCCCTCGGTGGGAGCGTCAGCGCCTTCGTCACAACCGACGTGGCACCCCAGTCCCTCTGGGAGCGGGGTGCCGACGGCGTCGTGCAGGTGAGCGGGGTCGAGGTCGAGGAGGACGTGGCCGCCGCACTGGCTGCGTGGGCGCAGCAGGTCCGCCCGCCGGTGATCCTCGCCCCGGCCACCTCCTGGGGTCGCGAGGTGGCGGCCCGGGCCGCGGTCCGCCTCGGGGCCGGACTCGTCGCTGACGCGCTCGATCTCGAGATCGTCGCCGGCCGCCTCTCCTGCGCGAAGCCGGCATGTGCGGGAGGCGTCGTCGCGACGATCGGTTTCCGTTCCCCGATCCAGATGGCGACGGTGCGCCCGGGGGCGCTCGCGCCGCCGGGCCGTCGGGTGGGCGAAGGGCGCCCGGTTCTCGAGCGGCTCTCCGGCGCAGGACGGGGCCGCGTCAGCGTCTTCGCACGCTGGCGCGACGCCGATGTCGAAGAGCTCGAACGGGCAGACGTCGTCGTCGGCGTGGGACTCGGCGTCGCTCCGGAGGACTACGACGCGGTGCGCGAGCTGGCGGCCTTCCTCGGCGCCGAGCTCGGCGCGACCCGCAAGGTCACCGACCGCGGCCTGCTTCCCCACGCTCGGCAGATCGGCATCACCGGCCGGAGCATCGCACCGCGCCTCTATGTCGCCCTCGGGGTGAGCGGC
This sequence comes from Actinomycetes bacterium, assembly GCA_021798985.1. Lineage (GTDB taxonomy): Bacteria > Actinomycetota > Acidimicrobiia > Acidimicrobiales > Bog-793 > JAKABX01. The sequence continues at coordinate 11,633 of JAJZBI010000047.1, forward strand.
TCGCACAACCATCTCGCTGGCGTCCGACGTGCGGAGAGTGTTCTTGCGGTCAACGTCGACGCGAGCGCCCCGATCTTCGCGGGGTCTGACGTCGGCATCGTCGGGGATGTGCGCCTCGTCCTTGCCGAGCTGTTCACCCACCTGCGGTCCGCACTGCCGGAGCGGAACTTCTCGCTTAGCGCTGAGCATGTCGACACCACTGGTGTCTCCTCTCCGCCGCTCGCCCAGGGCGGCTGAAGGGTGCGGTCGCGGTCCCGTGCGCGGCGCACCGGAAGAATGACGCGATGGAGCTGCGACGTGCCATGCCCGGTGACGAGATGGTCGTGGCGGCGCTCCACGTCCTCTCGTGGCAGGTCGCCCACAAGGGCCTGCTTCCTGACGAATACCTCAACGGCCTGCGCCCCGAGGATCGAGTTCTACGCGCGCTCGCCGAAGAAGAAGGGCGCCAAGGGAAAGTCCCCCGAGCAGGTCGCGACCTCGAGCGGCGAGATCGTGGCGAAGTACGCCCGCTTGCCGTGGGGGACCGGGGCCATGCTGGCGTCGAGAGCTACAACGGCTTTTTTAAAGACGAGTCACGCGAGAACGCGGGAGCCCCCGGCCGTCGCCGCATGCGCGGCCTCGCGGCCTCGCGGCCCAGACGCTGTGCGTGTGCTTGATGATCGTGGCGGCGAACCTGCGCAAGATCGAGCTCTTTTGTCGCACGGCGCGCCCGAACCTCGACGGGGTGCCCGTGGCGCTGCGAAGCGCGAAGCCGAGCGCTCACCGCATTCGCTACAACCGGTATTTCCACCCCGAGCTGTTCCAAGATCCACCAGCTGCCTAGCAGCGCTCTTGTTGGCCCCAGGGATCGACCTGGGGTTTTGTCGCGCCCGGAATTCGACGATCGGGCCCCTCGGGCCCTCTTCGAGGCCAACCGCGTGCCGGAGCGGCGCGGCGAAGGGCGAAATTGCGCTCCAGTCAGCCCCGATGGGTCCCGAACCAGGGAGATCGCGTCCAATTCGCGAACGTGCCGCGTGGATTTCGCGAAGAACCCCTGGTGGGCTATTCGCGATTCTCCTTCGACCTGCGGAGATGCATCCGGGCCCGAGTGCATTTCCTCTGTTGGTCACCGAGTTTTCCGCTCTTGCGCGCGAAGCTCCAGGCTGGGGCGTCGGGGATGGGGAGATCCCGACGGTATGGCGGCCCGGAAGCGCGGGATATCGGCTCGTAAGCTCCATCAGCTCCGCACCCTCGAGCTTGTGAAGGCGCAGAATGCCGTCTCGACGGTGCGAGATGCGCTTGCCCTCCACCCGACCCATGGCCACCTCGTAGAGCAGGTGAACATCGCCGCGGTTGAACGCCTTGAGCAGCTGTGCTCGCGACCGCCTCCACGTGCGCTGGAACGGAGAACCAGATGCTGGGAGAAGGCGCATCCCGGCCACCGAGTTATGCAGCCTGACTCCGGCGACCCCGAGTCGCCCGGCCAGGACCTCCGCCAGTCCCAGGAGGCGCTCGATGGTAGGGCCGAGCTCCGCTGCGAGCTCGTCGATGCTCACGACCCTGGCGTTGAGGGTCATGAGGAGCGTCCCTGTGGAGGATCAGGGAATCCCGACGAGTGCGCGGCGAGGGCGAAGGTGGGCGAGCATGTCCTCTGGCTCGAGGCCGGTCGCGGCGAGCAGCAGGTCAGTGGCGCTCCGCCCTCGGGTGTGCTTTTCCGCCAGCGGGCGTAGACCCGCCAGAGTTTCGGCGACGGCGGGCACGATGCCCAGCGCGCGGGGGTGGCGTCGCGCGGCGTCAGGCGCATGGCACGGACCGCCGCCAGAGGTCCCCCCCTTTTGGCTCCAACGAGCGCTAGAGATCCCCCCCTTTTGGCTCCAACGAGCGCTAGAGATCCCCCCATTTTGGTACACTCGGTCGTGCGCGACGACGAACTCCGACGCCTGCTGACGGACAACAATCCCTGGTGGCGAGCGGCTGCCACTGGAGCGGACCCGACCTCGTGGACGAAGGACAACCGACTCTTCCGCGAGCGTTCCGCGTACGATCTCGGCTACCGCTCCGACGTCCTGACCGACCTCGCCGGCCCGATCTCTGATGCTCTCGTCGTGCTCACGGGACCCCGGCGCGTCGGCAAGAGCATCGCCGTGCTGGAACTCGCCGAACGCCTCTGCGCCCGTGCCGACGTGGACCCCCGACAGGTCGTCTACCTGCCCTGTGACGGCTTCGCCGCACGCGACCTCCGGCGAGCGCTGACACTCGGGCGCGAGCTGACTCGCGTCGTCGATACGTCCGGACCGCAGCGACGCGTCTGGCTGCTCGATGAGGTGAGCGGGGTCGCTGGCTGGACGAAGGTCCTAAAGCCTGCTCGGGACAACACGCCGTTCGGCGACGACACCGTCGTCGTGACCGGGAGCAGGTGGCGCCGCGACGAGGACGTCGAAGGCGACCTCCTCGTCGGGAGAGCGGGCGCGCAGGGCGGCCGCCGCATCCGCCTCCTCCTGCCGATGACGTTCCGGAGCTTCCTCGAAGCGACCCGGCCTGATCTCCGACGGCCTGAGCCGGTCCATCCGGCCGACCTGCAGTCGCCTGCCCTTGCCGCAGAGCTGGCGACTCTCGCGTTTGACGTCGACGCCTACGACCTCGCGTGGCAGGACTACCTCAGCTGCGGCGGCTTCCCGCGAGCGGTCGGCGAGCACACCCGAAAGGGAGAGGTCTCCGAGGCCTTCGTCCGCGACCTTCTCTCGTGGCTACGGCGCGACGTCGATCCCGACTCCGCGCCGCAGTCAGTGCCACTGCTCCTCGAGCAACTCGTGCACAACACGACCAGTCCTCTCAGCGTGCGTGCGATGTCCGAAACCCTGGGCGACTCCCGGACCGCCATGGCGGGGCTGCTCAACCGGCTTGTGGCAACCTTTGGAGCGCTGTGGGTTCCACGGCACGACGACCACGGGCGTCCCGTCGAAGGAGCCCAAGCGAAGGTATACCTCTGCGACCCGCTCGTCGCCTGGCTGCCTAGCCGAGTCCGAGCGGGTCTGCAGACACCCGAGATGACGGCGCTCACGGAGGCAACCCTCGGTGTCGCCCTCGCTTCAGCTATCGAGCGGCTAGAGGCCGGGCGCTGGGTCGCCGGCGACACGATCGGTTACGTCCGGACGGAATCAGGCAACGAGATCGACCTCGGGCCCGTGGACCTGCCGTCCGCCGCAGGCCCCCGTGCGAGCGTCCCGGTCGAGAGCAAGTGGGTGGACAACGGCTGGCGGAGGGAGGCACAGGTGGTGGAGAAGAAATTCGGACGCGGCCTGTTGGCCACAAAGTCGATTCTCGACCTCGACCATCCGGCCTGGGCGGTCCCGGCACCGCTCGTCGCGCTGCTCCTCGGCTGAGGACCCAGCTTCGCCTCGTTCTACGACGATTCGGACAACGGCTCAATCGATCTCGGACGGGTCTCGGAAAGCGGCCGTCTGCATCTCGGACGCAACTCGACACCTGCGCCGAGCCAGGACCGCCGCCGCTCCGTGCGAGACGAGCTCGGTAAGTTCCGGTGGAACAAGACGCGCGTCCGTCGATGCCCCGGCTGGCGGAGGCCGACCGAGCTCGCAATCTGTCGCGGAGGCTCGGGCGACACTGCGCTGCCCACCGTGATCGGCGGCTGCGCGTGATCTCTGATTGTGAGGGCTAGTCGAAAACCTCAATCAGATCGACCGAGGCCAGCCCGGCGACTGCTCGAGCGTGCCGGGTCCTCCTTCGCCGCTGCGCGGCGAACCTCACCGGGCGTCGTCGTTGCGGATCCGCTGGTAGTGGCGCCGGGCCTTCATCCTGTTGCCGCAGACAGCCATCGAGCACCACCGCGCAGTGTTGGGCTTGCTGTGGTCGACGAGGAAGCGGTGGCACTTCGGGTTCGCGCACGGCCGTAGCCGCCCGGGGCTCTGCTTGACCAGCTGATCCCAGGCCAGGATCGCCCGGACGGCCATCTCTCGTTCCGCTGGGACGTTGAGCGTCCATCTGACGTGGCCGTCGGTGAGGACCGGGACACGGGCCACGTCTCGTAGCTCCGGTCCGAGGACGTCTGGCGGCTGGTGGCCGCGGACGACTTCCTGGAGCAGCGGGCGGACGCGCAGCAGGTGCCGGAGCTCGGCCTCCGACCCGCTGCCCCCAGCGGCGGCCAGCCAGGCGCGCGCTGCGGCGGTGTCGGCGAAACGGTCGGTGAGCACCCCGGCAACGACCGGCGTGCTGTTGAGGACTGCCAGGAGGAACTCCTCGTCTGAGGTGCTACCGGCCATCTCGCTTCCTAACCCCGAAGAACAATTTGACAGGTTACAACCTCCTGTGTTCGAGTGCGGTCTCGTACCTAACCGGTAAAAAGCGCTAAAGGAGTTATTGGCCCGTGCCGGTCATCGCACCCAGTTCGATGACGGTCCGGCCCGCCCCGCAAGCGACTTCCTCCGCACATGGCAATCGGCTGTACGAGGGACAGCCCCGAGCGAAAGAAAGACCAGATGACGATATACCGCACCGTTGAGGTTGATGGGCTCGACATCTTCTACCGCGAGACGGGGCCCGCCTCTGCGCCGACCATCCTGCTGCTGCACGGCTTTCCGTCGTCGTCGCGCATGTGGGAACCGCTGCTAACGCGGTTGGGGAGCGCTTTCCACCTCGTCGCGCCGGACTATCCCGGGTTCGGGCACAGCGATACGCCCGACCCCTCGGTGTTCGCCTACACGTTCGATCACCTCGCCGAGGTCATCGACGGCTTCAGCGCAGCGCTTGGCCTCAGGCGCTACGTGCTGTTCCTGCAGGACTATGGCGGACCGATCGGGTTCCGGCTGGCGCTGGCGCACCCCGAGCGGATCCAGGCGCTGATCGTGCAAAACGCCGTCGCCCACGAAGACGGGCTGGGACCGCTTTGGGAAGCCCACCGCCAATTCTGGGTCCACCGCGCCGAACATGAGACGGCGCTGCGGGAGAACTTCTTCTCGCCCGCCGCGACCCGACGCCGTCACGTAGGAACGAGCCCCACGCCAGAGCGCTACGACCCGGACCTTTGGACCGATGAGCTCGCGTTTCTGCAACGCCCCGGCCAAGCCGACATCCAGGCCAACCTGTTCTTCGACTACCAAACCAACGTCGCCAGCTACCCCGCGTGGCAAGCATGGCTTCGGGAACATCAACCGCCGCTGCTGGTGACCTGGGGTCGCTACGATCCGTCCTTCGAGGCCGCGGAAGCCTCCGCCTACCGGCGCGACGTGCCCGGTGCCGAAGTACATCTGCTGGATGCCGGCCACTTTGCCCTCGACGAACAAGCCGATCAAATCGCAGATCTCACCCGCAGGTTCCTCGTCGCCAAGCTCGCAGACTCCCCGACGGCGTAGTGCGTGCAAAGGCACCGTGCAGCGACCGCCCGTGTTGGTCGAGAGCTCGCTGCAGAAAGAGGAGGTCGCCGCGTGATCAGCAGGTCGGGCTGATCCACAACTCTTGATGGGATGAAGGAGCGCAACGCCGCTCTCGCGTAGCGGGCCCCGACGTGCGTGGCCGGGACGCCGGCAGAACGAGGTCCTCGGGATGGCGCGGGCAGCGAAGAACAAGGGCG
>JAJZBI010000048.1 GCA_021798985.1 Actinomycetes bacterium
CTGCGGCAAGCGCTACATCGGCACCGCCGCCCATGGCAACAAGTACCGCTACCGCTACTACACCTGCTTCTCTCGGCACCGCTACGGCACCACCACCTGTTCATCCGAGCGGCTCCCCGCCGACCAGCTCGAAAGCGAAGTCCGCGGCTCGTTGCTGCGCACCATCTCCCGGCACGACCTCCTCGACGCCGCGCTCGCCGCCGGCCTCGCTCGTTCGGGGGCCAAACGCCGCCAGGACCAAGACGAGCTGGGCGTCGTCGAGGCTGAGCTGGCCAAGGCCGAAGAAGCCATCGAGCGATACTTCCTCGCCTTCGAAGCCGGCACCCTTTCTGAGACGACCTGCGGGCAACGCGTCCAGACCCTCGGAGGAAAGATCGCCACTCTCCAAGCCCGCCAGAGCGAGCTGGTCTCGCTGCTCGAAGCCGAGCGGGAGCCCACCGTCACCCAAGCGCATCTCGACGAGCTGCGTCACCACGTCATCGACACCATCGAACACGGCGACCCCGAAGCCCAGAAGGGACTCCTCCAAGCACTGGTCGCCCGAATCGAAGTCGAAAGCCGTACGTCGGTGCGCCCCTACTTCCGAGTCCCGCTCGATGGAGGTGGCCTGACGGAGCCGAACCCTTCCGACATCGGAAAGGTTCGACCACCGTCAGGGTCGGCGCCCCCGGCAGGACTCGAACCTGCGACACGCGGTTTAGGAAACCGCTGCTCTATCCCCTGAGCTACGAGGGCGGATGGCTGGGAAAAACCCGGGGACAAACCCGGGGACGAACCCCAGCTCAGCTGTGGGACTGGAGCGCCAGCCTACTGGAGCAGCACTCGGGCCTTGGGCTGGCGCCCTGAGGCTGGCTCTCGAGCCCTCTTCGGCGCCTCAGTGCCTGCGAGCAGCCACGACGCGGTGCGGGTCGATGGCCTCGTTGTTCGATGGCGTCCGTTGGGCCCCCTGGAGCCAGCGCGATCGACGGCCTCCCAGGTCCGGGACCAGCGCATCGATCGATCGACAGGCAGCCAGAGCCGGGACCCGCATACCGATCGACGGGCGCTCGCGGACCTGGGACAGGTGCACCGGTCGACCGGTAACCCCGTGAGCTGGCAGTTGAGGCGTGTGGCCACTGCCCTCCTGGCGCGATCGCGTCGGAGGGGCAGTGGCGGACCCGAGTGCCCTCCGCGGTCTCGGGTGATCGCGCCGGCGACCTCAGGCCGCGGCGCGCTCGGCGAGGTCGGCCACCTCGTGGCGGCGTGTGCCGCCGGGACCGTAGAGGAAGCAGCCGTAGGCGTTCACCCACTGGGCGTGGCCGAGCAGGTCGAGCAGGATGTTGGCCGCCCCGTAGCTGCGCGCGCGCCGGAGCGGTAGGTGGTCGTCAATGCGACTGTTCGTGCCTTCGATGGCGCTGCGGAGGGGCGAGAGGTCCTCGAAGAGCTTGCTGCCGGGCGGGACCGCCCGGACGTTCTCGGCCCGCGTGAGCTTGCGCTCGGTGTCCTTGTCGTTCGAGATGGTCCGCTCCGAGTGCACCATCTGGTGCTGGCCGCAGTTGCAAACGACCTCGTAGTCGACGTAGCGGCGGAAGGTGCCGTCCTTGTTCTTTCGTGAGCGGGTGCCCTTCCAGACAAGCTCGCCGAGGACCAGACGGCCGTCATCGACGGGCAGGTGCTTCACGACGCGGCCCTCGTAGTACCAAAGCTCGACCGGTCCGGCATCGCAGCCCGGGACCTCGATGACGCTCAGCGGACCGTTCTTCTCCTCGAGCAGCTCTCCCGTCTTCTCGTTGCGCTTGCCGGCGGCGACAGGCGCGATCGGCAGCCAGCCGAAGTCTCGCTGCATCTCCTCGAGCTCCTGACCACGCGACACCCCGTCGGTGATAGCGCCAATGACGCCGGGCGCGAGCCTCGCGAGGACGCGGAAGTTCCTCATCATGACGTGGTTCTCGGCGTTGCGACCGCCCTTCACGTCGCCGACGTGGTCGATGGCGATGATGGCATGACGATGTGTCTCGGGTCCGTGGACGTCGGCGTGCCAGAGCTTCACGCCGTTCACCACGCGCTTATCGCCGGTGGTGTGCAGCTTCGCGTCGGGCTCGGAGCGGACGGGCCGCTTCATCATGAGCACCTCGCCGGTCTCGGGGTTGACCACCTCGACCGGGAGGGTGGAGCCGGGCGCGGCCTGTGTCCGCGCGGCGATGACCTTGCCGTCGGCGATCACATAGCGCGTCCGGTCCTTCAGGTCGAAGGGCTTGTCGGGGTCGAGCAGGCCCATGTCGCGCGCGGCGCCGACCCCCTGTTCGGAAAGGGCGAGCCGGAGCGCGTCGAGGTGGCCGACGATGTGCCGCTTCCTCGTCTTGTGGAACCAGCTGCGGTCGGGCGCGCGCTCGGGGAGCACCTCGTTGGGGGAGACGCCGATCATCTCGGCCGCGATTGTGCGGACCGTTGACCAACGCTGCTCGCTCTGCAGATTGGTGAAGGCCTGGCGGACACTCCCGCAGGCATCGACGTAGGCGTTGAGGACGAACCACACCCACAGCGGATAGCTCCGCGGGCGTCCGCCGCGAGAAGGGTCCGGAAGGACAACGACCTCGGCAAAGGCATAGGTGGCTTCGTGGCGAAGGACGGCCTCGAGCAGGGTGTCCGGGTCAACACCGAGGTCGTCCTTCTTCTTGGTCTTTCGCGGCACGCACGCCGCTGGGCTGGCCGGCGCGTTCGTCGTGCCCTCGACAGGGAGCGGGTCTCCAGGGAGCGCCGCTCGGCGCTGGCGGCGCGTCTTCGCCGCGGCGACGACGAAGCCCTCGGGGCACCATTTGGGCGTCATGGCCGCACCCGATGCGGCGGGGGCTCGGGAGCCTGCTCGGGCTCCCAGCCGATGATGGTGGCCGCGTCGTCGAGGCTCCGGCAGCCGAGCACGGCTGCTGCCGCGGTGATGTCGCCGGTGCGGTGGTAGGCGGAGAGCCCGGCAAAGGCACGGAGCGAGGAGGGCTTGACCGCCGCGTCCCGCGCGACGCCTGAGCGCCGCAGTGCGTCGCCGATGACCTTGGAGGCAGAGGCCTGCTGGCTCTCCGCGGAGCCGGCACCCTCGTAGATGAGGAGACGATCCGGGCCGTCGCCGAGTGACCGGGCGCGCGCCTCGACGGCGACAAGGCCGCTCGGGGTGAGCTCGACGAAGCGGGCGAGGCGCCGACGATCGCCGGTCAGCCAGCAGTGCCCGGGCCGGGCGGTGACGTCCGCGACCGTGACCCGCATGAGCTCGCCCGTCGAGGCTCCGGCCTCGACCACCGCCCAGGCGGCAGGGCCGCGGGTGTCGCGCAGGTCCCGGCGTGCGAAGCGCCGCCCGAGGTCCACCTCGCCGTCAGTGAGCGGGCGGCAGTGGCCCTTCGGGCGAACGGGGTGCTCGATGTCGAGGAGCGGGTGGCCCTCGTAGCAGTCGAGCTGGCGCAGCGCGAAGAAGAACGCGTCGGCGGCCCAGATGCGGTTGTCGATCGTGCGGGTGTCCGGTGGGCGCACGCCGCCGCCGGCAACCGGGATGCTCGCCTTCAGCCACAGCTCGACCGAGCGGCGGTTGGCGGCGCGGATGTCGGCGACACCTCGGGCGGTGAGGAACTTCGCGAGGCGCCGCTGGAGGCCGAGCAACTTGTTCGCCGACTGCTGGCTGTAGTCGCCAGCCTCGACCTTCGCCGCGACAGCCGAGGCGACGAGCGCGAACGCGGCCTCGGGACTCAAGGTGGCGGTCATGGCCGCCGCCACGAGCACGTCGGCGAGTGCGAGCACGGTGCAGGCCTCGAGCGCCGCCCCGTGGTAGAGGTCGACGATGATCCTGTCGCCAAGACGGTGCAGCTCGTCGGCGCTGAGCAGGCCTGGGCGGTGATAGGGCACGGCGGCGGTCCTTGGTTGGGGCTTGTGACCCCGGCCACCGTGCGGCGCCGCCAAAGCGGCGCAACGGCGTTCTTGGCACCGGCGAGCTGGTGCCTGCGGTCAATCGGCTCGACGGCCTCCTCTTCTGGTCATCGCGTATGTCCCTGACCAGGAACTTCGCGCCAAGTGGACCGGGCCATGTCGGACAAAGGTCCGACATGGCCGTCGCCAATGAGTCACCAAATGGCGGACACCCGCCACGCGGACGAATGGGCTGCTGCGGCGTGATCCGGAGCTGCTCAGCACGCTCGATCGAGCAGCTCGACGAGCAGACTCAGGTGGCCGGCAAGCTGCTCGACACGGGCGCCGAGCGCACCGCTCGTGGCCCGGGCCCAGGTGCCAAGGGCGTCGTCGGCGCACTGGAGGAGGAGCTCACCGAGGTGGTTGACCGAGAGCTTCGCGAGCTGGAGCTCGAGCAGGTCGTTGGCGAGCTCGTCGAGGGTGCTCTCGGCGACGACCGGAAGGGGACGCAGGCTGAGCTCGAGCCAGGTCAGCTTCGCCTGGAGGATTCGCTCGAGCCCCTGGAGCTCGCGGGCGACACTGGTGAGCTCGTGGACCAGGCTCGCGACGTCGCGCCCGTCGACCTGTCCGACCGAGCGCACCTCGGGAGCGACGAGCAAGAGCACCGGCGTCGACACGACCGCCAGTGCTGCCCGGAGGTTCTCGCCGACCTCGGGAGGCGCGGCGGGCCGGATCCGGGGGGCGTGAGCGAGATGGACGGCGAGCTCGGCGGCATCGCCTTGCGTCTCGTCGAGGAAGTCGGAGAGATCGTCGGCGGCCTCCACGAGCTCGTCGGCGACCTCGGGGCGAGGCACGGCGTCGCCGAGCACCGCTGCGGCGAAGAGCGCGGTCGCGATCACCTCCTCGAGGAGGGCACAAGGGACGAGGTGGTCCGCGAGCGCCCCTCCACCTGCCGTTCGGAGCACGGCGCCGGCGATGGCGAGGTCGTAGGTGAGCTCCGGCGCGACCACGCTCGCGCAGCCGCGCCCTCGTGCGAAGACCAGCGACAGCTCGAACGCCTTCTCGTGGGCGATCTGCGCGAGCGCGGCGGGCTCATGGCGAGCGAAGTGGCCGGCCACGAGCCAAGGCTCTGCGGGGCCGGTGGCAGGTCCGCTCCAGCCGCACGGGCAGCGAACGGCGGCGAGGGCTACGGGGAGAAGCTCGGGGATGGCATCGGGCTGGTACATGGGGCACCTCCAAGGTCGGTTGGCTTGTGGGGCCCTTGAAGCGTCCAACACGCTGGGGACACGATCGGCGATCCAGCTGATCGCTCCGCCAAAACCCTGATTGACGGCGCTCAAGTCCGCCAAAGCTGCCTCGACCAGGTTGGGTCACCGTCGGCAGGGACCGGTCCGTTGGAGTGCGGGCGGACATGTCCGTAGCGCTCGGCCGACCACGAGCCTGAGGGCCCTGTTCTCATTCCGGCTGTCGCTCAAGAACGCTTGCGCTGCGCCTGTTCGGTATGCCCGCTTGGGAGACGTCCTCGCCCCGCCAAGCCGTCAACCCTGGTACCCGCGCCTTTGGGGCGCGAGACTGTCATCATCATCGGATGCGGGGTGTAGCGGCAGGTCTGCATGCGTACCCGAGGCTCGCCGGCCACGCTCTTCGAACATCGCCCCTTCACAGGAAGCGCTCGTCGCGCTTCCTGTCAGCTGAGGTTGCGCCCCGGCACCACGAGCACGGGCACGCGTGGCTCCCGAAGAAGCCGCTCCACCACGCGGCCGAGTCCCCCGTGGAGCGCCCGTTCCCGTCCGTGGCTGCCGATCACGACGACGTCGAAGCCGTGCGCGGCCGCGTAAGACGCGATCGACGCGGCGGGGTCACCGCCATGTAGGGCGACTTCCGTCAGGGGGACGCCGACGGCCGCCGCATAACGTCGGAGCGGCGCAAGGTGCGTTTCGAGCTCGCTCCTAACTCGCTGGCTGGCCTGTAGGCGGCTCTCCTCGCTCTCGAGGTGCTGAGTGTCGGGCAGGATGAACAGCACGGTGACCTGGGCGCCGCTGCCGTGAGCGAGGTCCACGGCGAGCTCGAGGGCCGCCTGCGCCTGGATCGAGCCGTCGAAGCCAACGAGAACGCGTCGAAGCCTAGAACCGTCCACCGTGCGCTCCTTCCTAGCGGTGCATGCCGGCCGCAACGGCCAGCGCGACGAGAAGTGCAACCAGCATGTAGGAAACGTACGCCTCGAGCCGGCCGGACTGCAGGCGCTTCGCGCGCTCGGCGAGGCGGAGCAGGACAGCCGCGAGGGGGCGATAAAGGTAGGTCTCGACCGGCTCGATGACGCGGGTCACGTACCGGATCTGGCCCCGCCCGCGCACGACGTCGGCGACCGACTCGAGCGGCGTCGCCTCCCGGCGGGTGCCGAGCACGTTCGAGAGGACGTGGCGCAGCGGGTTGGCGAACCCGAACGCGGAGTAGCTTGCCGGCCCCTCCACCCCCCGGCTGGCCGAGTGCCATGCCGGCACGCGGCGGACCCTCAGGTAGCGGCCTCTCGAGAGGGCGACGGCCATAGCGGTGACCCCGAGGACGGCCACCGGCATGGCGACAAGGAGCCACGACGGGGAGAGGATCGAGAATCCGGGGTAGGTGGGCTGGAGAACCCAGGGCGAGCTGAGCGCGTGCGTCACGAGGGAAGCGCTCACGATCGGCGAGAGGCCGCGTGCGAGTACCCGGATCTCGAGCGGAGTGATCGCCGCTATGGCGATGCAGCTGAGGGCGAGGGCTCCCAGGCCGGCTCGGCCGACCCAGCCCGCCTCAGCGCCACGGCCGACATCGTCTGGACGGCGACCGAGAAGGACGAGGCCGAGGACGCGCACGAACGCGAGCACCGCCAATCCGGAGGTGAGCGCGATGAGCGCTCCAGCTCCCGCCATCGCGAGGCGCAGGGCGAGGCCGGGCAGGCGGAACTCCTGCATCAGCGCCTCGAGCACGAACCATTCCGAGACGAAGCCGATCGTGGGCGGCAGCCCCGCGAGGCTGAGCGCGCCCGCTGCGAAGGTCACGCCCGAGAAGGGCAGTACCCGACCCATTCCTCGAAGCCGTTCGAGGTCATCTGTCCCGCGGGCATCTTCGAGGCTTGCCGTGGCGGTGAAGAGTGCGGACTTGGCGATCGCGTGGGCGACGGCGTGGAGCGTGGCGGCGAGTAGGCCGGCGGCCTCGAGGAGCGGGGCGGCCGAGGCGGCGCCGGCGAGGGCCACGCCGAAGCCGGTGACGATGATGCCCGCGTTCTCCACGCTCGAGTAGGCGACGACGCGGGCGAGACGAGTCTGGACGCCGGCGAAGGCGATCCCAAGAACCGCCGTGATCCCGCCGAGCAGCAGCACGGCGATGACGAGCCAGATCGGGGGTCGTCCGAGGATGGCGAGGAAGCGCCACATCCCATAGACGCCGACGTTGGCGGCGATCCCGGCCATCGCAGCTCTGGTTGGCCCTGGCGCCGCCGGGTAGCCGAGCGGCATCCAGCCCTGGAGGGGTACGATTCCGAGTTTGCCGGCAAAGCCGGCTACGACGAGGCCGTACGCCGCGTCATGAAGGCCGCCTCCTGGCACGTGGTGCCAGGAGGCAAGGAGGAAGCTCCCGCTGCGGCCAGCGAGCAGGAGAAACCCGAGCAGCAGGCAGGCGCCGCTGACTTTGCCGATACCGAGCGTCAGCCAGGCCGCCGGGCCCTCGCGCCCTTCTCGCCGGCGGATGCCCGCGAGCACGTAGAACGAGATCGTCAGCACCTCCCAGGAGAAGAGGAAACTGAACGCGTCGCCGGCGAGAAGGATCTCCGCCACGGCCGCCAGCAGCGCGCAGAAGGCTGCGCCTACGCCGCGCCTGGGCAGTGCCGGCGTCCGGACAGACCAGGCGGCCGTGCAGGCGGAGACGGCGACCCCAAGGGCCGCCAACAGCGTGAGGAAGAGGGCCGCGAGGTGGTCCACGCGCACCGACGTCACGCCGATCCCAAGCAACGAGCCCAGGCGATAGGTGCGGCCGATCCCGCGCAGCGCCTCGATCCCGGCGGCAAGGAAGGCGGCCGAGCCGGCGAGCGCCAGGACATAGGGCGCTGGGCGGAGAAGGCGACGCGACGTGCCAGCCGCGAGGTCGGCGAGGACGCCCGCGCCGAGGCAGCTGAAGGCCGCGAGGAGCAGGGCGGCGATCACGTCGGCCGTCCCGGGCGGCTCATGAGGCCGAGGGCAAGCAGGATGCCGTGCAGGATGGAGAAGGGGCTCGGCGGCGACCCCGGCACGTAGACGTCGATGGGCACGTGGGTGACGCCCGATCTCGTCGCGTAGGTCATCGCGAAGAGCCCACCGCTGGCGGCGTCCGTGCCCACCGCGACCACGACTCTTGGCTGAGCCATCGCCGCGTAGGCGTGCTCGAGTGGCTCGTGCATCCCCGCGGCGCCGGCGCCGGTGACGAGGAGGAGGTCGGCGTGGCGGGGGCTGGCGGTGAGGTACACGCCGAGGCGTTGGAGATCGTAGAAGGGGTTCCAGAGCGCCGCGATCTCCCACTCCTCGGAACCGTCCGAGCCGCAGTCGACGTGGCGGACGTGGACCGAGCGCCCGAGCGCCCGCACGCGCGTGGCGAGCTCGCGGCGACGCGCCTCGAGGGCGGCGTCGTCCAAGTCCTCGCCTGGGGCGGGGACGACGAGTAAGTCACGATGGTCGACGGCGATCTCGATGGCGGCGTCGAAGCGGAACAGATCCGGACGCACCGCCACACAACGCCCGCACAGGATGCAGCGTCCCCGGTCGAGCCGGATCTGGCCGGCTCGGACCCCGATCGCTCCTGTCGGGCAGAGGTCGGGAACTTCGCTGGCGTCGGTGGGGCGCTCGGCGTCGCCCAGCGCCTCGCGCCGCAGCGCGATGCTGGCCCGGAATCCCTCCCCGTAGTCGTCGGGTCGGCGCGGGTAGCGGGTGGTGACGAAGCCGTCGCGAAGCCCCCTCGCGATCCAGGGCATCAGCCCGCCGCTCCCGCGGTCGACAGCCCAAAGCTCGCTTCGATGAAGGCGAAGTCGGTCGTGATGTCCTTCGGGAAGGCAGCGGTGAACAGCGCGAGGTTGTGGAACGAGGCCGAGCGCGGCTTCACCCGCGCCAGACATCCATTGCGCGCCCGTACGAAGTAGAGCACCTCTCCCTGGGGCGCCTCGGCCCACCCGAAGGCCTCCCCGTCGCACGCTGGCACGGCGACCTCCCAGGCTTCCGTGAGGTTCTCGCGCAGCTCGGCGAGCTCGTCGAGCGCCTGGCGGATGAGGTGAAAGGAGCTTGCCATCTCCTCGTTGCGGACCCGTTGGCGCGCCAAGGCGTCGCCGTCGTCGAAGACGGCCGGCGGGAACCCGAGCCGCCCGTATGCGCCGTAGGGGCGAGCAGCCCGAACGTCCTCGGGGACGCCCGATCCTCGAGCGAGGGGGCCCAGCCCCCCGCGCGCGACCATCACGGTTCCCGGGAGGATCCCCGTCCCCCTCAGCCGGTCGAGAAAGGATGGGGTTGCCATCAGCAATCGGAGGTCGTCCTCGATCGCTTGGACAAGCGGATCGAGCGCCTCGAGCAAGGCACCTGAGTCGCGGCCGAGTCGAGCGCGCACCCCCCCGGGCACCACGACGCCGCGTCCGAAGCGGCTCCCGCACAGTGCTGCTCGGAGACGCATCAGGCGCTCCTTGTGCACGGTGAGGCGGGCGTGGGCGACGGCTTGGCCCGCCGCCTCGGCGTGGTGGATGGTGGAGTCGAGGTGATTTGCGATCCGCTCGAGCTCGGCGTGCACGACACGCACAAGCTGTGCCCTCGGAGGTACCTCGACGCTGGCGAGCCGCTCTACGGCTTCGCAGTAGGCGATGGCATGGGCGACGGACGCGACCCCCTCGACACGCTCCGCGAGCAGCACCCCGTCCGCGACACTCCGTCCGACGAACGCGGCCTCGACCCCGCGATGCTTGTAGTGCGGCCGAGTCTGGATGCGAGGGAAGTCCTCGCCCGGGGTCTCGAGGACGTACTCGATGGCCTCCACGATCCCCGAGCGGACCGGCCCGTAGGGGAGGGTGAAGAGCCCTTCGCCGTGTACGAGCGGTCGGAGTGGCGTTGCGCTTGGTGCGATCGGCGGGGAGGGTTCGAGGGCGCCCGGTCGCGGTGGGAGCACGCCCGGATCCCGCGGCAGGACGAGGGGATCAAGGTCGGGGTGGCCGTCTGGGAGAAGCCCGTAGAGGTCGTGGATCTCCCGCTCGTACCAGTCCGCGCCGGGGACCACGGCGGTGACCGAGGGGTAGGCGCGCTCGCCGTCGCCGAGGTTCGCCTCGAGCACCGTCAACGCGTTGGGGCCGGCCACCACTGCCACCAGACGGGTCTGCGTCGCGACAGGGTCAGCGAAGAGCGCAGCGAGTCGGCCCTTGTCGTCGAGCGCCCCGGCGATCGTCTGGCCGAGCACCTCGGGGGCGACCAACATGCCACGATGCTCGTTGCTCATCGGGCTACCTCGAGCTCGCTTGCCGCGCGGTGCAGCAGCCCGCTGAGCTGCCCGGGAACATGGATGCCGAGTACGACGAGGCCCGTGAGTCCGAGCACCATGGCGACAACGATGAAGCGGCTGGGCTCGCCGCGCTCGACGGCGAGCGCGTGGGACGAGCGTGGCGCGACCACCATCGTCCCCGTGGTGAACCAGGACAGGCCGAAGAAGGCGAGGGTGACGAGGACGACGAGTACGGCGGCGACGGCGTCGGGCGGGTCGGACAGCCCGCCCGCGACGATGAGGAACTCGCTGCGGAACAGGCCGAAGGGCGGCATAGCGGAGAGGGCGAGCACGGCCAGCACGAGCATCGGTCCGCTCCAGGGCAGCACCTGGGTCCCGTCGCGGATCCGCCGCAGGTCCTTCGTCCCAAACTTCCGCACGACGGCCCCGGCCCCGAAGAAGGCGGTTCCCTTGGCGAAGCCGTGCGCGATCACGTGCAGGAGCACCCCCACGATGGCGAGCGGTGCGGCGAAGCTCATGCCGATCGCGAGGATCCCCATGTGCTCCACGCTTGAGTAGGCGAGCAGACGCTTCAGGTCCCGCTGGCTCAACAAGTAGAGGGCGGCGAGCAGGAGCGAGGCGAGGCCAAAGGTGAGGAGGACGTTGCGCGGGAAGCTCGGGCCGATCGCGCGCACGCTGATCTGGAAGAATCGCAGGATCCCGTAGAAGCTCGTCGCCAAGAGCGCCCCTGAGAGCAGCGCCGAGATCGGCGTCGGCGCCTCGGAGTGCGCGTCGGGGAGCCACGTGTGGACGGGGACGAGCCCCATCTTCGTGCCGTAGCCGAGAACGGCAAGGATGTCGGCTAAGCGCACGACGTCCTTCGGGAAGCGGGGAGCCCCCGCGACGAGCTTGCCGTAGGACAGGTCGTAGGAGGCACCAAAGACCCTTGTGCCGGCGTAGTAAAGGACGATCGTGCCGAGCAGCGCGATGCCGAGGCCGAGGGAGGCGACGAGGACATACTTCCAGGCTGCCTCGGTCGCCCCGTCGGTGTCGTCGATGGCGACGAGGAGTGCCGAGATGACTGTCGTCACCTCGATCGCCACCCACAAGAGCGCGAGACCGTTCGCGAGCGGCGCCACCACCATCGCCCAGCAGAACGCGTTGATCCCCGCGAAGAAGCGTCTCGTGTAGCGGCGCCCGGCCTCCCCCTCGGGGGGATGGAGGTAGCCCGCGGTGAAGATCGCGGTCGCCCCATAAAGGAACGTGGTCGGGATGAGGAAGACGACCGAGAGGGAATCAGCGCGCAGCACGGGCCCGGCGGCGAGGAAGCGGCCTGCGCCCGTCGTCGGCACGAGGCTAAGGCTGAGGCCGAACACCATGATGCCGGAGAGGATCGTGATGACCTGCGATGCCCGCCGTGGAGTCCACCAGGTCAAAATCGTGGCTGCGAGCGGCACGATCGCGAGGGCGACGAGGATGGCGTTCACCCGCTACCCCTTCAGCTGGTCGAGCGGTTCGGTGGACAGGGTCTTTGTCCTTCCGTGGTGGACGCGCATGAGAACTCCGAACACGACGACAGCGACGAGCAGGTCGAAGAGGAAGGCCACGTCGACGATTAGGGGGAGCCCCGAGGCCACGACGAGGCTCGCGACGGACACCCCGTTCTCGAGGGAGAAGAAGCCGACCGCCTGGGACACGACGTCGGATCGCAGCACGATGAGCACGAAAGCGACGAGGACGACGGCCACGGAGACGGCGAGGGCTGTCGAGGGGAGCGCCGTCGAGCGGAGGTGAAGGGCGCCGATCGAGAAGAAGCCGAACACCGAGACGGCGATGGCGATGAGCGTCATGGTGGCGACCCCGAAGGCGGAGCTTCCTGCAAGGTCGACCTCGGCGCGCGAGAGGAAGCGCAGCACGATGGCGGGGACGATGACCACCTTCAAGAGGAAGGACAGCGCCGCGAGCACGTAGAGCTCGCCGATGTGCTGCGACGCGGCAACCACGATGGCGAGCGCGGTGACGACGAGCGACTGGAACGCGTACAGCCGGATCTGCGAGCGCAGCAGCGGGGCGCGCAGCATGGCGAACTCGCTCAAGAGGACGAGCACCGAGATCACATCGGCCGCACCGGTGAAGGTTGACGGAGCCGGGTGGACCATCAGCCGCCTCCGACGTAGTACACGAGGACGGCGAGCGCGGCGAGGAGGAACGCCGCGGCGAGGAACTCAGTGATCTTGAACAGGCGCAGCTTCGAGAAGGAGTTGTCGATCACCGCGAAGACACAGCCGAGGATGACCGCCTTGCCGAGCAGTGCTGGGATCGCGAGCAGCACCGAGCCCACCCCGGCGCTTCCCGCGAGGCCCCAGGGGGCGACGAAGACGTCGATGAGGATCGTGTAGAGGATCAGCTGCTTCATCGCCGAGCCCCACTTCAAGAGCGCGAACGGCGCACCGGAGTGCTCGAGGGTGCGGGCCTCGTCGATCATGCCGAGCTCGATGGTCCCCGAGTGGGTCTCGACTGGGATGCGACCGGTGTCGGCGAGGACGACGAGGAAGAAGGCGACCGCCGCCAGCACGTGTGCCGGGCGCACGATCTGGCCGGCCGACGACCGGACGGTCGCGGCGAGGGCGTAGGGAAGGTCGGTTGCCGTGATGATCCCGACGGCGAAGACGACGAAGAGGATGGTGGGCTCGATGAGCGCACCGAAGGTCATCGCGCGGCTCGCCCCGAGCTGTGCGTAGGGCGCCCCCGATTCGGCCGCGGCGACCGCCACGGCGAAGCCGGCGAGCGCGAGCACGAAGCCACCGCCGAGAATGTCGCCCATATAGCCGAGCGGCAGCCCGTAGGTGGTGAGCACCGGGATGAGCAGGGGTACGATGAGATAGCAGGCGAACGCGACGATGGGTCCCACGAGGAACACCCAGCTCGATCCCTCCGGGACGAGGGTCTCTTTTCGGAAGAGCTTGGAGAGGTCGTAGTACGGCTGGAGGATGCGAGGGCCTCGCCGCCCTTGGAGGCGTCCTTCGATGTGGGCCACGACGCCGCTGATCAGCGGCGCGCCGAAGACGATCGTGAGGTCCTGCAGGACCTGGATCGCCGCCGGTGCGAGCTGCGCCTGATGCAACCGAGACCTCCGAGCGTCCACGCAGGGGTTCCTTGCGTAGAGGCCATCAGCCCGCTAGGCGGGCGGTTCGGGCGCGCGAGCCCGCCGGGGCGTCATCCGGCACCGGCGGTCGACCGGCAGCGCTTGATCTTAGCGGCGGCGGCAGGCTCGGGGCGGCAAGCTCGCGGCAATCATCGAGCCGCTGGCGCCGGGCCGGCGATCTCGACGGGCTCCATCGTGACGAGCGCTCCCGCGGCGCTCTCGCGCAGCGTCGGGAGGAAAGCCGCGATCGAGACTTGCTCATCGATCACCTCGAGGACGAGGGGAAGGCCGCGGGCGAGATCGGGGAGCCGTTCGGCGCGCAGGTGGCCGGTCGCCCCGAAGCCCTCGATGCCGCGCCAGAGCGTCGCCCCCGCGAGTCCTGACGCGCGCGCTCGTTCGAGCAGGACCTCGGCCGTCGCGCGGTGGCCCGTGCGGTCGTCCTCGGTCAAGAAGACGACGAGCCGTGTCGCCGCTCTGCCCTCGATGCCCATGGTGGCGCTCGTTTCACCGGCCATGTCGTCTTCTATCCCCCGCCGGGTGCGACCGTCAACTGGCCATGTCATGAGCGGGTGGAGCGCGCTGGCGCGCCTCGGGTAACCTCGCGACGGCGATGGGGCTCGCCCGGAACTGCCAGTTGGCTGATGGCTCCTACAGAGGTCGGGCAGTGACCCTGCTTGAGTGACGCTGGAGGTGCAGCGCGGTGGGAGGCAGAGCCAGAGCTATCGGAGGCCGGGTCAGTCCCGCGTTGCCAGTCGACCCTGACCTCGCGGACGGCGCGCATCGGGCCATCCGGGATCGGCGCCGGGCAGCGGCGCAACGGGCGATTCTGCTCGTCGTCGGCGCGGCCGGCATCCTCGGCGCGCTCTCTCGGTACGCGGTGAGCCGGCTGCTGCCGACACCGGCAGGCCGGTTCCCCTGGAGTACGTTCTGGATCAATATCACCGGCAGTCTCGTAATCGGCTTCGTCCTCGTGCTGCTGACCGAGCGCTTTCCGCGTGCCCGCGTCGCGCGACCCCTGGTTGCTACCGGCTTCCTCGGCGCCTATACGACCTTCTCGACCTACATGGTCGATGCGGACCTGCTCTTTCGTGGCCACGATCTGGCGATGGGCGCCGAGTACGCCGTGGGCAGCCTCCTGGCCGGTGGCGGGGCCGCCTTGGTCGGCATCTGGCTCGGCCGCTTCCTCATGGTGCTCGACCGGCACCTCGATGAGCACCTCGGATCATGACCGACCTGCACTCCGGGGGCTACCAGCGGCTGACGGTGATGCTGCAGACCCGCGACCACTCCCATCACCACTCGCTTGCCACCGAGCTGCTGTCTCGAGCGAGGAAGGCACACCTCGCAGGGGCGACCCTGCTTGCGGGTGTCGAGGGCGAGGGTCGGTCAGGCGTCCGGCACCACCAGCACCTCTTCTATGACGATGCCCCGCTCTCGCTCGTCATCGTCGATGATCGGGAATCGCTGGCGAGGTTCATCCTCGAGTGCCAGGAGTTGCTCGGCGACGCGGTCGTCGTCCTCGACGACGTCGATGCTTTCCGGGCGTAGCGCTGCTCAATGACGTTTTGGATCGTCCTTTCGGTCGCGGCCGGGGGATTCGTGGGTGCCCCGACCCGCTTCCTTGTGGACCGGCTCGTCGCGGACCAAGTGGAGACCGACTTCCCGGCCGGTACCTTCGTGATCAACATGTCGGGGGCATTCTGCCTCGGGCTGCTCACGGGGCTCGGGATCGCTCACCACCTGCCCGGTCCGCTGTTGGCGTTCCTCGGCACGGGTTTCTGCGGTGCCTACACGACGTTCTCGACGTGGAGCTACGAGACGATCCGGCTGCTGGAAGAGGGTGAGTACATGGAGGCGGCGCTCAATGCCTTCGGGAGCCTTTTCATGGGACTCGTGGCCGCGGGGGGCGGGATCGCCCTCGGGCTCCTGCACTGAGGATGCGTCGCCACGCAGCTGGGCGCCCAAGGGCGCACCGCGCGTTGGCGTTCGTCGTGCTCGTCGGCGTGATGAGCTTCTTCGCCGACTTCACCTACGAGGGGGCTCGGGGCATCGTCGGCCAGTACCTCGGTCTTCTCGGAGCCGGTGCGCTGGCGATCAGCGTCGTCAGCGGCTTCGGCGAGCTGGTCGGCTACGGGTTGCGCCTCCTCTCTGGCCCCGGTGCCGATCGCACCGGTCGGTACTGGCCGATCACCATCGGCGGGTACGTGCTCCAGATGTCTGTGGTGCCGCTCCTCGCGCTCGCCCGCAGCTGGCAGGTCGCCGCTGTCCTCGTCGTGCTGGAGCGGGTCGGCAAGGCGATCCGCAACCCGCCGCGCGACGCGATGCTCTCGCATGCGGCCGCCGAGATCGGCTATGGCTGGGCTTTCGGGTTGCATGAGGCCTTCGACCAGGGGGGCGCCACCTTCGGTCCCTTGCTCGTCGCGCTCGTCATGGTCCTCGCGCACCACGACTATCAGGTCGCCTTCGCCGTGCTCGCCGTGCCGGCGGTGCTCGAACTGTCGATCCTCGCCGTCGCTCGCCTCACCTATCCGCGGCCAGAGGGGCTCGAGCCCGCGCGTGCTCGGCTTGGGGCAGCGACGGGGACGCCGAAGGCCTTCTGGACGTATCTCGCGGCCGCCGCGCTCGTCGGCGCCGGCTTCGCGGACTTTCCGCTGATCGCCTACCATCTCGAACGCGCGCGACTCGTCAGTACCGGCTTGATCCCCGTCTACTACGCCGTCTCGATGGCCGTCGGGGGCGCCGGTTCACTCGTCTTCGGCAGGCTCTTCGATCGTTACGGGATGCGCCTGCTCGTGCCCCTGACCGTCCTCGCCGCCGGTTACGCGCCGCTGGTCTTCCTCAGCGGTTCCTGGGCGAGCCTCGCCGGCCTCGTCCTTTGGGGGGTCGGGTCGGGCGTGCAGGAATCGATCATCCCTGCGGCCGTCGGGATCATGGTCGAGCAGGACCGGCGCGCCTCTGCCTTCGGTGTGTTTACTGCGGGCTACGGCGTCGCCTGGTTCCTCGGGAGCACGCTGATCGGACTGCTGTTCGGTATCTCCGTGTCGGCCGTCGTTGTCTTCTCTATCGTGGCCGAGCTCGGCGCCCTGCCGCTCTTTGTCGCCGCCCGGCGCCAGCTGCAAGCCTGACGAGCGGGGGTCACGCGTTCCTCGCCTCGGGGTGACTTGGCCGCTAGGGTGACCAGTGGCGATGGAGCTCGCCGCACGTGCCGAAGGGCTGATGGCTCCTACCTGAGCGTTACCACACGGGTGGGTGCTGCTATGAGCCAAGCGAGCGTGGCGTCGTCCGTCGTGCGACGACGAGCATGCGGCGTGGTCGTTCCGCGGCGACCCGCACCAGCCGCCTCACCCGTTAGGGCGGCCTCGGGCTCTCGCGACGTCGCATTCCCGCTCCGACGAGCCAGGACGCGCGTGGCGCAACCGGGTGGGGGTGGGGTTGGCGCGGTCTGACGGACACCTTCGATCAGGGGGCACGCCCCCGGGAGGTTGTCCATCATGGAGACCATGGAGGAACGAAAGACGCCGCGACCACGGCGCTCGTTCACGGCGGAGTTCAAGGCCGAGATCGTCGAGCTGTGCCAGCGCGGTGATCGCTCGATCGGCCAGGTAGCAAGAGACTTCGACCTGACCGAGACGGCGGTGCGCGAATGGGTGCGCCAAGCCGACGTGGACGC
>JAJZBI010000002.1 GCA_021798985.1 Actinomycetes bacterium
CCGCGGCGTCCTTCCTGAACGCCTTCGGATAGCGGGTGCGCCGTCGCTCTGACCCGGGATGTTCTTCGGTCACTGCTGGCATGGATACCTCCTAGTCGAGGTGTCCGGCCAGCGGGGGGATGGTCACCGGTCACGAAACGGCGACCGCTACATTCATCGCGTTGCCTGCGTGGTCGTGCAATGACGGAAGGAAAGCCTCGTGAATCCGGAGCGCATCATCGGATCATCCAGCAATGACCAGCTGCTCTATTTCACGTCGTCGAGCCTGACCGAAGGTGATGAAGAGGTGGTCTATATCTCGGATCGCACGGGCCATCCCAATCTGTTCTGTCGGCACCTTCCGAGCGGTGCTGACCGCCAATTGACCGCGAACTCCGACGGTTACCTCAAGTCCTACGTCTACTTCGACGGCCGACCCTATGCCGGCTTCGGCAAGGCGAGCGTCAGCCTGGACCCCATCCGTCGGATCGCTTACTACCTCCAGGGAACCGAGCTCCGCGCCGTGTCGCTGTCAGGAGAGCAGCACTTGCTCGCCCGGCTTCCAGAAGGCCAGATGACCGCGTTCTCCCACGTCTCCCACGATGGACGGCGCATCTGCGTGCCGACCACGGACGCCCGGGCACTTGACAACGATCGTCCGCTCCCAGCACTGCGCCCGGACTACGATGTCGACCGGCGAATCCAGGACGAAGGTCTCGCTTCGTACCTACACGTCTTCGATACCGGCACCGGCGAGGAGCTCGACTGCGTGACCGTGCCTCGCGCCTGGGTCACTCATGTCCAGTTCTCCCCAATCGACAGCTCGCTGATCCTGTACAACCACGAATGGCCCGCCGAATGCGGCATCCGCCGGATGTGGATCTGGGACGGAGCGCGCCACATCCCGCTGCGCGGCGAGGACCCCGACGCCTCGCCCAGGCCGCGCGCTCGGGAAGACTGGACGTGCCACGAGATGTGGGAGCGGGACGGTTCGGCCGTCATCTATCACGGGACCTACCGCGATGGGCCCGCCTATGTCGGCCGGGTGCTTGCGGACGGCACCGGCACCATCGAGATCGCGCTGCCCGAGGAATGGACCCAGTACGGGCACTTCACGGTGGGGCGGCCCGGCCAGCTCGTCACCGACGGCTACTACCGCGACGGCAACGCGTCACCAGATCGCTGCGGTCGATGGATCTGCGAGGCCATTGTGGACTGGACACGGGGCGAATTGGCCTGGCGCCCGCTCGTCACGCACGGATCGTCGTGGAAGACGCAGGACGAGCACCCCCACCCGATCTTCGCCCACCAGCCGACCGCGGTTTACTTCACCTCTGATCGCGACGGCAGGCGCGCCATCTACCGCATCGCTCTCGACTGAACGATCCGCCCGTGTCGGAGCGCTCGCCGGAGCCAATCGCGCGTCCTTGAGCGACTGCGGTCCGCTCGGGGGCCGGTGGGCAGCCGATCTCGCTATCCCGGCGCGATCCGACGCGTTGTTCGACTTGCCGTGGTGCCCTCCACCTCAACCACCGCCGCCCGGAGAAGCGGGGGGTGCTGTCGACGCACCATTGCTCGTCGCGGTGCTCGGACCACTCGGTGCAGCATTCGGTGATGCGGTCGCGGGAGGGGTACCGCTCGGGCTGTCGGACAGCGTTCCGCTCGAGGTGGCCGGATCGGCGCCGGCCGCACTCCCGGTGGCCCCCACCGCAGCGGGGGGTGCTGTCGACGCACCATTGCTCGTCGCGGTGCTCGGACCACTCGGTGCAGCATTCGGTGATGCGGTCGCGGGAGGGGTACCGCCCGGGCTGGCCGGGTGGGCTCCGTCGGCTCGGTTCGCCGATCCGTGCCCGGTCGCGCCGGTGGTCGGAGTGGCCGAGGTCGGGATCGGCGCATCGCCCGCCCGGCCGCGCCCCGACCCGGCTGCGTCGCCGTCGCCCTGAGGCCCAGACGCCGAGCTTGGGTTGCCTCGCGACGGCGCCTCGCGGCGAGATCCCGAGTTGGACGTTGCCCGCAGCGATGCTTGCGGCGGAGGCGGACGGTGTCCGTGGGCGGACTGCCCCGAGCCCGCTCCCCCTGCTGGCCCGAAGGCGAGTGGAGTATCGCGGCCCGGACGGGATCGAGGAACCTCGCCGCCCCGGTCGCTGCTCCCCCGGTCGCCGTGGCGCGCACGGTGAGCCGCCCCAGCCCCGCGTGCTCGCTCCCGCGCTGCGGCGGTCCGGTTCTCGCTCGCGATCGGCTCGCCCGAGACGCCATGCGGCGTCGCTCCCCCAGCCGCCCCATCGCCGGCCGCCCGACCGCCGAGCGGCGCGCCACTCGCGCCGCGAGCCGTGACCGCCGAGCCAGAGACGGCCACATACGTGCCCATCGAGCCCGCCGACGCCGTGCTGGGACCAGTGCCGCTCACGGTTGTGCTGGACTCGACTCCAGCTGCGAGTGCTGGTGCAACAACGAGGAGATCGGGACCACGGTGCAGGCGCGGCATCGCCCGGTCAGCGGCAGGGGCTGGGCCCAGGACCACGACTTCGGCGCGCGCCCGAATCGCCGCTCGGTGACCGAGGACGTCGCGTAACGAGGCAGCGAATATCGCGCGCGCCTGGCGAAGCTCCTCGCGAGCCTGGGCGCTCGATGCGCCCCGAGGACCGGGGCGTGCGCCAGCAGCGGCAGCTGCGGGAGCCGCCATCACCGCGCTCGTCAACACCGCTGCGGTGGCAAAGGCGACGTGCGCGCTCGTGAAGGCGACTCTGCCCAGGTTCGCCGCCCATTGGGCAAGCGGTGCCTCCGCGAGCCACGTTCCGAGCCCGATCTGCCAATTCAGGCGCTTCAAGGAGATGCCGAGGAACGCGCGGACAATCGCCGGGTCGAAGTGGCTCCCTGCGCAACGAGCGAGCTCGACGCGGGCAGCCTGGGGGGACATCGCGTCCTTGTAGGTGCGAACCGCGGTCATGACCTCGAAGGCGTCTGCGACGCAGACGATCCGCGCACCGAGGGAGATCTCCTGCGCCGCAAGCCCGAAGGGATAACCATCGCCGTCATAGCGCTCGTGATGCTGCTCGACTACCAGCGCCCACTCGCCGAGCCACGGGGCCAGCGGTGCGATGAGGCGAGCGCCTTCGAGCGGGTGCCGGTGGATCGCAGCCCACTCCTCTTCGGTCAGCGTTCCCGATTTCGTGAGGATCCCGGAGTGAACGGCGAGCTTGCCCACGTCATGCAGCAGCGCGGCCCACCGCAAGCGATCACGGGCGTCGTCGCTGAGGTGCATCTCCTGAGCGATCATCTCCGTGAAGATCCGCACGCGCTCGGAATGCCCCCGGGTGGCCCGGTCGTGGTTGCTGATCGCCGCCGCGAGGCTGAGGATCTCGGCGGCCGCCCGCGCCGGCTCTCGCGACACGCCCTGGCGGAAACGACGCTCGAGGTCGCGCGTCGAGCCAGCCCGCATCGCCACGGCGACGCGCGAGGGGGCCCGATCGGGGAACAGCATCGTCAGCTTCAAGAGCGCGGCGAGGGGCAGCAATCGGCGGAACAGGCGCTCGGTGCCAAACAAGGTCGCCGCCGCTCCCGACAGCACCACGGCGAACCAGCCCAGCAAGCCGCCGAGCCCTGGCGCCCGAGGGAGCGTCCGGGCGAGCACCACGGTGATCGCAGACGACGACGCGATCGGCAGAACGAGAATGCTCGCGGCGACGCACTGGGCGGCCCGGGGGTGTGCCGTCCAACGGTCGTTCACTTGAGTACGTCGACGCAGCACAACGCGCGTATCGGCAAGTCGCGCTCGACCTTGAGTTCGGCTCGGGACTACTTTCGCTGAGCACCGCGTGGCACCGCTGGCGCGCGGGGCAAGCTGATCCTCGCACCTCTGCGCCGGACGCTCCCCGCCGCCGGCTCAGCCCCCGAGACGCTCCACGAGGACGCGCACGTCCCACGGCCCGAGCTCGAGCTCCGACCCAGCCGACAGCCTCGCGCCGCTCAAGCCGTCCGCGAGGGCGAGCTGCAGACGGACGCTCGCCCGCTCCCACGACCAGTTGTGCACGATGTGGAGCCGATGACCCGAGGCGGTGCGAGCGCGCGCGACGCTGACGGCATCGGGCAGTTCTCCCCACGATTCCAGCGAGGTTCCGAGCGTCCAGCTCGCGAGGGCAGCGCCGAGCGCGAGGTTGGGGAGCGTGCCGACGGTGGTGATTCGCCCGGATCCATGCGCCCGGGTGGCGATCGCGGGCCACCGGCCAAAGTGCGGGTGGTCGTAGGCGACGAGGACCTGGACGTCGCCCGCCAACAGGCCGTCGATCCACGCCGTGGCGGCCGCGCCCGCCGGGACGACGAACGGACTGTGCGGCGATGCGACGACCGGGATGTCCCTCGCGAGGTTCGCGTACTCGTCGTAGGTGACCCCGGCCGCGTCAGCGAGGGGTCCCGGCGGCGGGTCCGTGCGGGCACGGGCCTCCTCGTCGGCATAGGCGCTGCGGATGCCGAGGACGAGGTGCCCCCCAGCGGCGGCATAGGCGTCCAGCCACGCCAGCGTCGCGTCGTCCACGGCGTAGAGCCCGGCCGCGACGAGCACGGGCTGGCGCATCGCGATCTCGGCGGGATCGAGGCCGACGAGCTGGTGGTCGTGGACGATCCGGATGCCGGCGCCGGCGCGGAAGAAGGCGTTGTAGTACGCCCGCACGATCCGCTCATAGGACCGGGGGTCGGGGCCTCCAGCGGCGTTGGCGAGCGGTGGCGCGAACTCGAGCGCCCACTTGGACGGGTGCGACCAGACGAGCGCGACCTCGGCCTCTGGCTCGAGGCCGGCAACGAGCTCGCCAGCACCAGCGAGCTCCTCGCCGAGGCGGCGCACCTCGTCGTAGATGCGCCCCGGCCGCAACGAGTGCGGCAGCACGCCGCCCCAGTAGGTCTCCGCGCCGTAGGGGATGGTGTGCCAGTGCCAGTACTCGATCGAGCGCGCGCCCCGCGAGATCAGCGCCCAGGCCGCCTGGCGCAGCTGGCCGTCGTAGGGCGGCCAGTTCATGTGCGGGCCGCCGATCGAGGTGGCGTCGGTCTCGGTCACAAGGAACGGCCGCTGGCCGGACGACCAGGCACGATCGGCGGCGAAAAAGAGAGAGTCGGCCCCCGCCGATGCCCAGTCCGTCGGCGCACGCGTCTCGCTCTTTGCCAGTCCATCCCCCATCGCGTAGTAGATGTTCGCGGCGGTCACGTCGATGGCGCCGGCGAGGGCGGCATCTGCGGCCGCGGGGCGCGAGTAGGCGATGCAGGTAGTGACGAACTGGTCGTCGCGCAGGTACTCGCGCGCCACCGCCGCCTGCCAGGCGATGAACTCGGTGGTCAGGTCCGCCTGGTAGCGACGCCAGGCCAGGTCGTACTGGGGGAAGGTGTTCCCGTCGGGTCGCCACAGGTCCGACCAGTCCGACAGCCGGTGGGACCAGTAGGTGAGGCCCCAGGCCTCGTTCAGGCGCTGCACGTCGCCGTAGCGGTCGCGCAGGCGATCGACGAAGCGCTGGAAGGTGCTCAGGTTGCGTGGCAGGTGGAGCCCGGGCTCGTTGTCGACCTGGACCCCGATCACCGCCGGGTGGTCCGCCCAGGCCCCGAGCACGGCGCGGACGACCCGCTCGGCGTGCCAGCGAAACGCCGGGTGCGAGAAGTCGACCTCCTGGCGGCCGCCGAAGGGCAGCGCCACGCCGCTCGTCGGCTCCGCCGCGATCTCCGGGTGGCGCCGCGCGAGCCACGGCGGCACGGCGTAGGTGGGCGTCCCGAGGATCACCGCGATCCTCCGCTCGGCTGCCCCATCGAGCACTGGCCCCAGCCAATCCAGCTCGAAGCGGCCGTCTTGTGGCTCCCAGGTCGACCACACCGACTCCCCGACCCGGATCAGCGAGAACCCGGCATTGGCCATCAGCTCGAGGTCATCGGCGAGGCGTGGCCGCCGGTGGTACTCGTGGTAGTAGGCAGCGCCGAACAGCAACCGGTCGTTTGGCAACAAGCTCACAGCAGCACCGCCCATCTCAAGGACCCCATCAGGACGTCGACGAGCATAAATCCGCGAGCCGTCGCGCTCATGACCCGCGGCGGCCACCATCGCCAGCTGTGCCGATCTGCCGTGTCGCCAGCCCAGATCGGCCGCCAGACGCGTCGCGCCCATCCCGCGCGCTGCGCCTGGCCATCGCCGCGGTGCATGACCGGGCAACGCGGGCATGGACCAGCGGCGCCATTGGGTAGATGTACGCAAGGTGCGCGCGCCGAGACGATCGCACCGCGACCCATATCGGTGGTCGGCAAGCGCCTCCGACCACCGCCGTGAGCGTGCCGGTACCCCTCCCCCGGCCAGGGGTGGGGCCGCACTCCCGCAACGGCCCGACCACGCGCACGACAAGGAGGAAGCAAACATGCCACCCGTCGCTGATTACATGCTGGAGCGTCTCCGCGAATGGGGCGTCCACCGGATCTACGGGTATCCGGGCGACGGGATCAACGGCTTCCTCGGGGCCTTCGAGCGGGTCAACGACGACCCGACCTTCACCCAAGCCCGCCACGAGGAGATGGCGGCCTTCATGGCGTGCGCGCATGCGAAGTTCACCGGCGAGCTCGGGGCGTGCATCGCCACCTCGGGTCCCGGGGCCGTGCACCTCATCAACGGCCTGTATGACGCGAAGCTCGATCACCAGCCCGTCATCGCCATCGTCGGCCAACAGAAGCGGCACAGCGTCGGCGCGCACTATCAGCAAGAGATCGACCTCCAGGTGCTCTTCAAGGACGTCGGCGGCTTCGTGAGCACGGTCATGGATCAGTACTCAGCGCGCCACGTGCTCGACCGCGCGATCAAGTCCGCGCTGACCGAGCGGCGTCCGGCCATCGTCATCGTCCCCGAGGACGTCCAGGAGGAGGAGTACTCCGACCCGCCGCGCATGCACGGCAGCGTCTACACGAGCGTCGGCTGGAACCAGCCGAAGATGATCCCCCACGACGCGCTGCTGCGGCGGGCCGCCGAGGTGCTCAACAGCGGCGAGAAGGTCGCCATGTTGATCGGCCAGGGGGCAAAGCGCGCCGCGAACGAGGTCATCGAGGCCGCCGAGCTGCTGGGAGCGGGCGTAGCCAAGGCCCTGCTCGGCAAGGACGTCATCCCGGACACCTTGCCCTTCGTCACGGGCGGGATCGGCCTGCTCGGCACCGAGCCGTCCAACAAGATGATGATGGGTTGCGACACGCTGTTCATGATCGGCACCTCGTTCCCCTACGCCGAGTGGCTGCCAAAGCCCGGCCAGGCGCGCTGTGTCGAGATCGACATCGACGGTTCGCTCATCGGCGTCCGCTATCCGAACGACGTCTCGCTCGTCGGCGACGCGCACGACACCTTGCAGGCGCTGATCCCGATGCTCGTGCGCAAGGAGGATCGCTCCTGGCGCGAGCTCCTCGAGGGAGAGATCGCTACCTGGCGACGGGTCCTCGAGGACCGGGCGCACCAAAAGGGCGATCCGATCAACCCGCAATACGTCTTCTTCGAGCTGAACAAGCGCGTCCCCGAGCGGTGCATCTTCACCTCGGACTCGGGCTCGGCGACCAACTGGTACGCCCGCTTCATCGAGATCCGCGAAGACATGATGGGCTCGCTGTCGGGGACGCTCGCCACCATGGTGCCCGGGGTCCCCTACGCGATCGGCGCCAAGTTCGCCTACCCCGATCGCCCGGTGATCGCGTTCACCGGCGACGGCGCCTTCGAGATGCTCGGCATGAACGAGCTGCTCACGGTCAAGCGCTACCTGCACGAGCTCACCGAGAAGAACCCGACGCTCATCTTCACGGTGCTTGTCAACAAGGACCTCAACCAGGTCTCCTACGAGCAACGGGTGCTGAGCGCGGACCCGAAGAACCCGGCGACCCAGAGCCTGCCTTACGTCCCGGCGGCCAAGTTCGCCGAGCTGCTCGGCTTCGAGGGCATCTGCGTCGAAAAGCCCGAGGACGTCGGGCCGGCCTGGGACCGCGCGTTGAAGGCCGAAGGACCGGTCCTGCTCGAGTTCCTCACCGACCCGGAGATCCCCCCGCTGCCGCCGCACGTGCGCCCCTCGATGCTGAAGAAGACCCTGACGGGGCTCAGCAAGGGGGACGAGGACGCCCGCGGGATCGCCGTCAAGGGGTTCAAGGGCAAGTGGTCCGAGTTCGCCGAGCACGCGAAGGACCTCCTTCCCGGAGAGCACGAGTGAGCGCGAGCCCGGCGCGCCTTCGGGTCCGCAAGATTCCCGTCAAACCCGAGCCCGCCTTGGCGGTCGGGATGGTCGGCACCGCCGAGATCGACGTCGCGGGCCTGCGGGGCGCCCTTGCGGCGAGCGTGTCGGGGGAGGTGCGCTTCGACGCCGCCTCGCTCGCCATGTACGCGAACGACGCGTCGAACTACCGCCAGGTCCCCCTCGGCGTGGTCATCCCGCGCACGCTCGACGACGTCGTGGCGACACATCGCGCCTGCGCGCGCTTTGGCGCGCCCGTCGTCAACCGCGGCGGGGGGACCAGCCTGTCGGGCGAGACGGTGAACTACGGCGTCGTGATCGACAACTCCAAGTACCTCACCCACCTCGGCGAAGTCGATGTCGCCGACCGCCTCGTCACGGTCGAGCCAGGGGCGATCAACGAGCAGGTGAACATCCACACGGGCAAGCACGGCCTCGTCTTCGGGCCCGACCCCTCCTCGCACTCGCGTTGCACGATCGGCGGCAACGTGGGGAACAACTCCTGCGGTGTCCACTCGGTGCAGTCCCAGCTGTACGGGCCGGGACCGCGCACCTCGGACAACGTCGCGGCGCTCGAGGTGTGCACCTACGACGGCGAGCGCTTCTGGGTGGGCGTCAACGAGGAAGACCACCTCGAGGGCATCATCGCCAAGGGCGGGCGCAAGGGCGAGATCTACGCCAAGCTGCGCGACCTGCGCGACCGGTACGCGGAGGCGATCCGGGCCGGCTACCAAGACGTGGCCACCCTGCCCCGCCGGGTCTCGGGCTACAACCTCGACGAGCTCCTCCCCGAGAAGGGCTTCAACGTCGCCCGTGCCCTCGTCGGCACGGAGGGCACCTGCGCCACCGCCCTCCAGGTGACGCTGATGCTGACGCCCGCCCTGCACGAGCGCACCACGGTGGTCGTCGGCTTCGACGACGTTGCCGACGCCGCGGCGGATGTCCAAGAGATCATCGACCGCTTCCGACCGATCGGGCTCGAGGGCCTCGACCGCGTGCTCATCAACGACCAGCAAGAGCTCAAGTTGAACGTCGAGGACCTCCACGAGCTGCCGCCGGGAGAGGCCTGGCTGCTCGTGCAGTTCGGAGACGACGACGCCGAGCGCTCTATGGCGCGAGCCAATGAGTTCCGCGACTGGATGGTTTCGAACGGCTGCGCCAAAGAGCAGGTGACCATTGCCCGCAGC
The DNA here is from genome assembly GCA_021798985.1 of Actinomycetes bacterium. Taxonomy (GTDB): domain Bacteria; phylum Actinomycetota; class Acidimicrobiia; order Acidimicrobiales; family Bog-793; genus JAKABX01. The sequence continues at coordinate 9,380 of JAJZBI010000002.1, forward strand.
CGCCAAGAGGGCGGCAACAGCGAGGACTACTGGACCATCCGCGAGGCCGGGCTCGGGGCGACAGCGTTCCCCCCCGACGGCGAGGACCACTGGCCCGGCTGGGAGGACTCGGCGGTGCCGGTCGCCAAGCTGTCGCCGTACCTGCGGGACCTTCGCGCCCTGTATCACCGCTACGGCCTGCACGGGGCCTTCTACGGCCACTTCGGCCAGGGCTGCGTCCACTCGCGCATCAGCTTCGATTTGCGCACCGCCGGGGGCGTGCGCGCCTACCGCAGCTTCATGGAGGACGCTGCCGACCTCGTCATCTCCTATGGCGGCACGCTGTCGGGCGAGCACGGCGACGGCCAGCAGCGCGCCGAGCTCCTCGTCAAGCAGTACGGCCCCGAGCTGCTCCAGGCGATGCGGGAGTTCAAGCTCATCTGGGACCCCGAGTGGAAGATGAACCCCGGCAAGGTCGTCGACCCCTTCCGCCTCGATCAGGACCTCAAGCTCGGCACGGACTACAACCCCCACCGCGAGCCGGTCCGCTTCGCCTACCGCTCCGACGGCGGCGACTTCGCGCATGCCACGTTGCGCTGCGTCGGCGTCGGCAAGTGCCGGGTGCCCGACGCGACCCAGACGATGTGCCCGAGCTTCCAGGTCACCCGGGAGGAGACCTACACGACCCGGGGCCGGGCGCGGCTGTTGTGGGAGATGCTACGCGGCGAGGTCATCACGGACGGCTGGAAGTCCAAAGAGGTCTTCGACGCGCTCGACCTCTGCCTGTCCTGCAAGGGCTGCACGAACGACTGTCCGGTCAACGTGGACATGCCGACCTACAAGGCCGAGTTCCTCTACCATCACTACCAGGGCCTGTCACGCAACCGCCCCCGCTATGCCTACGCCTTCGGCTTCATCGACAAGGCGGCGACACTCGCGACCCGCGTCCCAGAGCTCGCCAACTTCGCCACCCAGACGCCGGGGCTGCGCGCCCTCGCGCGCGCGATGGCGGGCATCGACCACCGGCGCGCCCTGCCGCCCTTTGCGCCACAGACCCTGCAGCGCTGGTTCGCCGAGCGAGGCGGCACGACGAACCCGAACGGCCGCCCGGTCGTCTTGTTCCCCGACACCTTCAACAACCACCTGCACACCCAGGTCGGCGTGGCCTGTGTCGAGGCCATCGAGGCGGCCGGCTGGCGCGTCATCATGCCCGACACCCACATCTGCTGCGGCCGCCCGCTGTATGACTACGGCTTCCTCGACGCCGCCGAGCGCTACCTGCACCGCTGCCTGAATGTCCTCCGGCCCTACGTGCGCGAGGGGATCCCGATCGTCGGCATGGAGCCGAGCTGCCTCGCCGTGTTCAAAGACGAACTCGCCAACATGTTGCCCAACGACGACGACGCGGCGAGGCTCAAGCAGCTAGCGCTGCACTTTGGAGAGTTCTTCGAGCGCTTCGACGTCCCCGTCCCCCACCTGTCGGGCAAGGCGCTCATGTGGGGGCACTGCCATCACCGGGCGACCGGTGGGCTCGGAACGGAGGAATCGCTGCTCTCGCGCATGGGCCTCGAGGTCGAGCCGCTGACCGGTGGGTGCTGCGGCCTCGCCGGGTCGTGGGGATTCGAGAAGGGCAAGTACGACCTCTCGATGCAGTGCGGCGAGCAAGCGCTGCTCCCCGCCGTGCGGGGCGCAGACGAGGAAACCGTCATCGTCGCCGACGGCTTCTCCTGCAAGACCCAGATCGAGCAGTCCGGCTCGGGGAGGCGGGCGCTGCACGTGGCCGAGGTGATGGCGCTCGCCCGCGCCGGACGCCCGGCCGGGTTGCATCGTCGCCCCGAAGACGATGTGCCCGCATCACGCCCGGCACCGCCCCGAGCACGGCGCGTGGCCCGGGTGGCGGTGCCGAGCGCGGCGCTCGCCGCCGCGGGCACCGGCGTCATGATGGCGGCGCGCCAGGTGCTGCGCGCGACTCACGCCACGCGATAGCGCGCGGCCTCGTTCTCCCGCAGGGTCATCCCGTGCCCGGGCGCTTGGCGCTCGGGCACGAGGGCCCCGCCCGTTGGCGGGAGCGTGCCGTCAAAGAGCATCTCCTCGATCTGGACGTGATCGTGGAAGTACTCGAGGTGGCGCAAATTGGCGGCGCTGATCGCCACGTGCACGTGCAAGTTGGGCGCGCAGTGGCCTGAGATCTGTAGCTGGTGGGCCGCCGCCAGCCCGGCGACGTCTCGCCACGCCGTGATCCCCCCACAGCGCGTCACGTCCGCCTGGATGCAGTCGACGGCCTCGGCGGCGATCATCGGGGCGAAGTACCACGGCGCGTAGCCGTATTCACCCGCCGCCACGTCGAGCTGGCACTGGTCGCGCACCTCGCGCAGGCCGGCGAGGTCATCGGAGGAGACTGGCTCTTCAAACCAGGACACCCCGTGCTCGGCCGCCATGACCGCCCCAAGCCGGATCGCCTGCTTTCGCGTGTAGGCGCCGTTGGCGTCAACGAAGAGCTCGACGTCGGGCCCGATCGTCTTTCGGGCGAGGGCGACGCGCTCGAGATCCCGGCGCTCGGCTTGCCCGCGCGACTCGCCGACCTTGATCTTGACCCGCGGGATCGACCACTTGTGGCAAAAGCGCTCCAGCTGGGCGCGCGTCGTCTGGTCGTCGTAGCTGGTGAACCCCCCGCTCCCATAGATCGGAACGCGCTTCACCGCACGCCCCAACAAATCGGCGAGAGGGAGCTCGAGCACGCGGGCCTTTAAGTCCCACAGCGCGATGTCGACCGCCGAGATCGCACACGCGGCAACGCCGGGACCGCCGAGGTTGCGGCACGCCCGCCGCATCGCCTCGTTGGCCGCGGGCACGTCGAAGATGCTGTGTCCGCAGACCACCGAGGCAAGCTGGTCATCGATGACCGCCTTGCAGGCCGAGGTGTCGTAGGTCCACCCAAGGCCCTCGCACCCGCCGCCGCGCGCCCGCACGAGCACGAGGGTCGTCGCGTCCCACGACAGCGTTCCATCGGCCTCGGGCTGGTCCGTCGGGATGTCGAACACCTCGACGTGGAGCTCCTCGACGTGCGATTCGCGCGCGAGCGCCATGAGCAGATCACCTCCTGGGGAGCGGCCAGCGCGTCGGTAGTCCTTGCTGGCATTCCCTTGTGTTCTGCCCCGGATCCCAGCTCGCCACCCCGCAGCGCTGAGAGCACGAGGGCCCCGAGCGGACCGACCACGTGGAAGCGATTTCGGTGCTCGCCGCCGCGAGATCGCTCCAGCCAACGAGGACGGCGTCGCCTTGAAACGCCTCGGGCGCGATCAGAGCACGATGCCGCTCGCCGCGGGGAGAGGCCGACAGGAGGTGGAGGCGCACCGTGCCGTCCGGGGCACGGTAGACCGAGCCCAGGTCCGCAGCAGGGAGCTCGCGCTCGAGGCGCGCGAGTCGCGCCAGGTACTCGCCCTTGGGCTTGCCGGGCGCGAGCACGATCGGGTCCTGATCGTTCGCCGACGGCGCGACGCTGCTGCCGGCCGTCTGGACGACAAAGTGGTTGAGCCCGTCAGTGACGGCGCTCACGGCAACAGGAGCGACCGGACCAGCGCGCTGGCCCTTGGCGGACAGCGGCACGATCACGGCGGCGAGCCCCACGACGACCGCTACGAGCGCCGCCTGGAGCGAGCGCGACCGAAACAGGCCCGCGTGGCGCCGCGGCGCGCTCATTATCGGTACCGGCCGATGCTCGCCTCGCCCCCGTGCCAACCGCACCGCCGGCACCGTGGACGCAGCTTGCGGGCACGGTGCACGCCCGCGCTATCGGCAGCTTCCCGGGATCCTTGAGGCGCCCGTCGGACCGCCCGAGCGGGGACGCCACCCCCGGTGCGAACGGCCGCGGCTGTGCCCAGTACCCCCGGCGCGCGACCGAGCACGTCTTGCTCGCGTCACAACTCCCCGCCGTGGCGTGCTGACCATCCTGGCGGCCGCGATCGACCAAGCGTCAACGAGCTCGCCTTGCTCGGACCGATCGCTCGCACCGAGATCCTCGCAATCGGCCACCTCGCCGACGACTCGGAATTGCCCGTCGCCTCGATCACGCCCGTGTCGATGGCCTCGCGCAACGGACCCGTACCGGCCCACATCACGCCACAGGGACCTCGGTCGGGCAGTGGCCGGCGCGCAGGCGGGCGGCTCAGGACGCTGACTCGGCCGCGACCTTCAGCTGGGCGAGGGTCTCGGGGATCCCCGTGCGCGCCGCCTCGGCGCGCCGTTGGATCTCCTCCTCGGCGCGCTCGCCGAAGCGGTCGACGAACGAGGCGATGCCATCGGGCAAGAACTCCCACGATTCGGTCACTTCCGTACCGCCATCGACGGCGCGGAAGCGGTAGCCCCAGCGCACGCGGTTGCCGCCGACGACGAAGCGGAACTCCACCCCGGGCTCGGCCGCCTCGACGAGGCAGCGCGTCTCCCAGCTGCGCTCGGGCGTCGCATTGGTGCCGACGAACCACGCGCCAGCACCCCGTTCGGCGTCGTCCTCCCAGTGGCCGCCGGTGCAGACCGGGCTCCACTCCCCCATCCTGGCGATGTCCGCCACCATCGCGTAGAGCCGCTCGGGGGGTGCGTCCACCACGACGTGGTCGCTGATCGGATCGGGGATCTTCGGGCTGATGCTCACGGCGCCACTGTGTCGCGCCGACGCCGGCGCACGCAACCAGCGATGCCGGCGCCCGACGCTCGCTCGCCTTCAGCGCGGCCCCGCCATGGCGGCCTACTTGCGCGGCGCAAGCACCCAGTGGGCGACGGTCGCGCTGGCGCGGCGGCAGGTGATCCACGTGCCGCCATGACCGCGCACGGTGTAGCCGCTCCAGGTGACGGGACAGCCCCAGGGCGCGCGAAAGCGCGCCGTCGGGTAGACGCGGACCCAGGGGCGGTTCGACATCCCATAGCGGTTCTGGATCACCATGCGGTACCAACCCGCCGCAAGCGGCGGGGTCCAGATCTCAAAGCGGCCACCGACGACCCGATAGCCCTTGTGCATCGCGTAGACGTCCCGGCCGTGTTGTGGCTCGAAGAGCACCCGGGTGATCCAGCGGAAGTTCGTCCCGCTCGCCCACAGCGGCAGGCTCTCAGCGGTGACCCGCACGGGCATCGCCGCGATGCTCGCCGGCCCGGGCGGGGGCGCCTTGGTCGCCGCGGCGCCCGTGGCTCCGAGCGGCGCCAGAGCGAGCAGCACAACGACCGCCGCCGCGCGACCCCACCGAACGCCTCGACGACCCCCCTCGCCCATCAGGCGTCGCTCCTCTCTCCTCGCTCGTGTCCTTGCGGGGCACCCCGCCGATGCGATCCTCCCCGCCTTTGGCCTCGCCCAAACGGGCAGCGCGACGGGGCGGCCGGCACCGGGCGTGGCGCGATCGCCCTTTGGCCCCGAGCCCGAGTTGCACGCACCTTCGTGCGGACCGACCAGCGGGGCTTACTGCAGCGCAAGATCGCGGCTCGGTACGCTTGGGCTGGGAAAGGAGGCTGCCGTGCCCTTCTATGAGTACCGCTGCGCGAGCTGCCAGAACCTCTTCGAGCTCCGCCGCAGCTCGGATCAGGCGTCGATGCCCGCCGAGTGCCCCGCCTGCGCCGGTCCGGGGCGGCGTGTGCTGTCGATGTTCCAGTCGCGTACCCGCCACAGCGCCCTCGAGCGCATCGGTGGCGCACCCGCCGCATCGGGCGGGGGCGGGTGCTGCGGCGGAAGCTGCGGCTGTCGCAACTAGATCGGCCGCGATCGGCGCCGGGCGGCGCGTTGGCCGCGGCGGTGATCGCTCAGCCGTGCCAGGCGTGCCCGGTCAGCCAGAAGATGAACCAGATCAAGCGGTAGATGAGGTAGCCGGCGGTCCCGACCAAGAGCACCTTGAAGTGCCACGGCGCCGGAGGGGCGCCCTCCTCGTCCTCGTCCGCCTCGGCACCGTCCGCAAGTGCCGGGCGCGCCGGCGGCACGTCCCGCTGGCCTCGAGCGGCGCGCGAGCGCGCGCCCGGCGGGGCCACGGGGCGACCCGCGCTCGACTCGGCGGCCTCGAGCTCGGCGTCTTGGCGACGGGGGCGGCTGCTCATGACTTGCCCCGCAACCGGACGCGCAGCTTGAGCGGCGTGGGACCGAGGGCAAAGCGCTCGCGCAGCTGCTTCTCCACGTAGCGCAGGTAGTGCGACTGGAGCCGACGGCTCGCGAAGAGCGTCACGGTCGGCGGGTCGACGGCGCCCTGCACCGCGTACAAGATGCGCGCGCCCGGGGCCGGGTGCTGGGCCTGGATGGCCTTCATCGCGTCGTTCAGCTGCGCCGTGGGAATACGTTGATGGTACGCCTCGAGCGCGGCGCGGATCGCGGGCAGCACCCGGTGCACGCCCTGGCCGCTCGTCGCCGAGATCCGGATCACCGGCGCGTAGTCCAAAAAGCCCAGCCGGTCCTCGACGTCGCGGGCGAGCGCGAGGCGCGCCTCGGTGTCGAGCAGGTCCCACTTGTTGAGCAGGATCACCACGGGGCTGCCCGCCGCATCGACGCGCTCGGCGAGGCGCTGCTCTTGGTGGGTGACGCCCTCGGCGGCATCGAGGACGAGCAGGGCCACGTCGGCGCGGTCGATCGCCGCCAGCGAGCGCACGAGCGAGTAGTACTCGGTCTCCTCGTCGATGCGCGACTTGCGCCGCAGCCCTGCGGTGTCGATGAAGCGCAGCGGCCCGTCCTCGGTCTCGACCAAGGTGTCGATCGCGTCCCGCGTCGTGCCGGCGACGTCGTGGACGACGCTGCGGTCCGCCCCGACGAGCCGGTTGAACAGGGTCGACTTGCCGACGTTCGGGCGGCCCACGATGGCGACGGCCGGGGCGTCCTCGCCGAGCGTCTCGTTGCTCGCTTCAGCTGCTCGGTCCGCCTCGCCCGCGCCGGCCGCCTCGAGGTCGTCGGCACCCGCCGCGGGCTCGGGCGCGGCAGGCAGGCGCTCGACGACGACGTCGAGCAGGTCGCCGATCCCCCGGCCGTGCAGGGCGGAGACGAGGAGCGGCTCGCCGAAGCCGAAGCGGACGAGCTCCCACGCCTCGAGCTCCTGGCGGGCGGAGTCCACCTTGTTGGCGACCACGAGCACCTTGTCTGAGGCCCGGCGCAGCAGCTGGGCGACCGCCTCGTCCTCGCCGGTGACGCCGGTCGTGGCATCGAGCACGAAGAGCACGAGGTCGGCGGCGCCTACGGCGCGCAGCGCCTGGTCGGTGACCTTACGCTCGAGCGCGTCGCCGTGCTCGATCACCCCTCCGGTGTCAACGACGAGGAACTCGCGCCCGCGCCAGTCCGCCTTGAGCTCGATACGGTCGCGGGTGACGCCCGGCTTCTCCTCGACGATCGCCATGCGCCGGCCGAAGATGCGGTTGACGAGGGTCGACTTGCCAACGTTCGGCCGCCCGGCGATCGCCACCACGGGGAGGCGGAGCGCCGTGGGCGCCGCGCTCGCCATCACCGTGCCCCGGCCGGCGCCGGCTCGGCGCGAAGGCCGAGCGCGACCGGTCGGCGGCGGCGGGATCCAGAGGGCAACGCGAGCCCGAGCGCGGCGCGCAGCGCCGCGCCGTCGGTCGCGACGACCTCGACCGGGCGCGGCAGGTCGGCGAGCGTCGTGCCGTCGAGGAAGCGGCCCTCGGAGAGGCAGACGTCGGGCAGCAGATAGCGGCGGCCCGCTGGCAGCCCGGCGAGGCGGCGGCTGAGGTCGGTCCCGGTGAGCAGGCCGGCGACCCCCACGTTGCCGCCGAAGAAGTCGTTCGGCACCGCCTCGATCTCCACGTCGCGCGCGCCCGCGGCCTCGAGCAGTGGGCGGAGCACGCGCGCACCGTACACACCGGTGAGCACCGTTACGCCGTCTCCTGAGCTCGCTTGCGCACGAGCGCCCGCGAGGCGCTCGGCGCGATAGCCGTAGGCCGGCGCGCCGTCGACCGAGCGGAAGAAGCCGCCGTGGCTCCCGGTCGCCCCGCCGGCGTGACGCTCGAGCGAGCGCCCGAAGAAGCTCGCCTCGAAGGCGCGGGCCATGCCGATGCCGTTCTCATGCTGTACGAATCCCTCGTAGTGCTGTGGTGGAGGGAACTCCATACCGGCGAGCAGGTAGTACTCGTCCGCAGCGTGCACGAGCCGGCGCCCGGTGGCAGCGAGGAAGCGCTCCTGCCAGCGCTCCACGGCCTGACAGACCGCACGCGCCTCGCCTTGGGTATGGGGGCGCATCGCCGACTCGGTCGAGAAGCGGCTCACCCCGAGCGGCACGCAGCACAGCGAGGCCAGCTCGGAGAAGCGCTCGAGGACCCCGGCGAAGGTCTCCTCGAGCGCGAGGCCGTCGTTCAGTCCGGGACAGACGACGATCTGGCCGTGCACCTCGATGCCGTGGTCGAGCAGCTGGCGCAGCCAGCGCAGGCTGACGGCACCGCGGCGGTTGCGCAGCATGCGGGCGCGCAGCTCGGGGTCGGTGGCGTGGATCGAGACGTTGAGCGGCGACAAGCGCTCGGAGACGACCCGCTCCAAGTCGAGTTCGGTGAAGCGGGTGAGGGTGGTGAAGTTCCCGTAGAGGAACGAGAGCCGGTAGTCGTCATCCTTGATGTACAGGCTCTTTCGCATGCCCTTGGGGAGCTGGTAGATGAAGCAGAACTCGCAGTGGTTGTCGCAGGTCCGGACGCGGTCGAAGACCGGCGAGGAGACCTCGATGCCGAGCGGCTCGCCCGCCTGCTTGTCGATCGCGACGTTGAAGCCGAGGCCGCCACGGGCGATCTCGAGCTCCACGCTCGCCTCGTCGACCAAGAGGCGGTACTCGATGACGTCGCGGGGCACCTGGCCGTTCACCGTGCGGATCTCGTCGCCAACCAAAAGGCCGGCCGTCGCCGCCGGGGACGGGGTCGCCACCGCGACCACCTGGGGCAACGGCATGACCCAAGCCTACCCGCCCGGCCCGATAGCCTGGACCAGATGACCACCGACAAGGTGCTGCTGGCCGCCCCGCGAGGCTTTTGCGCCGGCGTCGAGATGGCGATCAAGGCGCTCGCCTGGATGGTGCGCATCTTCGAGCCGCCCGTCTACTGCTACCACGAGATCGTCCACAACGCCCTCGTCGTCGAGGCCTTCCGCCGCCAGGGCGTCATCTTCGTCGACGACGTCGCCGAGGTGCCCGCCGGCGCGCCGTTGATGCTGTCTGCCCACGGCTCGGCCCCCGAGGTCGAAGCCGCCGCCGCCGAGGCAGGGCGCACGGTCGTGAACGCCGTCTGCCCGCTCGTCACCAAGGTGCACCACGAGCTCAAGGTGCGCGCCGGCAAGGGCTTCACCGTCGTCTACGTCGGTCACGCCGGCCACGAGGAGGCGATCGGCACGATGGCCGTCGCCCCCGAGGCGGTGCGCCTCGTCGAGGCGGAGGGCGACGTCGCGGAGCTGGCGGTGCCCGACGGCCCGGTGGCCCTACTCGCCCAGACGACGCTTCCCCACGACGAGTGGTCCGGGATCGCGGCCGCGACCAAAGCGCGCTTTGCCGACCTTTGGATGCCGGGGCGTTCGGACCTGTGCTACGCCACGACGAACCGCCAGGCGGCGCTGCGGGCCCTCGCCGGGCGTTGCGACGCGGTCGTCGTGATCGGCTCGGCGAACTCCTCGAACACCGTCTCGCTCACCCGCGTCGCCTCGGCGGCCGGCTGTGCCCGCGTCGTGCGCGTCAACTCCGCCGCCGAGCTGCCCGAGGACCTGAGCGGGACCGTCGGGGTGACCGCCGGCGCCTCGGCCCCCGAATGGCTGGTCGAAGAGGTGCTCGAGGCGCTCGCCCCCGCGACGGGCGTCGAGACCGTCTTCACGGTCGAAGAGGACGAGTACTTCCCCCCACCGCGGGATCTGCGCGAGCTGCTGCGGGCGGTCAGCCACGCCGCGTCGGTCGCCCTCGGCAGCCCCCTCAACGGTCCGCTCGCCGCGGCCGACGACCGCGACACCGCGGCAGCGGCCATGCTCGCCCACGAGCGCCCCGCCACGGCGCTCGTCTCTTGACCCGACCGCTCTCGAAAGGCCATCCGAGCCGATGAACACCCGCCAGCGCCGCCGCAAGGAGGCGGTCGACAACCTGATCGACGGCCTCGCGATCGACGAGATGGTGGCCGCCCACGGCACCGTCGAGCTGCACCCGGTGACCATCGTCATCGCCGCCTACAAGGAGGCCGAGAACATCGGCGACGTCGTCGCGTCGATGCCAAAGGAGCTCTGCGGGCTGCCGGCATCGATCGTCGTCGTCGTGGACGGCGAGGACGACGGGACCGCCGCGATCGTGCGCGAGGCGGGCCACGTCGCCTGCGTCTGTCCCGTCAACCGCGGCCAGGGCGCCGCGCTCCGCCTCGGCTACCGGATCGCACGTGAGTACGGCACCGAGTACGTCGTCACCGCTGACGCCGATGGCCAGACCGATCCCGCCGACCTCGAGACGGTGCTGCGCCCCGTCGTTGACGGCGAGGCCGACTTCGCGAACGGCTCGCGCCGGCTCGGAAAGACGCTGTCGCACGGCCTGGTGCGCAACGCCGGGGTCCTCGTCTTCTCCAGCCTCGCCACGGTGCTCACGCGCACCAAGGTCACCGACACCGCGAACCCGGTGCGCGCCTTCCCGGCCACCTTGACCAAGGGCCTCATCCTCGACCAGCCCCAGTACCAGGCCTCCGAGCTGTTGATCGCGGCGATCATGAACGGCGCCCGCTACACCGAGCGCCCGGTGACGATGCGGCCGCGGGCGAGGGGGCGCTCGAAGAAGGGCGGCGACTTCGCCTACGGCTACTCCTACGGCCGCGTCTTCTTCTCCACCTTCTGGCGAGAGATTCGACGCCAGCAGCGCCAGCAGGCAGACTGAGCGCCGGCCGGGGGGCCTCGACAACCAGATGGCGCGCGCTGGCAGATCGGCGCGACCGAGAAAGGACCGAGATGCCCGCCGAGCCCTCCGCGATCGACGCGCTCGTTGCCGCCCTCAGCCTTGAGGAGAAGGCCGGCCTGACCGCCGGCGTCGACAACTGGTCGACCATGCCCGTGCCCCGGCTCGGCATCCCCGCCGTCTACCTCTCCGACGGCCCGGTCGGCGCCCGCGGCCACACCGTCGACCACGAGAGCGCCACGACCTCGGTCTGTGTCATCTCACCGACGGCGATGGGGGCGAGCTTTGATCCCGAGCTCACAGCCCGCATGAGCGCCATCGTCGCCCGCCAGGCCCGGGAGAAGGGCGCGAGGGTCCTGCTCGCCCCGACGGTTAACCTGCACCGCCACCCATTGTGGGGCCGCAACTTCGAGGCCTTCTCCGAGGACCCGGTGCTCACCGGCAAGCTCGCGGTCGCCTACATCGCGGGCGTCCAAGGCGAGGGCCAGGCCGCCACGATCAAGCACTTCGTCGCCAACGAGGCCGAATTCGAGCGCTTCACGTCCTCTTCGGACCTCGACGAGCGGACGCTACGCGAGCTGTACCTGCTGCCCTTTGAGTACGGCGTGCGCCACGCCAAGGTCTGGACGCTGATGACGAGCTACAACCGCGTCAACGGCGCGCACGTACCCGACCAGCGGCGTCTCATCGGCGAGATCCTGCGCGACGAGTGGGACTTTGACGGCCTGGTGATGACCGACTGGTGGGCGATCATCGACACCGAGCTCGCCGGCGAGGCCGGCCTCGACCTCGAGATGCCCGGCCCCGCACGGGCCTTTGGCCCGGCGCTCGCCGCGGCGGTGCGCGAGGGGCGCGTGAGCGAGCAGGCGCTCGATGCCAAGGTGCGCCGCCTCTTCGTCCTCTTCGACCGCCTCGGCCTGCTCGACGAGGCGCTGGCGAGCCTGGCGAGCGGCGGCCCGGCGGCCGCGGTGGCGAGCGAGCGGCCCGCCGAGCACCCTGAGGATCGCGCCGAGGACCGCGCCGCGCTGCGCGCCGCGGCCGCGCAGAGCACGGTGCTGTTGACCAACGACGGCATCTTGCCGCTCGCGCCCGGCGCGATCGGCTCGATCGCCCTCCTCGGGCCGCGCGCCGAGTTCCCGGCGATCATGGGTGGCGGCTCGGCCAAGGTGCGCCCGCACGCGCGCGCCTCGCTTCTGGACGCGTTGCGCGAGCGCATGGGCGCGACCGTGACGGTGCACCACGAGGCGGCGGGCGACCCCGACGGGATCGCCCGGGCCGCGGAGCTGGCCGCTTCCTGCGACGTGGCGATCGTCGTCGTCGGCACCGACGACACGATCGAGAGCGAGGGCTTCGACCGCACCACGATGGACCTCCCCGCCCACCAGGACGAGCTCGTCGAGCGGGTCCTCGCCGCCAATCAGCGCACGATCGTCGTCGTCTCCTCGGGGGCGCCGGTGACGATGCCCTGGGCGAGCCGACCGGCGGCGCTCATCCAGGCCTTCTACGGCGGTCAGGAGCTCGGCAATGGGCTCGCCGACGTCCTGTCGGGGGCGGCCGAGCCCGGTGGGCGCCTGCCGACCACCCTGCCGCTGCGTCTCGAGCACACCCCCGCCTACGGGAGCTTCCCGGGAGAGTCGTCCCATGTCCGCTACGGCGAGGGGCTCCTCATCGGCTACCGCTGGTACGAGACGCGCCAGTTGCCGGTGGCCTTCTGCTTCGGCCACGGGCTCTCCTACACGACCTTTTCGATCGGCGAGGCGCGCGTGTCGACCACCGAGATGCATCGCGGCGAACAGGTCGTGGTCGAGGTCCCGGTCACCAACACGGGCAAGCGGACGGGCAGCGAGGTCGTCCAGTGCTACGTCGCGCCGCCCGGCGGTGGCCGCCTCGAGCCCGGCGGGCGCCTGCGGGCACCAAAGGAGCTGCGCGCCTTTGCCAAGGTGGTCCTCGAGCCCAACGCGAGCACGACGGTCCGTTTCGAGCTCTCCGAGCGCTCCTTCGCCTACTACGACACGACCGATGAGGACTGGCTGGCGCTCGAGCCGCGCCGGGCCCACCCGGCCGCCCCACTGCCGCCCGCAGCCCACAAGCGCGCGCCTGGGTGGTACGTCGCCCCCGGCCGCTACGAGCTGTGCATCGGCCGCTCCTCGGCCGACATCACCCAGCGCGTGGCGGTGACGCTCGAGGGTGGCGACGAACCGCTGGATCCCGCCCTGCTGCCCGACTGACCAGCGCCCGCCTTGACGCGAGCTCACCCCCCAGGTATACCCCTATAACCCCCAATAGCGGGAGAGGAGGGGTGATGCCCAAGGTCAACGTCTACCTCCCCGACGAGCTCGCCGCCGCGGTCCGCGCCGCGCGCGTCCCGATCTCGGCGGTCTGTCAGCGCGCCCTCGCCGAGGCGGTCGAGCGGGTCACCACGGCACGGCGCGCCGCCGACGCGATGCGGCGGCCCGACTTCGACCTCGCCCGCGTCCCCCAGCTCGGCACGCGCCTCAGCGAAGCGATGACGCCGCCACTGCAAGAGGCGCTGCGCCTCGGGCGTGGCCTCGCCGGCTCACGGCGGCTGATCGACGCCAAGGACCTGCTCGTCGGCATGCTCGAGGAGGGCGGCAGCTTCGCGCTCGGCGTCCTGCAAGCCCTCGACGTCGACCGTGAGGCGCTGCGCGAGGCGGCGCTCGCGGTCGAACCGGACGAGCCGGCCGGCGCCGAGTGGACCAGGCGCGAACCCGAGCCCGACGACGCCGGTGCCAGCGACGCGAGCACCAGCGCACCCGATGCCGGCGAGTCCGAGGCGATCGCCACGCTGCTCGCCGAGCTCGGGGGATCGGCGCGCGCCGCGCTCGCCTCGGCCCTCGACGCCGCCATCGACCTCGGCCACAACTACGTCGGCACCGAGCACCTGCTCATCGGTCTCGCCCGCAATGCCAACAGCGGAGCCGGCCGGCTGCTCGGCGCGTTCGGGATCGACGCCTCGAGCGCCACCCGAGCGATCGGGGTCGCGCTCGCCGGCTACCGCCAGGGTCGCCGCCAGGAGGCGGCGAACGCCACGACCCATGCGCAGCTCGAGGCGATCTTGGCGCGCCTCGAGCGCCTCGAGGCCCGCCTCGACACGACGGCGCGCTGAGCCGCCCACGACGGCGTCGCGACGCCCTCCTACGATGCGGGCATGGGCCCGAGCCGCAGCGACACGAGCGCCCTCGCGCCGCCGGGCGGCCGCCGGCGCGAGGCGGTCATCTGGACCGAGCAGCTGCAAAAGCGCTACCCCGGCGCCGAGGCGCCGGCCGTCGACCACCTCGACCTCGAGGTCTTCGCGGGCGAGATCTTCGGGCTGCTCGGCCCGAACGGTGCCGGCAAGACGACGACGGCGGGGATGCTCACCACCCGCGTCGTCCCAAGCGGCGGGCGCGCCGAGGTGGGCGGGGTCGACGTCACTCGTCACCCCGCGCTCGCCAAACAGCTGAGCGGGATCGTCTCCCAGCAGAACACGCTCGATCGCCAGCTGAGCGTCTGGGAGAACCTCTACTTCCACGGGCGGCTGTTCGGCATGGGCGGGCGCCGCTCGCGCCAGCGCGCCGACGAGCTGCTCGAGCAGTTCCAGCTGGCGCGCTGGGCAACGGCCTCGGTCTACGCGCTCTCGGGCGGCATGGCCCAGCGCTTGATGGTCGCCCGGGCGATCTTCCACGAGCCGGCCGTGCTCTTCCTCGACGAGCCGACCGCCGGCCTCGACCCCCAGAGCCGCCTCGTGCTCTGGGACCTGCTCGGCGAGCTGAACGCTGAGGGCCAGACGATCCTGCTCACGACGCACTACATGGAGGAGGCCGACCAGCTCTGCGCCCGGGTGGCGATCATGGACCACGGCCGCCTCCTCGCCCTCGACACCCCCACCGCCCTCAAGCAGAGCGTCGGCGCCGACACCGTCCTCACGCTGAAGGCCGCCGGGGACGCCGAGGCGCTGCGCGAGAAGATGGCCGGCGCCCTCACCGGAGTGACGGGCAGCCGCAGCATCGAGGGCGGCGCCCAGCTGCAGGTACGTGGGGCCGAGCGCCTGGTGCCCCGCGCCGTGGCGGCCGCCGAGGCGCTCGGCGTGGACCTCATCGACCTCTCGGTCGCCGAGCCCAGCCTGGAGACGGTCTTCATCAACTTGACCGGCAAGGAGCTGCGGGACTGATGGCGGTGACCCAGACGGCCCATCTCATCGCCACGCAGCCGCGGCGCTCGGTCGTCGCCGCCAGCTGGACGGCGCTCGGGGCGCTGTTACTGCGCGACGCCGTTGTTTTGAACAAGCACCTGTGGGAGTTCGTGCTGCGCACCTTGATCCAACCCTTCTTGTTGTGCTTCGTGTTCTTGTTCGTCTTCCCCAAGATCGGCCAGGGCATCGGCGGCCACGGCGACGCGGCGGAGTCCGCCTTCGCGACGATCCTCGTGCCCGGGGTCGTCGGCATCTCGGTGATGTTCCAAGGCGTCCAGTCGATCGCGCTGGCGATGGCCCAGGAGTTCGGCTTCACCCGCGAGATCGAGGACCGCGTGCAGGCGCCGTGCCCGATCTGGCTGGTCGCCGCCGAGAAGGTGATCTCGGGCACCTTGCAGGGCTTGCTGTCCGCCGCCATCGTCCTGCCGATCGCCTCGGTCGTGCACGCCGGCGGGGTGCACGCGCAGCTCGCGCTGCACTGGGGGATCATCGTCACCTTGGTGCCGCTCGCCGCCGTGGCGATGTCTGGGCTCGGCCTCTTGCTCGGGACCAGCTTCGAGCCGCGCAACATCGGTCTGATGTTCGGCTTCATCATCTTGCCGATCACCTTCCTCGGCGGCACCTACTACAGCTTCGACCGCCTGGCGCCGGTGCGCCTCGGGGGCGTGCACTGGCTACAGGTTCTGGTGCTCGCCAACCCGCTGATCTACGTGAACGAGGGCATGCGCGCCGCCTTCACCGCCGGTCCGCACCTGCACCTCTATGTCATCTACCCGGTGCTCGTGGGCTTCGCGGCGCTCTTTTTGGGCCTCGGGCTGCGCAACTTCCGCCGCCGGGTGCTCTCTTAGGCCCACGGTCGGCCGCCCACCACCTGATGGTGGCGCCGCCCGCCCACGGGCGCGCCCGGGCGCGCCGGTTGCCTCAGCGGACCGGCAGGCTCCGCCAGCGGTAGGCGTTCAGCGCGTACTCGCGCGCCATGCGATCGGTCGAAAAGAACGAGCCGTTCAGCGTGATGGCGTTGCGCATCACGGTGCGGTAGCCGTCGCGGTCGCGGTGGAAGCGGGCCAGGACGACGTCGCCCAGCTTGGCGTACAGGGCCTCGGCGCGCTCGGCGCTCCCCTCGGGCGCCTCCGCCGGCGGGGCGACGGCCTGGACCTGGCTGGGCGGCGCGGTGAAGGCTTCGGCGTCCTCGCCGATCGCCCAGCCAGTGACGCCCTCGATACAGCCCTCGATCCACCAGCCGTCGAGCACACTCAGGCTCGGCACCCCATTGAGCGCCGCCTTCATCCCGCTCGTACCCGACGCCTCGTTCGGCGGCGCCGGCGTGTTCAGCCACAGGTCCGAGCCGGCGCACAGCAGCCCCGCCAGGCCGAGGTCGTAGTTCTCGAGCAGCACGACCGGCACCTCATCGCCGAGCTCGCGCTTCGCGGCGACGAGCAGCTTCAACAGCTCCTTGCCGTCCGCGTCGTCAGGATGCGCCTTGCCGGCACAGAGGATCTGCAGCGGCCCGGAGTCCTTGGCGATCCGGCGCAGGCGGTCGAGGTCGGAGAAGATGAGGCCGATCTGCTTGTAGCGCGTCGCGCGGCGGGCGAGGCCGATCGTGAGGGCCTGCTCGCTCAGCTGCTCGCCGCTGCGGTGCGCCACCTCGCGCAGCAGCCTCGCCTTGGCGCTGGCGTGCGCCGCGGCCAGTTCGTCGAGGGGGATCCCCGACGCGTAGCGCAGCATCGCCGAGTCATGGCGCCACCCGGGCAGATAGGCGTCGAAGAGCGACACCGTGCTCGGTGCCGCCCAGGTCGACAGGTGTACGCCGTTCGTGATCGCTGAGATCGGGGTCTCGGGGAACATCTGCTGGGCGACGGCACCGTGGCGGCGCGACACGCCGTTCGCGTAGCGCGACAGGCGCAGGCCGAGCTCGCTCATGTTGAGCTCCTCGTCGTCGAGCAGGCCGAGCTC
The DNA here is from genome assembly GCA_021798985.1 of Actinomycetes bacterium. Lineage (GTDB taxonomy): Bacteria > Actinomycetota > Acidimicrobiia > Acidimicrobiales > Bog-793 > JAKABX01. The sequence continues at coordinate 26,357 of JAJZBI010000002.1, forward strand.
CTCGACGCGGTCGATGATCGCCGGCGGCAGGACCGCGTTCACGACGTCCCGGCTGAAGCGGTCGTGACCCGCCTCGACGGGCGTGTGGGTGGTGAACACGCAGCGCTCGCGCACCGCCATCGTGGCGCTCGGGCCCGCCGCGACCTCGTGGCTGCCCGCCTCGCGGTTGAGCAGCGCCAGGGTCAACAGCGCCGAGTGGCCCTCATTCATGTGGAACGTGCCGAGGTCGCGATGGCCGAGGCGGTCCAGCATCGCCACGCCGCCGAGGCCCAGCACGGCCTCCTGGCGCAGCCGGTGCTCCCCGTCGCCGCGGTAGAGCTGGTCGGTGATCGCCCGGTCGTCGGGGTGGTTGTCCACGAGGTTGGTGTCGAGGAAATAGATCGGCACCTCTCCCCCGCTCACGCCCCGCAGCACGTAGCGCCAGGCGCCGATCGCCACCTCCCGGCCCCCCAGCTGGAGCGGCACGACGGCGCCGACGCGCTCTAAGAGGTGCTCGGGCGACCACTCGACGGGCAGCTCGACCTGGGCGCCGTCGGCGGCGATCTGCTGGCGGAAGTAGCCCTTGGCGTAGCACAAGGTCACCGCCACGATCGGCAGGTGGAGGTCGGCCGTCGACTTCAGGTAGTCGCCGGCCAGGACCCCGAGACCGCCCGAGAAGGTGGGCAGCTCGTCTTTGATCGCCACCTCCATCGTGAAGTAGGCGGCGCCGCGCGGCCCTCGCGGCCTTGGGCCGCGGGCATCGAGGCGAGCGGGGTTGCCTCGAGTGTCGCGCTCGCGGTCCCCGAACAGAGCAGTCGCCATACAGCGAGTCTACGGGGCGCTCCGAGGACCGACCGACGCCCATGCGGTGGCCGCCGCGAGCTCGCCGCCGGACGGCCACGGCGCCGGTGCCCGGCGACGCGCGACCGCGCCGCGGCCCGAGTTTTCGCGTGTCTCGTGCAACTCTTTGGCGTGGGGGCCGGCCCGGCGGCGTCAGCGGGGCGAGGAGAGCTCGGCGAGGCGCTCGAAGTAGTCTGGGAAGGTCTTGGCCACACAGCCCGGATTCTCGATCTCCATGCCCGATCCGCCGAGGCCGAGCAGCGCCAGGCTCATCGCCAGGCGGTGGTCGTCATAGGTGCGAAGCCGGGTGCGCACCGGCGCGCCCGGCACGATGCGCATCCCGTCTTCGAGCTCCTCGGCCGCGATGCCGGCGCGGCGCAGCTCGGTGACGGGCCGGCCGATCCGGTCGGACTCCTTGTGGCGGATGAAGCCGATGCCGCGCAGCGTGCTCGGCGAGTCCGCAAAGGCGGCGACCACGGCCAAGGTGGGGGCGGTGTCCGAGCAGTCCGAGAGGTCTGCGTCGATGCCGTGCAGCACGCCGGTGCCGCGGACCGCGATCTGCTCCGGCGAGCGCACCACCTCGGCCCCCATCTGCTCGAGCAGGCCGGCGAAGGCGACGTCGCCCTGCAAAGACGCGCGGCCGAGGCCCTCGACCACCACCCGGCTCTTGGTGATGGCCGCGGCGGCAAAGAAGTACGAGGCGGCCGAGGCATCGGGCTCGACGCGATAGCGCGTCGGCCGGTAGCCGCCCGGGGGGACCTTCAGCACCTCGAGCGCGCCGCCGGCTCCCGGGCGGCGCTCGAGCGCAGCAGCGCCAAAGGACGTCATCACGGCCGCCGTCATCGCCACGTAGGAGGCCGACACGAGCGGGGAGCTGAGCGCGATCTCGATCCCTTCGGGCATCGCCGGCCCGGCGAGCAAGAGGGCGGAGAGGAACTGGCTGGACAGGTCGCCCGGCACCGACACCGCTCCGCCACGCAGCGGCCCGGTGACCACCACGGGCAGGTGGCCGGGTTCGCCCTCGGCGGCGACGCTGACCCCGAGGCGAACGAGCGCGTCGAGCAGGGGCGCGAAGGGCCGCCTGCGCAGCTGCGCGTCGCCGTCCACGCGCACCGGCGTGGCCCCGAGGGCAGCCACGGGCAAGATGAAGCGGCCGGTCGTCCCCGACTGGTTGGCGAACAGGCTCGCCGGGGCCGCGGCGGGCAGGCCGGGCGAGGACACCGTCATCCTCGCCCCCGCCTCGTCCAGCTCGACGCCGATGCCGAGGCCGCGCAGACAACCGACCATCGCCAAGGTGTCGTCCGCGAACAGCGCCCCGTCGAGCGTGCTCTCGCCCGCCGCCAGGCCGGCGCAGATGAGCGCCCGGTTGGTGATGCTCTTCGATCCCGGGAGCGCGACCGTGGCGTCAAAGGGTGCGGGGAGCGCCTCGACGGTGACCACCTCGCCCGCCGGCGCCGGCGCCACTAGCCCGCCGTCTTCTCGAAGTCCGCCCAGGTCTCCTCGAGTCCCTGACGCAGGCTGTAGCGCGGCTGCCAGCCGGCGGCGCGCGCCTTTTTCGTGTCGACGAACACGGCGGGCATCTCACCGGGCTTGGGGGCGATGTGCTCGCTGTGCAGCTCGACGCCGGTGACCTCGCAGACCAGCGCGAACAAGTCGTTCATCGAGATCGACTCCTGCGAGCCGATCGCCAGCGTGGTGGGCGCCTCGAGGCCGAGCGCGAGCTCGATCGCCGCACAGGCGTCGGAGATGTAGAGGTAGTCGCGCATCTGCTCGCCGTCGCCGTAGATCTGGATGCCGGTCTTGGCGACCGCCGCCTTCATCAGCCGCGCGATCACGCTGTCTTTCAGCTGCATCCTCGTGCCGTACAGGTTCGTGAAGCGCAGCGCGACGGCCACGAAGCCGTAGCTCGCCCCGTAGGCCGACAGCAGCATCTCCCCGGCCGCCTTGGTGGCGCCATAAGGCGTGAGCGGGTGCATCGCCAGGTCCTCGCGGATCGTCTCGCGCCCGACGTCGCCGATCACGGCGCTCGAGGAGGCGAGCACGAAGCGCCGGCAGCCGATCGCGCGCGCCCGCTCGAGGAGGTAGTGGGTGGCGAGCACGTTGGTGTTGAAGATCGCCTCGGGATCGCGCACCGACTGCAGCACCGAGGTCAGCGCGGCGAGGTGCACGACGGCGTCGAAGCCCGGCTCGAGCGCTCGCTCGACCACCGCGCGCTCACGCAGGTCGCCGACGACGCAGTCGACGTCGCCGGGCGGATAGGGCAGCAGGTCGACGATGCGCACCTCGTCGCCGCGCGCGACCAGCCGGCGCACGAGGTGGCCGCCGAGAAAGCCGGACCCTCCGGTCACGAGCACACGCACAACCGCTCCCCTTCCTGATTGAGGCGCCCGAGCCGGCACCGACGCCCGCTGGGCGCGCCTGAACTTACCGCCTGCGCGCCGCGTGGCCAGGAGCGCTCGCCCCCGGCCTGCTCGGCGCCCTCATCGCGCCGGCGCCCGGCCCTCGGCCTCGTCCAAGAGCGCCTGCAGGCGCTCGCGTAGTGCCTCAGACAGCGCCCGGGTGGCCGCCCGCGGCACGCGGACGGAGCCCTCGGCAGAACCGTCGAGGAAGCCCTCGGGCGCGATCGGCTCGCCGACGACGATGCGCACCCGGCCCGGGCGCGGGATGGTCGCGCCGCGGGGCATCGCCGCCTCGGTGCCCCCGAGGGCCACCGGGACGATCGGCACGCGGGCCCGCAGGGCCAGGTAGGCGGCGCCGTCTTGCAGCTCGGCGATCTCGGGCCCACGCTGGCGGGTGCCCTCGGGGAAGACGACGAGCGGCTCGCCGGTGGCGAGCACCGAGAGCGCGAGGGTGAAGGCGTGGCGGTCGGCCGCGCCGCGCTGGATCGGGAAGGCGCCGAGCGCCTCGATGAGGCGCCCCGCTGCCTTGGACTTCCACACCTCGGCCTTCACCAGATAGCGCAAGCGCCGCCGCGTGACCCGGGCCGCGATCAGCCAGTCGATGTAGGAGCGGTGCGAAGGGGCGAGGATGAAGCTGCCCGTCTCGGGGACGTGCTCGGCGCCGACCACCGGCCCGGGGTAGTAGAGCCGGCTGGCCCCGACGGCGACGAAGCGGCAGGCGCCGTAGAAGGCGAGCTCGCCCGGCGTCGCCGCCCGCGGCCCGCCCGCGGCGACCGCCTGGCCCGGCGTCGCGTCGATCGTCACGGGCGCACCCCCCGCTCCTCGAGCGCCGCCAGCAGGCGCTCCACCACCTCGTCCACCCCGAGTTCGCTCGAATCGATCACGAGCGCGCCTGGGGCGATCAGCAAGGGCGCGTGCGCCCGCGTCGAGTCGGCGGCGTCGCGCTGCGCCAGCGCCGCGCGCAGCGCCGCGTCCGGGGCCGCCGCCCGCTGGCCCGCTCGGCGCGCGGCGCGCACGTCGGGATGGGCGTCGAGGTAGACCTTCAAGAGCGCGTCGGGCAAAACGACGCTGCCGATGTCGCGGCCCTCGACCACCCCGGTGTCGTGCGCCGCCGCCCAGGTGCGCTGGCGCGCCACGAGCTCAGAGCGCACCGCCGGGTGCGCCGAGATCGGCGAGACCACGGCGTCGACCGCCTCGGAGCGGATCTGGGTGGTGACGTCCTCGCCGTCCAGCACGACCTGCTCGCCGACCTCGAGCTCCATCGCCCGGGCGAGCTCGGCGAGCGCCGGGGCGTCGGCCACCGCCACGTGGTGGCGCAGCGCCAACAGCGCCACGGCGCGGTACATCGCCCCGGTGTCGAGGCGCTCCCAGCCGAGGCGCTTGGCGAGCGCGGCGGCGACGGTGGACTTCCCCGAGCCCCCCGGGCCGTCGATCGCGACGTGTCCCATCACGGCCGGAAGATCGAGGGCCGGTAGCCGCGCGCGACGAGCCCGCCGCGGGCGAGGTCGGCGGCCTTGGCGTCAAGGCTGAGCACGAGCACGCCGCGCTCGCCCTCGGCGGAGTGGGCGATCTCGAGGTCATAGACGTTGACGCCGAGCTCGCCGAGCAGCGTGGTGACCTCGGCGAGCACGCCCGGGCGGTCGGGCACGGGGATCCGGCACTCGACGACCGACTCGGGGCGCGGCGTGCGCGCCGGCAGGTTGCGCCGCGCCGCCTTGGCGCGCTCCAACAGCGCCACGAGGGCCGACCGGTCGCCCTCGGCGACGATCCGCCGCGCCTCGGCGAGGCGGATCTGCAGCCCGTCCAGGACGGCCAGCACGGCCGGGGCGTTGTCGCGGAAGATGTCCGGCCAGATCGCCGGGTCACCGGCCGCGATCCTCGTCATGTCCCGAAAGCCCCCGGCCGCCAGGCGGAGCAGGGAGCCCTGCTCCTCTGAGGCATCGGCGGCGAGCGTCATCAGCGCCGCCGCGGTGAGGTGCGGCACGTGGGAGACGACGGCGACCAGCGCATCGTGGTGCTCGGGGGCGAGCGCCACGACCTCGGCGCCGACGGCGCGGACCGTGGCGCGCACCGCCGCATAAGCCGCCTCGTCGGTAGACGGCGTCGGGCAGAGCACCCAGGTGGCGCCGACGAACAGTGCCGGGTCGGCGCCGTCGGGGCCTTCCTGCTCCGAGCCGGCCATCGGGTGCCCGCCGACAAAGCGCGGATGGTCGATCGCAGCGACGACCTCGCGCTTCACCCCGCCGACGTCGGTGACCACGAGCGCATCGGCGCCCTCGCGGGCAAAGAGCTCGGCTGCCACCTGGGCGATCTCGGCGACCGGCGTGGCGATCACCGCCAGCTCCGCCCCGGCGTCCTCGCCGATGCGGTCGATCGCGCCGAGCGCGAGCGCCCGCTCGGCGCGCTCCGCGCGTCGGTCGCGCCCAGACACCGCCCAGCCCGCTTCGCGCAGCGCCCAGGCGATCGACGTGCCGATCAGGCCGAGGCCGACGACCTCGCAGCGCCGGGGCGCATCCTTTGGCATCGGCGGACCGCTCGCCTACGAGACGAGGTCGCGGCGCAGCACCGTGGCCCCCTCGAGGTAGACGTGGCGCAGCTCGCCGCGGTCGCGCTCGCTGTAGCAGTGCACGAGCACGCGGATACAGCGCTCCAAGGCGCCGGGGACTGCGATCTCTTGGGCACCGAGCAGCGCCACGTCGTCGAGGCCGAGCGCGCGCGCCGCCGTCGCCGGGAACGCGGCGTGCACGTCGCCGGTCACCGTGAACACGATGCTCACCAGATCGTCAGCGGCGAGCTCGTTGCGGGCGAGGATCTCGCGTACGAGCGCTTGGGTGCGCTCATACACCTGCTCTTTGGTGTCCTCGTCGAGCGTGGTCGCGCCGCGGATCGCCCTCAGCACGGCCGTCATCGGGTGCGCACTCTAGCGATTGGCGCGCCGGGGCGAGGAAGCGGCCAGCTGGCGGGGCGACGCCGCCGACTCCGAGAGCTGGCGGACCTCGGCGATGCTGAGCGGCCGCCACTGCCCTGGCTTGAGCCTGGCGTCGCTGATCGGGCCGATACGCGTGCGCACGAGCCGGCGCACGGGGTGGCCGACGGCCTCGCCCATGCGGCGCACCTGGCGGTAGCGGCCTTCGTGGATGACGATCCGCAGCACGCCAGGCGCGACGCGAGCGACGCGGGCGGGTGACGTGCGCTCGCCGTCGTCGAGCACCACGCCCTCGCGCAGCTGGCGGATGGCGGCGGGCGCCGGATCCCCTTCGACCTCGGCGAGGTACTCCTTGTCGACGCCGTGGCTCGGATGGGCGAGCAGCTGGGCGAAGGCCCCGTCGTTCGTGAGCACGAGCAGGCCCTCGGTGGCGTAGTCGAGGCGCCCCACCGCGAAGACGCGCGGCTCAACAGGGACAAGCTCGAGCACGGTCGGGCGCCCGGCCGGGTCGTTCGCCGTCGTCATCACGCCCGCCGGCTTGTTGAGCAGGTAGTAGACGAGGTCGGGGAGGATGCCGACGGGCACGCCGTCGACCGACACCTCGTCGCGGCCCGGCAGCACCCGGCGGCCGAGCTCGGCTCGGCGGCCATTGACGAGCACCCGGCCGGCGGCGACGAGCTCTTCGCAGGCCCGCCGGGAGCCGAAGCCAGCGCGGGCGAGGACCTTTTGGAGGCGCTCGCCGTCGGGTTGCGGCCGCTCGCCGGCGTGCGGCGGCCCAGGCAGATCGCTCACGGCTCGGGCGACACCTCGTCGGGTCCGGCCTCGGCCTCCTCGTCCTCGCGAGGATCGTCAGCGGGCGTCGCCGCCGGGCCCGTCCGCAGCACCTGCTCGAGGAGCTCGACGGTCCCGGCATCGGGAACGAAGTCCTGCAGCGGCGGCAGCTCGTCGATCCCGGCCAGTCCGAGGCGCTCCAAGAACAGCGGCGTCGTCCCGAACAGCACGGCCTGGCCGGGCCCCTCGTCCCGGCCGACCTGGGCGATGTAGCCGCGTTGGGACAACAGGCGCATCACGCCGTCCGCGTTCACCCCGCGGATCGCCGCCACCTGGGCGCGCGAGATCGGCTGCTTGTAGGCGACGATCGCCAGGGTCTCGAGCGCCGCCGGGGAGAGCCGATGCGGGGCGTCGTCCAAGATGAAGCGCTCCACGTAGCCGCGATAGGCGGGGTGGCTCTGCAGCCGCCACCCTCCCGCGATCGCCACCACCTCAAAGCCGCGGCCCTCGGCCGCGTAGGACGCGCCGAGGCCGGAGAGGAGCTCCTCCACGCGCTCGACGGGCCGCTCGAGCAGCTCGGCGAGCAGGCCGGCCGGAACCGGCTCGGTGGCGACCACCAGCACCGCCTCGATCGCCGCCAGCTCGGCGCGGCCCTCCGCCGCGCGCTGTGTGCCGGCGCGCTCGTCCGGGCCGCGCTCGGGGCGATCCCCGGTCTCGTCGCGATCTTGGTCGAACGGTTCGTTCACCGGGCCATCCCTCCACCGGCCGGAGCACCGAGCCACGGGGCGCTGGTGCCCTGCGCCTCGCCAGCGCGCCGCGGCGCGCCGTTCGCCCCGGGGTCGGTGGTGGCGCCGTCCGCGAGAGGGGCGGCCGCCGTGGCATCGCCAGAGCTGGTGCCGCCGGCGTCGGTCGGCGGACGGATGGCCTGGTCTGGCGCCCCGGTGCGGGCCGGCACCGCCGCGGGGCGCGCTTGGTCGTGGTGCTCGTCCTCGGGCTGCTCGTCCTCGGGCTGCTCGTCTTGGTCGTCTCCGCCCTCGCCACCGGGCACCACGCCGGCAGCCTCGAGCTCGGCCTCGAGCCGCAGGCCCTGCTCGACCACCGCGTCGAGCCGGGCGCTGGCGGCGGCAAGGCGCGCCTCGAAAGCCTCGTCCTCCTCGTCGCCCGCCGCACCCTCCTCGCCCGGATGGCCGACCGCGAAGGCGGGCGCATCGAGCGCCGCGTCGCCGTCGTCTCCGGTCCGCCGCGCCACATCGGGCTCGGCGTCCTCCTCCGGTGGGGCCGCCTCGGCCGGCTGGGTGCCGGGGGCGGCGTCGAACTCGCTGGCGAGCGCCATGGACAGCAGCTCATCGGCCACCTCGTGGCCGGTCCAGCTGACCCGCAGCTCGCCAAAGGTGCCCGCCTGGTCGAGCTCGACGATCTCGCGCTTGTAGAGCTCGAGCAGGGCGAGGAAGCACGCCACCACGTGCGCGCGCGACGGGGCCGTGGCCGTCAGCTCCCGGAACGTCGTCGGCGGCTGGTCCCGCAGGCGCTCGCGCAGCTCCTCGAAGGTGGCCGCCACGCTCACCTCGTCCTGGTGGAGGTGGGCGACTGACACCGGCGGCGGCGCCGGCTTGTCGGCGAGGGCGCGCTCGGCGGCGAGGCGCAGCTGCTCGGGCCGGACACCGGCCAACAGGTCAGGGGCGAGGCCCTCGAAGCGCTCGTCAGGCCCGGCGCGCCGGGCGAGCGACTTGGCGGCCTCCGCCTCGAGCTCGCACAGCGCCCGGGCCGCCGAGGAGAAGGTCTTGCACTCGACGAGCCGGGCGAGCAGGTAATCGCGCGCCTCGAATAGGGCGAGCTCCTCGTCGAGGTCGATCTCGTCGCTGCCGGGCAGCAGCCGGCGGATCTTGAGCTCGATCAGCGTGGCGGCGATGAGCAGGAACTCGGTCGCGAGCTCGAGGTCGAGCGCCTCGAGACGCGCGACCTCGGCCAGGAACCCGTCGACGATGTCGGCGAGGCGGATCTCGTACAGGTCGACCCGCTGCGCCGTGATCAGCTGCAAGAGCAGGTCGAAGGGCCCGTCGAAGACCTCAAGGTGGACCTCGTAGGCCATGGGGGCGAGGCTAACGGAACGCCGGGCGCGGTTGGTGGAGGCTTTTGGTCAAAACAAGCCAGTGACCAAACGGGCGCGGCGAGGTAGCATCAGACCGACCAAGGCAGGCCCGAGTGCTCCGAGGGAGTGCGGGCCAGTACTACGACAGAAACATTCGGGCTCTGCCTCGGCGGTCATCCCAGCGTCCCGGCCGTGTTCAGACCACGACCGCCGCTGGAGATCTCGACTTCCACGCTTGGGTATCGCTTCCTTTCCCGCCATCGGCGGCCCTGCTGGAGCCCGGCCCGCGAACTGCGGGCCGGGCTCCGGGGGGAGCGCAGGGTCCAGCGATGACTTCGACTCGCGGCCGCCGACTCGGCGGCCCGATGGAGGTAACGGCACGGGGAAGCGATCCCTTGAGCCCCGCTGACTGGTCCTCCCTTGCACCCCGCTGACTGGTCCTCCCTTGCACCCCGCTGACTAGCCTGTCCGCCGTGGCGCGCGTCTTCTCGGGTATCCAGCCCTCGGGCACCTTGCACCTCGGCAACTACCTCGGAGCGCTGCAGCGCTTCGTGCAGCGCCAGGAGGTTGACGACGCCTACTACTGCATCGTCGACCTGCACGCGCTGACCTTGGAGATCTCCCCCGACGTGCTGCGCCAGGCGACGCTCGACACCGCGGCGCTCTTCCTTGCGGCGGGTATCGATCCGGACCGCTGCGTCTTGTTCGTCCAAAGCCACGTGGCTGAGCACGCCCAGCTGGCCTGGCTGCTCGAGTGCACCGCCTCCTACGGCGAGCTGTTGCGGATGACCCAGTTCAAGGACAAAGGCCAAGGCCGCGAGCAGGTGCGCTCGAGCCTGCTCACCTACCCGGTGCTGATGGCGGCCGACGTCCTGCTCTATGACACCGACATGGTGCCCGTCGGTGACGACCAGCGCCAGCACCTCGAGCTCGCCCGCAACCTCGCCGAGCGCTTCAACCACCGCTACGGCGAGACCTTCGTCGTGCCCGAGGCGGACATCCCCGAGATCGGGGCGCGGATCATGGACCTGCAGCTTCCGACGAAGAAGATGTCGAAGTCGACGAGCAGCCCCCAGGGCCTGATCGCCCTCAGCGATCCCCCCGCCGACATCGAGCGCAAGTTCCGTCGTGCCGTCACCGACAGCGAGACCGAGGTCCGCTACGACCTCGAGCACAAGCCCGGCGTCTCCAACCTGCTCGAGATCCTCGCCGCCGCCACTGGCGGCGATCCCGCCGCCCTGGCGCCGGGCTTTTCCAGCTACGGCCAGCTCAAGCAGGCCGCGGCGGACGCCGTGATCGAGCTCTTCGCCCCCGTGCGGGCGCGCTACGCGGAGCTCGTTGCCGACCCCGGCGTGGTCGCTGACGCCCTGCGCAAGGGAGCCGAGAAGGCCGAGGCGACCGCCGCACCGACCCTCGCGCGCGCCCAGCGCGCGATGGGCCTGCTCTCAGCCTGACCCGCCGGGCTCAGCCAAAGACGCCGGGGGCGATGATGTCGGTCCACAGCCGAGTTGCCCAGTCGAACAGCCACGCCAGCGCGCCCTGGTCGAAGAGCACGACGAAGATCACGAGGATGATCAGCGCCGAACGGAGCCGGTAGTAGGAGGGGAGCGCCCGCGTCGGCACGAAGCGCTCGAGCACCGCCGAGCCGTCGAGGGGCGGCAACGGGATCAAGTTGAAAGCCGCCAGGATGGCGTTCGCCTCCCCCAGCAGGAAGAGGAACTCATAGCCGCCGGGCCAGGCGCCCACGTAGTTGGAGTGCAGCACCGCTAGGGAGAAGTCGTTGCTCGCAAAGCGCAGCGCGAAGCCGGCGGCGAGCGCGATCAAGATGTTCGTCACCGGCCCGACCAGCCCGACGAGCACGGCCTGGTTGCGCGGATGGCGGAGCTTGGAGACGTCGATCGGCACCGGGCGGGCCCAGCCAAAGGCCTGGTGCACCGTGGCGATCAAGATGATCGGCAACAGGATCGTTCCGACGGGATCGACGTGGCGCAACGGGTTGAGCGACAGCCGCTTGGCGCGCTTTGCGGTGTCGTCCCCGCACCAGTAGGCGACGAGCCCGTGGGAGATCTCGTGGAGGATGATCGAGGGCACGAGGGCGACGAAGAAGAGCACCTCGTTGCGGGTGATGTCGTGGCGGCGGACGAGCTCGTAGATCGCCACCGCCAAGATCGCGCCGAGGCCGAGCACCCACGGCCCGTAGTGGTGGAACGCCGAGCGGCGCGGCGGGACGGGGGGCGGAGAGCCGATCATCGCCTGGGGCCGGGCGCCAGGCGTCCGGCGGTCCTCAGTGGGGCTCGCTCAGCGCTGCGCCGAGGCGCAGGCGATGCACGTCTTGACCGCCGGCCTCGCCTCGAGGCGAGCCGGCGCGATCTCCTTGCCGCAACGCTCACAGCGCCCATACTGGCCGTCTTCGAGCTTGGTGAGGGCGCGCTCCACATCCGCCAGGGCCTCACGCAGCTCGCGGGCGAGCGCCTCGGTCTCCCCGCGCTCGGCGGTGACCTGGCTCGTGTCGGCGAAGTTCGAGTCGTAATTCAACCGGCCGACTTCGCCGTAGCCGAGCTCAGCGAGCTGACCCTCGAGCGAGGCGCGCTCTTCCAAGAGCAGTGCCCGATAGTCGATCGTGCGCGCTTCGTTGGCCACGCGCGCCACCCTAGTTTCTCACCGCGCGGTCCGTTTACGTTTCGTTGATGGATCAACCGCCGCCGTTGGCCACCGTGTTGCCGAGCGTCGGCGGCGCGTCAGCGCGGCGCGCGGGCGCGGGGATGGGCGGCGAGGTAGGCGCGGCGGAGATGGGCGTTCGAGACCTTGGTGTAGATCTGGGTCGTCGTGATCGAGGCGTGGCCGAGCAGCTCTTGGACGACGCGGACGTCGGCGCCGTGGTCGAGCAGGTGCGTCGCGAAGCTGTGGCGCAGCACGTGCGGGGTGACCTGCTCTCCGAGCCCGCACGCCCGCGCCGCCTGCTCGACCACCCGCCAGATGGCCTGGCGCGACATCCGTCGCCCCCGGCTGGAGAGGAACAACGCCGCGGCGTCCGAGCGCGCCGGCCGGCGCCCCGCGCGCTCAGCGGCCGCCACGAACGCGGCGCGCCCCGAAGGTGAGAGCCACTCCTCGAGCGCGGCGAGGGCGAAGCTGCCGACCGGCACGATGCGCTCCTTGGAGCCCTTACCAAGGACGCGGACCAGGCCGGCTGCGGCGTCGAGATCGGCGACGTCACAGCTTGCGAGCTCAGAGATCCGCATGCCGGTGGCATAGAGGAGCTCGAGGATCGCCCGGTCGCGCCGCGCCTTGGGGTCCTCGCCGGGAACGGCCGAGAGCAGGCGGCCGACCTCCTCCTCATCGAGCGCTTTCGGCAGCCCGGCGGGCACCCGCGGTCGCGCCACGTCCTCGGTCGGATCGACCGGCGCGCTGCGCTCGTCGTGGCAAAAGCCGTGCAGGCCGCGGATCGCAACGAGCGCCCGGGCGCGGCTCGACGCGGCCAGGCCCGAGGCGGCCAGCAGGCCGAGGTAGTTCTCGACGACGCCGGGGGTCACCTCGCTGAGCGCCACCCCGCGCTCGGCGAGGAAGGCCTCATAGGCACGAAGGTCGCGGCGGTATGCGGCGAGCGAGTTCGCCGCCCGGCCCTTTTCCACCGAGAGGTAGGAGAGGAACTCCTCGGCGTCGGCGCTGAGCGGCAGCGTCTCAGCCCCTCGGGGCGCGCTGCTCCAGGTGCTCGCGGGCGAGCGCCAGGGCGATGATCGTCTTGGCGTCGACGAGCTCGCCCGAGGCGACGAGCGAGAAGAGCTCGCTCACGCGAACCCGCTCGATCGTCATGTGCTGCTCCTCGATGCCCTGCAGGGAGGTGCCGACCTCGCTCAGGCCCTCGGCGAGATAGCACGTGGTGCACTCGTCGGTGAAGCCGGGCGAGTTGTAGAAGGACCCGAGTTCGATGAAGTGCTCGGCCGCGACCCCGACCTCCTCGGCGAGCTCGCGGCGAGCCGCGAGCTCCTTGTCCTCGCCCGGGACGTCGAGCTTGCCGGCCGGCAGCTCGAGCACCGTCGCCTCGAGCGGCGCCCGGTACTGGCGCACGCAGCGGACGGTGTCCCCGTCGGCCTCGAGCGGCACGATGCAGACGGCGCCGACGTGGCGGACCATCTCGCGCTCGAAGGTGTAGCCGTCGGGGCCGACGAAGGTCCCCGAGACGAGTCGGATGAACGAGCCGGGCAGCCGGTCGCGCTCTCCGATCTTGCGGAAGGTGCTCATCTCAGGCCCTGCTGCAGGTCACAGGGCAGCGTCGAGCCCGAGCTCGAACAGGTGCGGGTCGCGCGCCTTTGCCCGCTCGGCAGCCGCCGCGATCAGCTCATTGAAGAGTGGATGGGGCCGGTCGGGGCGGCTCGTGAACTCGGGGTGGGCCTGGGTGCCGATCCAGCAGCGGTGCGAGGGCAGCTCGATGAACTCGACGAGCCGGCCGTCGGGCGACACCCCGCTGCAGCCGAGGCCCGCCGCCTCGAGACGGCCACGCAGGCGGGCGTTGACCTCGTAGCGGTGGCGGTGCCGCTCAGTCACGAGGGTCTCGCCGTAGGCACGAGCCACCTGCGAGCCCGGCGCGAGCTGCGCGAAGTAGCTCCCGAGGCGCATCGTGCCGCCGAGGTCGGTCACCCCTTGCTGCTCGTCCATCAAGTCGATGACCGGATAGGGCGTGTCGGGGTCGAACTCGGTCGAGTTCGCGCCGGCCATGTCGGCGACGTCGCGGGCGTACTCGACCACCATGACCTGCAGCCCGAGGCAGAGGCCGAGCGTCGGCAGGTCGTGCTCGCGACTGAAGCGGACCGCTGCGATCTTGCCCTCGATCCCGCGCTCGCCAAAACCGCCCGGGATCACGAGCCCGTCGAGCCCCGACAACAGCACCTCGGCCGTGCGATCGTTGACGTCTTCCGCCGCGATCCACTCGATGGCGACCTTGGCGCGGTGGTGGTAGCCGGCGTGGCGCAGCGACTCGACCACCGACAAGTAGGCATCCGGCAGGTCGACGTACTTGCCGACGATGCCGACCCGTAGCTCGTCGTCGGCGAGCGCCATCTTCTCGAGCAGCTGCTCCCAGCCCGACAGATCGATCGGGTGCTCGTCCTCATCGAGCCGGAGCATCTTGCAGACCGTCGCGTCGAAGCCCTCCTCGTGCAACAGCACAGGGATCTCATAGATGCTCGAGGCGTCGACCGCGGAGACCACGGCCTCGATGGGCACGTCGCACAACAGCGAGATCTTGCGCTTCAAGGCGTCCGAGATCGGTTGGTCGCTACGACAGACAATGACATCGGGCTGGATGCCCCGGCTGCGCAGCTCGGTCACCGAGTGTTGCGTCGGTTTCGTCTTGTGCTCGCCAGAAGGCGCGAGGTAGGGCACGAGGGTGAGGTGCACGTAGCAGACGTTCTCGCGCCCCTCCTCCCGGCGGAACTGGCGGATGGCCTCGAGGAAAGGGACGATCTCGATGTCGCCGACCGTGCCGCCCACCTCGGTGATCACGACGTCCACGTTGTCGCCCGCGAGGCGACGGACCCGCGTCTTGATCTCGTCGGTGATGTGCGGGATCACCTGCACGGTGTGGCCGAGGTAGTCGCCCCGGCGCTCTTTTTGCATCACCGAGGAGTAGATCTGCCCGGTGGTCGCGTTGGCGAGCTTGGGCAGGTTCTCGTCGATGAAGCGCTCGTAGTGGCCAAGGTCGAGGTCGGTCTCTCCCCCGTCGTTGGTGACGAAGACCTCGCCGTGCTCGAAGGGGTTCATCGTGCCGGGGTCGAAGTTGATGTAGGGGTCGAGCTTGCACATCGTCACCCGCAGGCCGCGGGACTTGAGCAGCCGGCCGAGCGACGAGGCGGTGAGACCTTTGCCGAGTGAGCTCGACACGCCTCCGGTCACGAACACGAACTTCGACACGCAATCCTCCAGGGTGGCCACCCCCACGCTACAAGGTGGCTCGGTCAAGGCGGCGGACCGCTCAGCCCCTGGCGGCTCCGGCCTCTGCGAGCAGCTCCTCGGCGTGGGCGCGCGCCGCCCCGGAGTCGGGGCGCCCGGCCAGCATGCGCGAGAGCTCCTCGACGCGCGCCTCGCCCTCGACGCGGCGCACCGTCGTGAGCGTGCGCCCCGAGCGCTCGCGCTTTTCGACCACCAGCTGGGTACCGGCGCACGCTGCCACCTGGGGCAGGTGGGTCACCACGAGCACCTGGTGGGCCCGCCCGAGCTCGGCGAGCGCCCGGCCGACCGCGTTCGCCGCCTCGCCACCGATCCCGGCGTCGACTTCGTCGAAGACCATCGTCGGTGGCGAGGAGGTGAGGACCAGGCGAAGCGCCAGCATCGCCCGCGCCAGCTCACCACCTGAGGCGACCTTGGCAAGCGGCAGCGCCGGCTCGCCCGGATTTGCCCCAAAGCGCAGCTCCACATCATCGGCGAAGCCGCGCTCAGCCACTGCCGCCTCCACCCGGGCACGACCGAGGGCGAGCGAGCGCAGGCGGGCCTGCACCTCGGCGGCGAGCTGCGGCGCCGCCGCCCGGCGCCGATCGCCAACTGCCTCTTCGAGTCGCGCGAGCTCGGCCCGGGCGCGCTCGCGCTCGCCCCCGAGGGCCGCGCGCGTCGCGTCGGCCGCCTCGAGCTCGGCGAGGCGTTCCCTGGCCGCCGCTGCCGCAGCGATCACGTCGGCGAGCGAGTCCCCGTGCTTTCGCATCAGCGCGCGCAGCAGCTGGCGCCGCGACCGCACGAACGCGAGGCGCTCGGGGTCCTCCTCGAAGCGGTCGCTGGCAAGGCGCAGCTCGCTGGCCGCGTCGTCGAGCTCTGCCTCGAGCGCCCGCAGCCGCGCCTCGAAGGGAGCAAGGGCGTGGTGGTGGGCGAGCGCGGCGACGGCACCCCCGAGGCGCTCGAGGGCGCTCGAGTCCCCGCTCAACAGCCCGTGGGCGCGCGCCGTCGCCTCTCTCAAGGCGCTCGCTGCGGCGAGCTCGTCCTCCTCGGCAGCGAGGACGTCGTCCTCGTCCTCGCCGGCGATCGCCGCCTGCTCGATCTCGTGCAGCTCGAAGGCCAGCAAGTCGATCTCGCGACGGCGCGTCCGGTCGTCTCCCCCGAGCTCGTCGATTCGGCGCCCGAGCGCCGCGATCTCACGCCGCAGCTCGGCGATCTCGCTGAGGTCGACCCCGGCGAAGCGGTCCAGCGCCTCGCGCTGGGCGGCGGGGCGCAGCAGCGACTGATGGGCATGCTGGCCGTAGAGATCGACGAGCTCGGCGCCCCGCGTCTCGAGCGCGGCAGTCGTCGCCATCCGTCCGTCGACATAGGCGCGCGACCGCCCGGACGCCGGCAGCACCCGGCCGAGGATCACCTCCTCGCCCGCGGGATCGATGAAGCGGCCCTCGACTACTGCCTCGCTCGCCCCCGCTCGGACGAGCGCGGGATCGGCCCGCCCGCCGAGCAGCAGCTCGAGCGCCTCGACGACCAGCGTCTTGCCGGCGCCGGTCTCGCCCGTCAGGGCCACGAGTCCGGGGTCGAAGACGAGGTTGAGCTCGGCGATCACGCCGAGGTCCCGAACCGAGAGCTCCGCGAGCACGGGCACGCCTCCTAGCGGTCGGCGACGGAGAACTTGGCGCGCAGCACGGCGTGGAAGTCGCGCTGACCGAGCGAGACGAAGGCGACCTCGGACTGGGCCGCGCCGATGTGGATCTCGTCGTCACGGCGCAGGCGCGCCACCGCCGAGCCGTCGACCACGAGCGCGACCTCGTGATCGGCGAGCACGTTCACCGAGACGCGCTGGTCGGCGCTCAGCACGACGGAGCGGTCGAAGAGCCCGTGCGGGGAGATCGCGGTGAGCACGAGGGCCCGCAGACGCGGGGAGAGCACGGGGCCGCGCGCCGAGAGGTTGTAGGCGGTTGACCCCGTGGGGGTGGCGACGAGCAGGCCGTCGGCGGCATAGGTGAGGAACGGGGTGCCGTCGATCTGCACGGCGAGGCGGACGGTGTGCCCCGGCGTGACCCGCTCGATCGCGACCTCGTTGATGGCGGTGAAGGGACGCTGGTGGTCCTCGGGCCCCGTCTCCACGTGGATCTCGAGGGCCATGCGGGACTCGATCGCGTAGTCCCCCGCCACGAGGCGCGCGAATGCTGCGGTCGCGGTCTCGGGCTCGACCTCGGTCAGGTAGCCGAGCTTGCCGAGGTTCACGCCGAGGACCGGCACGCCCCGTCCGGCCGTCGCCTGCACCGCCCGCAGCATGGTGCCGTCACCGCCGAAGCTGATGGCGAAGGCGAGAGGCTCGGTGAGCGCCGAGATGACCGCTCCACCGACGCGGTCGACGACCACGCTGTAGCCCTCGGCCTCCCACCACCGCCGCGCCTGCTCAGCGAGGGCCTCGGCGCCGGGACGGCTGGGGTTGACGACGAGCGCGACCCGTCGCTGGGTGGTCGGGAGCGGCACGCCGCCATCCTTCCAAGCAGGTGCTCGCTCGGCAACGACCGCCGCCTCCCCGGCGCGGGGAGCAAGGGGCGCGGGGCCTACGACGCTCGGCCCTTGTCGCCGGCCGGCCGCGCCCGGCCACCCAGCTTGCCGGCGCCAGCCGCCTTGCCAGCGGTCTTGGCCGCTTTCGCGGGGGCCTTGGCCGAGCGCTTGGCTGCACCGCCGGGCCGTGCCGGCGCGCTCGCCGCCTGGGGCGTTCGCGCGGGGGCCTTGGCCGCCTTAGCCGGCGACTTGGCCGCTTTCGCGGGGGCCTTGGCCGCCTTGGTGGCCGACTTCGCCGCTTTCGCGGGGGCCTTGGCCGCCTTGGTGGGCGGCGGAACCGCCGCAGGAGCGGCCTCCGACGCCGTCTCGCTCGTCGCCGGCTCGCCGGCGGGCCGAGCCACGTCCCGCGAACCCGGGCGTTCGTTGGGGCTCGGCCGCCGCACGCCGAGCAGATCGCCGAGCAGTCCGACGGCTCGATCGATCATCTCGCCGGCGGGCCCGCTCGATCGGCCCCGCGCATCGAGCTCGCGGCGCAACTCGTCGTGCACGAGGGTGCCCACCCGCTCGGCCGTGCGGCGCGAGCGTGCGAACACCTCCTCGGCAAATTCCTCGGCGCGCTCGATCCGCTCGCCCTCCATGCTCACGAAGTCGCGTACGAAGCCCTCGACGTCCTCACGGGTGATGCCCGTCATCGCCGAGCCGAGGTTGACCAGGCGCCGCAGGGTGTCTTTCGGGTCGCGTGCTGCCATGCTCGAAGCGTACCGGCACGGCCGGCCGCCTCAGCGCCAGCGCTGCCCGAGGTCACCGGCGAGCGCCGCAAGGTCGGCCGCCTCGATGGCCGGTTCCACCTCGAGCGGCCCATGGCCCGGTTGGGTCACCCCGCTCAAGACGAGCGCGAAGGGCACGCCGAGGCGGAGCGCGAGCGCTCCATCGGTCGAGGCGCGGTCCCCGACCACGAGGTCGATGCGCCCGAGGCGCTCCAAGGCGAGCTCGGCGGCGGGCGCATGGGGTTTGCCGGCGATCACGGGCTGGCAGCCGCTCGCCGTGGCGAGGGCGGCGAGGATCGCGCCGGCGCCAGGGACGACGCCGTCGGGGCGGGGGAACGTAGCGTCGTCATTGGTCGCCACAAAGCGCGCGCCGCGGCGCAGCGCGCCGGTGGCGATCGCCAGGCGCTGGTAGGTGAGGTTCGGGTCGATCCCGCACACCACGACGTCGGCGCTCGGCGCGCCGGCGCCGTTGGCCGCCAGGTCGTCGCTCACGCCCTGGGCCTCGACGCCACGGGCCGCCAGCGCCTCGAGGATGCCCGGACCGCCGAGCACGAGTGCCCGTTCGCCCGGCGTGCAACAGCGCGCCGCTGCTTGGGGAGAGGTCAAGACGTCCTCGGCGGCCGGCTCGAGGCCGAAGCGGTGCAACTTCTCGAGGTGCGTTGCGAGCAGCGGGAAGGAATTGTTCGTGAAGTACGCGACGCGCACGCCCATGTCGGCAAGCTGGCCGACGGCCTCGGCGGCCCCGGGGATCGGTTCATCGGCGAGCCAGATGACGCCGTCGAGGTCGAGCAGGACGCAGCGGGGGTCGGCCATTGCCCCATGATGGCGGCGCCGGCACGCCGCTTCCCAAATGGCCAAATCGAAGGAGGTCCGGCCCGTGTGCTACGCAAAGGGCATGCCGCGCTTCGACCCTTTCGCCGGCCTGCGCTACGACGCCGCGGCGGCGCGCCTCGCCGAGGTGATCGCGCCGCCCTACGACGTCGTCGACGAGAACGGCCGGGCCGTGCTCGCCGAGCGCAGCCCGTACAACTCGATCCAGGTCGAGCTGCCGGTCCCGGACGAGGCGCGTGGCCTCGACCGCTACGCCAACGCCGCTGGCCTCCTCGCGAGCTGGGAGCAAGCCGGCGTGCTGCGCCGCGACGACGTCGCGTCCTTCTACGTCTATCGCATGCGCTATCTCGACGAGGCGGGCACCGAGCGCTCGACCACCGGGGTGATCGGCGCGCTCGGCATCGATGAGCCCGGGGGCGGCGAGGTGCTGCCGCACGAGCGGACGATGCCCAAGCCCAAGGGCGACCGGCTCGACCTGTTGCGAGCCTGCCGCACGAACTCCTCGCCGATCTGGGGACTGTCGCTCGCCGAGGGCCTGACCGAGGCGTGCACGCGCGCGGTCGTTAGCCTCGGCGCGCCAATCGGCGCCGAGGACGACGACGGGGTCAGCCACGAGTACTGGCCGGTCAGCGACCCTGACGCGATCGCCGAGATCTCGCGCCTCGTGGGCGCTTCGCCGGTCGTGATCGCCGACGGCCACCATCGCTACGAGACGGCCGGCTTCTATCGCGGAGAGCGGCGGGGTGCGAACGGCGATCAGCCAGGCCCCTACGACGCGCTGATGGCCTATGTGGTCGAGCTCTCCCCCAACGAGCTGCAGGTCCAACCGATCCACCGGCTGGTCTCGGGGCTGGCGGCCGACGTCGATCTCCTGGCAGCCCTCGCCGAGAGCTTCCTCATCGAGCCCGGCCCGAGCGACCCGCTGGCGTTGGCCAAGCAGATGACGGCACGGGGCGCGCTCGGCTTGCTCACCTCCAAGCAGGCCGCACTCTTGGTGCCCACGCCCGAGCTCAGCGCGGCCGCCGAGGCGGACCTGGACTCGAGCCGGCTCGACGCGGCGCTCGCAGCGCTCGCACCCCACGAGGTCGCGTACCAGCACGGCCTGCGCAACGTCGCCGACGCCGTGGCGGCGGGCCAGGCACAGGCGGGGTTCTTGCTCAGGCCTGCAACGGTCGCCCAGATCGCCGACACCGCCCACCTCGGCCGTAGGATGCCGCCGAAAACCACGTTCTTCCAGCCAAAGCCGAGGACCGGGCTCGTCTTCCGCTCCCTCAACGAGTAGCGGGGCGCCCCGCGAGCGCGTACTCCTGGGGCTGGTTGGCGCGGCGGTGGCGTTGGGTAAGCGCGCCGACATAGCCTCGCCACCGCGAAGCGGTCGGCCCTGCGTTGAGGGACGGTGATCGGTGTCGCATAGAGAACTCCCGTCGGGCTCAGCCGCCGTGGTCACCGGGGCCTCTTCAGGCATCGGTGAGCAGTTCTGCCGCCTCCTCGCCGCCCGCGGCGTGGACCTCGTCCTTGTGGCGCGCAACAAGCAACGCCTGAACGACCTCGCCGAGGAGCTCTCGGGGCGCCACAAGATCACGACCGAGGTCTGCTCGGCGGACCTGTCGAGCGACGACGACGTGGCGATGGTGGCCCGGCGCATCCGTGACGGCGGCGACATCGACCTCGTCGTGAACAACGCCGGCATCGGCTGGTACGGCCAGTTTGCCGACGAGCCGCCCACCCAGATCGAGTCGATGCTCGGGGTCAACGTCATGGCGCTTACAATGCTCAGCCGGGCGGCGCTCGCGACCATGGTGCCGCGCCGGCACGGCGGCCTGCTCAACGTCTCCTCCACCGCCAGCGCGGTCCCCGGGCCCCGCTCGGCCGTTTACCACGCCGCCAAGGCCTACGTCACCTCGTTGACCGAGGCCCTGCACGAGGAGGCGCGCCCACATGGCGTCCACGTCACGGCGCTGTGCCCCGGGGTGACGCCGACGGGGTTCCAGCAAAGCGCCGGCTGCTCGCGCCGCGCCCTCGGCGCGCTTCCCCACAGCGACCCCGCCGAGGTTGCGGCGGCCGGGCTGCGCGCGCTCGGGCGCAACCAGGCGGTGTGCGTGCCCGGGCTCCTCAACCAGCTGTCGCTGATTGCCGCGCGCCTCGGGCCGCGCGCCGCGGTGCGCTGGGGCTCCCGGCGCGTGCTGGCGGCCGCTTGAGGCTCGCTGCGCTCGGCGCTGCCTCGGCCGCGGCGGCCGTGCTGGCGCACGGCGCGCCGAGCGTGGCCGTCCTCGGCGCCCTCGCCCCCTACCAGCCGCCCACGGCCGGGCCGTGGCTGCGCTGGCGCGCCCGCCCCGAACAGGGGGCCGTGGCGCTCACCTTCGACGACGGGCCCGAGCCCGGGGCGTGCGAGGCGAACCTTAAGCTGCTCGCCGAGTTCGAGCTACCGGCGACGTTCTTTTTGATCGGCGAGGCGGCCGAGGCCAGCCCCGAGCTCGTCGACGCGATCGTCGCGGGCGGCCACGAGCTCGCCTGCCACGGCTATCGCCACGAGCACCACCTGCTGCGCTCGCCCAGCTGGGTCCGCGACGACCTCGAGCGGGGCGTCGCAGCGCTGGCGCGCTCGCCCCACCCACCGCGCTTTTTCCGCCCGCCCTTCGGCCAGGCCTCGAGCGCGAGCGTGCGCGCGGCGCGCGCCCTCGGCCTCGAGCTCGTCTTGTGGAGCGCCTGGGGCCGCGAGTTCGCCGAGACCGACGACGCAGCGGTGCTGGCCCGCCTCGAGCGGGGGCTGCGCCCCGGCGCGATCGTGTGCCTGCACGACGCGGACACCTATGCGAGCCCCGGGACCGCTGCGCGCACCCGTCGGGTGCTGCCCAAGCTCGCCGCGGCGCTCGAGCACCGCGGCCTCAAGGCGACCACGCTCGGCGCCCTCGTCGGGAGCCGGCCGTGAGCGGGGACGGCGTCGTCGTTCTTTCCGGCTCGATCGGCCAGGGCCATGACTCGGTCGCCCGCGCCTGCGCCGCGGCGCTCGCGCCGCGGCCCGTCGAGATCCTGGACTGCATGGCGTTGCTCGGGCGGGGCGGCGCCCTCTTGGGGACCAAGGGCTTCGAGGCCCTGCTGGGGGTGGTTCCCGCGTACGATGCGTTCCACTTCTCGGTGCTGCGCCGCGGCGGCGCGCTCGCCGAGCGCCTTGCCACCAGCTCGTCGACGCGCCTTGAGGCAGCGCTGCGCGCCGATCCAGCCGTTGAGGCCGCGGACCTCGTCGTGTCCGTGTTCGCCACCGGGGTGCGCCCGCTGGCGGCACTGCGCGGGGCGCGCCCAGATTTGCGCGCCGTCGTGCTGTGCACCGATGCCACCGCGCATCGTCTGTGGGTCGAGCCGGGCATCGACCGCTACCTCGTCTGCTCGACGATGGCCGAAGGCACGGTGCGGTCCTACCTGCCCGACGCCGACGTCGCGGTGATCCCCCCGCCGGTGCGCCCCGAGCTCTTCGCCGCCCCGCCGAGCGCCGCGGCGCGCGAGGCGCTCGGCCTGCCGGCCGAGGCGCCCACCGCCTTGCTGCTCGGCGGGGCGTGGGGCAAGGGGCCGCTCGAGGCGCTCGCCGAGGCGCTCGTGCGCGACGGGGTCGAGGTCCTCGCGGTCAGCGGACGCAACGCGCGCCTGCACCGCCGGCTCGTGGCGGCGGCCGCCCGCCTCGCTGGCCCCGGCGCGCGCCTGCACGCATTCGGCCACCGCGACGACATGGCGAGCCTGTTCGCGGCAGCTGACGTCGTCGTCACCTCACCCGGCCAAGCCTGTCATGAGGCCCGCGTCGTCGGGCGCCCGCTCGTCGTCATCGACTCGGTGCCCGGCCACGGCCGCGAGAACCTGCTGCTCGAGCTCACCAAGCCCGCCACCTTGACTGCAGCGCCCACCCCGACCGCCGTCACGGCCGCCGTCCGGCGCGCCCTTGCCGGCGCTGTCGGAGCGTGCGCGCCCTGGCCCGTCACAAGCAGTGAGGAGTGGGCGGCCTGCCTGCTCGCCGCGCTCCAGGCGCGCAGCTGAGCGCGGTATCCGGCGGCGCACCGAGCGAACACCCGGCCCGTTTCGCTCGCGCCGTCACGACGGCCATCGCCCCGACGGGCCGTTCCCACCAGGGCGCAGAACGATCGATTGATCTACGTTGACCACAGCGCTAAAGGTGCCGTCGCTCTGGCCGTTGAGGCGGACCGGAAGACGAAAGGGCACCGAGATGACCATCGAGTACCGCAGCGTGCTCCTCGGGCCGATGCGCCGCGCCCGCACGCGCGTCACGCTGCGCTGGTGGCCTCGGGAGCTTCGCGAACAGATCCGCGGCGTCTTCCTCGTCGCTGCGGTGGGCGGCAACGCGCTGGGGATGTCGGACTTGACGACCCGCCACGGCGAGCTGGTGGCCTTCACCTCCGCCGTCGCGACGCTCGCGCTCTCCGCGATCTGGATCCTCGGCTACCGGCGCCGAGGCTTCGGGCGGGCTTCCGAGCCGCTCGAGCTCGCGCTCTTGCTGCTCGTCGGGCTCGGCTACTCCTCGCCGGCCATGCTCCTTGGGCCGATCTACAACGGGGTCTTCTTCCGCCCGCTCTACGGCACCACGGCGCGCGGCGTCCTTCGCACGCTCGGCTACGGCGCCGTGATGGAACTGACCTTGATCCTGCACCCGGTAAGTGACCACCTGCTGCAGCCCGGGTCGCTCATCGCCTGGTTCGGGCCCAGCCTCGCGATGTGCACGATCGCTGCCCGGCTCTTGTACCTGGTGCTCACGCGGCGAGCCGCCGCCGGCGCCCGTGAACAGATCCTGCGGCACACCGCCACGCGCCTGCTCAAGGCGGAGGACGAGGCCGAGGTCGAGGCGCTGGCCCTCGAGGCTGCGTGCCGCCTGCTCCCCAGCCCGCCCCGCGCGATCGCCATGGAGCTGGAGCACGACGAGGGGCCCGAGATCGCCGGCGACGCGACCGTCCCCCGGCCGCTCAGGCCCACCCCGCCAGGCGAGCATCCCTACACGATGCACGTCTCGCTCCGCCCGTCTCGTGGCCCGGCAACCTGGCTCGTCATCGAGTCCGACGAGGCCCTCGCGCCCGAGGTGCGCCAGGGCCTCGACGCGCTCGCCGGTCAGATCGGCCTCGGCCTCGCCAACGTGCGCCTGCGCGCCGAGCTCGCCCACCGGGCGCTCCACGATGGCCTGACCGACCTGCCCAATCGCCACCAGCTGACGAGCGCCCTGCACGACGCGATCGCCGCTGCCCGGCACGTCGCCGTCGTCTTCGTCGACCTCGACGACTTCAAGACGGTCAACGACGCGCTCGGCCACGAGGTGGGCGACGGGCTGCTGCGGGCGGTCGCGGCGCGGCTTGCTGCCGCCCAGCGCCCAGGGGACCTGTTGGGACGGCTCGGCGGTGACGAGTTCGCCGCCGTGGTCTTCGACCTCGATCTGCGAAGCGAGGACCCCGCGGCGCTCAGCGGCCGCTTCCTCTCCTGCCTCGACGCCCCCTTCGTCGTCGACGGCCACGAGCTCTCCGTGCACTGCAGCCTGGGCATCTGCATCGCCGAGCCGGACCAACGCGCCGAGGAGGTCCTGCGCAACGCGGACACGGCGATGTACGTCGCCAAAGCCCGGGGCAAAGGGCGCGCCGAGCTCTACAACGCCGCCATGCACGAGGCGGTGACGAGCGAGCTCGCGCTGCGCGACGACCTCCATGTGGCGGTGCGCGACCGGCAGTTCGTCCTTTACTACCAGCCGCTCGTGGATCTGTCCTCGAACCATGTCCACGGCTTCGAGGCGCTGATCCGCTGGCAGCACGAGGCGCGCGGCCTCATCCCGCCCGACGACTTCGTGCCCCTCGCCGAACGCCTCGGCGTCCTGCACGGCATCGAGCGCCAGGCGCTGGTCGATGCCTGCGCCACCGCGGCATCCTGGCGATCCCCCGGCCCGGCGAGCGTCAGCGTCAACATCTCGCCCTCCCATGTCCAGCAGCCGAGCTTGGTCGAGGAGGTCCACCAGGCGCTCGCCACCTCGGGCCTCGATGCCTCCCGGCTGATCATCGAGGTCACCGAGAGCGTCACCGCCGACGACTGGCGGCAGGTCGCGACCACGCTCGCCGGGCTGCGGGCGCTCGGGGTGCGCATCGCGCTCGACGACTTCGGCTCCGGCTACTCCTCGCTCAACCTGCTCGGCCAGCTCCCCGTCGACATCGTGAAGGTCGACCGGCACTTCACCGGCGGGGCGGCCAACGCCACCGTGTTGCACGCGGTCATCGGCCTCGCCCGCCACCTCGGCCTCGCGACGGTGGCCGAAGGTGTCGAGCGCGCCGACCAGCACCGCTTCCTCCTGGAGGCCGGCTGCACCTTCGGGCAGGGGTTCTTCTACTCCCGCGCCGTGCCCGCGCACGACGTCCCCCGCCTCCTCGAGCGTCTCGGCACCGCCGGGCCGGCCATCGGCACCGCCCAGAGGGAGCCGACGAGCGTCGGTTGACGCGCCGGCCGCCCCTGGCGCCGGCGTCCCCGCCCGGCCGCGAGCTCGACGGCAACCGGGCCGCCCTCAGCCCTGCGGCGCGCCGCGCTGGGGGTCAGGCACTAGGCCGGGCAGGTCGCAGCGCACCGCCAAGGCGTCTGCTGGTGGCGCGGGCAGGCGCGGCTCCCGGTCGCCGGCGTCCCCGCCGCCGAAGTTCATGAGTTCGACGACCACCCACGAGCAGCGCTCGACGAGCACGCCGGCCTCTGGCGCCTGACCGATCACGGTCCACTCCCAGGGGAATGCCAGCGAGCCGAGCGAGGGACCGTCCAGGTTCGCGGTCGTGAGCAGCAGGTCGTTCGCGCTGGCGACGACGCGGGCGTCATCCACGAGCAGTCCGACGAGCGCCGGGACGCGCACCTGCTCGGCCACTTCGCCTGCGTCCATCGCCGCCTCCCGATCGGGCTACTCCCCTCCGCTCGCCGCCGCGGGCGAGCGGCCGTCCACCTCCCAGGTGATGCCGGACCGCAGCAGCGCGGCGAGGTCTCCCTCGCCCTTGCGCCGGCGCACCTCCTCGAGCTGGCTCGCCATCAACGCGCCGTAGTCCGGGGCCTCGACGTCGCGCAACACCCCGATCGGCGTCGGTTCGTCGACGCCCCCCGACAGCCGCGACAACAAGAACGCGACCCCCGGATCCGGCCGGGTCTCGTCGTGGACGAGCAGCGCCTCCTCGCCGACGCTCGCCACATCCACGACCTTGAGCGCCCCATCGGCGCCCATCATCACGCCGCGCTGGTTGTCGGCGCCGAAGCGGATCGGCTCGCCATGGCGCAGCGGGATGAGCATCTCGGCACGCTGGTCCCGGCCGGTCAGGTGCTCGAAGGCGCCGTCGTTGAACACGTTGCAGTTCTGGAAGATCTCGACGAACGCCGCGCCCTTGTGATCGTGCGCACGCCGGAAGGTCTCCATCATGTGCTTGCGGTCCATGTCATGGGTGCGGGCGACGAAGGTCGCCTCGGCGCCGATCGCCACCGACAGCGGGTTGAAGGGCCGGTCGAGCGAGCCGAACGGCGAGGACTTGGTGACCTTGCCGACCTCAGAGGTCGGCGAGAACTGGCCCTTGGTGAGACCGTAGATCTGGTTGTTGAACATCAAGATGGTGAGGTTCACGTTTCGCCGCAGCGCGTGCAGCAAATGGTTGCCACCGATCGAGAGCGCGTCGCCGTCGCCCGAGACGACCCAGACGTCGAGGTCGGGGCGGGAGATGGCGAGCCCGGTGGCGATCGCGGGCGCCCGGCCGTGGATCGAGTGCATCCCGTAGGTGTTCATGTAGTAGGGAAAGCGCGCCGCGCAGCCGATGCCCGACACGAACACGGTGTTCTCGCGGGCCACGCCGAGCTCGGGCAAGAGGAACTGCATGGCGGCGAGGATCGAGTAGTCACCACATCCCGGGCACCAGCGAACCTCCTGGTCGGTCGCCCAGTCCTTCCGGCTCGTCGCCGGCGCGCTCACCACATCGGTCACTGCTCGATCTCCTTCAACAACGCCGAGGCCGCGTCCTCGATCTCGGACACCTTGAACGGGGTTCCCTGGACCTTGGTGAGGCTCGCCGCGTCGATGAGGTACTCGGCCCGCACGAGGCGCGACAGCTGGCCCAGGTTCACCTCGGGGATCAGCACCTTGGCGTAGCGCCCGAGCACCTCGCCAAGGTCGGCCGGGAACGGATTGAGGTGGCTGAGGTGGGCGCGGGCGACGCGCTGGCCCTGGGCTCGCAGCGAGCGGACCGCGGCGACGATCGTGCCGTAGGTCGACCCCCAGCCGAGCACGAGCAGCCCGGCGCCATCGGGGTCGTCGACCTCCACCTGGGGGATCGCCCCGGCAATGCCGGCGATCTTGGCGGCGCGCAGGCGCACCATGCGCTCGTGGTTCGCCGGGTCATAAGAGACGTTGCCCGGCCCGTCGGACTTCTCGAGGCCGCCGATGCGGTGCTCGAGACCGGGCGTGCCCGGCAGCGCCCACGGTCGGGCGAGCGTCGCCTCGTCGCGCAAATAGGGCCAGAACTGCTCCTCGCCGTCGGCGCCGACGTGGTTCGGCGCCACGGCCAGGCCGGGCTCGATCACCGGGAGCGACGCGACCTCGGGGAGGCGCCAGGGCTCCGAGCCGTTGGCGAGGTACCCGTCGGTCAGCAAGAACACCGGGGTGCGGTAGGTGACCGCGAGGCGCGCCGCCTCGATGGCGGCCGCGAAGCAGTCGGCCGGCGTCCGTGCGGCCACGATCGGCACCGGTGCCTCGCCATGGCGGCCGTACATGGCGTGCAGCAGGTCGGCCTGCTCGGTCTTGGTCGGCAGCCCCGTGGACGGACCGCCACGCTGGACGTCGACCACGATCAAGGGCAGCTCCAAGGAGACGGCGAGGCCGATCGTCTCGGACTTGAGGTCGACGCCCGGCCCGCTCGTCGTCGTGACGGCGAGCGATCCGCCGAACGCGGCCCCGAGCGCGGCCCCGGCACCGGCGATCTCGTCTTCGGCCTGGAAGGTGCGCACCCCGAAGTGCTTGTGCTTGGCGAGCTCGTGCAGCAGATCCGAGGCCGGCGTGATCGGGTACGAGCCCAAAAACAACGGGAGGCCCGAACGCACCGATGCGGCGATCAGGCCCCAGGCGAGCGCCGTGTTGCCGGTGACGTTGGTGTAGGTGCCGGGGTCCAGCTTGCTCGCCGGCACCTCGTAGGCCGACTCGAACAGCTCAGCGGTCTCGCCGAAGTTCCAGCCCGCCTTGAAGGCCAGCGTGTTCGCCTCGACGACCGCCGGACGGGCCGCGTAGCGCTCGGCAATCCAGGCGAGCGTCGGCTCGATCGGCCGGGAGAAGAGCCATGAGATCAGCCCGAGGGCGAAGAAGTTCTTGCTGCGCTCGGCATCGCGAGGCCTGGCGCCGACCGGCTTGACCGCCTCCAAGGTGAGCGAGGTCATCTTCACCTCGTAGACGGCGAAGGCCGAGAGGCTTCCGTCGCTTCGCGGGTCACTCGCGTAGCCCGCCTTGTCGAGCGCCCGCTCGTCGAAGGCATCGGAGTTCAAGATCACCGTGCCGCCCGAAGCCAGGTCGCCGACGTTGGCGCGCAGCGCCGCCGGGTTCATCGCAACGAGCACCGTCGGGCTGTCGCCGGGCGTCGTGATGTCGTGGTCCGCGATGTGGACCTGGAAGGCGGACACCCCGGCGAGGGTGCCCGCGGGGGCCCGGATCTCGGCCGGGAAGTTCGGCAGGGTCGCCAGGTCGTTGCCGAACAGCGCGCTGCCGGTGGTGAAACGGTCCCCCGTCACCTGCATGCCGTCTCCCGAGTCTCCGGCGAAGCGCACGACGACCTGGTCGAGACGCGCGGTCCGCCGCGGCGGCCGCTCGAGAGTGCTGCTCACGTTCTGCTCCTCACTCGGGGACCCGAGTTTACCGAGCGGAAATCTTCGGCCGGGGCCAAAAAGGGTCGAAAGTCCCTAGGCCAGATCCCCCGGCCCAAGCGCCCGCACCGCCGCGACCTCGGCCCGCACGCGCGCCGTGACCTTGCGCTCGATGACGAAGGCGAGGATCGGCAGCAGCCCGGCGCACAGCATCATCAGCATCTGGGGCATCGTGAAGCGAGCGCGGCGGGCCATGTCGAAGGCGGCGAAGAGGTAGACGATGTAGATGAAGCCGTGCAGCGGCCCGACGACCTTCACGACCCCGGGCGAGTGGGCAGCGACCTGGAGCGGGATGCCGACGAAGACGAGCACGGCGAGGCCGATGCCGACGATGTAGGCGAGCACCCGGTAGCGCTTGAGCGCCCCTTCGATCCCCTGCAGCGCGCCGGCGGGATCGTCGGTGGCGACCCAGCCGGGAAGCAGCCGGGCGGTCGCCCGCTCGAAGCTGCTCACCGCTGCCGCCAGGTCTTCGGTCCCTGCTCAGCGAGCGAGGCGAGGTATGCGTTGTAGGCAGCCATCTCCGGGTCCTCCTCGGCAACTTGTTGGGCGAGCTCGGGCTCGAGCACCGGAACCTCCGACACGTCCCGGCCCGAGGGCGCGGCGCGTCGCGGGCGACGGACGATCCTCGTCTTGCGCTCCCCCGGCTCGTCGTGGATCAGGTTCCACCACACGACGGCGCCGAAGATGGCGAACGCCGGCCACTCGACCGCGTACAGGTAGCTCAAGGTGTTGCCCGACATCGCCACGGTGGCCTGCCACCAACCAGCAACCAGGCAGCCGGGGAACCACACCGTCAACAGGAGATGGAGACCGAGCGCCCGCCGAGAGAACCACCTGCGACGCATCAGCTAAAGGCTATCCCTCCTGGCCCCGGCCCACGGATCGCCCCCGGCGGCGGCGACGGCGCGACGGGCGAGGCGCGATCAGGCGACGGTCACCTCGTTCGCCGCGGCGAGGCGGGCCAGCTCGACGAAGTCGGTCGGGAAGACCGCCCGGGGCGTGCCGGCGGCCGCCCAGATGCGCTCGTGCGCGCGCAGCGCGGTGTCGATGAACGCCGGCAGTGGTCTCGGGTGGCCGAGCGGCGCAACCCCGCCGATCGGCTGCCCCGTGGCCTGGCGCACCTCTTCGGGCGTGGCGCGGCGCAGCTCCTGGCGATCGATCCGCGGGCCGAGCACCGCCAGATCGACCTGGTGCGCGCCGCTCGCAAGGACGAGGATCGGCTCGCCGTCGGCGACAAAGACGAGACTCTTCGCGATCGCCCCGACCGGACAGCCGAGCGCGGCCGCCGCCTCGGCCGAGGTGCGTGCCGACTCGGCGACCTCGATCACCGCCCCATTTGCGCCAAGCCCCTGCAAGAGCCCGGCGATCCGTTGCGCTGCAGCGTGCATCGACAGATCGTGCCAGAGCGCGCTGAATCGCGCCGAGTGGTGGCTGCACCGGCCATGTCGCGTGAACACCAAGTGAACACCCCTATGCCTACGGTCACTCGATGAGTAGCATCTCGCCAACTCGTCCCGGGGGAGGACGGGTGAGAGTGATCGCGCTCAGCGAAGAAGGAGACTCGATGCGTCCTGCTACCAAGCGGCTCGGCCTGCCCGCGGCGGCCGCCGTGCT
Organism: Actinomycetes bacterium; assembly: GCA_021798985.1. Taxonomy (GTDB): domain Bacteria; phylum Actinomycetota; class Acidimicrobiia; order Acidimicrobiales; family Bog-793; genus JAKABX01. Next base: position 56,900 of record JAJZBI010000002.1, read on the forward strand.
GGCCCTGGCGACGTTCGGGGGAGCCGCCACCGCGGCGACCGCGCACGGCGTCTCGGCCCATGCCGCCAAGCCCACCTACACCATCGCCTACGAGGGCCCGCTCTCGGGCGGCAATGCCCAGCTCGGCCTCAACATGGAGTACTCGGTCAAGCTGGCGATCGACCAGGCAAACGCCGGCAAGACGTTCGGCGCGCTGCCGTTCAAGCTGCGCTTCCAGGCCGCAGACGACCAGGGCTCGTCCACCCAGTCGCCCACCACCGCCCAGAGCCTGATCGACAACAAGTCGGTCGTCGCCGTCGTCGGCCCCGCCTTCTCCGGCGCGACCAAAGCCGCCGAGCCGCTCTACCATGCGGCGCACCTGGCGACGGTCAGCCCGTCGGCAACGGCTCCCGCGCTCGCCACGCAGCACTGGAACAACTTCTTCCGCGTCGTCGCCGACGACAACGCCCAGGGCCCGGCGGATGCCGAGTTCGCCGCCAAGGTGCTGAAGGCGAAGTCCGTCTACACCGTCGATGACGCGAGCGCCTACGCCGTCGGCCTCGTCGGTGCCTTCGACACCAAGGCCAAACAGCTGCACATGAAGGTCATCCACCAGGAGGCCCCGGGGACAACCCAGTGCCAGGCCGGCACCGGCAACGTGCAGCAGTACGGCGCGCTCTCGACCCAGATCGTCTCGAGCAAGGCGCCGGTCGTCTTCTACGCCGGCTACTACTGCGACCTCGCGCTGTTCGCGAAGGGCCTGTACGCGGCCGGCTTCCACGGCAAGATCATGTCCGACGACGGCAGCCTCGACCCGCACTACGTGAGCCAGGCGGGGGCGTCGGTCGCCGACGGAAGCTACCTGTCCTGCCCGTGCACGAACCTCGGCAACACGCCCCAGGACAAGGCGTTCGCCACGGGCTTCAAGAAAATGGCGGGATTCCCGATCGGGACCTACTCGGCTGAGTCCTACGACGCCACCAACACGATCATCGCCACGATGAAGAAGATCGGTGCCAAGGTGACCCGCCCCGCGCTGGTCGCCGGGCTGCACAAGATCATCTACAACGGCTTGACCAAGACGGTGCACTTCCAAAAGGATGGCAACATCGCCGGCAGCACCGAGTACATCTACGAGGTCAAGGGCGGAAAGATCGTCGAGCTCGGCATGGCGAGCCAGCTCATCGCCAAGGCCTAGCGGCCTCTCATTCGACCGGCCCGCCCGCCGCCTCGCGCTGGGCGGGCCGGCAGTCAACTGAGCCACCCCGGCGGCCGGGCAGCGACGACTGCCCGGCCGCTGTGCAACTCCTTTGAAGCCTGGAGAGAGCCCCAGCGATGTGTTTCACGACCAACTTCTGGCCGTTCTTGGTGCAAGGGTTAGCTGACGGCTTCCTCTACGCCCTGATCGCCCTCGGCTACACCCTCGTCTACGGCGTCTTGCAGCTCATCAACTTCGCCCACAGCGAGGTCTTCATGAGCGGCGGCTTCGCCAGCTACTTCGTCCTCGAGGCGCTGATCGGCACCTCCCAACCCCACGGCATGGCGTCGGTCGGCTACGTCGCCATCGGGATCGGCGCCGGAGCCTTTGGCGGGGCGCTCGTCGCCTTCTTGCTCGAGCGGGTCGCCTACCGCCCGCTGCGCCGCCGTAACGCCCCGCGGCTCGCGTTCTTGATCAGCGCGATCGGTGGTTCGTATTTCATCTACAACCTCGCCGGCAAGGAGTTCGGCCGCAACGCGCTTGAGATCCCTGCCCCGTTCTTGAACGGCCCGGCGTTCACCCTCTTTGGGGCGACGATCCAGACCGACTACGTCGTCGTCGCGATCTGCGCCATCGCGATGCTCATCATCGTCGACCGCGTGGTGGCGATGACCCGCCTCGGCAAGGGCATCCGCGCGGTCGCCCAGGACGCGGAGACGGCGAGCTTGATGGGTGTCAACATCAACCGGGTCATCTCCCAGACCTTCGTGATCGGCGGGCTCCTCGGCGGCGCGGCGGGCTTCCTGTTCGGCCTCAACTTCGGCGTGGCCTACACGATGGGCTTCACCCCGGCGCTGAAGGCCTTTACCGCGGCGGTGCTCGGCGGCATCGGCAACATCCGTGGGGCGGTGCTCGGCGGTCTGCTGCTCGGGGTGATCGAGAACCTGTCGGTGACCTGTATCGGCGCCAACTGGCGCGACGTCGTCGCCTTCGGGATCCTCGTGGCTGTCTTGTTGGTGCGACCCACCGGGATCCTCGGCGAGCGCCTCGGGCGCTCAGCGTGAGGTCGACATGACCACCATCTCGGGCGAGGCGGTCAACCACCCCGAGCGGATGGCCTCGCGCTCGCCTGCCCCGGGTGAGGGGCGCTACCGGGCGCTCGTGCGGCTGTCGCGCAACGACGACGTGCGCCGCTTCGTGATCTCGGTCGTGGGCGGCCTCGTGCTCGCGCTCATCACCGGCCCGGAGGGCAACGGCGTCCAGATGCTCTCGGGGATCAACGGCGCGTTGTTGCACCCGCACGTCTTCATCTGCCTGGCGGTGACCGTCGGCGTCTGGGTGCTCATCACGGTGCGCCACCACTTCGCCCGACAGGTCGAGCACGTCAGCGGGCGCGTCATGGCGCTGCCCAAGGCGGTGCTGCCCGACCGCCGCGTGCGGGCGGGTCTGTGGCTCGCGCTCTTCGCCTTCGCCATCATCTACCCCCCCACGCTCAACAGCTTCTGGCAGAACGTCCTGGTCGAGCAGATCGGCATCTACGTCTTGCTCGCCATCGGCCTCAACGTGGTCGTGGGCTATGCAGGCCTGCTCGACCTCGGCTACATCGCCTTCTTCGCCATCGGCGCCTACTCGGACGCGTACTGGACCGGGATGCTCCCGGTGCACCCGCCGTTGCATCTCAACCCCTTCTGGGTCTTCCCGCTCGCGATCTTGACGGCGATGCTGGCGGGCGTCCTGCTCGGCGGGCCGACGCTGCGCCTGCGCGGCGACTACCTCGCGATCGTGACGCTCGGCTTCGGCGAGATCATCCAGATCGTCGCCAACAACCTCCAAGGCGTCACCGGTGGCGCCCAGGGCGTCATCAACATCCCACACTTCTCGGTCCACGTTGCGGGGATCAAGTACCACTGGGGCCTTTCGAACCTGCCCTACTACTACCTGATCCTCGGCTTCATCGTGCTCGCGCTGTTGGCCTACTTCTCCCTCGAGCACTCCAAGGTGGGACGCGCCTGGACGGCCATTCGCGAGGACGAGGTCGCCGCCGAGGCGGCCGGGATCAACACCTTGAAGTACAAGGTGATGGCGTTCGCCATCGGCGCGTCGACCTCGGGGGTGGCCGGCGTGATCGTCGCGAGCCAGATCGGCTTCGTCGAGCCGGGCGACTTCACCGTGCAGCTGTCAATCCTCATCTTGGTGCTCGTCATCTTCGGCGGCATGGGATCGCTCGCCGGCGCGGTGGTGGGCGCGGCGGTGCTGCAGTGGCTGCCGCAGTTCCTTCGGGTGCACCCGCTGTTCGGCTACAACCAGCTCGACCTGTACATCTACTTCGGCGCGATCTTGATCTTGATGATGATCTTCCGGCCCGAAGGGCTGATCCCCTCGCGCCGTCGCCGGAGGGAGATCGTGCTCGCCGAGCACGGCGTGGGCAGCGCCGACGCGATGGAGAGTGGGCATTCGGGCGGCGGCCTCGCTGCCGTCGCGAACCCCGAGGCCGACTTGTGAGCGCGCCGGCGAGCATGGCGGCGGCGGCGGCCGCGAGCGGGGCTGACGGCGACGCGCTGGTCGAGGTGCGCCACGTCACCTTGCGCTTCGGCGGCGTGACGAGCCTCTCCGACGTCTCTTTCAGCCAGCGCCGCGGCGAGATCTTGGCGGTGATCGGCCCGAACGGCGCCGGCAAGACCTCGCTGTTCAACTGCCTCACCGGCGTCTACACCCCCCAGGTCGGCGAGGTGCTCTTTCGGCCCGCCAGCGGCACGGCCCTGTCGGTCGTCGGCACCAAGCCCTACAAGGTCAACCGCGCCGGGATCGCGCGCACCTTCCAGACGAGCCGGCTGTTCAACGCGCTCACGACCTTCGAGAACATCAAGATCGGCGTCGAGTCGCGCTTTTCGGTCGGACCGCTTGGCTCAATGCTGCACCTCCCCCACACCCGCCGGGCCGAGCGCGAGAGCGACGCCAAGGTGGTCGAGCTCTTGGAGTTCGTCGGCCTGACCGAGCGCGCCAACACGATCGCGAGCTCGCTCCCCTACGGCGACCGCCGCCGGCTCGAGATCGCCCGGGCGCTCGGCACCCGTCCCGAGCTGTTGCTGCTCGACGAGCCCGCGGCGGGCACCAACCCCGCCGAGAAGGCCTCGCTCGTCGAGCTCATCCGCAAGGTCAACACGGTCTATGGCGTGAGCGTGCTGTTGATCGAGCACGACATGGGCCTCGTCATGTCGCTCGCCGAGCGACTCATCGTCCTCAATTTCGGCCAGATCATCGCCGCAGGGACCCCGCGCGAGGTCCAGCAGAACCCCGCGGTCATCGAGGCCTACCTCGGTGCCCCCGAATCGGACGAGGACGGCCGATGACCCCGGTGCTCGAGCTCGTCGACCTCGAGGTCCGCTACGGCTCGGTCCCCGCGCTGCGCGGGATCAGCCTGGTGGTCGAGCGCGGGGAGATCGTCACCCTGCTCGGCGCCAATGGCGCCGGCAAGACGACCACGCTGCGCACCATCTCGGGGCTGCACCGCGCGCACTCCGGCCGCATCGTGTTCAACGGCCGGTCCATCGAGGCGCTGGCGGCCCATGACGTCGTCGGGATCGGGGTCGGACATGTCCCCGAGGGCCGGCGCATCTTCCCGCGCATGAGCGTGCTCGAGAACCTGGAGATGGGCGCCTACCGCCGCCGCGGCGAGCTGAAGGACGACCTCGAGCGGATCTTCCAGCTCTTCCCGGTGCTCGGCGAGCGACGCCGCCAGGACGGCGGCACCCTCTCGGGCGGCGAGCAGCAGATGCTGGCGATCGGGCGGGCGATGATGAGCCACCCCGACGTGCTCTTGCTCGACGAGCCGTCGATGGGCCTGGCGCCGCTTGTCGTCAAGGCGATCTTCTCGATCATCGACCAGATCCGCGCCGACGGGACGACGATCCTGCTCGTCGAGCAGAACGCGACCCAGGCGCTACAGCTCGCCGATCGGGGCTATGTGCTCGAGAACGGCGAGATCGTGATGAGCGGCCCGTCCGAAGAGATCCTCGGGGACCAGCGCATCCGCGCCGCCTATCTCGGCGAGGGCGCCGCCTCCTGAGCCCGCCCACCGGGCCCGGGCGAGCCAAGGCCGCCCCGGTGCCACCCAAGCCGGGCGCGGTCACCAGCGCGCTGGGGGCGGCGCGCCGTGGCGGCGCTCTTCGGTCCGCTCGAGCTCGCGGTTGAACTCCGCGCCGAGCAAGACGGCGATCGCCGTCAGGTAGAGCCACAGCAGCGTCACCGCCGCCCCTGCCAGCGCGCCGTAGCTCGCCTGCTCGTGGCCGAAGCGGTCGAGGTAGAAGGCGAAGGCCGCCGCCGCGCCCACCCAGCAAAGCGCGGCGAGCACGGCACCGGGCGAGAGCCATTCGTAGCGGTTCTCCCCCGTCCCTGACGTGCCGAAGCGGTAGTAGGCAGAGAGCAACACCATCAAGGCGAGCAGGGCGCCGCCGTAGCGGACGATGCCCGACACCACCTCGTATTCGGGCGCGAGGAGGCCAAAGCTAGCCGGCAGCAGGTGGCGGATCGGGGTGCCGAGCACGATGAGGATCGAGGCGCTCCCGCCCAAGATGACCGTGATCCCGAGCAGCGGCAGCGCTCGGAGCCGGCGCGTCAAGAAGTTGCGATCAGTCGGGAGCTCGTAGGCGACGTCGAGGGCGATCTCGAGCGCCGAGATCGCCTCGATCGAGCTCCACAGCGCGACCGCGCTGCCTGCCAGCAGCTCGACGAGCCCCGCACCCCGATGACCCGGGCGGGTCAGCTGGGCATTGACGAGGTTCGCCATCTGGCTCGGCAGCAGCACGCTCGTGTCGTGCACCAGGCGGTGCAGCGCGTGGGGCGAGAGGCCGATCAGCGACAGCAGTCCGACGGCGGCGACGAGGATCGGCAAGAGCGCCAAGAAGCCGTGGAACGCGAGGCCGGCGGCGACCGCTGTGATGCGGTCGCGGGCGCTCTGGAGCACCACGTGGGAGACGAGGCGCGCCCACTCACGCGGCGATAGGCGCCACAGCGCCGAGCGCGCGCCGCGAGCCAGGACCGACCGGTCGCGGTCCGCTTCACCCGCTCGGCTCGCCACACCCCAGGTTGGCGCCGCACCACCGGCCCGTCAACCGGCACCGCCCGCACTGGCCGGGCGGCAAGTCGACGCGACCGGTGGAGACGGCGAGCTGGCACAGCCCTGCGTGGTGGCTCAAGAGCCTTCGGCGATGGCGACGAGCGCGTCCATCGCGGCGTCCGCCTCGGCGTCGACGCGGCGCCGGCTCGCCTCGGCGTCGTAGAAGTCGATGATCTCGCGCGCGCCCGCTGAGAAGGGGATCGACGCCGCCCAGCCGGGCACGATGCGCTTGATCTTGGTGTTGTCGAACATCAGCGAGTGCGCCTTGTCGCCGAGCAGGCCCGGCCCCCACTTCGGCACGGCGCGGGCGATCGCCTCAGATGCCACGTGCACGAGGTGTGCCTCACATCCCGCGGCACGTGCCAGGGTGGCGTAGATCTCGTTCCAGGTGAGCAGCTGATCGCTCGTGATGTGGAAGCACTCCCCGATCGCCTTCGGGTTGCCGAGCAGGCCGACGAAGGCACGGGCGAAGTCCACGTGGTGGGTGAGCACCCACAGCGAGGTCCCGTCCCCATGCACGACGACCGGGTCGCCGCGCCGCATCCGGTCGATGTCGGTGTAGCCGGCAAGCGTGGGCAGGCTGACGCGGTCGTAGGTGTGCGAGGGACGGACGATGGTCACCGGGACGCCCTCGTCGCGCCAGGCCGCCATCAGCAGCTCCTCGCAGGCGATCTTGTCGCGCGAGTACTGCCAGTAGGGGTTGGCGAGCGGGGTCGCTTCGACGATCGGCAGCGAGGCGAGCGGCTTGCGGTAGGCCGAGGCCGAGGAGATGAAGATGTACTGGCCGACGCGCCCCGCGAAGCGCTCGAGGTCGGCGCGGACGTGCTCGGGCGTGAAGGCGACGTAGTCGACGACCACGTCGAAGGTGCGATCTCCGAGCGCCGCGTCGACGGACGCGCCGTCGCGAATGTCGGCATGCAGGACTTCGACCGCAGCGGGCAGCGGGCGCTCGCTGCTCCGGCCGCGCACGAGCGCGCTGAGCTCGACGTCGAGCTCGAGCGCCTGACGTGCGCACGCCGAGGAGATGATCCCGGTCCCCCCGATGAACAACACCTTCATGTCGATCGTCCCTCCTGTCGGCCAAGCGTTCGCCCGCACGGCGCGCGCCTCTTGCCTAGCACGCCCCCTCGCGCGCCTCGCCAACATTTGGCTGGCGAGGGCCCCTCCTACAATGGGGCGCCTTGACCGCCACACCGTTCCCCGACACCGCCAGCCGGGGGCTACGGCGAGCTTTCGACGCCCTCGGCGAGCCCGCGTTCCGGTGGTGGTTCTTCAGCCAGATCCTCTCGGGCTCGGGATCGATGACCCAAGCGATCGCGATGTCCTGGGTGGTGCTCAAGCTGACCCGCAATGGCGTCGCGCTCGGCGCAGTGACGGCCTGCACCTTCGGGCCCTTGCTCGCCTTTGGTGCCTTTGGGGGCAGCTTCGTCGACCGACACGACCGGCGCCGCGTGCTGATTGGGACCCAGCTCGCGCTCAGCGCGATCGCCGGGGCGCTCGGCGCGCTCAGCATCAGCGGCTCGATGAAGCTCTGGATGCTCTATCTCGCCGCACTCGGATCTGGGCTCGTGATGGCGATCGACCAGCCCGCCCGCCAGGTCTTTGTGGTCGAGCTCGTCGGAGACGAGCGCACGGCCAACGCCGTCAGCCTGAACGAGGTGGTGATCAACGCCTCCCGGATCCTCGGGCCCGCGGCGGGAGGTGCGCTCCTCGCCACGGCGGGAGCCGGGGGGTGCTTTCTGCTCAATGCGGGCAGCTACCTGCCGACCCTCATCGTCTTGGCCCTACCGCTCACGGCGCACACCGTGGCGTCCCGGCGCGTCGAGCCGACCGCCCACGGGCATGGGAGCGGCGCGCTCGTCGGCCTCCGCTACGTCTGGCGACGCCCGGCGATCCGCGCCGTCGTTGTCATGGCCGCCGTCTCGGGCATGCTCTTCAACCTCGGGGTCGCGCTCCCCTTGCTCGCCACGCGGGTCTTCCACCAAGGAGGCGGCGGCTACGGCGTGATGATGGGGGCCTTTGGCGTGGGGGCCATCGGCGGCGCCGTCATCGCCGCCTCTGGCCACTCCTGGGCGAGCGGACGCGAGGTGCGCGTGCTGGCGCTGCTCACCGGCGCCGCCGTGCTCGCCACCGCGGCCGCCCCGGACCTCGGCCTCGAGCTCGCCGGTCTCGCGGGCTGCGGGGTGGTCTCGATCTGGTTCATCGCCCGAGCGAATGCGCTCGCCCAGCTGCGCGCGGAAGGCCCGGTGCGCGGGCGGGTGATGGCGGTGTGGACGATGGCGCTGCCTGGGATGAACCCGGTCTTCGCCCTCCTCGTCGGCGCAGTCGCCCAAGGCCTCGGGGCGCGTCAGGGATTCGCGCTCGCCGGCGTGGGGCTTGCGGCGTGCGCCGTGCTCTTTTGGCAGGCGCTGGCGGACGCACCTCGTGCCCAGATGGCGGGGGCCAAGTAGCCTTCCTTTGCTCACGGCCGGCGCGCCACGCGCTGGGGGGAGGAGCGAGACGATGCCCGTTCAGCGCCTCAACCACGCGGTCTTGTACGTGCGCGACGTCGAGGCGAGCGTGCACTTCTACCACAAGGCACTCGGCTTCACGACGGTGACGATGATGCCCGGGCAGGCGGCATTCCTGCGCGCCGCGGGATCGCACAACGACCACGACCTCGGCCTCTTCCAGATCGGATCTGGTGCCCAGCCGAGCGCGGCCGGGCGTAGCGAGGTCGGGCTGTACCACCTCGCCTGGGAGGTCGACACGCTCGGCGCGCTCTCGCAGATCGCCGAGACGCTCGGGCGCATGGGTGCCCTCGTCGGCTCGACGGACCATTCGACGACCAAGGCGCTGTACGCCCGAGACCCCGACGGTCTCGAGTTCGAGGTCTGCTGGCTCGTGCCGGCCGATCTGTTGAGCGAGGAGGTTCTCGCCGGACGGGCGGAGCTGCGTCCGCTCGACCTCGACGCCGAGATCGCTCGCTACGGCAAGGAGCGCCGTGGCGGCATCGGCGTCTCGAGCGCGAGCTAGCGGTCCCGCCGTTAGGTCGCTCGACCGGCTGGGCAAGTCGCGCGCCAGAGGGAGGACTGCCCTCTTGTTGTCCGTGCGCCGGGGGCGCGGACTCATCCGAGCCGCGCCGCCGTCCCCGATGCGGACGAGGCGCGCCCAAGACCTGCGAGGTGCGCATGAAAGCGGTCGTCTACCGAGGTCCCCGCAACATCGTCATCGAAGAACGCCCCGATCCGACGATCAATGAGCCGCTCGACGCAATTATCCGAATCACGACGACCAACATCTGCGGGTCGGATCTGCACATGTACGAGGGCAGGACGAGCGTGGAGGAGGGCAAGATCCTCGGACACGAGAACATGGGCGTCGTCGAGGTGGTCGGCCCCGGGGTGCAGCGGATCAAAGCCGGCGACCGCGTCTCGGTCCCCTTCAATGTGGCGTGCGGAACCTGCCGCAACTGCAACGACGGCTGGACCTCGTTCTGCCTGCGGACGAATCCCACCGAGGAGATGGACGGGGCGGCGTACGGTTATGCCAACATGGGTCCCTACGAAGGCGGCCAGGCGGAGTACCTGCGCGTGCCCTTCGCCGACTTCAACCTGCTTCGCCTGCCGCCCGGCCGGGACCACGAGCTCGATTTCACCATGCTGAGCGACATCTTCCCCACCGGCTATCACGGCTGCGAGCTGGCGGGGGTCGAGCCCGGCGACTCGGTGGCCATCTTCGGCGCCGGCCCCGTCGGCCTGCTCGCCGCGCACAGCGCGTTGTTGCGTGGCGCGAGCCGCGTCTTCGTCGTCGACAAGGAGAAGGACCGCCTGGCGCTCGCGCAGAAGATCGGCGCAGAGGCGATCAACCTCTCCGATCAGGACCCCGCCGAGGCCATCATCGAGGCCACCCACGGCATGGGCGCCGATCGGGGAGTCGAGGCCGTCGGCTACCAGGCCCACGACCCGACCGGGACCGAGCATCCCGAGATGGTCCTCGATAACCTCGTGAAGGCGGTTCGCTCGACGGGGGGCATCGGCGTCGTCGGCGTGTACATGCCCCAGGACCCCGGTGCCAATGGTGAGCTCGCCAAGCAAGGCCGAATCGCCTTCGACTACGGGACGCACTTCACCAAGGGCCAGCACATGGGAACGGGCCAGTGCCCCGTGAAGCGGTACAACCGCCAGCTGCGCGACCTCATCATCTCTGGCCGGGCGACCCCGAGCTTCCTCGTCTCCCACGAGCTCTCCTTGCGCGAGGCACCCGAGGGCTACGCCCGCTTCGACGAGCGCCAAGACGGCTACACCAAGGTGGTCCTCCACCCGGCGGCATGAGCACCAGCGGACGGGCGCGAGCAGACCGCGCTGCTCGCGCCCGTCGCGCCCGGCCCGTGGGGCCCTCGCCGGAGGGGAACCGGCCCTGACCGCGCCGCATGCAGGCGGCGCGCTGGGCCCCATGGCCGTGGAGGGGTAGCGTGCCGGCATGGCAACGCCCGTGTTCGATGGGGTCGGCGTCGCCCTCTTGAGCTTGTTCGATGAGGACGGCACGCTCGAGCTGAACGCGACGGCCGAGCACGCGGCGCGCCTCGTCGAGCTCGGCATGAACGCCGTCGTCGTCGCCGGCTCGACCGGCGAGGCGGCTGCGCTCGAGGCCGAAGAGCGCACGGCGCTGCTGGTGGCCGTGCGGGACGCGCTGCCCCGGCGCGTCCCGGTGATCGCCGGCACCGGTGCGCCCTCCGCCCGCCAGGCGGCGCGCCTCACCGCCGAGGCCGTCGAGCACGGCGCCGACGCCGTGCTCGCGCTCTCGCCGCCCGGGGTCGCCGACCCGCGCCCGTATTACCGCACGATCGCCGAGGTCGCCGACGACACCCCGGTCATCGCCTACCACTTCCCCGCTATGGCCTCGCCCGGCATCCCCGTCTCGATGCTCGCCGAGCTGCCGATCAGCGCCTGCAAGGACACCTCGAGCGATGCCGAACGCCTGCTCGAGACGCTCTCGAGCGTCGATCTGCCCATCTACGTGGGCGCGAGCGGCATCTTGTCCTTCGCCGGCCCCCTCGGCTGCGCCGGGGCGATCTTGGCCCTGGCCAACGCCGAGCCCGAGGGTTGCATCGCCGCCTTTTCGGGCGACGCCAAGGCGCAGTTACGCATCGCGGAGGCCCACCGGCGAGCGCTCGTCGACTTCCCCGCGGGCTTGAAGGCCCTGACGGCGGCGCGCTTTGGCACCCCAACGGCGGCCCGGATCGGCTAGCTCCTCCGCAGGCGGTCGATCGTCAGATCCCGGCGGCGCACGAACGCCTCGATCAACAGCCACACGAACAGCACCACGCCAAGGAGCCACACCTGGTGGACGGCAAAGCCGACGCCGACGCAGGCGAGCACCGCCCCCAGCAGTCCCAACAGGATCATCGCGGCCTCCTTCGCATGCCTTGGCTCTGCCCGCGCGCAGCGCCGGCGATGCCGCGCGCGGGCGATCGGTGGGCGGGTCCCGCGGGCCGGGTGAGAATTCCTACGATGGCGCCTTGTCCACCGACCCGCTGATCGCGAGCGAGCCGCCCGCGACCTCGCGCCCTGGGGCCCCGGCGCGCCCGGGGCGCCTCGAGTGCTTCGCGCCGCTCGGCATGGTCGCGGCCGCGGTCGCGTTCGGTCTGGTCGCGCTGCGTTCCGAGCTCACGCCCGTCGCCTACCTCAATGACAGCTCGGTGCACGCCGAGATGGTGCGCTTTGCCGCCGCCCAACTGCGCGCCGGTCGGCTCCCACTCGAGTCGTGGTACCCCTACCTCGGCCTTGGCTCGCCCCAGTTCATGCACTACCAGAGCCTCGGTGCCACCCTCACCGGCGCGCTCGGCCTCCTGATCGGCCCGGACCACGCCTTTCGCCTCTCGCTCTACCTGCTCGTCTCCACCTGGCCGATCAGCATCTACCTGGCGGGCCGCCTCTTCGGCATCGACCGCTGGCGGTCCGGCGCGGCGGCGATGTGCTCGCCCTTCGTCGTGAGCATCCTCGGCATCGGCTACAGCGAGGTGAGCTACCTCTTCGTCGGCTTCGGGCTCTGGTCGCAGCTGTTCGGGATGTGGACGCTCCCCCTCGCCTGGGGAGCGACGGCCCGGGCGCTGCGCGACCGGCGCTTCATCCCGCTCGCAGGGATCGCGGTCGCCGCCACGGCCGCCTTCCACTTCATGACCGGCTACCTCGCCTTCGGCGTCGTACCGCTGTTCGCCCTGGTGCTCCCCGGGCCGCGGTGGCGCCGGCTGGTCTCGGCAGCCGGGGTGCTCGCCGTGGCGTTCTCGGCCTCGGCGTGGGTGATCGTGCCGCTGCTGCACTTTCGCCCCTGGGCCTCGATCAACGAGTCGCTCGCCGGCGGCCCCGACGTCAACTCCTACGGCGCGGCGACCGCGCTGCGCTGGCTGGCCGACGGCCAGCTGCTCGACGCCCGGCACTGGCCCGTCTTGACGGTGCTCTCCGGCATCGGCGCGCTGGGGACCTGCTGGCGCTGGCCCCGCGAGCCCGCCGGCCGCCCCCTGCTCGTCGGCTTCGCGCTCTCCTTGGTGCTCTTCTTCGGCACCTCGGGCCTCGGCCCGCTCATCCACCTGCTCCCTGGCCACCAGGACCTGTTCATGCGGCGCTTTTTGATGGGGGTGCAGCTCGCCTGCATCTTCTTCGCCGGCAGGGGCCTCATCGCCGCGGTGCGGGCCCTCGTCGCGCTGGCGCGGCGCGCTCGGCTCGGCGCGCTCGCCGGCGGCCCCGCGCGTCGTCTGAGCCTCGGCGGCCTCGTCGCGATCGGGATCCTCGCACCAGCCTGGAGCGCCGTCGCCTCCACCGATTTGAGCAACAGCCGCTATATCGCCGCCCAACGCCTCGCCGACGAGGGCCCGGGCACCGACCTCGCCGAGCTCGTCGCCATCACCCGCCGACTCGGCGGCGGGCGCATCTACGCCGGCATGCCGAGCAACTGGGGGCTCGGGTTCAGCATCGGCGCCGTGCCGGTCTTCCGCTACCTCGCAGCGCTCGACGCCGACGAGGTCGGCTTCACCTTGCGCACCGCATCGCTGATGACCAATCCCGAAGTGCACTTCCAACAGGACAACCCCGGCGACTACTCGGTCTTCGGCGTCCGATTCCTCGTCCTCCCCGCCGCCATGGCGCCCCCGGTCCCCGCCCGGCTCGTCGCGCGCCGCGGCCCCTTCGCCCTATGGACCCGGGGGCGTGCCCGCTATGTCAGCGTCGTCGACACGATCGCTCCGCCGATTGCCGCCAATCGGGCGGACCTCGGCGCCGCCACCGCGGCCTTCTTGGCCTCGGCGGCGCCCGGGCAGGATCGCTACCCCCTCGTCGCCTTCGACGGCGCGCGTGCTGCCGCCCCCTCCAGCCACGGGACGCTCGCCGGGGCACCGGGCAGGGTGCTCAAGGAGCAGGACGCGCTCGCGGCCGGCCGCTACGCCGCGACGCTCACGGCGAGGCGGCGCGCGGTGGTGCTGCTGCACTCCTCCTACGACCCGGGCTGGGTCGCCACCGTCGACGGCCGACGTGTCCCCACCGAGATGGTCGCGCCGGCGCTCGTCGGCGTACCCGTCGGGCCAGGCAGGCACCGGGTCGTCTTCACCTACCACCGCTACGGCGCGCTGCCGGACCTGCTGGGGCTCGCCGTGCTGACCTTGGCCGCGAGCGCGCTCGGCCCGCTCGCGTGGTCCTGGCGCAGGCGGCGCGATCAGGAGCGCCCGAGCCGGTCGGCGTCAGCGATCTCGACCGGCTCGAGCACGTCGGCTGGCTCGAAGCCGAGCACGCGGGAGTAGAAGTAGAGCTCCGCCTCGGCGACGCGCTTGATCGTCTCGGCCCGGCGAAAGCCGTGCTGCTCGCCGGCAAAGGCCACGTACGCGTGGGGAACGTGGTGGTGCGCGAGCGCGGCCACCAACGTCTCGGCCTGGCTCGGCGGGACCACCTTGTCCTCGAGCCCTTGGAACAGGATCGTCGGCGTACGCATCGCGTCGAGGTGGAGAAGCGGCGAGCGTTCGGCATAGCGCGCCTCGGCCTCGGGCCACGGGCCGATCAGCGAGTCGAGGTAGTGCGCCTCGAACTTGTGGGTGTCACGGGCCAGCGCCGAGACGTCGCCGATGCCATAGGAGCTGGCGCCCGCCGCGAAGACCTCGCGGAACACCAGCGCGCACAAGGTCGTGAAACCGCCGGCGCTACCGCCGTGGATCAACAGACGCTCGCCGTCGGCGAGCCCGCGCTCGACGAGCGCCAGGGCGGCGTTCACGCAATCGTCGACGTCGACAATCCCCCAGTTGCCCTTCATCCGCTCGCGATAGGCGCGCCCGTAACCGGTGCTGCCGCCGTAGTCGACGTCGACGACCGCCACGCCGCGGCTCGTCCAGAACTGGATCGCGTAATTGAGCGCCCGGCTTGCCGCGCTGGTGGGGCCGCCGTGGCTGCGCACGAGCAGGGGTGGGCGCTCGCCCGGCGGGGCCTCGAAATCGGCATTGCGGGGCGGGTAATACCAGGCGTGCGCCTCGAGGTCGCCCTCGGTCGGGAAGGTGATCAGCTCGGGCACCGATAGATAGCCCGAGTCGACCACGCGGGTGCGGCTTTCGCGGACCACCTCGAGCCTCTTTGATCCCGGACGCCAGCAGACCACAGCGCTCGGGCGGTCGGGCGCCGAGCAGAGCGCGACGACGCCGCTCGCGTCGCCAAGTGGCTCGAGGTTGGCGAACTGTCCCGGCAGCGAGATCTCGGCGACAAAGGCTCGCGCCGTATCATCGAGCGCGCCGAGGCCACCGAGCTCGCCGTCGGGAAAGCCGGCGATCACCGTACCGTCGCCGAGGAAGGTGTAGGCCGAGTTGCCGACGACCCAGTCGGGCTGGCCGAGGTCGCGCGCCATGGGGGCCAGGGGCACCGGGACGCCGTCGCGCTCGGCGTACAGGTTCCAGTACCCGGTGCAATCCGAGATGAAGTGCAAGACGCCTGCCGGAGAGTAGGCGGGCTGGATGATCGACTCCCCAGGGGCGCCCGCCACGCGCCGCAGCGCGGAGACGTCGAGCCGCTCGTCGAGCTCGGCCTCCCACAGCACGCTTTGATCCCACGGCATGTCGGGGTGGTCCCAGGTGACATAGGCCAGGCGCCGCCCGTCTGGGCTGAGGCTCAAGCGCCCGTAGAAGTCGTGTCCCGACGCGATCACCCGCTCGGTCGCGCTGCCGTCGAGCGCCAGCACGACGACGTCATTGCGCACGTGCTCGGCGAGACCGTCCTCGGCGTGGCGCTCCCGGACCGCGATGACGTGGCGCCCGTCGGCGGTCGGCAGCGGGGCCACGAAGCGCACGGCGCGCGCCGTGCGCGGCGCCGGGGTGATCGGCTCGGGCGGTGTGCCCGGCGACACCCGGTACAAGCGCTGGTCGGAGAAGTTCGAGAAGACGACCGTCTCGCCGATCACGCAATAGCTGCGCCCCCCGTACTCGTGCACGGCGCTGCGGGCGTTGAACTCCGGGCCAAAGACGTCCACCGGTGCTGCTCCGGGCGGGCGGCACACAACGACCTGGCGACCGCCCTCGCTCGCCCGCCCCTCGGTCCAATACAGCGAGTCGCCGCTCGTCAGGGGAAAGCTCAAGCCGACGGCGTCCTCGACAAGGACGTCCAGAGTGATCGGCGAGGCCCAAGAGCCGTACGGGGCGTGATTGACCATCCCGCCAGGCTATTGCCGGCCCGTGCTAGAGCCGAAAGCGCATCGTGACCCGAGTGCCGGGTCGGTCGGCCCACTCGTCGATGGCGAGCTCGTCGGCGAGCTTGGAGATGATCGCCAGGCCGTAGCCATCGTCCTCATCGACCTCCCGGGCCGGTGCGCGAGCCCCCTCGTCCTCGACGATCACGACGAGCTGGCCGCCCTCGGCGTAGGCCGCCACCCTGAGGGGCCCCGGCAGCTGGCGCGTGTAGGCGTGGCGGATCGAGCTCGTCATCGCCTCGCTGGCCGCCAGGGCCACGGCGTCCACGAGTCCCGGCCGGGCGCCGAGGGCACCCGCGTAGGCCGAGAGATTGCGACGGATCGCCGGGACCACCTCCGGCACGGCCGCGCTCTGGCGCTCGAAGCGCTCGGGGAGCAGGGTCCGGGCGAGTTGGTGGCGGCGGGCGGGCGGGCCGCTCAGCGCGTCGCCCCCAAGCCGCCCGGGCGCGCCCGGCAGCACCCGCCACGCCGGTATCGCCATCTGCCCATCACGCCGCACACCTCGCCTGTTGATCTCGCCGAAGCTACCCGCGCCGGGCGGGCGGCAACCAAGCCGGCGGGATCGGCGAGCTTGGTACCCTGCCGCGATGCGCTTCAGTGTCTGGCCGACGACTACCCAGTCCTGGCAGGATCTCCACGCGCTGGCGCAACACGCGGCGGCGACAGGATGGGACGGGCTGTGGGTCGCGGACCACTTCATGGGTGCGAGCGAGCCAGTCGACGGGCCGATGCTCGAGTGCTGGAGCGTTCTGGCAGGCCTCGCCACGAGTGTGGGTCGCCTGCGCATCGGGCCCCTCGTCAGTTCCAACACCTACCGCCACCCTGCCGTGCTCGCCAACATGGCGAGCACGATTGACCAGCTGAGTGGCGGGCGCTTCGTGCTGGGCCTCGGTGCGGGCTGGCAGGAGAACGAGCACATTGCCTACGGCCTCGCCTATCACGACGTGCCGGGCCGCCTGGCCCGCCTCGAGGAAGCCTGCGCCGTGCTGCGCGCCCTGTTCGATGAACCCCGTGGTGAGTTCTCGGGGCGTTTTTACGCCCTGAAGGACGCGCCGATGGAGCCGAAGCCCGTCCAGGCCCATCTGCCGCTGTTGATCGGCGGCGGCGGCGAGAAGGTCACGCTCAAGATCGTGGCGCGCGTCGCCGACGAGTGGAACACCTGGGGCCTGCCTGAGGTCCTCGCCCAAAAGGGTGCCGTGCTGGCCCGCCACTGCGCGGCGATCGGGCGCGACCCGGCGACCATCGCGCACAGCGCGCAGGTGCTCGTCGACCTCGACGGGAGCGGCGAGCTGCCCGGTCGCCTCCCCGGGGTGCGCGTCAGCGCGGTCGAGCTGCAGGACCTGCTCGGCCGCTACGGCGAGGCCGGCGTCAATGAGTTCATCCTCCCGGACTGGAACCTCGGCACGGGAGCGGCGCGCACCGATGTGCTGGACCGCTTCATCGACGAGATCGCCGCGCCCTTCCGCGACGGGCGCTGAGCGCGGCGCGCAGGCGCTCCCTTACGCGCATCGGACGCGCCCGTCGGCGAGGCCGGTGACCCGGAGGATCCGAGCGACGTGCGCCGGCACGTTGGCGAGCACGAGGCGACCCCCGTCGGCCAAGGTGGGGGCCAGCGCGAAGATCGCCGCCAGCGACCCGACGTCGATGAAGCTGAGCGCGGCGAGGTCGAGCGTCACGACCCGCCTCGCGACCAGGCGCGCCGTCAGCGCGCGCAGCATCGTCGCCCGGTTGGCGAGGTCGACTTCGCCGCGAAGGCACAGACCGAAGGGCTCCGAGCTCGCGGCGAAGCTCGCCATGGGCACCTCGACCCGCACCCCGTCGTGGTGGGCGGCACAGAGCCGCCGCAGCTCGGCGCGACTGAAGTCATGCTCGTCGTGCAAGCAAATGGCGCGCACCCCACAGTGGTCCTGAGCCTCACCGGCGAGCTGCTCGAAGGTGAGGAGCAGCTCGAACGAGCCGAGCACGTCGGCCATCGCCGCCATGTCGATGGCGAGGCGCAGCCCGGCAAAGCCGGCCATGCGCGCCGCGTCGCTGGCGCCGCCGAGGGCGGTGACGAGACCGAGGACGTCGCGGTGCCGGGCGCCGTACAGGGCGTGCACCGGCGCGACGAAGAGCTGACCGGCAGCGAGCGCGGGCGCCGGCGGCACCCCGATCGCGGCCAGGTGCCGAAGGGCGCGCCCGGGCTGGCCCGGCGGGCCCACGAGGGCCACGCGGGCGCCCTCCGCGAGGCCGCGGCGCGCAAAGCGCGCCATGCGCGCGTCGTTGTCGGCTCCGTGAGCCGAAACGACGCCGAGGTGGCTGCCTGCTCGCAGGGCCCCATGGCGAGGTCGCCCGCTCGGGCCTCCCGCCCCGAAGGCCATCGCGGGAGGGTGAGCGAAGGTCATCGCGGCGACCCTAACGGCACGGGTGGGCAGCGCCGTGAGGTGGCGTCGCTGCCATGCGCCAACAGGCATTACCGTTGCCCCATGGACACCGCCGACATCCGCCGGTCGTATCTCGACTTCTTCGCCGCGCGGGGCCACCGCTTGATCTCGCGAGCCAACCTCGTGCCTCGCGAGGACCCCACCACCTTGTTCACCGGCTCGGGGATGCAACCCCTCATCCCCTACCTCCTCGGCGCCCCGCACCCCGACGGAGTGCGCCTCGTGGACTCCCAGCCTTGCTTTCGGGCCGAGGACATCGACGAGGTCGGCGACGCGCGCCACACGACCATGTTCGAGATGCTCGGCAACTGGTCGCTCGGGGACTACTTCAAGGCCGATCAGCTGCCCTGGATCTTCGAGTTCCTCACCGAGGTGATCGGTCTCGACCCGGCCCGGCTGTACGTGACGGCCTTCTCGGGCTCGGCGGCCTGGGACATCCCCCGCGACCAGCACTCGGTGGAGATCTGGCAGCAGCTATTCTCCAAGGCGGGGATCGTGGCCGAGACGGTCGAACCCGGCTCGTCGACCAAGGCCGCCGAGCAGGGCATCGGGGACGGTCGCATCGTCTTGTACGACGAGTCCCAGTCGTGGTGGAGCCGCTCGGGGCCGCCCGCGACGATGCCCACCGGCGAGCCCGGGGGACCGGACTCGGAGATCTTCTACCTCTTCCCTCAGGTCGAACACGACCCGGCCTTCGGCGCCCACTGCCATCCCCACTGCGACTGCGGCCGCTTCATCGAGATCGGCAACTCGGTCTTCATGCAGTACCGCCGCACCGAGACGGGCTTCGAGGAGCTGCCGCACCCCAACGTCGACTTCGGCGGCGGCCTCGAGCGGATGGCGATGGCCGCCGCGGACGTCGCCGACGTCTTCCACATCGACCTGCTCTCGGCGCTCAGCGCGACCATCGAGAAGCTGGCGCCCCGCCCGGTCGGCCACGAGACGCGCGCGCTGCGCATCATCGCCGACCACGCCCGCGCGGTGGTCTTCCTCGCCCTCGACGGCGTCGAGCCCTCGAACAACACCCAGGGCTACGTGATGCGCCGCTTCGCCCGCCGCGCCATGCGCCAGGGCCTGGCGCTCGGCATCGAGTCCGGGCTGCTCGCCGCGCTCGTCGACGCCGTGGTCGCGGAGTACCGCGCCGACTACCCCGAGCTGGCGAGCGGGGCGGACCAGGTGCGCGAGGTGCTCGAGCGCGAGGAGTCGTTGTTTCGAAAGACGCTCGCCCGCGGGGTGCGCGAGCTCCCCCGGCTGGCCGGTGCCGAGCTGTCGGGCGAGGCGATCTTCACCCTCTTTGACACCTTTGGCTTTCCGCCCGAGCTCTCGCTCGAGGAGGCCGAGGCCAGCGGCATCCCGATCGACCCGGCCTGGCAGGCGCGCTACGACCAGCTGATGGCCGAGCAACGCGAGCGCTCGCGCACTGCGGCTGCCGGCATGTTCAAGGGCGGCCTTGCCGACCACTCGGAGGCCACGACCAAGCTCCACACCGCGACCCACCTGCTCTACAAGGCGCTCCGCCTCGTCCTTGGCGACCACGTCGTCCAGCGCGGCTCCAACATCACCGCCGAGCGGTTGCGTTTTGACTTCTCCCATCCCCAGAAGGTGAGCCCAGAAGAGCTCGCCGAGGTCGAGCGCATCGTCAATGAGAACATCACCAAGGACTGGACGATGCAGGTGCGCGAGATGTCGCCAGACGAGGCGTTCGCCCAGGGCGCGCTCGGTGCCTTCGGGGACAAGTACGGCCCCGTCGTCACCGTCTACACCGCCGGCGACCCTGACGGGGAGTGGTACAGCAAGGAGATCTGCGGTGGCCCGCACGTCGAGCACACCGGCACGCTCGGCCACTTCCGCATCGTGAAGGAGGAATCCTCGAGCGCCGGCGTGCGCCGCATCCGCGCCGTCGTCGAGGACGCCGCCTCCTGAGGCCCGGCTGAGGGACCGAGCAGCAATGCGCGTCATCGTCCTCGCAGACACCCACCTGCGGGGTGGGATCGAGCGCCTGCCGGCGCTCGTCCGGGAGGACCTCTCGCGCTGCGACGCGATCGTGCACGCCGGCGACGTCGTCGACGACGCCGTCCTCGCCGCGCTCGCGCGCCATGCCCCGCTGCACGCCGTGGCCGGGAACAACGACGCCGCTCTTTGTGGACAGCTCCCCGGCGAGCTCGTGATCGAGCTCGCCGGGGTGAGCGTGGCGGTGGTGCACGACGCCGGGCCGCGCCCCGGGCGCGACGGGCGCCTTCGGCGGCGCTTTCCCGACGCCGAGGTCGTCGTCTACGGCCACAGCCACATCCCTGACAATCACCTTGGGACGAGCGGACAGCTTGTCTTCAATCCGGGCTCGCCCACCCAGCGACGCCGCCAGCCCTCGGCCAGTTACGGCGAGCTGGTGCTCGGGGCCGGACGCCTCGTCGGCCACCGGATCATCACGCTCGCAGCGGCCTGACCAAGCGCAGTCGAGCGGAGGCACGCGCCTCGCCTGCCCGAGGAGCTCCGGCAAAATGGTGGCCATGGCTCATGGTCTTCAGATCCGGCCGATGCTCATGGAGGACTGGTGCGCCGTGGCCGAGATCTTCGCGGCGGGCATTGCCACGCGCAACGCAACCTTTGAGACCGCGGTGCCCCAATTTGAGGAGTGGGACCGCAGCCATCGCCCGGACCTGCGCGCCGTCGCCATGCTCGCTGGCCACGTGGTTGGCTGGATCGCGGCGAGCCCAGTCTCAGACCGGTGCTGCTTCGGCGGCGTCGTCGAGGACAGCATCTACGTCGCTCCCGGGGCGATCGGACGCGGCGTCGGGAGGGCGCTGCTCGAGCGCTTCGCCGCCGCCGCCGACGCATGCGGGATCTGGACGATCCAGGCGGGGATCTTCCCCGAAAACCGGGCGAGCATGGCGCTGCACGCCAGCTGTGGCTTCCGCCTCGTCGGGACCCGCGAGCGGCTCGGCCAGTTGGACGGCACCTGGCGCGACGTGGCCCTCCTCGAGCGGAGGGGGCCCGACCCGTCCTGATCCGGCGGCGGGAATAGGCCGCACCGCCGAGGAGTTGGTGAAGTTGAAGTTTCAAGTTCACCTGCGAGGAGCCCGCTCATGCCCCAAGCCGCCCTCTCCCCCACCGCCGCGGCGGACGCCGCGATCGCCCGCTCGCACCCCTTCGCGCGCCACCTCGACCGCGTCGCCGCGCTCGAGTCCGAGCGGCCGCACCGGGCCTGGAGCGAGGGCGACGGCTCGCTGCCCGCCCTGTTCGTCAGCCACGGGGCACCACCGCTGTTCGAGGACGAGGCGTGGATGACCGCGCTCGTGACCTGGGCTCGAGCGATGCCGCGCCCTCGCGGCATCGTGATCGTCTCGGCGCACTGGGAATCGGCCCCCGCGGCGATCAGCTCGAGCGCGCCCAGCACCCCCCTCGTCTACGACTTCGGTGGATTCCATCCGATGTACTACGAGATGCGCTACGCGACCCCCGATGCCAGCGCGCTCGCCGCGCAGCTGCGCGCCCTGGTCTCGCCCGCGGAGCCGCTGTACGAAGACCACCGCGGCCTCGACCACGGCGCCTGGGTTCCGCTCAAGGTCATGTACCCCGAAGCCGACATCCCCGTGCTCCAGCTCAGCCTGCCGACCGACCGGCCCGACCGCCTCCTCGCCTTGGGGGCGCGCCTCACCGAGCTGCGCCAGCTCGGCGTCCTCGTGATCGGCTCCGGCTTCATGACCCACGGCTTGCGCTTCATCGACTTCCGCCGGCCCGGCCACGTCCCGTCCTGGTCGGCCGACTTCGATGCCTGGGCGAACGACGCATTGTCCCGGGGGGACGTCGGGGAGCTGGCGCACTTCCGCGAGCGGGCGCCGGGGCGCTCCTATGCCCACCCGACCGTCGAGCACTTCACCCCGTTGTTCGTCACCCTCGGCGCTGCCGGTGGCGCGGCGGCGGTGTCGACGACGATCGAGGGCTACATGTTCGGCCTCTCCAAGCGCTCCTTTCAGGCGGCCTGAATGACCGCCTCGAGGGCGCGGGCGGGTGAGGCGCGATGGCTCGAGGCGGACGAGATGGCCGCCTGGCTCGCGCTCTTGCGCGTGGTGGTGACGCTCCCCCAAGGCCTCGACCGCCAGCTGCGCCGCGAGGCGGGGATCACCCACATCTCGTACTCGATCTTGGCCGTGCTCTCTACAAGCCACGATCGGTGCCAGACGATGCGCGCCCTCGCCGAGGCGACCGGCACCTCGCTGAGCCGCCTCTCGCATGCCGTCGACGCCCTCGCCGAGCGCGGCCTCGTCGCCCGTCGGCCGAGCAGGGACCGCCGCCGCCAGCTCGCCGAGCTGACCGACGCCGGTGCTGCGCTGCTCACCGAGATCGCCCCGGGACACGTCGCCGAGGTCCGCCGGCTCGTCTTCGACCACCTGGAGCGCCATGAGGTCGCGATGCTGGGCGCAGCCCTGCGCCGGATCGGCGAGGCCACCAGCGCTGCGCTGCGCTGAGGTTGGCCTGGGCAGGCGGGTGCCCCACCGCGGCGACCTTGTTGGCGACGGGGCACGTGGAGACCAGACTCGCGCGGCGAGCGAGAGGGACGAGGTGCGGCCCGCAAAGGACGAGGAAACCTCGGCCACGCGGGCGCGCTCTCGGTGATGCTCATCGTGCCCGATACGCCGAGCCCGATCGCCTGGTATCGCCGCGCGCTCGGCGCCCGCGATTATCAGGGCACAACCGAGCATTGGCGCGCACGGTGTGGTCACCTTCCTCACGCCGAGACACCAGTCGATCAGCCCCGAGCGGCACGACGATCAGCCCAAGCTGAACGTGGCGGCGCCGATCGCCTGCGAGCCGCTCGGCGTCAGCGCCCGGTGCTGGCCGTCCTCACGACGTTCGCGAGCGCGGTCAATCCGGTCATCGCCAAGATGCGCTCGCTGGGCTGGTTGGCGGGACGGCGGAACAACCAAGAGATCGACGAGCACCGCCAGCTTTCCTTCTCCCACCGGTCAAAGTCGGACGAGCCGACACAGCTCGCTTATGAGGTCCGCGCCGGCCTCGAGCTGGCGAACAACCGACTCGGATCTCGAGACCGGCGCTCGGCGCCGACGACGCCGCGGCATCGACCGCGCGACGCGCCAGCGCCGCGGCGCGCCCGTTCGGTTTTCCCCTGAGCTGGTGACGATCGCCCCTAGCGGGATCGGCGGCCGGATCGCATGCTCGACGTGGAGGTCGCGCTCAGATCGGAGCCCGCCATGGTTCGCCACCCGCGCGCCGCCCGGGGCGTCGCTGAACACGAGCACGCCGTCGCCCCGCAAGGTCGGCGGCGAATGCGCCCGCCGACGCGACGGCAAGGATGAAGGCGCCCGCGGCGCTGCCGCCAGGGCGCGGCGTCGTGGGAGCCCTGGTAAACGTCGTCACCGGCCGGCGTGCCAAGTTCCTCGTCGTGGCCTGCTGGCTGGCGCTGCTCATCCTGGCGGTGCCAGTGGCAGGCAAGCTCGCGGACGTCGAGCACAACGAGGCGCAGTCGTGGCTACCCGTCAGCGCCGAGTCCACCAAGGTCCTGAAGGCCCAGGCTGCCTTCCGTTCCCCAAACCTGCTCCCCGCCGTGGTCGTCTACCACCGCGCGAGCGGCCTTGATCCGGGCGACCGGGCGAAGATCGCGGCCGACACGGCACGCTTCGCGCATCTCGCGCACGTGGTGGGACCCGTGGCACCGGCGCAGTACGCGGCCGACGGCACCGTCGCCGCCGTCGTCATCCCCTTCGAACTCGGCACGGAGGGGTGGCAGCGCGCGGGCGCGGCCGTGGCCGGCGTGCGCGCCGTGGCCGGCGACCGCGCCGGCCTCACGGCCAACGTGACCGGTGCCGCCGGCTATGCGGCCGATGCCTCCCACGTGTTCGCGGGGATCGACGGCACGTTGCTGTACTCGACGCTCGCCATCGTGGTGTTCATCTTGCTCCTTACCTACCGCAGTCCGCTGTTGTGGCTGTTGCCGGTCCTGTCGGCCGGAGTGGCCCTGATGAGCTCGGAGGCCGTGATCTACCTCCTTGCCCGACATGCCGGCCTCACGGTCAATGCGCAGAGCGCCGGCATCTTGACCGTCCTCGTCTTTGGGGCCGGCACGGACTACGCCCTCTTGCTCGTCGCCCGCTACCGCGAGGAGCTGCGCGTCCGCTCGGACCGCCACGGCGCGATGCGCGCCGCGCTGCACCGCGCCGGCCCAGCAATCGTCGCCAGCGCCAGCACCGTCATCTTGGGGCTTTTGTGCCTGTTGCTCGCCGAGACCAACTCCACCAAGGGGCTCGGTCCGGTGGCGGCGATCGGGATCGGGGTCGGGCTGGTCTCGATGCTGAGCCTACTGCCCGCCCTCTTGGTGATCGCCGGGAGGTGGATCTTCTGGCCCGCCGTCCCGCACTTCGCCTCGCCCGAGCCGACGGCGGCTGGTGCCTGGGCCCGGATCGGCAAGCGCATCGCCCGCCATCCTCGCCGCATCTGGGTCCTCACGGCGCTCGGTCTCGCCCTGTTGGCGCTCGGACTGCTCGGCTTCAGCGCGAGCGGCCTCACCAACCGCCAGGCCTACCTCGGCCACCCTGCCGCCGTTCAAGGCGAAGCCCTCCTCGCCGCGCATCTCCCGGCGAGCGGAGGCAGCCCGATGATCGTCATCTCCAAGGCGGCGGCGGCCGGCGAGGTGCGCACCGTCCTCGTGCGCGATCCCGGGCTCGAGGGCGTCTCACGCCCGCTCGAAAAGGGCAGCGTGGCCTACTTCCAGGCCACGCTCCGCGTCCGGCCGGACTCCACCGCGGCGCGCGCCATCGTCGAGCGGGTGCGCGCCAAGCTCCACGCCATCCCGAGAGCGGGCGCCCTCGTCGGCGGCGAAAGCGCGATCAACCTCGATGTCCAGCAGGCGGCCGCCCACGACCGCAACCTCGTGATCCCGGTGGTGCTCGCCGTCGTCTTTGTCGTCCTCGCGATCTTGTTGCGAGCGCTGCTCGCACCGGTGCTGCTGATCGGCACCGTCGTCCTCTCCTTCTTCGTCGCCCTCGGGGTGAGCGCGCTCGCCTACCGCCACCTGTTCGGCTTCGCGGGCGCCGACACGGGGCTCCCGCTGTATGTCTTTGTCTTCCTCGTCGCCCTCGGCATCGACTACAACATCTTCCTCATGTCCCGGGTGCGCGAGGAGGCGCTGCGTCAGGGGACCCGGGCCGGCGCGGTCAGCGCGCTCGCGGCTACCGGCGGCGTGATCACCTCCGCCGGCCTCGTGCTCGCCGGCACCTTCGCCGTCTTGGCGACCCTGCCGCTCACGACCTTCGTCGAGATCGGCTTCGCCGTCGCCTTCGGCGTCTTGTTGGACACCATCGTCGTCCGCTCGGTGCTCGTCACGGCGCTCAACTTGGACCTCGGCGACACGATGTGGTGGCCGGTCGGCCTGCGGCGCAGCGCCGTCGAGGCGCTCGGCGGCAGGGCGCGCGGCGAGGGCGGCGAGCCCGGGGAGCCAACGAGCGGACGGGCGCGAGCGAGCTAGAAGAGCTCGATCATCTGCCCCTCGCGCGCGGCGCTCGGTCCCTCGCGCGCGGCGCCCGGCGCCTCGCCGCGGGCGCGGGCGTGGGCCGCGCGCTGGCGGTTCGTCACGTAGCCACCGTGGAGGTCCTCGAGCGCCCCGCGAGCGAGGTGACCTTCTTGGTCAAGGGCATGGTCGCTCCTCGGAAGTCTGGTGGTGTCAAGTAGCGCCGTTGGCACCGATCGGAGCGACGCGGGGCTACCTCGTGCGGGTACGGCGCGGATCACTTCGCGCTGAACCACCGGCGCGGGTGGTTGCGCCAAAAGCAACGTTGGTCATCGAAGAACGTGACCTTGGTCCTCTTGCGGTCCGCGCCTTGGCGCTTGTGCCAGCGTCGCCAGATGTGCTAGTCGGTATTATTATCGAGCATGCAATGACCGTGTGGTTATTGCTTGATTCTCAAGCACTTTCTAGTCTCTCCTGGTCACAATGCTGGGCACGACCGGACCGGGAACAAAGGAGGGCGGCCAGCGGGAATCGCCGGGGGCGCCGCGACGACACCTCGGTTCTCGAGCCGGGCCCGCGTCGCCTCGGCCTCAAGGGCCGAATGGGGCCACCAAACTCACTTTCGCCCCGGCTCGCGTTGCCGACGACTCGCTTCCATGGGCCTGGCACCCCGCCCGCGGGCGCGGGAGGAGCGCCAGAGGCTGAGCAAGGGAGATGGCCATGGGACGAGTTGAGGGCAAGGTGGCAGTGGTGACCGGAGCAGCGCTCGGGATCGGGCGGGCGACGGCGATGCTGCTGGCCCACGAGGGCGCACGGGTCGCCGTCACCGACGTCTTGGACGAGGTCGGCCAGGAGCTCGCCGAGGAGATCTCGACCAAACGCGGCGAGGCCCGCTACTTCCACCTCGACACGGGCGACGAGCAATCGGTCGCCGACGCCCTCGCCGGGGTCGTCGACGCCTATGGGCGCCTCGACGTGCTCGTCAACAATGCCGGCATCTCCGGGGTGAGCAAGCCGACCGACGAGATCACCCTCGAGGAGTGGAACCGGGTGATCGCGATCAACCTGACCGGCGTCTTCTTGTGCACCAAGCACGCCATCGCCTACCTGCGCCGCAGCGGCGGGGGCAGCATCGTCAACCTCTCGTCGATCTACGGGCTGGTGGGCGCGCCGGATGCGCCGCCGTACCACGCCGCCAAGGGCGGGGTCCGCCTGATGAGCAAGACCGACGCCCTCTTGTACGCCGCCGACCACATCCGGGTGAACTCGGTCCATCCCGGCTTCATCTGGACGCCGATGGTGGAGCACTTCCTCGCCGAGCAGGGCGCGTCGCGCGCCACGATCGACGAGCTCCACCCGATCGGCCACATGGGCGAGCCCGACGACATCGCCTATGGGATCCTCTATCTCGCCTCGGACGAGTCCAAGTTCGTCACCGGCAGCGAGCTCGTGATCGACGGCGGCTACACCGCGCACTGACCCGGCTGCGCCGAGGACCGGACGCATCCCACACGGCGCCGCTGCGCGCCTCCTCGGGGCACTGCCCCGAGGAGCGCAGGCACCTGGCCGCATCACCGGGGCGTCAGGCCCACGGTGCCTGGCCCAATGGCCTTATCGGCCGCCTGGGCCCAGCTCGCAGCTCGCCCATCTGCCCCCGGAGAGCGCGCTGGCGCTCCCCGACCGGTGGGGACCATGAAGCCGCGCGAGCACGCGGTGCAGCACGCGCGTGCCGCGGCTCCGACAACTTGGTCGGCGATCTGGGGACGGCTCGACCCGTGCGCCGATCGCCGGTAGCGGCGGCCCAAGGCCCCGGCGCGCCCGGCCGATCCCGTCGGTTCGCGCCGTTGGCGCATCCCCGAGCGCGCCGGCCACGCCCGTTCGCTCGCGCGCGGGCAGCGCCGCCTCGACGGCGGTCCCCTGCCCAGGCGCGGACGTGACCCGCAGCGCGCCGCCGACGAGCTGGGCGCGCTCGGCCATGCCGCGCAGCCCGAGGTGTGCGACCTGCCACTCGCCGGCGAGCAGGTCCGGCACGAAGCCGATCCCGTCGTCGCGCACCTCGAGGCGAAGCGCATCGGCGCCGAAGCTGAGCGTGAGCCGCACCGAAGCTGCCTTGGCATGGCGCTCGACATTGCTCAGCGCCTCTTGGCCGATGCGGAACACCGTGAGCTCGAGGTCGCCATCCAAACGGCGCGGCCTGCCCTCGACGACGAGCTCGGCGACGAGGCCGGCACGACCGCCCACCTCGTCCACCAGGCGCGTGAGGGTGGGGACGAGACCCAGGTGCTCGAGCGCCGGGGGGCGCAGGCCGCGCAAGATCTCGCGCAGCTCGGTCACGATCACTTCGGTGAGCTCGCGGGCACCGGCGAGCTCGTCCCTCACGGGTCGCGACACCTCCTCGACCTCCTCCACGAAGTCGAGCGTGCGACACAGGTGCACGAGGCGCTGCACGGGCCCGTCGTGAAGCTCCTGCGCGACGCGGCGGCGCTCGTCCTCCTGGGCGCTCAGCACATGGCGGGCATAGGTCGCGGCCTCCTGCTCGCGGCGCATCTCCTCAGTGAGGTTCTCGATCACCACCTGGGTCTGGACCTCGCCGCGCCGGCTGCGCAACCGGCTCGGCACGGCCCGCAGGCGGGCGCCGCTCTCGGGCGCGCCGAGGAGGGCGACCTTGCCCTCGAGCAGTGGCGCAGCACCCGCGCCGAACAGCTCCTCGAGCGGCCGCGCCAGGACCGCCGCCCGCGAGGGGCGGGCGGCGCGCGGTGGCTGGGGCTGAGCTCGCACGTCGAGCAGCTGGCGGGCGGCGTCGTTCGCCTCCTGGACGAGCCCGTTGGCGTCGAGCAGCAGGATCGGCGCCGCATTGGCCTCGAACAGGTCGCGGTAGCGGTCACGCGCGCTCTGCTCGACCGCCATCCGCCAACCGACGAAGACCGCGACCGCATCGAGGATGAGCATCATGACGAGATCCGTGCCGGCGTCGTGCAGCCGGTGGTCGCCGAGGTCGACGGCGATGTCGCCCGCCGCGATGAGCACGCTCACCAGCCCTCCGGTCAGCAGCGAGCCCGCGACGCCGAAGTTCAACGCGGCGTACAGGATCGGCATGAGGAAGCACGCCTCGACGGCGAGGTCGAGTACCGAGCCCGAGGGGGTCGTCCCGCGGTGACCGGTCAGCAGCTCGTTGCCGACGAAGATCGCCACCACGAGCGCCTCAACGAGGACGATGCGCGGGTTGGCGAGCCAGCCCAGCCCACGCGCCAGCGCCGCGGCGCGGGCGCGCACACCTGGGCGGACTGCGGCACGCGGCGGCCCCCTCATGTCAGCCCCCTCATGTCGGTGCCGGCCGGTCTGGGCCCGGGGCGGCCACGAGGTCGTGGCGCATCGCGAAGAGCACGACCTCGGTGCGCGAGCCCACCTGGCACTTCTCGAAGATGTGGTGGAGATGGCCCTCGACGGTGCGCCGGCTGATGCCGAGGCGGCCCGCGATGCGCTGGTTCGAGAGCCCCTCGGCGAGCAGCTGCACCACTTCGACCTCGCGGGCGGTCAGCGCGCCGGGGTCCTCGCCCCGACCAGCTGGCGGGCGCGGTGAGATCCCCACGTCGAAGACGAAGCTGCCCGAGTGCACCGCGCGCACCGCATCGACGAGCTTGTCGGGTCGGGCGGTCTTCAGGAGGTAGCCGGCGGCCCCGGCCTCGAGCATCGCCTCTACGTACTCCGGGTCGCCGAAGGCCGACAGCGCGAGGACCCGCGCGGCCGGACAGCGCCGGGCGATCTCGGCGGCGACGTCGACGCCGTTGCGGCCCGGCAAGAAGATGTCGAGGATCACCACGTCGGGCTCGAGCGCCGCCACGACGTCGGCCGCCAGGTCCCCGCGCTCGGCCTCCCCCACCACGGCGATCTCGCCCCGACGCTCAAGGATGTGGCGCGTCCCCTCGCGCGTCATGGAGTGGTCGTCGACGAGGACGACGCGGATCGCGCGGTCCGCCGCGGGCTCGCGGCCCTGGGCCCCGCTCGCGCCGATCCGGCCCGTGGCCCGCGGCGCTGGCGCGAGCGCGGCGCGCCTCACCAGAGCCCCCCGATGCCGCCGCCCGGCACGACCGGCGGGCGCGCAGGTGAATTCACCGGCGTGCAATTTCGAAGCGACACCCGGGGTCGACCCGCTTGTCGGCGACCGCTCACGCCACCAAGGTGGACAGGCGCGCGCCAACGGGTCGAGCGTGCGGACGCGAAGCGTGCGTCGAGCGACCCATTGGGGCGGGCCGAGGAGGAAGCCAAGCGATGCGGACCCGCCCAGCAGATCTGAAGGCCGCGGCGAGCGCCCGCCACGACGGCGTGGCGCGTTGGTTGCGACGCTCGGGTGCCTCCGGCGTCATGTCCAAGCGCGCGGCCCGCCAGCTCGGGCGCCGGTTCGACACGATCGAGCGCGAGGTCGCCGCCGAGCGAGCGGCCTCGGCCCTCGAGCGGCTCGCCGAGCTTTCCCGCTCCGGTGCGCGCGTCCTCGCCGTTCGCGGCGCGCCAGCCCGGGCGCGGTCGGGTCGGGTCGAAGCGACGCTCACCACCGCGGACCGGACACGGCTCGTGCTGCGCGACGTCGCCGTCGATCAGCTCGCGGCCGCCAAGGCGCGCGTCGAACACGCCCCGCTCGAGATCGTCGGCGGCGCCATGCCGGGCGCGCGCGTCGTCGTCGTCCTCTCGGGTCGGCACGGCACCTGCCAGCTGAGCGGCAGCCGGCTCGAGGTGATCGTCGACCCCGGGGACTGAGGCCCGCTTGCGCATCAGCGCGCGCCCACCTCGACGCGCGCCGCCAGCGCACGATCGATCACCTTGAGGGCCGCCGACGCGTCGACGTCGTGGGCATCGGCGCCGATGCGCTCGATGAGCTCAGCGCGGGCCGCGAGGAGGAGGTCGCGCCGCCCCCCGGCGTAGCGGAGCAGGCGGTCGCCGGCCGCCGCCGCCGCCATCACGGGCGCGAGCGCCCGGGCGTGCGCCGCGAGGTCGTTGCGCGAAGGCGGCGGCAAGAGCACGCCGGCGATCTCATCAGCGAGGCGCCCGAGCGCGAGCGTCGTATCGCCGGGCGAAAGCGCGGCCTCGGCCACGACCTGCGCGCCATTGCCCTCGAGGGCCGCGCGCAGGAGCGCCGGCGCCGTCCTCGGCGCGACCGCGTAGGTGCAGAACGTCGCGAACTTGCGGGCCCCGAGGCTCGGCAGCCCCTCCAGCCATCGCCGCGTCGGACGCGCCGGCTGCACGCCAGCGACTACGAACCCCTCCACCCAGGTGCCCACCACGACGAGGTCGGCGGCCGCGATCTCGGGCAGGCCAACCGCGGCGAGACGCTGCAGGTGGACGCGAAGCCCTCGGGCACCCAGCTCGCCGGCGAGCGCGCCCGCCGCGCGCTCGGTGCGACCACCGCGGCTCTCGTAGGCGACCAGGACCAAAGGCTCGCGCCCGGGCGCGGCGTGGGGGTGCCGCGTCGGGCGTTGGTCCAAAATCGACTGCGCGGCGCGACGACCCTGGGCCATCGCCTCGACCACCGTCGCCGGCCCAACCAGGGCGTCGCCGGCCACCCAGATCCGCTCCCCCGCCCCGAGCCCTGCCGACAGGCGGCCGACCTCACGCCCGAGCGCGAGCCGGCCGACGGGCTGGCGGCGGGCGAACGGTGGCGTCCCGCCGGCCAGCAGGCCGCTCGCCTGCCACTCGCGCGGCGGGATCCCGCGAGCCTGTCGCCGCAGTGGCGCCGAGGGCACCAAGGCCGCGAAGCCCGGATCGAGCCGGTATCCCATCGCCATCACGACGAGATCGACCTCGAGGCTCACCGCGCCGTGCTCGATGACCTTTGGGGCCTTGGTCCCCCTGGCCTGCCGGGTGCGGCTGAGCACCGCCCGGCAGACCTTGCCCTCGCTGCCCTCCAAGCGCTCGAGCGTCGAGCAGAACCGGATCTCCACCCCCTCCTCGGCGGCCTCCGCGAGCTCGTCGGGACGCACGGGAGCAAAGCGAGGGTCCATCCAGTCCACACAGATCGCCCGGTGCCCAAAGCGCCGGGCGAGCCGGGCGACGTCCATCGCCGTGTTGCCGGCTCCGAGCACGAGCACCGTCGCCGGACGGCCCCCCGCGGTCTCGATGAGCTCGAGCTCGCGGCCTTGGGCCAGCGCGAGGTGCGCCGTGGTCAAAAAGCGGGTGGCGTCGCAGACGCCGTCGAGCTCCCCACCGGGAACCGGAAGGCGAAGCGGCACGCCCGCCCCGTGCGCCAGCACCACCGCATCGTGGTGGCGCAGCAGCGTCGCCACCTGGTCCGGGGCGACCTCGCTCTCACAGCGCAGGTCGACCCCCGCGGCGCACAACGCGTCCCAGGGACGCCGTGCCACCGCGGCGGGCAGCGTGAACTCGGGGATCCCCCAGGAGAGCAGGCCCCCGGGGCGCTCGGACTTCTCATAGACGGTCACCGCCGCGCCCGAGCGGACGAGCTCGTAGGCGGCGCCGATCCCCGCCGGCCCGCTGCCAACGATGCCGACCGACAGCCCCTCGCCCCGCTCGTCGACGCGCGCCGGCAGCGGCACCGGCGCGTGGTCGGCGATGAAGCGCTCGAGGGCGCCGATTGCCACCGGCACACCGCCGGCGAGCGACCAGCTGCACGCCCCCTCGCATTGCACGGCCTGGTCGCAGACCCGCGAGCACACATCTGGCAGACAGCTCGTGCGCGCCAGCACGCGGTGCGCCCCGTCGAGGTCACCGGCGGCGAGCGCCTGGATGAAGCCGGGAATGTCGTTGTGGACCGGGCAACCCCGGACACAGGTCGGGTCCGGGCAGTCCAGGCAGCGGCTCGCCTCGAGCCGTGCGGCGGCAAGGTCCGCGATCCCCGGGCGGGTCGCTTCGCGCGAGCCAACCAGCGGCTCGGGGAGCCGGGGGGCGAGGGCCACTCGCTCGGCGACGACGAGCGGCCCGTCGACCGTGATCGCAGCGAAGGGGCAGGTGCGCACGCACTGGCGGCAGCCCACGCAGCGCCCGTCGTCGGCCTGCGCGATCCAGCGCGCCGGGTCCATCGACAGCGCCCCGGCGGGGCAACGCACCACGCACTCTTGACACCCGGCGCAGCGGTCGCTCAGCACCTCGACGTGAGGCTGCACCTGGCCGGTCGCGTCGGCGATGCGGTGGTCGGTGATGGTCACGGGTCCCCCTCCTACTGCGCGGCGTGCATGGCGACGTACAAGATGCTGGCCAGCACGCCGAAGCCGGCGGCGAGCCCAACCGCGCTGAGTCGCGCCACGAGCGGGCGGGTGGCGACCGGCGCGAGCTCGCGGCCCGAGATGCGCCAGCTGGTCCACATCGCGGCCAGCGTGCCGACGCCGACCACGGCCAGCTGGACGGCGACGATGCCCGACCCGGTCGCGATGCTCGTGTGGTAAAGCAGCGAGCGAGTCGACCCCGCCCCGAAGAAGTGCCCCACCGCCGGCACCACGCGCGGGGCGTGCAGCAAGAACTTCGGGAGCTGGCGGGCGAAGTAGTCGGCGCCGACCACGGGGACGATGCCGTACATGAGGGGGAGGAAGAAGCTGCGAAAGCGGCTGGTGCGCTCGAGGAAGGTCCCCGGCCGTGCGCCGCTCGCGCCACGCCGGCCGAGCGCGAGCTCGATCACTTTGGCGAGTCCCGCCGTTGCCGCCGCCACGAGGGCGATGATCCCGAGGTAGTCGACCGGGTTCGGGTACTGGGGGAAGTGCGTCATCCGGTTCAGCCACGAGTCCAAGCTGGCGTAGAGGTTGGTGGCATTGAACTGCTGGAAGACGACGAGGCCCCACAGCAACGAGATCGCCCACGCCACGTCGCTGCGCCGCCTCGTCGGGGCGACGAGCGAGGTGAGCGGCTTTTGCAGGTACAGCCCGATGTTGTCGCTCGGGCACGCCTTGTAGCACTCGCTGCAAAGCCCGCAGGACAGATTCGAATCGGCACTCCCGGGCCAGGTGTACCACGGGCAGCCATAACCGGACTCTCCCCCGCGCATGCAGTCCTTGGTGTTGCACGACAGACAGACCTGGCGATCCCGGGTGCGAAAGCCGGCGACCGAGCCGATACCACCGACCGTGCCGATCACGGCCGACAGCGGGCAGATGTAGCGGCAGAAGGTGCGGCGATCGAAGAGCAAGAAGAAGGTGAGGGCACTCGTCACGATGCCGAGCACCATCAGGCTCGTCGCCACCGGATTGCCCGGTCCAGCGATGTTGAAGTACTCCTCGATCCAGGTGAGGATCAAGAACGATCCCACCGAGAGCAAGAAGCCGTAGCGGGCGATCGGCTCGGGGAGGCTACGCCCGAGACCGAGGCGGTGCTGGGCGCGCCGCCACAGGCTGCGGCGCTGCACCCATTCGGCGAAGCCCCCGAACGGGCACATCACGCACCAGGCCCGGCCGACGACCACCATCATCACGAAGACGAGGCAGAACCACACGTACCAGGTGATCGCCGTGCCGAAGTTCAGCCCGGGCACCACGGTGCCGAGCAGCCCGACGAAAATCACGAGCCAGAAGATCAACTGGTTCGGAAGGATCAGGAAGAACTGGAACTTGCGGCTCCGCAGCAGCTTCGCGATGCGCGGGTTACGGGCGACGTCCCATCCACGGGGTGGGTCACTCGGCCCGAAGCGCTGCTCGATACCCCGCGACTCGCGCGGTCGCAGGCGAATGGCGACGGCGACCGGATCGGCGCGCGGCGGTAGCGATTGCTCGGACCGCTCCTCGAGCAGTGTCATCCCTCTCCCCCTCTAGGTAAAGACCCGCCGACGTACGTGTCTGCACGCAGGCTCCCTATACGTGGATTTACCTATAACATCAAGCGGGACGCTCAAGATAGTGGCTGGGACGCCCTCGGGACCTCCGCCACCGCCAAAGGGCCGAAAGTCCCTCTCCGGAATTGCTACTCGACGTCGCGACTCGCATCTTTCTCGGCTGTGGCACCCGACGGTGCGGCGCTCCGCCACGTCCTGGCCGCACAGCCGTAGCGCTCAACACACGCGGGCGGAAGCGTCCACGCCGATTTCCACGCGCGCTCCTTGCAACGTCAACTCGGCTCGCTAATGTTGAGTGATTCACTCATCTTTAAAGGAGCGGCACATGCACCACCGCATCGTGATCATCGGTGGCGGGACGGCGGGGCTGAGCGTGGCCGCCCGCCTGCGGCGCCTCGGGATGGCAGACGTCGCACTCGTGGAACCGGCCGGCACCCACTACTACCAGCCGCTGTTCACCCTCGTCGGCGCGGGCGTCGTCCCGCTCTCGCGCAGCGTGCGCAACGAGGCGGACCTCGTACCCCCTGGCGTCGCGTGGATCCGCGACGCCGTGGCGGCCGTCGAGCCGGCCGAACGGCTCGTGCAGACCGAGAGCGGGGCACGCATCCACTACGACGTCCTCGTGTGCTGTCCCGGCGTCGAGCTCGCCTGGGACCTCGTGCCCGGGCTGGCCGAGGCCATGGCGAGCCCGCATGCCAGCTCCAACTACGCGCCGGGTCTCGCCGACAAGACGCGGCGACTGCTCGAGCGCTTCGAGGGCGGCCAGGCGCTCTTTTGCGCACCGGCGACGCCGATCAAGTGCCCCGGCGCCCCGCAGAAGGCTGCCTACCTCGCGAGCGACTCCTGGCGCCGCCGCGGGATCCTCTCCAAGAGCACCGTCCGCTACGTCACCGGCGCCGGCGGGATCTTCGGCGTCGAAGAGTTCGCCCGGGTGCTCGAGGGCGTG
Source organism: Actinomycetes bacterium (assembly GCA_021798985.1). Lineage (GTDB taxonomy): Bacteria > Actinomycetota > Acidimicrobiia > Acidimicrobiales > Bog-793 > JAKABX01. The sequence continues at coordinate 92,478 of JAJZBI010000002.1, forward strand.
ATCGAGCGCTACGGCATCGCGACGCACTTTTCGACCGAGCTCGTCGAGGTCGATCCCGACAGCCGCAAGGCTACCGTCGAGCACCGGGGGCCACAGGGCAGCGAGCGCCAGGTCCTCGCCTACGACCTCTTGCACGTCGCCCCCCCACAGCGCGCACCGCGCTTTGTCCGCGAGGGCCCGCTGTCGGACGGCTCACCTTTGGGCTGGGTCCCCGTCGACCGGCACCACCTGCGCCATGTCCGCCACCCCGAAGTCTTCGCCCTCGGCGACGTCTGTGACGCGCCGACCTCCAAGACCGGCGCGGCCATCCGCCGCCAAGCTCCGGTCGTCGCCGAGAACGTCAGGGCGCTGCTCGTCGGCGAGGAGCCGACTGCGCACTACGACGGCTATGCGGCCTGCCCGATCACGACCGCCTACGGGCGCCTGCTGCTCGCCGAGTTCGACTACAGCCTGCGCCCGCACCCGACGCTGCCCTTCCTTGACACCACGCGCGAGCGCGCCGATCTGTGGTGGCTGAAGCGTTCGCTGCTGCCGGCCTTCTACTGGCACGCGATGATCCGCGGCCGGGGCTGAGCGGCCCCTCGGCGCCGTCTGACGTCCTGGCGCGGGCGCGCAGGCAGACGTGGCCCGCTCAGGCCTTGGCGCCGGTGAGCTCGAGACGCGCATCGGCCGTCGGGCGGCCGACACCTGGGGGCGGCAGGTCGCGGGAGCGGTGGATCACGAGCGTGCTCGCCAGCGCCAGCAGCGACACCGCCCCGAGCTCGCTCGCGGTGCCGAGCTGCCCTTTGGCCACCGACAGCGCGGTGGGAAGCAAGAAGCCGACATAGGACAGGGCGTAGTAGACGCCGGTGAGTGCCGCGCGGTCCTCGCCGGTGCTGATGCGCTGCACCTCGACCAGCCCGGCCACGAGCGCGATGCCGTAGGCGGCGCCGAGCACCACGGCGGCGAGGATGCCCCAGGTTGGCGAGCCGAGCGCGACCGCGAAGGCGGCGAGGGCAATGCCGAGGGTGACGCTCACCATTCCGACGAGGATGGCGCGCGGGCGCCGAGCATCATCCAGGCGGCGCGCGAGCGGCTGGACGAGCACGCCGGCACCGAGCGTGAGGACGCTGAGCGCGGTCGCGTAGATGAGCGCGAGGTGGCCGACCTGGCGCGCCAGGGCCTGGGGGACGATGGCGTAGGCGACCCCGGCGGCCCCGAACACCCAGGGGGCCATCGGCAACACGAGCCGGCGAAAGCGCGGATGCCCGAGGGCGGGGACCTGCGGGCGGAGTCCGGTCGCGGCGACGCCCGTCGGGCGCGGCGCTGGGGCGCGCGACACCGCGAGGAGCACCGCCGCGGCGAACACCAGCTGGACCAGGTACGGCAGCGTCTCAGGAAGCGGGCCCCACTGGGCGAGCACCCCGGCGACGCCGGCGCCGATCCCGAACCCAGCGGTGAGCGCGAGCGACGCCCGCCGGGCGCCCGCCGCCCGGCTTCGGCCCGAGGCCTGGGTCAGCTCACCGACCCAGGTCGTGCCGACCGCCATGCCGAGGCCGACCGCCACTCCCGACAAGAGCCGCCCGATCGCAAGCGACGCCAGGGTTCCCGCGGCGAGCGCCCCGCTGCCAAGGAGCGAGCAGCCCAGCGCGATCATCACCATGCGGCGGTGCCCATGTCGGCCAGACAGCGGACCGCCGAGGAGCAACGCGGGTGCCAGGCCGAGCACGTAAGCACCGAGCAGCGCGTCCACGACCGTCGCCGAGTCACCGTTCGCCTGGCGATACAGGGTGAGGAGCGGGGTGAACTGGTTGCCGCCCCATCCGCAGGCGAACATCGCTGCGGCGACGACGGACCAGCCCCATCGCGCCCGCTTCGCCTCACGCACCGAGCAGCACCTTGTGGGTGGATTCGAAGTGGCGCCGGAGCGCGGCCGAGAACGTCGCGGCGTCGCCGTCTTCGGCCAAGTCCAGCAGGCCACGGTGGTCGCGGAGCAGCTCGGCCAGCCGGCCGATGTCGGACTGCACCGCACCAGCGGTCATCTGACGTTGGCGGTCCCCGAGGGTCCCATATAGGCGCGTGGCGAGGGCATTGCCGGCCGCCCGGACAATTGCCAGGTGGAAGCGCTGATCCGAGACGGAAAAGCCGACGAGGTCGAGGACCTCGGCATGGCTTTGTTGATCCTCGAGCTCGGCGCGCGCCGCGGCGAGCAGCGCCGCGCGTCCGGCATGGCGCCCCAGTCGGCGGACGGCCGCCACCTCCAGGCCCTCGCGCACCTCCAAGAGATCGACCATGTCGCCCGGTGTGAGCGGGGTCACGACGGCCCCGCGTCGAGGAAGCAGCGAGAGGAATCCCTCTGCCTCGAGGCGCACGAAGGCCTCACGTGCCGGGGTCCGGCTGACGTTGAGCCGCCGGGCGACCTCGGCCTCGCTCAACAGGCTGCCGCCCGCCAGCTCGCCCGAGAGGATCTGTGCCTTGGTGGTGTCATAGACGACTTGGGCAGAAGGCGGCGCCGAAGGCATGACGAGAGTCTAGCTCTCTTGCGTGCATCCTTGTATGCAAGCTTGGACACAAGAGTCACCGCGACGCCCGCCGGCCGGGGGCTCGCGCCGATCCCCCAGACGACTACGGCTCCTCGCGGTGCACCGTGTCAGGCGCGAACGCCGGGACGCAGACCGACAGGTAGTCCGCACCAGCAGGGGTCGAGTAGCGGACTCGCTCCCCGGCCGGGGCGTGGACGGCCTGACCGGCGCCGGCCTCAAAGCTCCCCGACTCGTGCTCCACCTGGACCGCCCCGGAGAGCACCACGGTCCACTCGTCGAACTCGGGACGCTGCCAGGGCTCCGACCAGCCCGCCGGGCTGGTCATGTGGGCGATGCTCACCGCAGCATCCCCCGTGTTGACCCGTCCGATGTGCTCGAGGATCTGCTTTCCTCCGCTGCCCGCCGCGATCACCGACGATGCCGCTTCGATCAGTCTTGCCATCGCTGCAGTCTGCCCCATCGCCGCTCGACCTCCCGGCCCGTGACGGCGAGACACGCCCAAGGCGCCGATGCCACGACGCGTTGCCAGCTCATCGACCACGGGCCAGGCTTTCGTGCCACGTGGTCGTCGTGCGGCGTCGACCGCGGCGAGGAGCCCAGGCGCCGACGCCGGCTGGCCCTCCCCTGCAGCGCGGTTGGACTTCGGCACGACCACAAGACGGGTCAGCGCCGCGTGCGACGGCCGGCACGACCGAGCGCTCGGACGGCCGCAGCCGGCAGATCAGGAAGCCTTGGCCATCCTGGCGGCTCGGCGCGCCACATGCAGCCGCCGCATCGCCGCCACCTTCGCCATGGCACGCACGAGCGCCAGCGCGCCGAGCACGATGCGCGTGGCATCAACGGCCGGCACCCAACGCACGTGGCCGTCCCGCAGGACGTAGACGCCGAGCGGCCAGGTCACCCCGCCAAAGCCAGCACCTCGACCCGAGCGTTCGGCCGACTGCTTGTCGGCCCGCGGCTCGCTGGACGTGCCGTCCTCGCCTTCGCCGCCCCCGCCGCCGCCGGCCACCACGGCGACCGGGATCACGACGGTGCCGGCCTGCTCGATGGGCTGACCGAAGCAGCGTCGCACCGAGAGACTCTCGGCCGCACCACTCAACACGCGCTCGATCTCCATGGTCTCGCCCTCCCTGCGGTGAGGTTCCCCAGGAATCGTGCGAGCGCGCGGCCGGCGCCTCCAGGGCCACAAGTCCCAATTGCCCACGGGATTGCCCACGCGCTCGATGCCGGCCCGCTCGCGCCCGCCGGCTCGCCGCGACGTGTTCGCGCCATCGCCCGCGGGTCGCCGAAGCGCCAGCCCCACCGATCGCCCCCGGGGCGGCACCGGCCGCTCCCGGGGGCGCCGGGCAAGACGTGCTAGAGGCCGGCGGCGAGCGAGCGGAACAACGCCTTGGCGTTCGGCGAGCCGAGGCCGGTCGGCACGTCGTAGCCGGGACCGGCGGGGAAGCCGCCACCGCCAAAGTCGTTGTTGCCAACGGTGACGTCATGGAAATCGGCGCGATAGGCGCTGGCGCTCCTCGCGATCCCATACAGCAGCGGGTTGAGCGACCCGAGCGGGTGGCCCGCCTGCTCGTCGGCGAGCGCCGTCAGCGCCGCCCAGGACGGCGCGCCCTCGCTCGTCCCCCCGAAGAAGTAGAAACCGTCGTTCGCCGCGCCGAGGAAGCCGAGGTAGATCATCGTCGCCGTATAGACCGAGGCGTTGAATGAGACGTCCGCGGTCGTCCGCATCGCCTCTCCGGTGATCCCCTGCTGGTAGGCGGGCGCGCGGAAAAGGGTGCTCGGCGCGCCACCGGTCGCGCCGATCGGCCCGGCGCTGCAGCCGAACGGGCAGTCGACGAGATCGTTCCAGGTCGTCTCGCTCTGATAGCTCCCCGAGTCGCTGAGGAACAGGTTCGTCCCTCCGACCGCGGTGACATTGGGGTCCGAAGCTGGGAAGAGCGAGGTCGGGCTCGTCGTCCCCTCGGCGGCACCGGTGTCGCCCGCGGAGGCAAAGACGCTCATCTGCTCCTGCGCCGCCTGCGCGTCGATCGCCTCGGCCTGGGCCTGCTGGCCGGAGTTGCCGTTAAAGGCCGCCTCCGGGGCGCCATAGCTCATGCTCAAGACGTTGCCGAGGTGGTTGGCGACCGCGTACTGCTCGGCATTGTCGAGCACGTCGCCGTTGTTGTTGGCGGCGATGACGAGGTCGATGGTGGCCTGTGGCGCGAGTCCGTGCGCCTGCTCGACGTCGAGGCTCGTCTCCTCCGCCCAACTGGTCTCGTCGTGGCTCTGCAGCGGGTTGTAGGTCGGGCTGCCGCCCGGATAGAGGATGTTGAGCTTGGCGGGCGGAAGCCCGAACTCGGCGTCATAGACCGCAAGGTCGTTCCGCAGCGTCGGGCTCCCGTAGGCGTCGACGATTACGATCGTCTGGCCACTCCCGTCCAGGCGCGTGGGAACGTCGTAGCCGGAACGGAAATCGCTCGGCCCATAGCACGCGAAGCCGAAGTGGGTCACGCACTGGCTCGGCGTGTAGGGAAAGCCACCAGGCTGAGCGCCCGAGGTGGCAATTGCGAGGCGGGCGATCGGATGAACGTCGTAGGTGATGGTCGACGTCGCCGAGACGCTGCCCGCCGGCAGCACCGCCAGCGCGGCCGCCGAGAGCGCCGCGACACCGGTCGCAATGAATCGAAAATGCGTTGGCCTGTTCCTGGATCGCACGTTGTCCCCCTCTGGCGGCACGCGGACGTCGCCCTGGCAAGCTACGGCGAGCGCTCCGGGCACGCAAGGATTTCCCGCCAATTGGCGCCACGGCGCGGTCTCGCATCCTCGGGGAGGCGGCCGCCGCCAGCCTTGCTGGCAACGGCCGTGGGTGCGGGCATCGCCCCGCGCGGGCCGCGCCGGCGGCTGCTCCTCACCATCGGCCGCGTGGCGTGCCCGAGCCGTGAGGGAGCCGTTCCGCTTCGATAGGAGGCGACTGCCGACAAGGCGGAGCGATCACGGCGACCCGCTCGCATCCATGCTCACATGTAACGCGCAGCGCCGCGCGCGGAAATACTTGCTGTGACCGAACGCACCGATGCCGAGCTCGCCGCCGGTCTTGAGGCGAATCCCGCCGACCTCGACGAGTTCTATCGCCGCCACCGAGAGACGGTCGTTCGCTACGCAGTCCGCCGCTGCGCCCAGCCAGCTGACGTCGCGGACCTTGTCGCTGCGACCTTCCTCGCGGCGATCCGCTCTGCGGCGGGATTCGACGCACGCCGTGGCAACGCAGATGCCTGGCTGATCGGCATCGCTCGCCGGCAGTGGGCAAAGCTCTGCGAGCGCGAGGCGCGCCAGCAGCACATCGGCGACCTCCGGCTCGGCGATGGGCTCTCGGCTGACGACATCGCGAGGCTCGAAGAGCGCATCGACGCGGCGCGCACGTCCGAAGACGTCGAGCGGGCCATCGCCTTGCTCCCGGGCCAGCACCGTGAAGTCCTCTGGCTCATTGGTCCGGACGGACTTAGCCCATCCGAAGCTGCTGCCGCGCTCGGCGTTTCCGTGGGTGGCTTCCGGGTGCGCCTCTTGCGCGCCCGTCGTGCGCTGCGGAGCGCGCTCGATCCCGGCGCCCCCGCGTCCCACCGCCAGATCTCGACCAACCCGCAGGAGGCACCGACGTGACCAACGACCTCGTCTACGACTTTGAGAAGCAGCTGCTCAGCGATCTGCACGAGGCGCAGCGCCTTGCCGGCGCCAAGGTTCGCGCCAGGCGCCACGTAGTCCCGCGGCGCTTCATCCCGATCACCGGAGCGGGACTCGCGATCTCAGGGGGCACCATTGCGGCCGTCGCCATGCTGGGCACCGCTTCGGCGCCGTTCCCCGGTTGGGCGCCGCTCGCGAGCGCGGCGACGAGCACCCAGGTCGCCTCGGCCGATCAGGGCTGTGAGCCGGCGCTCTCGACCGCTGGCCAGGCGGGCGAGGCGAATTGGCGAGTTGTTGCGAGCGAGGACCAGGGTCCGTACACGCTCCTGGTGTACGCGAGTGGACACGACATGGCGACCTGCCTCTTAGAGCCTGGGATGAAGCTGACGCTGGACAGCTTCGGCTCGGGAGCGGTCCCGACGGCCGGCGAGATCGTGATCGGTGGTGGGTCGGCAAACGGGGATTCCGCTGGCGAGCTGCCCCAAATCGGGCCAACGAGCGTCGACGGCCGACCCGCGACCGTGATTCACGCGAAGGCCGCCCAGGGGGGCTATACGGTCGTCGAGGGCGCCGTCGACTCCGGGGTCACCGGGCTCTCGCTCGTACGCGCTGACGGCACCGCAGTGGAAACGTCTGTGGCCAACGGCTGGTTCGCCGCGTGGTGGCCCGGAAGCGACAACCCGGTTGCGAGTAAGGTCACGACGGCTGCGGGAACGACGAGCATGCCCGTTCCAGCTCCTACGGTTCCCCGGTCACCCTCGGCACCTGCCGCCGGTCGCTCCGGCGCCCTCGCGGGGAGTTCCGGAGCGTCGCCCGTTGCCCGCGGCACGTCCGGATCGACGGCTGGAGACTCCGGTCCATCGGCTTCGGCGGGTTCGAACCAGCCGGAGCCACACAACAGATGACGCCTAGCAACAGCAGGTCGATCACCGAGTCGCTGCCCGACGACAGAAGTCGCCGTTGACCGCCGAACCCATGCGCGGATTTGCGCCGAGGCGGCAAGGGGTGCCCGCCTCGGCGGCGGCGCACGGGCGATGCCGCCGTCCTACTCACGAGAACGCCCCCGCTGCCGCCGACTCGCCATCAAAGGGCGAGATGCAACCGCACTGCCTCGTCGAGCGCTGCGACGAGCTCGGGCGAGAGCACGCCGATTCTCTGGCCGATCCGCTCGAACGCGATCGAGCGGACCTGCTCGGCCTGAGCCTTCGCGTCGCGCGCGAGCCCGCACGCGTCAGCACGCAAGAGCACCTGGAACGGGTAGACCCGGTCCGTGCTCGAGGTCACCGGCACCACGGTGATCACCCCGCGCCCGAGGCGCTCGGCGGTGGCGTTGGCACCGTCGTTGCTGACGATCACCGCGGGCCTTGTCTTGTTCGCCTCGGCGCCGCGCACGGGATCGAAGTCGACGGCGCGTATCTCCCCGCGTCTCAAGGCTGGGGTAGTCCGTCGCCGACCGTGGCGTCCCACACCTCGGCATCGGACTCGGACCAGCGATCCCAGGCGTCTTCGTAGGAGGCGCCAAGGTCTGATGCTCGGAGCAGTCGGACGGCCCTGTGGAGCACCGCCGATCGCGAGGCAATGCCTTGAGCTGCCGCGTACTCATCGAGGAACTCGATGTCTTCGTCGGGGAGGCTGATGCTCACTTTCATACCCGCATACTACCCTTCCTGCTACCAAGGTAGTATCAACGGGGATCGTTGCTCTTGCTGCGCGCCCGAGCCACTCGTCGCGCCGAGCGGCGCGCTCGCAACCGGAGGAATGGCGAGGTCGTGAGGGCCGGGGTCGGTCGCATCCACCGGCGCCTCGAGCCGAAAGAAGCTCGAGGCCCTCAGGTGTCGCGATCCGCGGTGTTCGCCGTCATGTGCGGTGGTCCGGAAGCGTCACGAGCCGCGGCGTCACACGAGGCCCACGGCGGCCACCACGTCACCTGCTCGGAGACGGATCGAGCCCCCGGCCCGATGTGGGCCGAGGGCTCGACACGTGTCACCACCCGCGGTTTTTGATGTCACCCGCCGCGGAAAAGGCTGTCATTTAGCGCGGCTTCAGCGGGTCACCAGCCGCGGTTTCACATCAAGAACAGCCGCTCGTGGCACCGCAGCTCGGGCAGGCGTAGCACGAGCCGGCCCGCTGCATGATGTTCCCGCACGAGTAGCAGAACGGCGCGTCACGGCTCTCGAGCACGGGCCTGCTGGCAGGTTGGGACGACGCCACGGCGAGGTCTCCGCCTTCACCGAAGCGCTCCTGCTCGCGGCGAACCGCCGAGGAGTCGAGCTCGACGTCTTCCATCCCCGGCAAGGTGGGCTGGCTGCGCTCCCCCGTCGACAGCACCCCGAGCTCGATGCGCTCATCGAGGGGCAGGTAGTCGATCGCCAGGCGGCGGAAGATGTAGTCGACGAGGCTCGAGGCAAGGCGCAGCTCGGGATCGTCGGTGATGCCTGCCGGCTCGAAGCGCATGTTGGTGTACTTGCGCACGAAGGTCGACAACGGCACACCGTGCTGTAGGCCGAGACTGACCGCGATGGCGAAGGCGTCCATCACGCCCGAGAGCGTCGAGCCCTGCTTGGAGACCTTCAAGAAGACCTCGCCAGGACGGCCGTCCTCGTACTCGCCGACCATCACGTAGCCCTCGCAGTCCGCGACGCGGAAGGAGAAGGTCTTGGAGTTGCGGTGCCGGGGCAGGCGGGCCCGGTTGGTCGGCGCCGGCGCCTGGGCGGCCGCCTGGGCCGCCGCCGTGCGCTCGGTCTGGTGCGCGAGTGCCGTCTCGAGCTCGGCGATGCGAGCCTCGAGAGCGACAGACGGCGCGACCGCTTCGGGAGCCTGCGCGCCGGCCTTCTTGGTGGTCGATAGCGGCTGGGCCACCTTGCAGTTGTCGCGGTAGATGGCGACTGCCTTCAGGCCCATCTTCCAGGCGTCGATGTGCAGCTGCTCGACGTCTTCGACCGTCACGTCCTCGGGGAGGTTGACCGTCTTGGAGATGGCACCGGAGATGAAGGGCTGGGCCGCCGCCATCATCTTCACGTGGCCGAGGTAGTGGATCGTGTTGTCACCCATCGAGCAGGCGAAGACGGGCAGGTGCTCGGCCTTGACGTGCGGAGCACCGAGGATCGACTTGTGCTCGTTGATGTAGGCCACGATCTCGTCGATCTGTGGGGGCTGGTAGCCCAAGCGACGCAGCGCCCGGGGCACCGTCTGGTTGACGATCGACATCGTGCCGCCGCCGACCAGCTTCTTCGTCTTCACGAGGCTGAGGTCGGGCTCGATGCCGGTGGTATCGCAGTCCATGAGGAAGCTGATCGTGCCGGTGGGCGCGAGCACTGTCGCCTGGGAGTTGCGGACGCCGTGCACCTCGGCGATCTCGACGGCCAAGTCCCAAGACTCGTGTGCGGCCGAAAGCAGCGGCGCGGGCACGAGCGACTGGTCGATCTTGTCCACCTCGCCGCGGTGCATGCGCAGCACGTTCAGCATCGGCTCGACGTTCTCGTGGTAGCCAGCAAAGGGCCCCATGCGCCCGGCGGTGCGCGCCGAAACGGCGTACGCGTGCCCGGTCATGAGCGCGGTAACCGCCGAGGTGATGGCGCGGGCCTGCTCGGAGTCGTAGGCGAGGCCGAGCGCCATCAGCATCGCACCGAGGTTGGCGTAGCCAAGGCCGAGCTGGCGGAAGGCCCGCGTGCGCTCGGCGATTTTCTCGGTCGGGTAGTCGGCGTTGCCGACGAGGATCTCCTGTGCGGTGAAGACGACCTCGACGGTGTGCTTGAAGCCCTCGACGTCAAAGGTGCCGTCCTCGGCGAGGAAGGCGAGCAGGTTCAAGCTGGCAAGGTTGCACGCCGAGTTGTCGAGGTGCACGTACTCGCTGCACGGGTTCGACCCGTTGATGCGGCCCGTGTTCGAGGCGGTGTGCCAGCGGTTGATCGTGGTGTCGAACTGCAGGCCCGGGTCCGCGCACTCCCAGGCGGCCTCGGCGATCTCGCGGAACAAGGCGCGTGCCTTGACCGTCTCGATGACCTCGCCGGTCGTGCGGGCCGTGAGGTTCCAGTCCGCATCCGCGAGCACCGCCTCCATGAAGGCGTCGCTGACGCGCACCGAGTTGTTGGCGTTCTGGTACTGGATCGAGTGGCTGTCCGCCCCGTCGAGGTCCATGTCAAAGCCAGCGGCCGCGAGCGCCCGCGCCTTGCGCTCCTCCTTGGCCTTGCACCAGATGAACTCCGAGACGTCGGGGTGATCGGCATCGAGGATCACCATCTTGGCGGCGCGCCGCGTCTTGCCGCCGGACTTGATGGTCCCGGCCGAGGCGTCCGCGCCGCGCATGAAGCTGACGGGGCCGGACGCGGTGCCGCCGCCGCGCAGCAGCTCTTTGGACGAGCGGATCTTGGAGAGGTTGATCCCCGAGCCCGAGCCGCCCTTGAAGATCGTTCCCTCTTCGACGTACCAGTTCAAGATGTCGTTCATCGAGTCGTCGACCGACAAGATGAAGCACGCGGAGCCCTGCTGCGGCACGCCGTTCACACCGATGTTGAACCACACCGGGGAGTTGAAGGCCGCCTTCTGCGTGGCGACGAGGTACTTGAGCTCATCGGAGAAGGCCGCTGCCTCCTCGGCGTCGGCGAAATAGCCGTCCTTCACGCCCCAAGCCGTGATCGTGTCCGCGACCCGGTCGATCACCTGGCGCAGGGACCGCTCGCGCTCCGGGGTGCCGAGGGTGCCCCGGAAGTACTTCTGGGCGAGGATGTTCGTGGCGTTCATGGACCACGTCAGCGGCACCTCGACGCCGAGCTGCTCGAAGGCGACCGCGCCGGTGCGGTAGTCGGAGATGCGAGAGTCCCGGCGCTCCCACTCGATCATGTCGTAGGGGTGCCGCCCCGACTCGGTGTAATGACGGCGGATCCCAATATCGACCCGCTCGGACGCGAGCGCCATGGTGCGTACTCCTCTCTGAGACGGGCACCCCCGTCCCGACTCTCCACCCCAATCGACCCGTGCGCCACGCGGAAGCACAAGATGTAGTGGTCAGCGCCGCTGGCACCACAAGATGGGAGGCAATTACAACACCGTAACTACGCGACTGTCAACGGCCGATCGCGGCCCGCCAGGCTGGAAGGACGCGCGACGGTGCTGCTCAGCACGTTGCGAAACGGCCCGTCGCGGCGGTGTTACAACTTCGTCAAGGTGCGGCGCAGGTTGCGGATCGCCTGGCCAATGCGCTGCTCGTTCTCGATCAGCGCGAAGCGGACGAAGCCATCGCCGCCGGGCCCAAAGCCCACCCCGGGCGAGGTCGCCACCTTGGCGTCGCGCACGAGCAGCTTGGAGAACTCGAGCGAGCCGAGCTCGCGATAGGGCTCGGGGATCGGCGCCCAGAGGAACATCGTCCCCTTGGGCTTGCGCACCGACCAGCCGATGCGCTCGAGCCCGTCGCACAGCGCATCGCGGCGATGCAGGTAGATGTCGTTGACCACCTTGGGGTAGTCGGGCTCCTCGTTCATCGTCACCGTGGCGGCGATCTGGATCGGCTGGAAGGTGCCGTAGTCGAGGTAGCTCTTCAGCTTCGTGAGCGCCGCGATCACCTCGGCATTGCCGAGCAGGAAAGCGACCCGCCAGCCGGCCATCGAGAAGGACTTCGTCAAGGTGTACAGCTCGACGGCGACCTCGTCGGCCCCGGGCACCTCGAGGATCGAGGGCGGGCGATAGCCGTCGAAGGCGGTGTCGGAGTAAGCGAAGTCGTGGATCAGCACGACGTCGTGCTCGCGGGCGAAGTCGACGAGCCGCGCCATCGTGGCGAGGTCGATGCAGGCGGTGGTCGGGTTGTGCGGGAAGGAGAAGATGACCACCTTGGGCTTCGGCCACGCCGACTCCCACGCCTCGACCAGGTTGGCAAAGAACGCCTCGCCGGCGTTCGCCTCCCCCTCGAGCTGGCCAAGGCCCTCGAGGCGGACCATGCGGACGTCGGCCCCCGCGAAAAGGGGCGCGTAGATGTGGATCGGATACGACGGCGAGGGCACGAGCGCCGTGTCACCCGGGCCGACGAGCACCCACATCAGGTGCGAGAGCCCCTCTTTGGCCCCGATCGTGGTGACGACCTGGCGCTCAGGGTCGAGCTGGACGCCAAAGCGTCGCAGGTACAGGTCGCAGATCGCCGCCCGCAGCTTGGGGATGCCCCGCGAGGAGGAGTAGCGGTGATTGCGGGGGTTGCGCGCCGCCTCGGCGAGTTTGTCGACCGCGACGTCGGGCGAGGCGATGTCCGGGTTGCCAAAGCCGAGGTCGATGACGTCCTCGCCGGCTCGCCGGGCTGCCAGCTTCAACGCGTCGACCTCGGCGAAGACGTAGGGCGGCAGGCCATTGATCCGGCGGAATTCCATCTCCGAAGGTTACAACGTGCCTGGCGCGTCGGCCCTGGTGCGGCGGGCGAAATCACCGGGCGATGCCGGCCGCCCGCGCCGCGGCGAGCAGCGGCGCCGCCGAGCCGGGCCAGCCGAAGACCGCCCAGCTGGCACCGGCCGCCGCGAGGCCGGCAAGGTGCCGTTGCGCGGCGTCGGGATCGGCCGGCAGGCTCCCGCCCCAGGTCGCCTCCGAGAACCGGGCGATCGCCGCCACCTCCTCGGCGGGCGCGGCCCACAGGTTCACCACCGCGCCGGCGTGGCGCGCCATCGAGATCGTGCGCGGATCGCGCCCGCCCACCCAGGTGGCCACGCCCTCGCCGACCAGTCGCCGCGCCAGGGCGCCGACAGCAGCGCGCCGCTCGGACGCCGGGGCGTGCCGCAGGCCATAGGCGCGCTGCTCGGGCACGCTCATCTGGTCCCCGGTGCCGAGCCCCGCGATCAACCGCTCGCCGATCAGGCTGCGCAACGTCATCAGCTGGGAGAAGAGCACCTCGTCGGCGACGAGGCCGACGCGGGCGACCAAGGTCCCGAGCGCGACGGTGCGCGTCATGGCCGCGAGCAGGCCGAGGAAGGGGAACGGCGCGATCGCCGGCCGACCGGGCTCGCCGAGTGGCCACAGGTGGTCGTAGCAAAAGCAGCCGTCGATGCCGGCTTCCTCGGCCTCCTGCGCGGCCCGGCGCGCCGCGGAGGCGTCGTGAGAGAAGGTCGGCAGGACGACGCCGAGGCGCACCGACTAGGCGCCGAGCTCGACGCGCGCCTTCAAGTCCCGCACCGCGGCGTGGAGGATGTGGCCCTCCGCCCGGCGCTTCACGAAGCCAGGGATCGGGACCCGCAGCTCGACCGCGAGCTCGTAGCGGACCTCGGTGCCGCCGTCGCTGCGCGGCGTGAAGCGGTAGCTCCCGTCCAGGCGGTTGGTGAGATCCCCCTCCTTTTGGATCCACGCCACGCGCTCGGGCGCGCCCGACCAGTCGTAGGCCAACACGTAGCTCGTCGAGCGACCAAACGCACCGGCGCGGAAGTGGACGACGGCGGCCCGTCCCTCGGTGTCGCGCTCGAGGACCTGGACCTCTTTCAGGTCGGCCACCCAGCTCGGGTACGCCTCGACGTCGGCGACGATGGCCAGGCAGCGCTCTGGCGTGCCGGCCACGATCATCGTCTCCGCGGTGTGCTCCACGGGCCCTCCTGCCTCCTTTGTCCTCCGCCAGCCTCCCACAGCCAGGCGCCCCGCATGCAGCTTGCCTCAGCCGGCGGCGGTGCGAAGCGCATCGGCGAGGCGTCGGGCGAGCAGGTCGTAGGAGAACTCCTCGACCGCGCGGCGGCGACCCGCTGCGCCAAAGCGCGCCCGCACCTCGGCGTCCGCGAGCAGACGGGCGAGCGCGGCTTTGACCGCCTCGACGTCGCCCGGGCGGTCGACGACGAGGCCGGTCTCCTCGTGGGCGACGGCCTCCTCGCTCCCCCCCGAGCGACCGGCCAGCACCGCCACGCCGGCCGCGGCGGCCTCGAGGAAGACGATGCCGAAGCCCTCCTGCTCGAGGCCGAGCCAGCGGTCCCGGCAGCACATCGCCGCCACGTCGGCCGCCGCCAGCAGCCGGGGCAGCTGTTCGTCGCTGACGCGGCCAAGGAAGCGCACCGGGGCGCGATGGCGCTCGGCGAGGCGCGCCAGGCGCCGGGCGTCCCGGCCGGTCCCGCCGATCGCGAGGCTGAGGTCGGGCTCGTTCCCCGCCAGCGCGCCGACCGCCTCGATCAGCACGTCGAAGCCCTTGCGCGGAACGAGCCGGCTGACCCCGACCACGAGGCGGCCGGCGAGGGGCAGCCCGAGGTCGGCACGCGCCGCGGCGCGTGCTGCCGGCTCGAGTGGCGTGAAGCGGTCACCGTCGACCCCGGGGGGGACGACCACGAGCGGGGGCACTGCCCGCCCGAGGAGGCGGTGCACCTCGGCCGCGGGGTAGCCGCCCGCGGCGACGAGGAGCGCAGCGCCGCCAAGCACGCGGGCTAGGCGCGACCGGACACCGAACAGGCGCGCCGGGACCGTCACCTCGGCGCCGTGCAGGACCACGCCGTAGGGAAGCGACAGCTGCGGACCGATAGCGCCGATCGGCAGCGCCGGGTCCAAGAGCACGAGGCTGGCATGCCGTCGGGCCGCCTCGGCCTCGACGGCGCGGCGCACCGAGGCCAGCGGCAAGAGCATCGGTGTCGCAAGGCGCGCGATCGGATGCGGCGCCGCGGCGTCGAAGGCCGCGGCGTCGCGCTGCGCGATAGTGAGCACGCTGACCGAGCCGGGGGGCTGGCGCCGCCAGAGCTCGTAGAGATAGGACTGGATCCCCCCCAGCTTGGGCGGATAGTCATTGGTGACCAGCAGGACGTGGCTCATGCTGGCCCGCGTGTCTCAGCCCACGCGGCGCTCGTGGCGCAGCGCCGGCACCAAGCCGGCCTGCTGGAGCAGGCGCACCGCCCGCGCCTCGTCGGCGCCGATGACGATGGCGTCGCTCGGCTCCCGGCTGAGCACGTAGGTGACGACGCAGTCCTCGCAGGCGTCGCTGCGGCGCAGTGCGCACTCCTCACAGCTGATGTGGATGCTGCCGGCTGCCACCATCTCGCACGCTCCTCGCCACCTCGCCGGCTCGGCGCCGGCCCACGTGGACGATGATCGCAATCGGGTGTGACAGCGCGTGGCCCTGTTCGGTCTCCCATCAGCGCGCGGACAGCGCCTCGGCGAGCGCCCGAAAGGCACGGCCGCGGGCGGAGACGGCATGCTTTTCGAGCGGCGACAGCTCGCCAAAGGTGCGGCCGTCGCCTCCCTCGGGGACGAAGACCGGGTCATAGCCGAAGCCGCCCTCGCCGCGCGGCGCGTGGGTGATCGCCCCCTCGACGCGGCCCTCGGCGACGACCTCCCGGCCGTCGGGGAAGCGCACCAGCGCCACGGTGTGGAACCGCGCCGTGCGCTGCGTGCTCCCCGACAACTCGGCCAACAGCTTGGCGACGTTGTCGGCATAGGTCGCGGCCTCGCCCGCGTAGCGCGCCGAGTGCACCCCGGGCGCGCCATCGAGGGCATCGACCTCGAGGCCGCTGTCGTCGGCGACCGCTGCCATCCCCGTCGCCGCGACGAGCGCCTCGGCCTTCAAGCGGGCGTTGGCGAGAAAGTCCTCGCCAGTCTCGTCGACCTCGCCGACCCAGTCCGGGCGCGGCACCAGCTCGAGCTCGTCGCCGAGCGCGCCCGCCAGCAGTTCTTGGATCTCCGCCGCCTTGTCAGCGTTCGCCGAGGCGAGCACCAATCGCATGCTCACGCCCGGGGCGAGCGCGCGAGCGGCGGCTCGGCGAGCATCTCCTGCTGGGCGGCGAGCAGCTCGTTGATGCCGAGCTCGGCCAGGCCGAGCAGCTCGTCGAGCTCGCTACGCGAGAACGCGACCTGCTCGGCGGTGCCCTGGATCTCGACGAAGCGCCCGGCCGAGGTCATCACAACGTTCATGTCGACCTCGGCGCGCGAGTCCTCGGAGTAGTCGAGATCGAGCATGCACACAGCATCGACGACGCCGACCGAGACGGCGGCGCACGCCTCGCGCAGCGGGTGGGCTTTCAGCGCACCGGCCTGGACGAGCCGCTGCAGCGCGTCGTGTAGGGCGATGTAGGCACCCGAGATGGCCGCCGTGCGCGTCCCGCCGTCGGCCTGCAGCACGTCACAGTCGACGACCACCTGGCGCTCACCGAGCGCCACCAGGTCGCACACGGCGCGCAGGCTGCGCCCGATCAGGCGCTGGATCTCCTGGGTCCGCCCCGACTGTCGGCCGCGCACCGCCTCGCGCGAGACGCGCTCGCTCGAGGATCCCGGCAACAGCGAGTACTCGGCGGTCACCCAGCCCTTGCCCGTCCCCCGCAAGAACCTCGGGACGTCCTCTTCGATCGAGGCCGTGCACAGCACGCGCGTCCGGCCCATCGAGACGAGCACCGACCCGGCGGCGAACTCGGTGAAGTCCCGCTCGAGGCGCACCGGCCGCAGCTCGTCGAGCTGGCGGCCGTCGCGACGGCGGAGATCGGCGTCGGGCATGGGGCTCCTTCCCTGGCAGGCTCGTGGCACCCTAACGGGTGGCTGCCTCCCGGGCGAGCGTGCGGGCGCGCGAGGAGGAGACGATCGCGATCGAGATCGCCGCTGCGCTCGGCAGCATCACGATCGTGGGCACGTACACCGCGACCTTGTGGATGAACAGCCCGTACGCGCCCCAGGCGATCGAGCCGCACAGGGCGAGCAGCCAGCTCGACAGCGAGACCCCCGAGAGGTCACGTGCGCGCAGCGCGATCACCAGCTGCGGCAGGTACAAGCTGAGCGAGCCGGCGACCGAGACCGCCGCCTCGATCCCCTCGACGTGGCCGAGCGCGCAGAGCACGCTCAACAGCGCGACGGCCGCCGAGACGAGCGCGGTCAACACGAGCGTGCGCGCTACCTCCTTGCGCCGCCGCGCCACCAAGACGACGACCGCCAGGCACAGCAGGCCGTTCGGGACGTTGGTTGCGACCTCGGCGGGCACCTTGGCGAAGAACCCATAGATGGTCCACAGCTCGGCGACGGCGAGCAGCAAGACCCAGGTCGAGACCGAGACGCCCTCGGCGCCGTGGCGGGCGACGCGCACGCCCTGGGGGACGGTCCGGGCGATCGTCAGGCCAGGGGCGACCACGGCGAGCACCGCCGTCACATCGCTTGCCACCGAGCCGGCCACGTCGCCCTCCTGGCACCACGCTATTGCATCGGTTCAGCGCGTGCCGCAACTCCGGCCGATCAGCACACGAACGGCTCGGCGACCCCGATCTCGCGACCAAGCAGCCGCCCGCCCATCTCGGCGAAGTGCCCGACGTCGCCCGAGGAGTAAAAGCGGTGCAGCGGCGGCTCCCCGGGGGGGCGGCCGATGCCGGTCGCTGCGAGCACGGAGCGGACGTCAAAGGCCGTCTCCTCTGCGGAGGAGACGAGGACCACCTCGCGACCCATCACATCGGCGATGGTGCGGGCGAGGTAGGGGTAGTGGGTGCAGCCAAGCAGCAAGGTATCGACGTCGCGCTCGCGAAGCGGCGCCAGCAGGCGCTCGGCGAGCACGTGCACCTGGTCGGTGTCGAGCTCGCCGCGCTCGACGAACTCGACGAAACCCGGACAGGCAGCACAGTGCAGATCGACCGGCGCGCGCATCGCCTCGGCGAGGTGCTGGTACGAGCCCGACGCGATCGTCCCGACCGTGCCGATGACGCCGACCTGGGCGTTGCGCGTCGCCTGGACGGCGGCACGCAGCCCCGGCTCGATCACCCCGAGCACCGGCACGCGGAATCGAGCACGCAGCTCCTCGAGCGCCGCCGAGGCCGCGGTATTGCACGCGACGACCACCATCTTCACGTCGTGGCGCTCGACCAGCGTGGCCGTCAGCTCGATGGCAAAGCGGCGGACCTCGTCAGCCGGACGTGGCCCGTAGGGGTAGCGGCCGGTGTCGCCGAGATAGACGAGCTGCTCGTGGGGCAGCAGATCGAGCAGGGCCCGGACGACGGTCAGGCCGCCGAACCCGCTGTCGAAGATGCCGATCGGCCGCTCGTCCACTCCCGCCAGGCTACGCGGCGGCGCGCTCCTCGCCGCGGTGCTCGGGCGCCACGGAGGCGACCGGGGTGACCGGCGCTGCTGCCGCCTGCTCGTGCTCGGGGCTCGTGCGCTCGCGCCGCTCGCTCAGCATCGTCACGACCAGCGGCACCACCGTCACGGCGACCGCCAGCACCATCAAGGGGATCAGGATCATCATCATCATCGTCATCAGGCTCACCTGAACCTTCTCGCCCGCTCCTCGCGAGCGCCTCGGGGGCGGGGGTCCCGGTCGGCCCTCCCCCTCGAAGCTAAGGGTCGATCGCCGCACGAGGAGCCCACGCGGACCCCGCTGAGCGCCAGCCATGAATCGCGCCGACACCGCGGCGAAGCGTCGTCTTGTCGACACCGGTCGGCAACAATGCATCGAGCGGGCTGCCACCGTGGGCGACACGCGCCAGGAGAGGCAATGGGCGAGCAAGTGCCAAAGCAGCGGATCCTGGTGGTCGACGACGAGCCCTCGATCGTCGACTCGGTGGCCACGGTGCTGCGCTACGAGGGCTTTGAGGTCGAACAGGCCGAGTCGGGGCGCGCCGGCCTCGCCAAGGCGCAAGAGGGCGGCTTCGACCTCGTGGTCTTGGACGTGATGCTCCCCGATCTCGACGGCTTCGAGGTGACCCGGCGGCTGCGGGCGGACGGGATCGCCACGCCCGTGCTCTTCCTCACCGCCAAGGGCGAGCCCGAGGACATGGTCGAAGGCCTCGGTGTCGGCGGGGACGACTACGTCGCCAAGCCCTTCTCGCTCGCCGTCGTTGTCGCCCGGGTCCGGGCGATCTTGCGGCGCTCCAAGCCCGAGCACGCCGACACGCGGCTTCGCTTCGCCGATCTCGAGATGGACGAGGAGAGCCACGAGGTGTGGCGCGGCGGCGTCGCCGTGCCGTTGACGGCGACGGAGTTCAACGTGCTCCGACTGTTCTTGCTGAACCCCCGGCGAGTGCTCTCCAAGGACCAGATCATCGACCACGTCTGGCACTACGACTTCGGCGGCAACCAGAACATCGTCGAGACCTACGTCGGCTACCTCCGGCGCAAGCTCGACGCACTCGGCCCGCCGCTTATCCACACGATCCGGCTCGTCGGCTACGTGCTGCGCGAGCCGGACGCGAGCGGCGGCTAGATGAGCCTGCGTACGCGCCTGCTGCTGGCCGTGGGCGCGGTGCTCTTGCTGGCGCTCGCCGCCACCGACCTCATCGTGAGCGCCGAGCTCCGCGCGTCGCTGTTCCGCCAGGTCGACGCCTCGCTCGCCGCCGCCCAGAGCGCGATCGCCCAGCCGCTGGCGCACCGATCAGCCGGCGACGGCGAGACCCGCGACCCTGACGGCGGGCGCCCGAACGACCACGACCGCGACGACCGCCTCGCCGCGGGGGCCCTCCAGGCTGGCGTGCTCCTGCCCGCGACGAGCGCACCGGTCGCGGTGGCCAACCCCCAGCCAAGCGTGCCGAACTTTTGCGACCAGGTCGGCCTGGCGGTCGCCCCCGGCGCGTTCGTCGAGCTGCGCAGCGCCAGTGGCACCCCGGTCGCCGGCTACGTCTGCCCGGCCCACGTCGACGACGTCTCCTACACCCCCAAGCTCCCGGCGCGACTGTCCGGGCTGCGCTCGCCGGCGAGCGACGGCTCGCCCCGGATCACCTACTTCACCGCCGACTCGACGAGCGCGAGCGGGCCGGAGTTCCGCGTCTCAGCCGCCCGCCTGCCCCCCGGCGCGCCGGGCGCCGAGCTGATCGTCGCCAGCCAGCTCGGCAACGTGCAGCACACCCTCGACCAGCTCACCTCCATCGAGCTCGTCGTCTCCGGCGCCGCCCTCGTGATCGGCACGCTGCTCGGCTGGCTCCTCGTCCACCTCGACCTGCGGCCGCTGCGCGACATCGAGCGAACCGCCGGGGCGATCGCCGGCGGCGACCTCGAGTCCCGGGTGCCCGGCGCCAACCAGCGCACCGAGGTCGGCCACGTCGCCTCGGCCCTCAACCTCATGCTCGGGCGGATCGAGGAGGCCTTCGCCGCCCGCGACGCCACCGAGGCCGAGCTGCGCGAGTCCGAGGAGCGCCTACGGCGCTTCGTCGGCGACGCCTCCCATGAGCTGCGCACGCCGATCGCCGCCGTGTCCGCCTACGCCGAGCTCTTCCACCAGGGCGCGGCGAACCGCCCCGACGACCTCCAGCGGGCGATGACCGGGATCCGCTCGGAGACGGCGCGCATGAGCCACCTCGTCGAAGACCTCTTGCTCCTCGCCCGCCTAGACGAGGGCCGCCCGCTCGAGCGGCAGCTGATCGAGCTCGTCGGCCTGTCGGCCGAGGCAATCGAGACGGCCCGCACGGTGGGCCCCGATTGGCCGATCCGCCTCAGTGCCTCCGAGCCGGTCGAGCTGCTCGGCGACGCGCTGCGGCTCCGCCAGGTCCTCGACAACCTGCTCGCCAACGTCCGGGCGCACACCTCAGCGGGGACCGAGGTCGCCGTGCAGGTGCGCCGCGAGGGCCCGAACGCCGTGCTGGAGGTCGCCGACAACGGCCCCGGCATGGCGCCGGCAGACGCCGCCAAGGTCTTCGACCGCTTCTATCGCGCCGACAAGTCCCGTTCGCGCGCCCGCGGCGGCTCTGGGCTGGGCCTGGCGATCGTCGCCTCGATCGTCGCCGCCCACGAGGGCTCGGTGCACGTGACGAGCGAGCTCGGCGCGGGCACGACCTTCACCGTCGTCCTGCCGCGGGCGCTCGGCGAGCTCGACCACGAGGCCGCAGCGGGACCGGGCGCCAGCGAGGTGACGGACGGCCCAGCATCAAAGGACCGCGTAGCGCCCGCGGACGCCGCCCGACGCGTGGACGACGGACCCGAGCGCGGCGCCGCGGGGCGCCCCGGCGGCGCGGCGGGCCCGAGCCGGGGGCGCCCCGGCGCGCAGTGATCGGATCGCGGGCGACCGGCGTAGTGCCGACAGACGCCACCGCCCCACGAAAGGATCACGCCATGGCTCGCATCCTGCGCACCAGCTCTCTCGTCGCCCTGAGCGCCACCGGCTGTCTCGCCGCAGCGGGCGGGGGGGCCGTGGCCGCCGCCCGGCCGCACGCCGTCCCGCCGCTCGTGCGCGAGGCCAGGGTCCCCCACGTCGGCACCGTGCTCGTCGATCGGGCCGGGCACACGCTCTACCGCTTCAGCGCCGACCGCGCGACCAAGGTCGCCTGCACCGCCACCTGCGCCCACCTGTGGCCGCCGCTCGTGCTCCCCAAGGCGATGCGCGCCCCGACCGCCGCGGCGGGCCTGCGCGGCCTGTCCACGATCAAAGACCCCGACGGCCAGCGCCAGGTCACCTATCGCGGCCACCCGCTGTACACGTACTCGGGCGACAAGAAGGCTGGCGAAGCCACCGGCCAGGGCCTGCTCGGCAAGTGGTTCGCCGTCACCCCGACGGTCGCCGCGCTCGGCACGCACGCCACGACGACCGCGTCGAAGAGCAGTGGCGGGGGCAGCGGCTGGTGAGTTGCGGCGCGTGGCGGCGCGGCTGGCCCGGCGGCCCGATGATCGCGCCGTCCGCGCCGGCGCGGCCGCCGGCGCCGTCCTGGTCGCCTGGTCCGGCGCGCTCCACCTGCAGCTGTGGTCGCAGGGCTACAACGCCATCCCGAGGGTCGGGCCGCTGTTCCTCGCCCAGGCGATCACCGCCTTCGCGCTGGCCCTGGCGCTCGTGGTGTGGTGTCGCCCGATCGTGCTGCTGGCGTCCCTCGCCTTGATGCTCGGCACGATCGCCGGGTTCCTGCTCGCCATCACGGTCGGCGTGTTCGGCTTCATCGACAGCTTCCAGGCACCCGACGCGGTCTCGGCGCTCGCGATCGAGGCTGCCGCTGCGCTCGTCGTCGCGCTGAGCGGCGCGATCGCACTGGGCCGACACGGCCCGACGAGGCGCCTTTAGAAGTAGATCGTCTTCGTCGCCCGCTCGGCGACCTCATCGAGGTCGCCGGTCCATGCCCTACTCGAGAGGTACTTCCAGCCGCCGTCCGGCGAGATGATCACGATCGTCCCGGACTCGATCTGGCGCGAGCAGCGCACCGCCCCGGCGAGCGCGGCGCCCGTCGAGATGCCGGCGAACACGCCGAGGTCGGCGAGGCGGCGCGTCCAGGCGATCGAGTCCCGCGGACCGACGACGGTCTTGCGGTCGAGCAGCTTCTCCCCGCCGAGGTCGAGGAAGATCGGGGGAACGTAGCCGTCGTCGAGGTTGCGTAAGCCGTCCACCATCTCCCCCGTCGGTGGTTCGACGGCCCAGACCTCGATGTCGCTGCGCTGGTCTTTCAGGTAGCGGCCAACGCCGAGCAGCGTCCCGCTCGTGCCCAGCCCGGCGACGAAGTGGGTGATCTCAGGACAGTCGCGATAGATCTCCGGCCCCGTCCCCTCATAGTGCGCTTTGGGGTTCGCCGGATTGCCGTACTGGTAGAGGAACACCCACTCGGGGTGCTCAGCCGCCAGCTGGCGCGCCAGGCGCACCGCGCCGTTGGAGCCCTCCGAGCCCGGCGATTCGATGATCTCGGCGCCGAAGACCTCGAGCAGCTGGCGCCGCTCGACCGAGACGTTGGCCGGCAGCACGACCTTGAGGTGGTAGCCCTTCAGGCGGCAGACGAGCGCCAGGCCGATCCCGGTGTTGCCCGAGGACGGCTCGAGCAGGACAGCACCGGGCTGCAGGAGCCCGCGCGCCTCGGCCTCTTCAACCAAGCTCAGCGCGACCCGGTCCTTCACCGAGCCGCCGGGGTTCATCCCCTCGAGCTTGACCAGGATCTTGGCGTCCGGGTTGGGGCTCAGCGCCGAGATGTCGACGAGCGGCGTGTTGCCGATGAGCGAGAGGACGCCGGGATGGACCGCCATGGTGGCCGGCTCACGCCCCGCCCGCGACCGCCGGCAGGATGCTGACGACCGAGCCGTCGAGCACCTTGGTGTCGAGGCCGTCGAGATAGCGGACGTCGTCGTCGTCGACGTAGACGTTGACGAAGCGGTGCAGCGTCCCGTCTTCGGTGAGCACCTGGCCGGACAGGCTCGGGTGCGCCCGTTCGAGGCCCTTCAGGACCTCGCCGACGGTGTCCCCCTCGACCACGACCCGGGAGCTCCCGTTGGCGGCGGCGCGCAGCAAGGTGGGCAAGCGGACTTCGACGGACACGGCTCCTCCGAGGGCTGGAGCGAAATGTTGACTAACTCACTCAGATTCTAACCGAGGCGCCTCGAGGATCGGCTCCTCGCCGATCGTCCCGTCGACGATCCGGTAGGAGCGGACCGAGGCGAGCTCATGGCGCAGCGAGACCAGCACGTAGTGCCAGGTCGGGTCGGGCGCCTGGGCGACGTCGGTCGGCGAGGGGTAGGGGTCGGTGTGGGTGTGGGAGTGGAAGACCCCGATGACCGCTAGCCCCGCGTTCTCCGCCTCGCGGTCGGCCCGGAGGTGGGCACGGGGATCGACCGTGTAGAGCTTGGCCGACGCGGCGACGTTGGTCGTCGGGACACAGCGCGTGACCGCCGAGCCGTCGGGCGGGCCGACGAGCAGGCCGCAGCCTTCTTCGGGATAGCACCCGAGGCAGTGCGCGACCATCTCGTCGATCAGCGCGCTGGAGATCACGACACCCGGTCCATCCATCGGAGTGGGCAGGCTACCGTTTCCCCCCATGCCCGCGAAGCAGCGACCCCGTGCGGGCAAGGACGCCAAGCGTCCCGAGGGCCCCCGCACGGTGGCCCGGAACCGCCGCGCCCGCCACGACTACGACATCCTCGAGACCTTCGAGTGCGGGATCGAGCTGCGCGGCGGCGAGGTGAAGTCGGTCCGCGCCGGCAAGGTGCAGCTGCATGACGCCTACGCCCGTGTCGACAACGGCGAGCTTTGGCTGCATGGCGCGCACATCGCGCCCTATGAGTACTCGAGCGGCTTCGGCTGGGTCGACCCCGAACGACCGCGCAAGTTGCTGTTGCACCGCGCCGAGATCGACGAGCTCGCCGGGCGCGTGGCCCAGCAGTCGCTCACCTTGGTCCCCCTGTCGGTCTACTTCAAAGAAGGGCGCGCCAAGCTCGAGCTGGCGCTGGCACGCGGCCGGCGCCTGTACGACAAGCGCCACGCCATCGCCGAGCGCGACGCGCGTCGGGAGGCCGAGCGCGTGATCAAGGAGTACAGCGGCCGCTGAGTTCGCCAGCAAGGTGTGAATCTGGGTGGGAACGTCTGCCGTCGTATCGCAAAATGTGATACATTGGCTGGCGTGGCACGTGCGATCTCCGTTCGACTGGACGACGAGGCTGACAAGGCCCTCAAGACGCTGGAGTCCACCGGCTTGACCCAGTCGGAGGTGATTCGCGTTGCCCTGGTTGGACAAGTCCGCTCCCGGCGCCGGAGCAAGGAGCTCGCGGCCGAAGTCGCCGCACTGGAGGCGGACGAGCACGACCGCGAAGAGATGCTGGCGATTGTGGAGTTGATGGAATCCCTCCGTGCTGCGCGGTGACGTCTACCGCTTTCGCCTCCCGCGCGGCGTCGGTCACGAACACCACGGCGATCGCTATGGCGTCGTGGTGCAGGCCGATGAGTTCCTTCCGCGATCGGTGGTGATCGTCGCCCCGACCTCGCGCAGCGCCCGCGCCGCCTCTTTCCGACCAGAAGCCGAGATTGCCGGCGCGACCACCCGGGTGCTCGTCGAACAGATCGGCGCGGTTGACGCGCGCCGCCTGGGTGAGCTTGCCGGACACCTTTCTCGTGAAGAGATGTGGGGAATCGACGAGGCGCTCGTCGCGGTCCTCGACTTGCGCTGAAGGGGGGCCATCCCGACAAGCGCGGTTTCCCACCGGCGGGGCCGCTGTCTCCGCAACATCGGGTGCCGCTTCAGTTCGAGTCAGCTGGGTGGTGGATTTTCCCACCCAGATCACACCTTGCTGGCGAACTCAGCCTGCCATGAGTTCGCCAGCGAGCGCTGACTCTGGTGGGAAATCGCGGAACTTGGCCGGAGCCACGCATTCCTCGGCAGCAGGCTGTGGAATATGGAACGTCCGTTGCCCCACCTCAGCCCAACCGATTCGCACACGCCGCCGCGTTCGCCGCGACCGCATTGACGAGGATGTCGGCGAAGTCTCCGGAGCTTCCTTCCAGGACGAGGCGCTCTCGTGCGGCAGCGAAGGCCTCCGGCACCGCCTGTGCCAGCTGTCGCGCCCGGGCGAGCGCCCCATCGGCGGGCAGTCCGAGCACCTTCGCCTCCCTCACCCAGGTGGAGGCTCCGATCGAGCCCACCCGATAGTGGCCGCCCACGGTCATCCCCAGCTTGACCTTGGGCCCGTGGAAGTCTGGGTACGGCAAGGCTGACGCGAGGTCGTAGAGCGGCGCGAGGCGCACGGCCCTGCCGAGGTGAAGCAGGGAGTAGTTCTTCGCGTGCGCATCGGGAGCGGCGATCAGCCAGTTGAACACGAGCGCCTCGAAGAACCGCCACAGGGCCCCGCGCCCTTCGACCCCGGAGATCTGCGACCGCAAGAGCGCAGCGATTTGCGCCGCCGAGGGGCCTCTGTCGCTCTGGTACTTGTTCGCCGGGCTCACCGCCAGCGCCTGGCAGAGATCCTCCTGGTGCACTCGTTCGACCGTCCCGTCTGGGCTGGAGAACCGATCGAACCTGGTGACCACCACGGCCCGTTCAGAGCCGAAGGTTGCGATCGTGCTCGGCGCAGCGAGCAGGCCACAGCGCGTTGCGGCAGCAAGGCAGAGATGCTCGTTGATTTCGTGGTCGGCAAAGCCCGCGATTGCCGGCTTCAGGATCCGGTTCGTCGCTAGCGCGCCGTTGGCGCGGCCCCAGCGGCCCTCGTGAAAGACGAGCGCGACCTTGGGATGGACTCCGGCGAGCGACCAGCGTCCCCTGCCATTGGGCGGGAGCCATGCTGCCTCGTCCTCACGCACTCGCCGGAGCTCGGCAGCGACCTCGTCGTCGCCAAGCCACTCGACCTCTCCCGACGCGTCCGCCAGATCCTCGCCGACGGTGAGGATCTGGATCGCTCCGGGAAGGTCCCGGCCGACCTGGGCCAGCAGGTCGAGGGGCCGCGTCGCCGAGACGCGGAACTGACGTGCCCAACGCTGCAGCACGAGCTCGTTGTCCGGAAGAAGGCCCCACAGATAGGGCCTGATGCGGTCGTCGGGGTGCACGGCTGCAGTCATCGGCAGGGCGCACGAGAGCGGGGTTGCTCCTGGATCGCTGCGGTAGCTGTCGTCGTAGACAAAGCTCAGCCGGTCGCGCTGGCCACGTTCCAGGGACCCGGCCAGCCGGCCCGCAATGTAGACGTCGAGTCGGTCAGTTGCCATCGGCGAACTGCTCGAGATACGCGTCGAGCCGAGCTCCTGCGGCGTCATCTGTGGCCCGTACCTCCAGGGTGACCCCGAGCGTGGCAAGAACAACAAGCACCATCCCGGTCTGAACGGACGGCTTGCCCGCCTCGAGGTCAACAACCCAACGCACCGAGGTTCCGCACTCAGCAGCGAGGTGGTGCTGCGTCCAGCCCAAGGCGCGCCGCCGATCCCGAACCAAGGCAGCCAGGTCGGCGGGAGTCTTCAGTTGCATGCTCACCTCCTCAGAAGTGCTCGATCGGTCAGAAGGGACAATAGTGCGCGCTCCTGCCGAACCGACATTCACGCACGATCGTTCCGATTTCGGCTGTCTGCACGATCGTGTCGATTGGACCAACGCCGTTGCGCAGCCGGCTGTCAGCCCAATGCGACGTGCACCCGCCGTCCCGGTCGCACCAGCCTGGGGCGCTGACCGGAACGGCGCATCGCCCTCCCGCTCGGCGGGTAGCCGTGCGCCATGTGGCGGCGCCAGCTCGGGCCTTTGACGCCGCGGCGGGCACGACTCATCCGCATCGTCCCTGTCGCTGGCCTGGCGGTGTCCGCGTTCAGGCCCTCACGGCAGCGCTGCAAGATCTCACGGCAGCGCTGCAAGAGAAGTGGCGCTCCTTGCCGACGATGGCACCTGACCCAGCGCAGCCGGAAGGGCAGGTCGATGTTCCCACCCAGATCACACCTCGCTGCCGAACTCAGCGGCCGCTGACCTCTGGCCGGTTAGAGCACGAGCGCCGGAACGATCGCCAGGCCGAAGGCCATCACGGCGACGCAGCAGCAGGTGGCCAGGAGGCGACGGGCGCCGCGCATGCGATGGGCCGCAGGCAGCGCCCGCGCCTCGAGGGCGAGGAGGAAGCCGAGCACCACCGGCAGCAAGACCGCATTCATCACCTCGACCCCAACGGCGAGCTGGACGAGGTTGGTGCAGCTGAGCACGACCAGCGCCCCGAACAGATGGGCGGCGACGTAGGTCGCGTAGAATGCTGCGCTCGCCCGATCGGGGCGGGAGTTCAGGCTGTGCCGCCACCCGAGCGCCTCCGCCAGCCCCCACGACCCCGCCAAGCTGACGACGACCGCCGCCACCATCGCGGCCCCGATGACCGCGGCCCCGACGACAAAGCGCGAACCGGCGCCGAGCTCGGGGCGAAGGGCGGCCGCCAGCTGAGTGACGCCGGACAGGTTCGGCCCGCCTCCTCGATGCCACAGGCTCGTCGCGGCGAGCAGGACGACGGTCACCATCACCACCTGGGTCACGACGGTGCCGAGCGCGGTGTCCAGGCGCTGGGCGCGAAGCGAGCGGACCCTGAGGCCCCGCTGGATCACCGCCCCCTGCTGGTAGAAGATCATCCACGGCATGATGACCGCGCCCACGTTCGCTGCGAGCAGGTAGAGGTAGGAGCGCTGGCTGAGCGGCGCGACGCGAAGGTCGGCGGCGATGGTGCCGAGATGGGGGTGGGCGAACACCAATGCCGGTACGAAGAGCAACTCGCCGAGGCCGAAGGCCAGTGCCACCCGCTCGATGCGCCGGTATCTCCCACTGAAGGCCAGGCTGATGAGCACCGCGGCCGCGACCGGTACGCTCACACGACGGGGCACGCCAAAGAGCGCGGCCGCGGCGGCAACGCCGACGAACTCGGTGAGCAGCGCGCCCACTGCTGAGGACAACAGCGTGATCGAGGAGCACACCGCCCAGCGCGCGCCGAAGTGCTCGCGGATCAGCTCGCCGTGCCCTCGGCCGGTCACGAGGCCGAGGCGCACGGTCATCTCCTGGACGAGATACAACACGGGGATGAGCGCGAGCTCGGGCAGGACGAGCGCGTACCCCCAGCGCGACCCAGACTGCGCCGCGGTGAGGAGGGATCCCGCGTCGGTGTCCGCGAGCATCACGACGAGCCCGGGGCCGAAGGCCGCGAGCATGCCTACCAGCGCGACTCGACGGCGCCGCCAGCTACCGGACTCGGGCGCGACGAGCGCCACCTGCTCGCTCGGCGCCGCACCCCTGGATCGCACGGCCGCATTCAGCCAGCTCGCCGCGTCCGACGACAAGGACCGGAGGGCCCTGCGGGCCAGCCGGAGGTCCCGAGCCCCGCTGGCGCCAGGTGCGCCCGGCGCTACCATGGAAGCGCGGCAAGGTGCCGCGAGGAACACCAGGGGGTGATTGGCTTCGACTTCGGTCGTCAAGGTGGGAGAAGCGAGCCGTGGTCTCCGGAGCCACGCTAAAGAGCCGGAACCAAAAACAAACGCCGAGCCTCAGCTCGCGCTCGCTGCCTGATTAGGTAGCGATGTCTGCCCGGTCCCAGCCCCGCGGATCGGATCGCAGGCATCATCTTGTGGGGCTTACTCCTGTGGCTTGTCAGCGTCTGCTGGAGGAAATCTCAGCTGACTGGGGTCCCGTGCCGGTGCCGGTGGCGAGGCGGGACCCGAGATCTCACCGCCGGCTGCGCTCGGAGAAGGCCTACTGCGAAGCTGAAGGACGCGGGTTCGATTCCCGCCACCTCCACGAAGTGGTAGTTACATAACTACTGCAATCTGTTCACAAAAGCCCCTGCTGATGCTCTCGGCAGGGGCTTTGTTGTGAGCGGGAACGTCGTTGAGCGCGACGGCGGAGGCGTCGTGCCGCGCCAGGCCAGACCTTCGGCGGGAACTCGAGATGGACGCGCCCGGGCCCCGCCGCAGCGACGCGCCAGCCGCCTGCTCAGGGCGGCGGTCGGGTCGACGCTTGCCGTTCCGGAGCCGGCTCGGGCGCCGGCGCCACGTCGTCTGAGTCCGCGAGTCGCCGGCGGGGCGCCAGCCCCGCCGCCTGGCGGCGTTCGTCCTCGAGCCGCCGCGCCTTGAAGGCGGCGGCGGCGCGGCCGTTGCGCACGGCGATCAGGCAGGCGAGGGCGAGCGCGTTGGCGACGAGCCCGAACATCGGGCACCAGCCGCGGCCCGAGTCGACACGGGACGGGTCCTTCAGCGAACCGTGCGCCCGCTCGGCGGCCGAGCGCCGGGCGTAGCTCTCGCGCCATGCGGGGCCCGAATAGGCGTGGCGCTGGCGCGTCTTCTCCGCCACCCGGACCGGGACGGTGAGGCTCTTCTGCCGACACCAGAGCGGCGGATGCTCGGGCGGGGTGAGCACCTCGGGCTTGGTGAGCGGCTGCACGAGCGACGCTTCGCGCAGCGGGCAGCGGCACTTTCCCGCCAGCGCCGGGCAGGCGACGCGGTGATAGCCGTCGGCGTCATCGGCGCTGAGTCGCGTGAGCTCAAAGGCCGCCGCCTAACAACAGCGCCGGTCGTGGGCGACGAGCTCGGCCGCCGTGGTTTCGCGCGCCGGCGGGGCGAGCCGCAGCAGGGCCGCCGGCGTGCCCGGGCAGTAGAGGCGGCCGTTCGAGATCACGGCGCCGGAGAAGGTGCCTTTCGGG
Source organism: Actinomycetes bacterium (assembly GCA_021798985.1). Classification (GTDB taxonomy): domain Bacteria; phylum Actinomycetota; class Acidimicrobiia; order Acidimicrobiales; family Bog-793; genus JAKABX01. The sequence continues at coordinate 122,339 of JAJZBI010000002.1, forward strand.
CCGCGGTCGTTCGGGTGCAGGTCGACCACGAGCGCCGCGCCGAGACGCCGCAGTGGGCGGGCGAAGCGTTCGGGCGAGCGGTAGGCGTAGCCGGAGTCGGCGCGCACGTCCCCGAGTGCCAGTCCGGCGGCGGCGCGTCGCTCGAGCACGGCGCTGAACTGCTCGACTGGGTCGAGGGCACACGAGGCGAGGTTCATCGCGACGATGCACTCGGGGGCTCGCCCGGCGCGGTGCCCTTGCGATGGCCCCAGGCGGCGTCGGGGTCGGCGGGCGTGCCCGAGCTCCTCGGGCGGGCGAAGCTCGCGTGGTCGCTTCCAGTCGAGGGCGAGATCGAGCCGCTCGCCGACGCGGGCCGCGGGCGACGAGGCGGCGACGAGCGCGTCACAGAGCGCGACGAGCAGCCGCGACGCCGAGCCGTCGCCGGCCGGGTTCTCAAGCAGGCGCCGGAGACGCCGCGAAAGGTGCTCGAGCTGGCGGTAGGTGAGGAGGTGGTCGCCGACGAGCACGCCGAGCCGGCGCTGGTCATTGCAGTCAAGTGCACACAGTGCCTCGTGGGCGCGGCGCAGATGTGCCGGGCGGTCGTCGGCCTCGGCGAGCAAAAAGCCGAGGACGAAGCTGCGGACCGGGAGCTGGCGCGGCCGGCCGGTCCTGCCGAGCTGTTCCTCGAGCCCGGTGAGCACCGCCGCCACGTCCTCGTCGTCGAGCAGCCGCTCGAGCTCGGCGAGTAAGACGCGCACTACTCGATGTCTTTCAGTCGAGCGACCACCGCATCGGCGCTCGGTGCCTCAAGGAAGCGGACGAGGTCGAAGACGCTCTTTGAGTCGGTGATGCCCGCCGCACCGAATCGTCAGCTCGTGGCTCTCGTTCGCCGGTACGATCTGAGAATCCAGGTCGACCGATGAACCAGCCTGCCTATCCGATCACTGTGTTCTGGAGCGCCGAGGACGAAGCCTGGTTTGCTGACGTACCCGACTTGCCCTACGGCTCGGCCTCCGGTGACACTCCCCACGACGCAGTCGCCGAAGTTGAGGTAGCCATCGCAACTTGGCTAGAGGCGGCCCGGACGAGTGGTCGTCCCGTCCCCGCTCCGTCAGGCAGGCTTGCCGAGGCCTGAGGCGAGCGATCTCAGCTGGAGGGCTCGCGATCGATGCTTGCTCGGCGACGGCGTCAGCGCTGAGCCGGAACGGGCCACCCAACGCCTGGCGTCGACCTCATATTCAGCGCCGATCAGCGAGGAAGCGATAGCGGTCCCGCACAGCCGCGACGCGCGCAGGGTCGACGTCAACGATGAGGGTCTCCTCGACGCTCCCGGCTTCGGCGAGGACTTCGCCAAAGGGGTCGACGGCAATTGTGCCCCCGGCATAGTCGATGCCGCCGCCACTTCCTACTCGGTTGGTGGCGAGCACGTAGGCCTGGTTCTCGATCGCGCGCGCCACCGCGAGCGCACGGAAGTGGTCCTGGCGCGAGGCGGGCCAGTTGGTGACGAGCACGTACGCATCGGTCCGCTCGGCCGCCCCCCAGAAGACATCGGCAAAGCGGAGGTCGTAACAGACGAACGGCGTCAGCGCGACGCCCCCCACCCGCAGGCTGGTCACCTTGTGGCCTGCTTCGTAGTGGCGGTCCTCGCCTCCGTAGGAGAAGGGGTGGATCTTGTCATACGTAGCGACCGTGCCGTCCGGGGCGACGAACAAGAAGCGGTTGACCGGGCGACTGCTCCCCGGCTCGAGCACCGGGAGCGAGCCGGCGACCGTGGCCCGGGTGCGAGCCGCGGCATCGGCGAGGAAGCGCGCGCCGGGGCCGCTCCCGGCAGGTTCGGCGACCCGTTCAGTCGCCATCGAGAACCCGGTGGCGAACATCTCGGTGAGCACGATGAGCTCGACGTCTTTGGCGGCGGCCCCGTCAACGAGCAACGCCAGATGTGCCAGCGTCGCCTCGGCGTCTTCGAAGGTGAGATCATGCTGAACGAGGGCGACCTTCACGAGCTCCCCCTCACCTGATCAGCCGGCCGAGACGCTCGACCGCTTCCTCGATGCTGGCACGCCGCTTGCAGAAGGCGAAGCGAACAAGGCTCCGGCCCGCCTCGGGGTCGCCGTAGAAGACTGAGCAGGGAACGGCGACCACCCCGCAACGCGCGGGCAAGGAGCGACAGAACGTGGCCCCGTCCTCGTCGGTGACCGGGCGGAGGTCCACGGTGAGGAAATAGGTCCCCTCGGCATCTCGCACCGCGAGGCCGGTGGCCGCCAGGCCTTTGGCGAGGAGGTCCCGATTCGCCTCGAGCTCGGCGACGAGCGGCGCGACCAGCTCGTGCGTCCGATCCAAGCCAACCGCCACGGCCCGCTGCAATGGGGCCGGCGAGACGTAGGTGAGGAACTGCTTGGCCGCGCGCACTTCAGCGAGCAGCGGCGCGGGGGCGCACGCCCAGCCGACCTTCCAGCCCGTCACCGAGAACGACTTGCCCGCCGAGGAGATCACCACAGTGCGCTCCCGCATCCCCTCCAGGGTGGCGAGGGAGACATGGCGACCGCCGTCGAAGACGAGGTGCTCGTAGACCTCGTCGGTGACCGCGATCAGGTCGTGGCACCGGCAGACGTCCGCTACCTCGGCGAGCTCGGTCGCGTCGAGGACCTTGCCGGTCGGGTTGTGGGGCGAGTTCAACAGCACGAGGCGCGTCCGCTCGGTCACCGCTGCCTCGAGCGCCCCAGCTGGAAGGACCCATCGCGTCCCGTCGTAGTGCAGCGGAACAGCGACGCGGCGAGCGCTGGCCATCGCCACGACGGCCGCGTAGGAGTCGTAGGAGGGCTCGAGCATCACGACCTCGTCGCCCGGCTCACACAAGCCGAGGACCGCCGAGGCAACTGCCTCGGTCGCTCCGGTCGTGACCAGGATCTCAGCGCCCGGGTCGTAGTCGAGCCCGTACTCCGCGTGCTGGTGACGGGCGACCGCTTCGAGCAGCGCAGGCACGCCAATCCCCGGCGCGTACTGATTGTCACCCTCTTCGATGGCAGCGACCGCGGCCGACCGGAGCAGTGCTGGTCCGGGGTCCTCGGGGAAACCCTGGCCGAGGTTGATCGACCCGGTGGCAAGGGCAAGGGCGGACATCTCGGCAAAGATCGTCGTGCCAAAGGGCGCGAGCCGCCCCGGCGGCCGAGGTCCGCGCTCGGTTCCGACCGCGCTCATGGGGCGAGCATACGTCCTGGCCCGCCCGGCCACCGAGGCGCGTCGCGGTCGCAGGGCCGGCACGACCGTCCCTCGCGCACCGGCGTCCACGCCCAGCGCCGACGAAGGCGTCGCCTCGGCGCCACCTCTAGTGGCCGTCTGACCTAGGGCACGGACGGCGCGCGGGCACCCGATCCTGGTGCGCTCGCCCACAGGAGACGACGGGCCGCATGAGCAGATCGCCACCCCGATCGATCCCGCTTCGCTAGCAGAAGCCCGCGAACCGAGCCGGCGGCGCGGGCCCAGATCCAGAGCCGACCGACGACGGCGGGTCGCGGCACCCACGGGTCGCGGCCGAACGGCCAGCGGTGTGGTCGGGGACCGCCCGATCGCCCGACAGGGAAAGCACGACGCCCGAAGGCGCTCCGTGCGGGACCGAGATCACCACGCGTTCGACCACCGGGAGGGCGCCGACCGCCCAGCCGCGCTTGCGCTCCGCTCATGGCGGACGCAGCGTCACCTCCCTCGCCCGAAGATCCGAAGCAACTTCGAAGTCGCCCCCATCGAGCGGCCGTAGAGTTTGGCGCGGGCGCGCCGCTTGGCGTAGGCGGTGGGACCGTGGCTGGCGGCGCGCAGGTTGTTCGAGGTGCGCGCCAAGCGGTAGAGCTGACTCGTGATGCTGCGACGACGTGGCACGTCGGCCCTCCTTTTTCGGACCACCGGCGCAGCTGCGCGCCGAGCCTGCCGACACGGTCCCCACTGCGATCGGCGGTCTTGCCCGGCGACCGAGGAAGAACGTCCCGCTGGCGTCGACGTCGAGCGCCGCGAGGGCGCGCCCACGAGGACCCAGCGATGCGGCGGTCGAACCGCTGTCCCGGTCACCTCCCGCGCCGCGCGCGCCTTGGTGAACCGGTTGCATCGAGGCGTTCCGCCACCTCTCGACTGCCTGCACCAGCACTGAGACTACCTCGCGCGGCCGAGCGCCCCGATCTGAGCGGTTCGCAGTCTCGCTCCGGAACGCCGCGCCTCTTTCGCGCTGGCGCCTCGCCGTTCGCGGGCGGGAGTCGGCGCGATGTCCGCGGACCGTGCCGAATTGCCGGCACTGCCCCTTTCCGCCCGCGGCCGCTGCCGCTAGGACAAGCGCGCAGGGTCGCGAGGACGCGTCGGCGCGATCGCGGCGCGAGCAGGGCTTGCGGGCGTTCCCGGGCAGGGAGGGGGCCGCGTGGGCACTCGGCGGCAGCGGGTCGGCGCGGCGGCAACCGTCGCGGCGGCGACCGGTGGCCTTCTCGCCAGCGCAGGGCTCGCGCCGGCGAGCACTGCGGCCTTCGTGCCGCCGACGATCGCGTCCCTCGTCGTCCAGTTCCTCGGACCGATCTCGGCGACCGCCATGGCTGAGGTCAATCCGAACTCAACGCCGACTACGGTCCACTTCCGCGTCGGGGTGGGCTCCCCCTCGAGCGGAAAGCTCGCCCTGCAAGGCGCGGGCTCAGGGCGCTCGCGCGTGATGGTGATCGGACAGCTGAGCGACCTGCATCCCGGCACCACCTATCACCTCCGACTGGACACCATGAACGAAGGCGGTCCCGCCTCAGCGGCGCTCGTCTTCACGACGCCGTCTTCAACGGGGCGACCGGCGACGACGCCTGGCCGGTCGCGTCCCGCACCGGGCGGTGGCGCGGTCCGCGTGTACCCGCTCCCGGTCGCACAGGCGCCAGGCGCGGCAACCGACTTGAGCGCGGTCTCGCGCACCTCGATGACCTTTTGCCTGGCGGTCGGCGACACGTTCCGCAGCGCCACCGGCCCGGCCCATGGTCGAGCAGTGGGGCGGTCGAGCCTTCCACGTCATCGCCTCGCCGGGCGCGCCCGATGCCGACCTGCTCGACATCGCGTGCACTTCGGCCAGTTTCTGCCTGGCAGTGGGTCGCGCCGCCAACAACGCGTTCAGCGAGCGCTGGAACGGCCACGGCTGGCGAATCGAGCGCACCCCGAACCCGCGCCCCATCGGCTCCGATCTCCTCGAGACGGTGTCGTGCGTCACGCCGGCGAACTGCTAATCAGGGGCGAGAACGCCGGCACGGTGGATGCTCGGGTCATGGCCGAGCACTGGAACGGAACCGACTGGTCGCTCGCCGCCTCCCCAGGCCGCCCGAGTCCTTGGTCACCTCGCTCGACTGCATCGTCGCGACGAGCTGCTGGGCGGTCGGCATCAAAGACGCCCAGCATGGCATCGGTTCGCCCTTCGCTGCGCACTGGAACGGCCGAGCCTGGGTGCTGAGCGCGGCGCCGCCCCTCAAGGGGCAGCTGTTCTCCGTCTCTTGTACCGCGCCGTCCTCCTGCTTCGCGGCTGGGATCCTGCTTGGCACCGGGCTGCTCTTCCACCTGAGCGGATCCGCCTGGCGCGAGATACCACTCACCCAGCACGCAGCGTTTGCCGCGCTGGCCTGCTCGTCGGCGAGCACCTGCGTGGCCGGCGGATCACTCACCGCCCGATGGAAGGGACGCGTCTGGGCACTCGGAGACGCGGCGAGCATGCCTGGGGACTCGGCCGGGGCCAACATCGCCTCGATCGCGTGCCCGGCGCGTACCGACTGCATCGCCGTCGGCACCACCGGCGAGCAGGCGTCGTCCACGCGCTCGCCGACCAGCTCACGTGGTAGGGCAAGCTTCGCAGGCCTTTGAGGCGCGCCCGTCCAATAAGACCGACCGGGGGATGTGCCAGGATCTGCCAATGGGAGCCGGCGCGGCCAACCAACACCTCGAGGAGCTCGCGCGCCTCCGGCGCGTCCGGGACCGCATCGACCGCGAGTACGCCAGCCCCCTCGACGTCGCAGCGCTTGCCCGCGCTGTGCACATGTCGGCGGGCCACCTCACCCGCCAGTTCAAGCTGGCCTACGGAGAGTCCCCCTATCGCTACCTGATGACCCGGCGCATCGAGCGGGCCATGGCGCTGCTTGACCGCGGCGCCCTGAGCGTCACCGAGGCGTGCTTCGCCGTCGGATGCGCGTCGCTCGGGACCTTCAGCACCCGGTTCTCTGAGCTGGTCGGGATGCCTCCCAGCCGCTATCGCCAGCGCGCCCAGCGCCCTGTTGCAGGCATGCCCTCCTGCGTCGCAAAGCAGGTCCTGCGGCCGCTCCGGGGCACGCCGGGCCAACCTGGCAGGAGCCAACCCGTCAGGAATCAAGAAGCAGGGACCGCCGCCCACCCCTAGGGTGCGCGCCATGGACCTCAGCCTGCACTACAGCTTCCTCCCCCACCTCGACCCCGACGCCTCGCTCGCGTTCTGGCGCGACCTGCTTGGCTTCGAGGTGCGCAACGACGTGGGCAAGGACACGATGCGCTGGATCACGCTCGGGTCAGCGAACCAACCCGACGTCGCCATCGTCCTCCAGCCCCCGCTGCCCGACCCCGGCGCGAGCGAGGCCGAGCGCCGCGTCATCACCCAGCTGATGGCCAAGGGAAGCTTTGCCATCGTGACGCTCTCGAGCGCTGACGTCGACGCCGCCTTCGCCGCGCTCGTCCAAGCCGGTGCTGAGGTCGTCCAGGAGCCGACCGACCAGTTCTATGGCGTGCGCGACTGTGCGGTGCGCGACCCCGCCGGCACCTTGGTGAGGATCAACCAGCGGTAATCGCGATCCTGACGGCACAGCCCGGCGCCGTGGTGGGCGTTGCGGCGCTCAGGTCGTCCGCCGGAGCTCCGACTCGAGGTGGTGGGCGAGGCCGTGGCCGACGGCGGCCATGGCGAGCCGGGTGCGCAGCACGTCGCCCTCACGGCTGAGCACCCGCTCGATGGCCGTCACCTCGCGGGCGGTCGAGGTGACGGCGACGGCGCGCGAGGCGAGGATGAGCTCGAACCGATCGGGGCCCTCGATGCGCACCGGGCCCTCGTCGACCTCGACGACACCGGTCGGCTGGGCGAGCACCAGCTCGGCCCGCTCCGAGTCGATGGGGCGGAGATAGCCGACCTCGGCGTGTAGTGGCCGCCCCTCGACGGAGAAGGTGCGCTGAGACCAGGCAAGGACGGGACGGTCCGCGACCGGAACGAAGCTCAGCTCCTCCCGATAGACAAAGGGCGGAGCTCCCGCGGCGTTGCCTCGGCCTTCGCCGGTCCACCTGCCGATCAGGCACATCAGGCCACCGAGGTCGGGGTGGGGCTCGGGTTCGCGCTCGTTGCTCATCAGGTCCTCCCCTGAGACGCCGCCGCTTTAGGCAGTCCTCCTGACGACAGCCTGGTCCGTCCCCTCCAGGTCCGCACGCCCGCGGCGCCGGCCGCACCGGCAGCGCCCTCCAGATCCTTAATACCCCCTGGCGTATCTCGCGATAGCATGGCGGGGTGACGTCTTGCGCAAGCACGAGGGTCGTCGCGGTGGCGATCGCTGGCTATCTGCTCGGCACCCTCACGGGCAACACCCTCTTCGGCTGGATCTTGGCGGCGGTGGCCGGTGCTGCCATGTATGCCTGGTCGCGACGAGCAGCAGCGCGCGGCGCGACGTGCGGACTGCCCGGCGCCTCGCAGCGGCATTGCCGCCCCGAGCCGGTGGCGAACGACGCTCGCCACATCGTCGCGCTGGGTGACCGCGCGGCCCCGAAAAGCTCGGTACCGGCTGGAACGCGGCCCCGGCGCTGAACCCGTCGCCGAGCCGCAACCGCCAGAGTGCGGCCCTAAAGCGCGCGAGCGGGCTCGGCAGAGCTCACGACCGCCGGAGCATCGAGTTCGCGGCGCGGGCTCACTGAGCCGCGCGTCGTGGCGACGCGTGGCCGGCCCGGGTGCTTGACGGCGCTCACGGACCCACTCGCGCGATCGACGCGCGCACGGCCTCCAAGGCTCCTCCAGGGAAGTCGACGGCACCGCCGAGCACGGCGGCGGCGAGCTCGGCCTCTGCCGCCTCCTCGATCGCGACGACAAGCCGGGACGCCGCCATCGGGTCTGCGCCGAAGGCCAGCAAGCCGTGGTTGGCGAGCAGCGCCGCAGCGGTCGAGGGCCGTTCCTCGAGCACGGCAGCGATCCCGCGCACCGACACCTCGGAGCCTCTCGGCCCCCAGGGCACCACCGGGACCGACTCGCCCTGGCCAAAGCGCAGCAGCGGCTCCGCACGACACGGGAGCTCGCGATGCGCCAGGGCGAACGCGGTGGCGGCCGGAGAGTGGGTATGGATGATCCCGCCGACGTCCGGGCGGAGCCGGTAGACGGTGGCATGCATCGCCACGATCTCGGCGTTCTCGCTTCCGAGCTCACCGGCGAGCACCTCGCCGCCAAGGCTGACCGTCGCGACCTGATCCGGCGCGAGGTGCCGCACCATCCCGGTCGCGCTGAGCACGAAGCGCTCTGCGTCGAGCCGGGCGCTCAGATTCCCATGACCTGCATGCGACATCACCGCGGTATCGAAGAGATGACGCGCTGCCGCGACCAGCTGCTCAGCCGCTTCTTCGCTCGCCGGGCGATGTGCCATCACGGGGTCCTCCTGCCAGATCCTCGGCAGCGCCGAGCGCCGCGCTCCCCACGGTACCGACACGGCACCGCGAGGTAACCCCGGACAACGCGCCCCCTGTGCGCGTCCTGCCGCCAGCACGTCGCGCCACCTGGTAGGCAGCCATCTAAATACCCCCAGGGGTGTGTTAACGTGATCCGATGACCTCCCGGACCACTGGCACTTGCCGCTTCGACTCCGACGCGGCCGAGGGCCCAACCGCCTGGCCGAAGCACCGCATCCTCTTCTTGCTGGCGGGCACGTTCACGCTCGCCGGCACCGCCCTCTCGGCGAGCGTCAGCCGCTGGTTCGCCCTCGTGCCGGCGGCCGTCGGGGCCAACCAGCTGCTCTTGGTGACCACGGGCTGGTGCCCCGCCTCTGCCCTGCTCGACCGGCTGGGGGTGCCCGGGGCGCGCCCGCGCCGAGCGAGCCTCTGAGCACGCGTCGAGCGGTCCTCAAGAACTCCCCGCTCCGGGCCGATGATCCCGTGGACCCGTAGAGGAGGTCTCATGGCGACTGCCCAATCCCCCGCTCGGACCGGGCGCTTTGGTACCAGGCTCGGGGCGAGCTTGGCGATCGCCACGGCGATGCTCGCTGGCAGCGCCAACATGGCCACGGCGGCGACCCGGCCCCATCGCGCAACGGCTCGGGCGCAGGGTACCGTGATCGCGCGCAACTTCGGCCGCCACACGCTCGTCATCGCTCGCGCCGGCGTCGCCCACACGCTGCGCTTTGGCTCGCCGCGACCGGTCGCCTCGGCGCGACTCGGGAGCACGTTGGTGGCAACTGTGACGCCGCTCGCCGATGGGACCGACAAGGCCTCGTCGATCCGCGTCATCGGTCACGCCCGACGGGTGCGCGTGAAGGCGACCGTCGTGGCGAGCTCGCGCGCCCACCTCGTGTTGTCGGCCGCCGGGAGCGTGTTCTCCGTCGGTGCCCTCGGTCGGCCCGCACCGAGCCGACGGGCGCACCTCGCGACCCGGGCACCCGCACCGGGCGAGGTCGTCGACGCGACCCTCGCCGTCAGCACCACCTCGGTCCAGCCGGCGAGCGTCCAGCCCGTCGGCCAGGCCAGCCTCATCGATCTCCAAGGGGTGCTCTCCGCGATCACGTCGGCCTCGATCGTCGTGAACGCCACGGCAGGCGCCATCACCACGATCTCGCTCCCCGCCTCGCTCTCCCTGCCCCCGACGATCGCCGTCGGCGACCAGGTCGAGGTCGTGGCCGCCTACGGCGGGGGGAGCTTCAGCCTCGTGACGATCGTCGACGACACGCTCGCGGCAGCGAGCTCGGCCACGGCGAGCTCGCCAGCCCCCGCCTCCCAGGACGGGAGCTCCCAGTCCGTCGAGATCGAGGGGATCGTCGTCGCCACACCGACCGCCTCGGGGAGCTCAGCGCTCACCGGCACGGCCAGCACCCTCACCGCCACCGCGACCGCGAGCGCCGGCGGCGCCCTCGTGATCCAGCCCGGCGATCACGCCGCCCCCGTGAGCCTCGCGGTGCCCGCGAATGAGACGCTCCCGACGCTGGCCATCGGTGCCCGGGTGCACGCTGTCGCCGACATGAGCGGCGGCGTGCTCACCCTCATTCGCCTGAGCGTGCAGCAGTCACCGGGTGCCGACGGCGTACCGCAGAGCGTGCCCGCCACGAACCCGGTCACCTCGGGCGCGACCCCGACGAGCTGCCCCCCGGGCAACCAGGGGTCGGGCCACGGCGGTGACCATGCGGCGGGCGCCGACCACGGCGGTGGCTGCGGCTCGAGCGGCGACAACTAGACCAGGCTCGCGCCGTGGGGCCGCTCCAGTCCCGTGAACCGGCGTGTCCGCGCGCTCAGCGCACGAAGCCCTGGGCGTCGCCGGGCACCCGGCGTGCGGCGCCCGCCGCAGCTTCGAGCTGACCGGCACCGCGTCGGCTCCGGCACCGCCCTCACGTCCAGGATCGGCAGCGCCTTGCGGCAGCCGCCGGGGCGACGCGTCCCGGCACTCGACGACAACGGTCGTCCGACGGCTCGAATCCAGCCTGCTCCCACGGACCTTGAACGACACCGCCCGCGCGCTCGCGCGTGTGCGGCATCCGCCGCGATTCGTCAGCCGTATGCCACGACGTTCAGGTCGGTCGAGACGACCTCGGTGGCAGCCAAGCCCGTCGAGCGAGGGGTCGCGCGAGAGAGCTCCTTCGCGCCATCTCCGAGCTGACCGAAGCGATTGCTTCCCCACGACCACAGCGTGCCGGTGCGCGAGATGGCGTAACTGGCATAGCCGCCCGTTGCGACATCGGTGAATTTCACGCCGTGGGGGACCTGCACCTCGACCGGTCGGTCGGCGTCCACATACTCCCCGTTACCGAGTTGGCCCCAGGTGTTGTCACCCCACGCCCAGACCGAGCCGTTGGCAAGGATGGCGAGCGTCTGGCCATTCGCGAGGTTGCTCCCGCCTTGGAAGACGCGCACGACGGCCGCCGGAAGGTGCACCTGCACCGGCACCGCGCTGTTCGTCGTGCTTCCGTCGCCGAGCTGACCTTCGAGGTTGAACCCCCAGTCGAAGTACTCGCCGTTGGCCATCAACGCACCCGATCCCTGCCATGAGGACACGAGGTCGATGACGTGGCCCCGGGGCAGGCCGATCACCGGCCTCGGCGTCACGCTCGGGCTGGTCGTCCCGTTCCCGAGGTCGCCAGCGGCGTTGTCGCCGCAGGCGACCACGCGGCCGTGGGAGAGGAACAGCGAGTGCGAGCGAGCGCCGGTCGCCAGGCTGACGTCGCGCAGCGGAAGCTCCCTCGGAACAACGACGGGTCCCGTGTCCGGCAGGCAGAGCGAGTGCACCGTGTTCGCGCCCCAGCCCCAGACGTTGCCGTGGGTGTCGATCGCCAGCGCGGCGTCGAAGGGCATCGGGTTCGCCAGCGCCGCGATCTGGACCCCCTGGGGAAACCGGACCGCGACCGCCTTGTCGACCGACCTCGGGGTCGTCCCGTTCCCAAGCTCGCCCTGCGTCCCCGCCCCCCAGGCCCAGACCCGTCCGTCGGCCGTCAACGCATAGCCGTTCGAGTTCGATGCCGCGATCTGAACCACACGACCGCGGATGCCTCGGACGCGCACCGGGGTGGCATGACCGAGGACCATCAGGCGTCCGAAACTGTCCACGACGCCAAAGGAGTACACGCTGCCGCTCGGAGTGGCTCGGCCCTTGCGGTCCGCAAGGATCGGCGCCGCGTGTCCCGACGTCGCAGGCTCCCGCAAGGTGACCCCTTTGACCAGGGTCCCAGCCGTCATGGCGAGCGCCACGAGGCCCAACCGTCCCGTCCAGTTCCGGCTTGCCGTCCTCGCCACGCCCAGCACCTCCTGCCTTCGGGCCGCGTCATGGCGACGCCGGCCGGCGGCCCGGATCGGACGCGCCTAAGGGAGTGCCGTGCATCATCGCTCACGGCGACCACCAAGGCTGGTCAAGGGTCCCTCGCCCGAGCGCTTGGCCCCGCCGACGCGTCACGAGCCTCGTCCAGCCGTCACCACCGCGACCGCCACGCACCGCGCCTGCCTGAGCGCGGAGCGCACCGCAGGCCACCTGTTCAGATGGGACCACCACCGTTTGGTCGATCCGCAGCGCGGAAGGCCTAGACCATCTCCTCTCGCGCCTGCTTGGCCCGGGCGGCCCCGATCGCGGTCTTGACGTGGTGTTGCTCCTCGGGCGGCGGCAGGACCGCCGGCAGGCCGAGCGAGGCCATCCACAGCTCGCGACCCCATCCGCTCGAGTGGTAGAGGTGCTCGTCCTCGTCCGATTCGACTTCGCGCACCGCCTCCTCGAGCGCCTGGCGCGCGGCGCCGCGCAGGTGGCCGGCGGCCTCGGCGAGCAGCTCCCAGTTGAGGTGGTCCTTGGTCTCGGCGAGCACCACGCACTCGGCGGCGACGAGCTCGGCCGCCTCGGGAGGGCCCGCCGAGAGCGCCATCTCCATCGCCTTTACGAGCGAGCTGCCGAGGTAATGGACCACCTTGCGACCAGGCGGCTCGGCGCGCTCGTCGAGCCCGAAGCTCACCAGCAGCCCCCGCACGATTTCCACGTGGCGCGTGGTCTGCGCGTGGTACTCCTCGAACTCGCTGCGCAGCTCCTCGTTCTGGACGCAGCGCAGCGCCGTCTCGTAGACCTCGACTCCACCGAGCTCGGTCTGTAGCGCCTGGTAGAGCAACTCGTGCAGCTGGCCGTCCTTCACAAAGGCTCCTCTCGCCATCTCACGCTCAGGCATCTGGGCCGTCCGGCGCTCGCCTTCTGCCCAAGGTGAGCACAAGCGATGCAGACCGCAGCGCCGAGCCGCAGCGACGCGCGGGTGCGACGCCCGGCGGCGCGCCCTTGGACTGCGCCGTACGGCAAGATGGCGAGGCATGGCTGAGCACCGGATCCACCGGGCGCGACGGAGCCGCACCCCTGTCGCCGTCGCCATCGTCGTCGCCCTGCTCGTCGGCGTCGGCGTGGGCGTCGGCTGGCTCGTCGCCCGCAGCGCGGGACGGGCCACGCCGGCCGCCGCCCGCTCATCGAGCGCGGCCAAGAGCCGAAGCGCCCGAGGGCTCCGGCACGGCGCTCCTTCGGCCAGCGCGCTCGCGCCGCGCCCCGCGCCGAGCACCACCGCGCCTCCCCCACTTCGGCTCAGCGCGATCAGCCCGCCCGATGGGGCACGCCACGTCAGCGCGACAGGCCCCTTCGTGGTGCGCTTCTCCGCGCCGCTCGCCGCCAACTCGCCGATGCCCCGCCTCGTCCCGGCCGTGATCGGGCGCTGGACCCGCTCGGGCGATGCGGTCATCTTCCGCCCGAGCATGCCCCTCCTCCCGCTCAGCGCGGTGGCGCTCGTCGTGCCGGCAAACACGCAGGCAGCGGACGGCGCGCGCCTCCTGCACGCGCAGGCGGTGCACTTCCGCGTCGTCGACGGATCGGTGCTCCGCCTTCAGCAGCTGCTCTCCTTGCTCGAGTATTCGCCGCTCGCCTTTTCGAGCCCGCGCGAGCCCGCGCCGGCCGACGAAGCCCGCCAGCGCGCCGCCCTCTACCAGCCACCGGCGGGGACCTTCTCCTGGCGACAGGCCGGCTGGCCACTACACCTCACGTCGCTGTGGGTGCAAGGCAGCGACAAGGTCTTCACCCGGGGGCTCACGATGTCCTTCCAGGCGGACCACGGCCTGCATCCCAACGGCGCCCGCACGGCCGCGCTCTGGAGCGACCTGCTCGCCGCCCTTGCCCGCAACGAGGTCAACCGCGGCGGCTACGACTACGCGTGGGCGAGCAAGCAGCCGCCCGAGCACCTGCTCGTGTACCACGACGGCCGCGTGGTCGTGCGCACGCCAGCGAACACCGGGATCGCCGGCTCGCCGACGCCAGATGGCACGTTCCCCGTCTACACGCGCCTGCGCCGCCAGGTCATGCGGGGGACGAACCCGAACGGGACCAAGTACGCCGATCTGGTCCAGTACATCGCGTACTTCCACGGCAACGACGCGGTGCACTACATGCCCCGCGCCGACTACGGCATCCCCCAGAGCCTGGGATGCATTGAGCTGCCCCTCGGGCAAGCCGCCGCCGCCTGGCCCTACCTCGCCTACGGCACCCTCGTCACCGTCACGGGGTGAGCCGAGACTCTTCCGGTTCGCGCCGATGATGCGTGCGCACACAACGCTCCTCGCATTGTGCTCGCGTTACATATGCAATAACGCGCCGTCGCCAGTGCCGCTGCAGGGCTAGGTTGCGTTCGGCACTGCCCGCGCACGGGAGGTTCGGATCATGGAGATGTTGCGCTACGCGAATGGCGTCCCGTCCTGGGTGGACCACGCGAGCCCTGATCCCGCCGCCGCGGCCGCGTTCTACGCGGGCCTGCTCGGCTGGGACGCGCCGCCGGGCCCGGCCGAGACGGGCGGCTACCGCGTCTGCACCTTGCGGGGCCACCCGGTGGCCGGGATCGGTCCGCAGACATCGCCGGGCCCAGTCGCATGGGCGAGCTACATCAACGTCGACGACGCCGCCGCAAGCGCCGCGCGCGCCGAGGCCGAGGGCGCCAAGGTGCTCGCGGGGCCGATGGCGGTCGATGGCGAGGGGCGCTTCGCCATGGTGTCCGACCCGCTGGGCGCGCGGTTCGGGATCTGGGAGCCCGGACGCCACGTCGGCGCGACCCTCGTCAACGAGCCCGGGACGCTGTGCTGGAACGAACTGCTCACCACCGATGTCGAGGCGGAGATCGACTTCTACCACGCGGTGTTCGACTGGGAGGCCAAGCGCTCTGCGGACTACACCGAGTTCCGCCTCGGGGAGCGGACGATCGCCGGCATGATGCTCAAGCCCGACAGTGTGCCCGCCGAGGTGCCGCCGTTCTGGAGCGTCTACTTCGCCGTCGCCGACCTCGAAGCGGGCCTGGCGCGCGCGGCCGAGCTCGGGGGCAGCGTGCTGATGGGACCGGCACAGACCCCCGAGGGACCCTTCGCCGTCCTGCGCGATCCGCTGGGCGCGACCTTCAACCTCATCGCCATGGTCCCGGTGAGCCCAACGGGCGCGGCCGGCGCCTGAGCCGGCTCAGTTGGCGCGCTGGCGCTGCGGCACCACCTTCACAATCACCCGCTCACTCTGGATCGGGTTGGCGTAGGGGCCGCCGGTGTACTTCTCGCTCAAGGTGTCGATGTGGCGCCGCGCCTCGTCGCCGCGGACGAAGTCGACGACCCGGCCGCGGACCTCGACGTAGTGGTACGGGTTCCCGCTCTCAAAGACCGTCACGGTGACGCGGGGGTCGCGCTGGAGGTTCTTGTACTTCTGGCGGTGGACCTCGGTGTTGAGGTACAGGTGCTCGTCGTCGGCGTCGACCCACATGATGTGGGTCTGGGGGTGGCCGTCGGGCAGCAGCGTGGTGAGGGCGGCGAAGTTCTTGCCCTTGGCGAGTTCCTTCACGGTGGCATCGAGCATGAAAGCGACGCTACCAGCCGCCTCAGCGCGCGCTGTCGAGGCGGCCGCTCGCCACGACGGCCCCGGTGCTCGACAGCACCGACACCGCGGCGAGCTCGTCGGTGGGCACCGAGAGCGTCGCGCTCCAGGCGCCGGTGGGGCCGTCCATCCAAAAGCTCCCGACCACGATGCGCCGGTGCGCGCGTGTCGTGACGGCACAGCGCACCTCTCCGAGCGGCCGGCTCGAGCTCAGCGTCATCACCAAGCGGGCGGGGGCGGCACCGGTGACGACCGCCGTGCCGGTCACGGCCGTGTTGGCGCGCACCAACACCGCCGTGCGCACGGGCGGGGGCGTCGAGGCCGACGAGACGAGCCATCCGCCGATCGCGCCCAGGGCGACGAGCCCAGCAGCCGCGGCGCACCACAGCGCCCGGCGAGGCCGGCGTGCCACCGGCGCGCGTGCCGACCAGGCGGCGGCGACGCGCGCTTCGAAGCCGACCGGCGGTTCGGCGGCGGGCGCCAAGGACAGCAGGCCGTCGGCGATCGCGGTCAGCTCGGCGAGCTCGCTCGCGCACAGCGGGCAACTCGCCACGTGCTCGAGCACGGCCGAGCGACGCCGGCCCGAGAGCGCTCCGGTCGCCAGCTCGAATAGGTCCTCGCGCGCCGCGGCGCAGCGCTCGCCGGCCTTCACCGCTCCTCCTCGCTCGCGACGAGCCCGCGAAGGCGCGCCACCGCCAGGCGCACGCGGCTCTTCGCCGTGCCGAGGGGGATCTGCTCGGCCGCCGCGATCTCCGTGGCGCTCTGGCCATAAATGGCAGCCCGCACGACGGCGCGGCGCTGGGCGATCGGCAGCTGCGCGAGCGCCGCCCGCAACATCGCGGCGGCTTGTCGGCCTTCGGCCTGCTCGTCGGGGCCGGGCTGGAGCGCCACGAGACGGACGAACACCTCGTCGTGGGGATCGGTCGGCTGCTGGCGGCGGACGCGGACCGCGTCGATCGCCAAGTTGCGGGTAATCGTGAGCACCCAGGCGCTCACCGCCCCGCGCCGCGGGTCGTAGGCGTCGGCGTGGCGGAAGACCCGCCACAGCGCCTCCTGGGCGACGTCCTCGGCGAGCGCGCGGTCGCGAACGATGAGGAGCGCGAGGCCAAAGACCCGGGACTGGAAGCGTCGGACGAAGGCCAGGCCGGCGCGTTCGTCACCGAGCGCGATCGAGCACAGCAGCGCCTCGTCGAGCGCTCGCTCGCTCGAGAGATCGGGCTCACTCGCCACGTCGGACCTACGTGTCGTCCGCCGTGGCGGATCACTCGCGCTCAGGCGCCGAAGCGCCGCTCTCGTCGCGCGTAGTCGCGCAGCGCGCGCAACAAGTCGATGCGGCGGAAGGCGGGCCAGTAGGGATCGACGAAGACGCACTCGGCGTACGCAGACTGCCAGAGCAAGAAGCCCGACAGGCGTGACTCCCCGCTCGTGCGGATGACGAGGTCGGTGTCGGGAAGCTCGGCCGCATAGAGGTGGTCGGAGATCCCCTCGGCGTCGATCGTCTCGACCAGCTGCTCTGGCGGGCATCCGGTGGCGAGGAGGTCCGAGACGAGCGCCCGGCAAGCGTCGACGATCTCCTGGCGGCCGCCGTAGCAGAGCGCGATGTTCACGTGCAGGCGCCCCGGCGCGGGCTCGGTGTCCTCGGCGGCCTGCTTGGCCGCCCTCGCCAGCTCCGCGGGGAGCAGGTCCAAGCTGCCGCTCACGCTGAGCGAGAAGCCGACCGAGCGCGCCAGCTTGGGGAGCCGCTCGAAGAGCTCCATCAGCACCGAGAAGTAGGGATCGAGCTCCTCACGGGGACGCCGGAGGTTCTCGGTCGACAGCACCCAGGCGGTGAGGGCACCGATGCCGAGCTCCGCGGACCAGCCGAGGAACTCCTCGAGCTTGGCCATGCCGATGCGGTAGCTCTGGCGGTAGTCGGCATGCCCCTCGGTCCGCGCGAAGCGGCGGTGCCCGTCCAGGATGACGCCGATGTGGTGGGGCAGGACATCGCGGGGAAGCGAGCGGGCAAGGCGGCGCTCGTAGTAGCGATAGATCGTCGCGCTTGCGCCCACGAGGGCGCATGATCGCGCACTGCTGGCCCCGCGCGACGGCACCTGGCCAGGTGTCGCCCGGACAAGGGGCGGGAAGTTCCTGTTCACCGGCGTTCGCCGGCGAGAAAGGAAGGTCGGCGATGCCAGACGCGCGAGCCGGTTCGCTGGTGCTGTTCGGGATCACGGGCGATCTCGCAAAGAAGCTCCTGCTCCCTGCCCTCTACGCGCTCGAGCACAGCGGCGAGCTCGACGAGTCGATCGTCGGGGTCGCGCGCAGCGACTGGGACGACGCCGCGTTGCGAACACACGCCGAGGCGGCGGTCCGCGACGCGACCGGCGAGGTGGACGCTGAGGTGCTCGGGCGACTGTGCAAACGCCTCAGCTACCTGCGCGGCGACTACGCCGAGCCCGCCACCTTCGACGCGTTGAAACAGCGCCTCGGGGAATCCGCCCACCGCGCCGTCTACTACCTCGCCATCCCTCCTCCGGTCTTCACCACCGTCGCCGAAGCGCTGGCGCATGCCGGGCTGAACCAACGCTCCCGCCTCGTGGTCGAAAAGCCCTTCGGCCACGACCTCGCCTCGGCGCGCGCCCTCGACGCGGAGCTGCGCCGCTTCTTTGGCGCTGAGCAGATCCTGCGGGTCGACCACTTCCTCGGCAAAGACCCCCTCGCGGCGCTCTTGGCGCTCCGATTCGCCAACTCGCTCGTCGAGCCGATCTGGAACCGTGACCACGTCGCGTCGGTGCAGATCACCTTTGCCGAGCGCCTCGACGTCGCTGATCGTGGCGGCTTCTACGACCCGGTCGGGGCGCTGCGCGACGTGGTCGAGAACCACCTGTTCCAGGTGATGGCGCACGTGGCGATGGAACCGCCCGAGACCACGGCGCCAAGGGCGATCGAGGCCGAGCGCACCCGCCTCTTCTCGGCCGTCCGGCCGCTCGAGCGCCACGACCTCGTCCGCGGGCAGTACGCCGGCTATCGCGACGTGGAGGGTGTGAAGGACGACTCCACCTCCGAGACCTACCTCGCGGCGCGCCTTCGCATCGACAACGACCGCTGGCGCGGCGTCCCCTTCGCCATCCGCACCGGCAAGTGCCTGCCGGCGGACCTGCTCGAGGTCGCGATCGCGCTGAAGCCCGCCGACTGCGTCGCTGGCCTCGGCGGCCCGGGCGGTGAGATCCACCTGTGCCTCGAGCCCGCGGGCCGCTGGCGCCTCGACTACCTCGCCAAGGCGCGCGGCCCGGGGCTCGACGTGGCGCCGCTCAGCCTCGAGGGCGCGCTCGAGTCCGGGGGCGGCCCGCTGCGCCCGGCCTACCAGGTCGTCGTGGGGGACGCACTCTCGGGCTCGGCGGCGCACTTTCCGAGCCAGGCCTCGATCGAGCAGTGCTGGCGGATCGTCGACGGCGTCCTCGACCTCGATGACCAGCCGATCGAGTACGCGCCGGGCAGCTGGGGCCCCGCCGAGGCCAACGACCTGCTCGCCGGCGGATGGCTCGACCCAACCCAGGGCGCGCACGACCCGGACGGGGCGTCATGATCGCGAGGTGAGGCCCGCTTCGACCCTCGAGCCGGAAGCACTGCGGCGCGCGCTCGCGCTCTTGCTCGCCTGCCACCCCGGCCCCTGCCTCGCCGTCACCGCCGCCGCGACCGGCTACGCCGCCTGCATCGGGCGCCAGAGCGCCGGGGTGTGGGCCGTCGGCGCCGCCGTGCTCGCCGGGCAGTGCTCGATCGGCTGGCACAACGACGCCGTCGACGCCGAGCGCGACGCCGCGGCGCAGCGGCGCGACAAGCCCGTCGGGCGCGGTGCGCTCGAGCGCGCCGTGGTGCAAAAGAGCGCCCTCGGCGCAGCCGCGCTGGCCATCCCGCTCTCGCTCGCCTCGGGTCGCCGGGCGGGGGCGCTGCACCTGGTCGCCATCGGGGCGGGCTGGGCCTACAACGCCCGCCTCAAGGCGACCGCCGCCTCGATCGCCCCCTACGCCCTCGCCTTCGGACTGCTGCCCTGTGTCATCGAGGCGGGGCTGCCCGGCTCGCCATGGCCGCCATGGTGGATCCCGGCGGCGACGGCGCTCCTCGGTGTGGCCGCCCATGGCGCCAACGCGCTGCCCGACCTCGAGGTGGACCGCCGCCTCGGCGTCGTCGGCCTGCCCCACCGCCTCGGGCGCCGAGCGACGCTCGTCGGCACCCTCGCCGCGCTCGGCGCCGCTTCGCTCCTCGTCGCCGTGTCGGCACCGCCTCGCCGCCCCGATCCGCCGGGCGGCGCCGACCTCCGCCTCGTCGCCGCGGCAGCGAGCACCCTGGCGATGGGCGCCGGGGCCATCGGCGCCGCCGTCGCGCTGCGCCGCCCCCACTCGCGCCTGCCCTTCTCCCTCGTCGTCCTGGCGGCGCTCGTCGACGTCGCCCTGGTGCTCGCCACCGCGCGCGCTCGGCGCTGAGCATTCCTTGCGCTCACCGAAAGCCCAGTAGCGTGGACCGCGTCCCTCAATCGCCCGCGACGACCGGTCGGCGCCCGCTTGCCTCGCGCGGCCGACCGGAAAGGAAGGCCGAACACTGATGCGCTTGGGAGTGCTCACCGGCGGTGGTGACTGCCCGGGTCTGAACGCCGCGATTCGCGCCGTCGTGCGCAAGGCCGAAGGCACCGGAGACGAGATCATCGGCTTCCTCGACGGGTGGCGGGGCGCCATCGAGGATGACGTGATCCCGCTCGACGTCCAGCGCTGCCGCGGCATCTTGCCGCGCGGCGGCACGATCCTCGGCACCTCGCGTACCAACCCGTTCAAGGTCGACGACGGCGTGAAGAAGGTCTTCGCCACGGTCGAGGCCCACGGCCTCGACGCCGTGCTGGCCGTCGGCGGCGAGGGCACCCTCAGCGCCTCGCGCGCCCTGTCCGAGCTGGGCCTCCCGGTGATCGGGATCCCGAAGACGATCGACAACGACGTCAACGCCACCGACGTCACCATCGGCTTCCACACCGCCGTCCAGGTGGCGAGCGAGGCGATCGACCGGCTGCACTCGACCGCCGAGTCGCACGACCGCGTGATGGTCTGCGAGGTGATGGGGCGCCACGTCGGTTGGATCGCGCTCTACGCAGGGATCGCCGCTGGGGCCGCCGTGATCCTTTTGCCCGAGGACCCCTTCGACATTGCCGCCGTCGGCGACCACCTCATCCGCCGCCACCAAAAGGGGCGCTTCGCGTCCATCGTCGTGGTGGCCGAGGGCGCGAAGCCCAAGCCCGGCACCCTCGAGCTCCCCCCTCCCGAGATCGACCAGTACGACCACGAACGCCTCGGCGGGATCGGCTCGGTCGTCGCCGAGGAGATCGAGCGCTACACCGGACTCGAGTCCCGTGTCACGATCCTCGGCCACATCCTGCGCGGCGGGACCCCGGCGGCCTTCGACCGCATGCTCGCCACCCAGTTCGGCGTCGCCGCCGTCGACGCGGCGCACGACGGCGCGATCGGCGAGATGGTGGCCCTGCACGGCACCAAGGTCGAGCGCGTGCCGCTCGCCGACGCGGTCGGCGAGCTGAAGGCCGTGCCGGTGGACTTCGCCGACAAGCTCTGCGGACTGTTCTCGGACTGAGCCGGCCGCGGCTGGCCCTCAGCCGCCGACAAGGCGCGTGAACAGCGCCGGCGGTCCTGGCGCGCACGTCCGAGCCCCGCTCGGGAGCTCCGCCTTGGCGTGCTCGAGGCGCTCGCGGGCGGCCCGGACCGCCTCGGCGGGGTCCGGCACGGGCACGATCACGCCGCGGTCGACCAAGCGCCGCTGAAGCGGCCGGGCCGTCCAGCCCTCGGGCACCTCCGGCGTGGCCTGCGTGCCAAGGACGAGCAGCTCCTCACGGGCGATCCCCTCGCCGTCGAGGAGGCGGAAGGCCCGCTTGCGCCCGCCGGCACTCTCCTTGCTCGCCGAACGCTTGGCGACCGAGCGCAGCGCGCCGCGCTCGCGGGGCTGACCGGCGGCGCCCACCGCCACCAGCTTGTAGACGAAGGCGGCCGTCGGGGCGCCCGAGCCGGTGACGACGCGCGTCCCCACCCCGTAGACGTCGACGGGAGCGCCAGCCAGGTTGGCGAGCGCCTCCTCGTCGAGGTCGGAGCTGACCACGATGCGGGTCTCGGTCGCCCCCAGCCGGTCGAGCAGGGCGCGGGCCTCGCGCGCCAAGGTGACGAGCTCACCCGAGTCCAACCGGATCGCGCCCGGTCCCTTAGCGCCGCGGGCGCGGGCGGCGGCGACCGCCGCCTCGATGCCGGCAGGGATGTCGTAGGTGTCGACCAACAGCGTGGTGTCGAGCCCGAGCGCGTCGAGCTGCACGCCGAATGCCGCCTCCTCGTCGTCGTGCACGAGCGTGAAGGCGTGCGCCGCGGTCCCCGCCGTGGGCAGGCCGTAGCGGCGGCCGGCCTCGAGGTTGGAGGTCGAGGAGAAGCCGGCGAGCACCGCGGCGCGCGCCGCGGCGATGGCCGCGCCCTCGTGGATGCGGCGGCTCCCCATCTCGACGAGGCGCCGGCCCGCCGCGACGTCGACCATGCGGGAGGCCGCCGAGGCGATGGCGCTGTCGAAGTTGAGGATCGACAAGACGAGCGTCTCGAGCAGCACCGCCTCACCGAAGGTGGCCTCGACGGTCATGACCGGGCTGTGGGGGAAGTAGCACTCCCCCTCGGGGTAGGCATCGATGGTGCCCGAGAAGGAGAAGCCCTCGAGCCATTCCAGGGCACGTGCCGACAAGAACTTCTCCGAGGCGAGCCACTCGAGCTCTGCCGGGCCGAAGCAGAAGGTCTCGAGGGCGGGCAGGAGGCGGCCGAGCCCGGCGGCAACGCCGTAGCGGCGCCCCGGAGGGAGGCCGCGGGCGAAGACTTCGAACACGGCCGGGCGCTCCGCCGCGCCCGACGCGAGGGCGGCGTCGAGCATGGTCAGCTCGTAGCGGTCGGTCAACAGTGCGGTCGAGATGGCGCCGGGCTCCTTTTGGCGGTGGGCGCGAACACGCTCAGGCTAGTTGGGACCCGCCCACGCCCAGGTCGGAGCGCCGCGCCAGCTCCTGCCTCACCAGCGCGCTCGTTCGGGCGCGTCGCTCTAGAGTGGCCGCCGCACGCCGAGCTCATCGAGGTGCGCCAGCAAGTCGGCGGGATCCTCGTAGACGCGATAGGCGCCCGCCCGCTCGAGCTCGTCGCGGCCATAGCCTCCCGACAGCAGCCCGACGGCGAGCGCCCCGGCCCGCTGTGCGGCGAGCAGGTCCCAGATCGAATCGCCGACCACGACGCAGCGCGCCGGCGGTACGCCGAGGCGCTCGGCGGCGACGAGGAACAGGTCGGGATCCGGCTTCGCGTAGCGCACCTGGTCCCGCGTCACGAGCACCGCGCCTGGGGCCCCGAGCAAGTCGAGCGCCGGCCGAGCGCCGGCCTCATTGCCGCTCGTCGCGATCGCCCAGGGGATGCCGCTCGTGGTGAGCGTGCGCAACAACGTGCGCGCACCGGGGAGCACGGTGATCGAGCGGCGCTGGCGCTCGTACTCGAGGGCGTGGAACTCCGCCAGACGCTGGACGTCGTCGGCAGTGAGCTCGAGGCCGGTCTCGCGCGCGAGCGCCGACACGAGCAAGCCGCCGCTCATGCCGATGCGGCGATGGATCCGCCACACCGACAGCTCGATGCCGCCGCGGCGCAGGGCCTCGGCCCAGGCCAGCACGTGCACATAGACGCTGTCGATCAAGGTGCCGTCGAGGTCGAACAGAATCGCCGGGCGCGGATCTTCGTAGTCCCACCCCGCCGGCGCGGGTGCCTCGGTGGTGCCCGCCACGTCGTCTCCTCCCGTCGCCCCACGTCGCGTGGGCCGCAGCAAGAGCCTTGCACGCCACCGCCGGGAGCGCAGCGGTAGGTCGGCCGGTAGTTCGCTCGCCGAGGCTGGCCTCGGAGGTAACGACCGTGGCGCCGCCCCTCGAACCGAGCGCAACCGAGCGGCCCCGGCGCCGCGAGCTCCCGGGGTGGATCGCGCTCGGCCTGGCCGCGGTGCTGGCGATGCTGATCCCGCTCAAGCTCGCTGCCGGCGGATCGTCTGCCGCCGTCGCCGGCCGCGCCACGCGGGGAGGGCGCCCGGCTTCGGCTCGCCAAAAGCGCCCCACAACCAGCGGCCCGAGCACGGCGCGCCCGAACACGGCGCGCAGCCGCACCCGACCATCGGCGCTCCAGGCGACAACGGGCATCGACCCGGCACCGGTCCGGTCGCACGGGCATCGCCCGGCACGGCGCGACGGATCGCCGAGGCGTCGCGCGCCCGCCCCACGCCAGGTGGCCCCGAGCACGCGCACTGCCGGTGACGCGCCCGGCTCGAGCGCCCCTGAGCTGGCGCTCCCCGCGTCCACCACCACGCCGGGCTCGTCGCCGAATGGGGCCGCCACCGCGCCCGGCCGCCTGGCCACAACGGCACCATCGCGCACGCGCCGAGCCGCGCACGACGGCAACCACCTCGGCGGCGCCCACGTCGCGGACCTGCAGCGCGAGACGGCACCCTCCCAAAGCGCCACGACGAGCACCACGCCGCCCACGACGAGCACCACGCCGCCCACGACGACCACGACGCCGCCCACGACGACCACGCCGCCCACGACGAGCACCACGCCGCCCACGACGACCACGACGCCGCCCACGACGACCACGACGCTTGCAAGCGTCCTCCCCGCGCCGACGAGGACGACGAGCACGGTCATAACCGCCCCCGCCGCGACCACCCCGACCACGACGAGCACCACCACCACGAGCGACCCAGCGATCCCCTCGGGAGTCGCCGGCACCGGTCCCTCAGTGCCCACGGGAACGGCACAGGACCCATGAGCCGTTCGGGCGATCACGGCGGTGCGCCGAGGCGGCGCCGACACGGGCTCGCCGCGCTCGGCAAGTGCGTCATCTTGCTGCTCGGCGTGCCCGGTGCCCTCGCGCGCCTTTGGCTGGCGAGCTTCGCTGCACCGCGCCCGGGCGCGGCGAGCCTCGTCGTGCACCTGCTCCTCTTCGTGCTGAGCGCCACCTGGCTCGTTGCCGCTGGCCAGCTCGTTCGCGACGTCGCAACCGCGCTGCGCGGTCGCGACGCGGCGCGGACGACCTGGTCGGCGCGCTGGGCGCTCGCACTCGCCGGACTGATCGTCGCCACCTCGGGAACCGGAGCGCTCCTCGCCGCGCCAGCACCGACCCGCCCCGTCGCCGCGGCACCGGCCCCCCAGGCGAGCCATTCCGCCCCCCGCCCGGCCGAGGAGATCGCCGCTGTGCTCGCGCTCGTCGGCCTCGGCGCACTCGGCGCCGCCGCGCTCGCCCGGCGACTCGGGGTCCTGCGCCGCGCGAACGAGTGCCTGCGTCGGCCCGGCGAGCGCCCGCCGGCGAGCGACCCGCGAACCGGTTGGGCCGAGGCGCTGCTCGGGCCGCTCGCCGAAGGGACGGTGCTCGATTGGATCGAGGGCGCCAACCGGCTGCTGTGGCGATCACTGCGCGCCAGGGATGCGGACCTCCCGCCGATCGCCTTGGTGCGCGCCAGCGCGCACGGCGTGGAGCTGCTGCTCGACGCCCCCGCGCGACCGGTGCCCGACGGCTTTTGCGGACACGACGGTGGCCGCCGCCTCGAGGTCGCCCCCGAGCTTGACCTCGACACCCTCGGCGCGCTGACGGCCGGCTGCGGCCGCTACCTCCCCGCCCTGGTGCCGGTGGGAGAGGACAGCGACGGCTGCTACCTCGTCCCTCTCCCCCCGGGCCGGCGGCTCGCGGTCGAGGGCGAGCCCGAGCCGGTGCGCGCCTATCTCAGCGCCCTCCTCGCCGCCCTCCGCACGCTGCCCTGGGCCGAGGAGCTCGCAGTCGAGCTCATCGGCTGCCCGGCGCCGCCGGCCGAAGAACACTGCTACCAGCTGAACGCCTCCAGCTACCACGAGCTCGAGGCGCTCGTGCGCGAGCCCCCGGCACCGCTCGACCGGCTGGAGGCGCTGTGGTCGGCGAGCCCGCTCGTCGTCTGCGCCGAGGTCCCCGGAACCGACGAAGAAGAGCTCCTGCAGCGGCTCACGGCGCACGCCGGGGTCATCTCACTCGGCGGCGCGGCGACCGATCGGCTGGTCCTCGACACCGCCGGGGCGTTCCTCGAGCCGCTCGGCATCACCGTTGCGCCTCCCCGGCCGACCCCGGTGCAACGGGCGCTCGTCGAGGCGCTCCTCGCCGATGCCAGCCGGCCCGCCGTGCTCGCCGCCGAAGCGCCACCAGCGCCTCGCCCGGCCCTCCCGCTTCCGACTGCGGGCGCCATCGAGATCTGCATCTTGAGCGAGCGACCGTGCCTGTCGGGGGGTCTCGCAGCGGGAGGACGGGACGGCGCCCGCGTCGTCGAGGTCCTGGCCTGGCTCGCGCTGCACGGCTACGAGGCGACGCCGGAGGCGCTGCAGCGCCACGTGTTCGCTCGGGCGGGATCGCCAGGCTCGCCCGGGCGCGTCCACAACGTCGTCTCGGCGGCGCGCCGGACGCTCGGCGAGGCGCCCGGTGGGGGCGCCCTGCTGTCGACGCTGCGCGGTGGCCGCTACGTGCTCGACGCGTCGGTGAGCCTCGACTGGCTGCGCCTGCGCCAGCTCGCCGAGGTGGCCCGCACCCTGGCGGTCGACGGAGCGCTCGCCGCACTCGAGCAGGGCCTCTCGCTCGTCGAGGTGCCGCGCTCGTGGCGCAAGCCACCCTGGCCATGGCTCGTCGCCGAGGGCATCGACCGCGAGATCGCCGCCACCGTGGTCGATGCCGCGCACCACCTCGCGACGCTGCGGCTGGCAGCGGGCGACCTCGCCGGGGCCGAGGAGGCGATCGGGCGCGGCCGGGCGCTCGAACCGGCCTCGGAGATCTTGGCGCGCGACCTCATGGCTGTGCGCGAGGCGGCCGGCGACACCGAGGGTGCCCGCGCCGTCCTCGCCGAGCTCGAGGTGGCGCTGCTGGCGATCGGGGGCAATGAGCCTTCTGAGGCGACCCGCCAGCTCGCCGACACCCTGGCGAGCGAGGCACCTTGTCAGTAGGGGGAACGGGTGCGACGATGCGGGGGTCGCCGCCCAGCACAGCGAGGTCCCCATGAGAATCGGCATCCCGCGGGAGCTGAAAGACAACGAGTTCCGCGTGGCCATGACCCCGGCGGGGGTGCGCGAGCTCGTCGCCGCGGGCCACGCGGTCAGCGTCGAGCAGGGCGCCGGGGCGGGCTCGTCGATCCCCGACGAGCAGTACGTGGCGGCCGGCGCCAAGATCTCCGACGACGTCGACGAGCTGTGGGGCGAGGCGGAGCTCGTCTGCAAGGTCAAAGAGCCGATCGCCGAGGAGTATCACCGGCTGCGGCGCGACCTCGTGCTGTTCACCTACTTCCACCTGGCCGCCTCTCGCCCGTGTACCGAGGCCGTGCTGGCCTCCGGGGTGACGGCGATCGCGTACGAGACGGTCCAGCTCGCCGATCGCTCCTTGCCGCTCCTCGCCCCGATGAGCGAGGTCGCCGGCCGGATGGCGCCGCTCGTCGGCGCCGCGCACCTCATGGCACCGGCGGGCGGGCGCGGGGTGCTGATGAGCGGGGTGCCGGGCGTGCGCGCGGCCCGTGTCGTCGTCATCGGCGCCGGCGTCGCCGGCTCGAACGCGGCGGCCGTCGCCGCCGGCATGCACGCCGAGGTCGTCGTGCTCGACCGCGACCTCGCCCGTCTGCGCGCAATCGACCAGATCTACCAAGGACGGCTCCGCACCATGGCGGCGAGCTACCACGCGATCGAAGAGGCGTGCCTTTGGGCCGACCTCGTCATCGGCGCCGTCCTCGTGCCTGGCGCCAAGGCGCCGCGACTTGTGACCGACGAGCTGGTGGCGCGGATGCACCCGGGCTCGGTGCTCGTCGACATCTCGGTCGACCAGGGCGGCTGCTTTGCGTCCACCCGGCCGACGACGCACTCCGAGCCAACCTTCCGCGTGGCCGACTCGCTCTTCTACTGCGTCGCCAACATGCCGGGCGCCGTCCCACACACCTCGACCTACGCGCTCACCAACGCCACCTTGGCCTACACCTTGGAGATCGCCGCCCACGGCTGGAAGCAGGCAGCGACCGCGGACCCGGCACTCGCGCTCGGCGTCAACGCCGTCGAGGGCTGGCTCACCTCGGCGCCGGTCGCCGAAGCCCACGCGATCACGCCACGGGCGCTCTCGGACTTCCTCGCCTAATCGGATTCGCGCGCCCGAGCGCGGCGATGTCGCTCGGCGACAGACGCGTCGTCTGGGCCCGGCAAGCGAGGTGCGCACTTGACGCCGCCAGGACGGCTCGGCAGCGTTGAGCATGGGAGGTGGGGGCTTGGAAGGGCTCGACGCCGCGAACCGGGCGATCATCGAGGCGCTACAGCGCGACGGTCGCCGCCCCTACAGCACGATCGCCGAGGCGATCGGCCTGTCCGAGGCTGCCGTGCGCCAGCGCGTGCAACGCCTGCGCGAGACCGGCGTGATCGACATCGTCGCCGTGACCGACCCGAAGCAGGTCGGCTTCTCTCGCCAGGCCATGATCGGCATCAAGGCGACGGGCGACGTGAGCATCCTCGCCGGCAAGCTCGCAGCGGTCGAGGAGATCACCTACGTTGTGATCTGCACGGGCCGCTTCGACCTCCTCGTCGAGGTCGTCTGCGCGGACGACGAGCACCTGCTCCAGCTGCTCAACGCGACGGTCCGAGCGCTCCCAGCGGTCCGCGACGCCGAGGTCTTCGTCTACTTGGACCTCACCAAGCAGTCCTACGCCTGGGGGGCTCGCTGATCGAGCCGACGGGCGGCTCGCTGCGGCCACCACGATCGGCCATCTTTCATCACCTCGGCTGCGACTTGTTGCGGGACCTGACCGCCACCGGTGCAGCGGCATCGGCGCACGCGTCACCGAGCGGGCGGCGAGTCCCGGCGCGACTCACTGATCGCGCCGTACCGGCCCCGTCTCGCCGAGCGCATCGCGGTCCCGGCGCGCCTCGAGGCGGCCCGGACAGCTGGGTCAACAGCCATCCCCTCCCGCCTGATCGGCGGCGGACGCTGCTGCGCGACCCCATTCCACATGCCACCACCGGGACCGATCCAGCCACTACCGTTCCGGCGTGCCTTCCCACAGCAAATCCTCCTCGAATCCCCTCGCGCGGATGAACCCGCGCCAGCTCGGCGTGCTCGCGGCGATCGTCGTCGTGATCATCGGAGGGGTCGTCGGCGCCGTGGTGGCGAGCGGAGGCGGCGGGAAGAAGCCGGCGGCCGCCACCGCCTCGAGCACGCTGCCGCCTCCGGCCACGACGCAGCCCAAGCTCGCGAAGGACGTCTGCCCCCTCACCGACGTACGCGACCCGAGCGGCAACGTGCCCCAGCGCGCCCCGATCGCCGTGAAGATCGGCAACGAGCCCGGACCCGACGCCGGCGGCCTCGGTGCGGCGCGGCCCCAGAGCGGCCTCAACGAGGCGGACATCGTCTATGACACCCCGGCCGAAGGCGGCATCATGCGCTACGAGGCCATCTACCAGTGCCAGAACGCCTCCGCGATCGGGCCGGTGCGCTCGATCCGCTGGGTCGACACACGCATCCTCGCCGAGTTCCGCCACTCGATCCTCGCCCACGTCGGTGGCATCGAGCCCAACATCGCCTATCTCAACTCGCTCAGCTACGTCGGCAACGCCGACGACGACTGCGTGAACGAGAAGATCTGCGACACCCAGGACTTCGTCCAGTCCTCGAGCCGCGTCCCGCCGGATGCGACCTACACGAGCACCGCCAAGCTGTGGTCGACCTTCAACCAGGCCGAGTATCACCACGCGCCCTCGCCGGTGTTCCGCTACAGCGCCTCGCTCCCCTCGAGCGCCACGCCGCTCAAGCAGGTCCAGATCAACTTCTCCCAGGGCACCGACGCCATCTGGCAGTGGAGCGCCGCCAAGGGCGAGTTCTTGCACTTTTGGGGCTCGACCGCCACGCCTGACATCGATCAGCTCGACAACCAGCAGGTGGCGACCACCAACATCTTCATCCAGGTCCTCAAGTACCAGATCGGGCCGTACGAGGAGACCTCCGGAATCGCCGGCAGCGGCGACGTCGAGAGCCAGACCGTCGGGACCGGCAAGGGCTGGATCCTGCGCAACGGCAAGATGATCGCCGTCACCTGGCACCGCGCCGGGCTGCAGGACCCGACGACCTTCACCGACGCGGCAGGCAAGGCGGTCGGTCTCGCGCCCGGGCGCACCTGGGTCGAGATGGTGATCAACACCACCGCCAACCAAGCCGGGGCGATCACCTTCACGAAGTAGGCGCGGCCACCTCCCGCACCGCCGCGCCCTGCGCTGGCGACGCGGCGCGGCGGCGGGCGCGCCGCCAGGCCGCAGCGCCCGCCAGGGCACCGGTCGCGACCAGTGCGGGCCAGCCGACCATCGCCGCGCCCGAGGCCCACAGCACGCCCGGCAGGATCACGCCGAGCGCTCGCTCGGCGACCCGGCGCGCCGCCAGAGAGCCCGCCGCGGCGCCGAGGGCGCCACCGATCGCCACGGAGGCCGACAGGCCAAAGGTCACGCCCCCCGACAGCACGTGCCCGGCCGTCGCCGCCGCCACGAGCGGCACCGCCTGGGCGAGGTCGGTGCCGACGAGCTCTGCCGGCGAAAGCTCGGGGTACAAGACGCCGAGCCCGGTGAGCATCAAGCTGCCCGCGCCGACCGACGTCGCGCCCACCGCCAGCCCCCCCAGCACCCCGAGGAGCACCGTCGCCGCCAACCGCCGTCTCGGCCGCCAGCGCGGCGCGCGCTCCGTCGGCGCGCGCCACCGCCCGAGCCCGATGGCACCGCTCGCCAAGAGCGCGGCGCCGATCGCCGGCTGGATCACGGCATGGCTCGCCGAAGGCGAGCACGCGGCCGCGGCGAACCCGCCGATGAGCGCCGCGGGAAGCGACCCGGCGCCAAGCAGCGCCACGATCCGCCAGCGCACGACGTGGGCCCGCGCCCGCAGCACGGTCGCGAGCGGACGCATGCACAGCCCTGCGACGAGATCGCTCGTCACCGCCGACTTTGCGCTCACCCCCATGGCAAGCACCAAGATGGGAGTGAGGAGCGCGCCCCCACCGCTTCCCGCCAGGCCGACGAGCGCCCCCACGGCCGCGGCGGCGATGAGCGCGCTCAGGTCGAGGGACACGCTCCGCACTATATCTACTAATCCGATGGGAAATGGAGGAACAATGGGCGAGACTGACGCGTTGCTCGCGAACAACGAGCGCTACAGCACGGGTTTCGACAAGGGCGACCTCCCTGCCGAGCCGGCACGGCGCGTCGTCGTCGTCACCTGCATGGACGCGCGCATCGACCCGGCCGCGGCACTCGGCCTGCACGAGGGCGACGCCCACGTGCTGCGCAACGCCGGCGGGGTCGTCACCGAGGACGTGCTGCGCTCGCTCACGCTCTCGCACCACCTCCTCGGCGCGCAAGAGGTCCTGTTGATGCACCACAGCCGCTGCGCGATGGCCGGAATGGACGAGGCGGGCGCGATCGCGCAGATCGAGGAGCGCTCCGGTGGTGCCACCGTGGACTTCTCACTCGGCGCCTTTGATGACCTCGAGGCGGACCTGCGAGCGAGCGCCGAGCGGATCGCGTCCCACCCGCTCTTGTCGCGCCTGTCGGTGCGCGCGGTGCTCTATGAGGTCGAGACCGGCAAGGTGCGCGAGGTCGCGCGCTGAGCAGCGCTCAGGCGCGATGGCCGGTCGAGAGCTCGACGGCCTTCACGAGCAGCAGCCCGACCGCCACGACGAGGTAGCCGCGCAGGCTCCACATCGTCCAAAGTCGCGCCCGCGTCCACGGCGGCCGTCCGAGCAGCGCGAGCGGCGGCATGCGCCAGGTCTCGCGCCGCACTGGCTCGCTCGGAGCCGGCACGGACGCGCCGCGGCGGCGCAGCGCGGTCAGCGATCCGGCCACGACGAGCACGACACCGAGCGCCCCGCCAAGCGTGACCAGCAGCAGGCGGACGTCGACGGTCGTGAAGATCGTCGTGATCACGAGGATCAAGGACAAGACGATAAGCACCCCGATGATGAGGGCTGCCACGGCATTCAGCCACATCTTGTTGACCCAGGGCCCCAGCACCTCCTTGTCATTACACAACATCAGCAAGAAGACTGATGCCGAGGGCAGCAGCACGCCCGCCAGGGCCTGCACCGCCGTCGTGATCACCCCGAGCGGCGCGTGGGGGATCAAGACGATGCCCGCGGCGCAGGCGACCAGGCCGGCAAACATGGCGTAGAAGCCGATCGACTCGCTCGCCTTGCGGTGCAGCGAGTGCTTGGTGCCGAAGATGTCGCCAAAGGCATAGCTCGTGCCGAGGGTGACGGCGGCCGCCCCGATGAGCGAGGCGTTGAGGAGGACGACGGCGTAGAAGGCGCCCGCCACCGCGCCGAGGCGCTGGCCGATCGCCCTCGCCACGCCGCCGGCGTTGGTGAACTGGCCGGCGAAGTGGCTGTGGCCGAGTGCGAACGCGCAGGCGGAGATCATCGCTCCGGCGCCGATGACCGTGACGATCGAGCCGATCACGGTGTCGGCGCGCTCGTAGTTGATCCACCGGGGGGTGATGCGCTTGTCGATGATGTTCGACTGCTGGAAGAACAACTGCCAGGGCGCAACCGTCGTGCCGACGATCGCGATGATCAACAGCGCCGAGGTCGAGTCGAGCCCGCCGGCGATGCCGGGGACGAAGAGGTGGTGGACGATCGGGCCGCCCCGGGGACGGGCCATCACCGCGAGCGGGATGACGAGGAAGTTGGCGGCGACGAACACCATCATGAAGCGTTCCCAGCGCTCGAAGCTTCCGCTGGCGGTGATCGCCACGAGGCCGGCCGCGGCGATCGGCACCGAGACGTAGCGGCTGACGCCGAAGTAGCCGAGAGAGAGGTCGACCCCGATGAACTCGGTGACGATCGTCAAGAAGTCGAGCACGAACAGGTCGCCGACGGAGAACCAGGCCCAAAAGCGCCCGAAGCGCTCACGGATCAGCCGGGCGTGGCCCACCCCGGTCACCGCGCCGAGGCGCACGACCATCTCCTGGTTGACGACGAGCACGGGGATCAGCAACAAGAGCACCCAAAGGAGGCTCACGCCGTAGTTCTGCCCGGCCTGGGAGTAGGTCGCCACCCCGCCGGCGTCGTTGTCGCCGACCATCACGATGATGCCAGGACCGATGATTGCCGCCAGGGTGAGCAAGCGGGCGCGCCAGGTCCGGCGGCTTCCCAGGTCCTGTTCGCTGATTCTGCCGAACGCGCCGCGAATGTCCCCGCGGTGCGCTTCGTCTCCGTCGAAGAGCTGCTCGGCCATGTCCGGTCCTTTTACGGGCGATGACGCCTGGCGACGTTGGCGCCCGCGTTGCCCAAGGACCGGCTAGGTCACCCGGTGGTGAGCGCGCGCGAGCGCCAGCGGTTGGTGAGGGGTCCCTCTCTCGGCGCTCAGCGGTGCTCCAATCTGCTGCCCACGGTGCAGGCGCAGGGAGGGGCGCGCGTCCGGAGGGCAACCGGACCCGTACCGGGGCGAGCCCCGGTCTGCACCCCTTCTCGTCAGAGCTTTGGCGCTGCCCGGCGTAGGGCGAAAGCCCAGCCGCTTCGTTTCGCCCCTTAGTCCGGGGTGAACTGTTCTGACCCGGAGTGTCTCTCGACAGGTGGGGTCAGCGGCCTCTGTCCGGACAGCCGCCTCACCGAACGAGGTGCGACTGCCTTACCGGCGGATACTACCCCGCATCAATCCGGGGCTGCCATCCCGTACTGGCGCCGCCACCCGGCCGGCAGCATCTCCTCGAGCACGTCGTCGACCGTGATCTGTCCGAGCATCTTGCCTTCGGCGTCGATCACCGGCGCGACGGCGAGGTTGTAGTCCGTCATCTTGCGGACCACCTCGTGCAGGTCCGCGTCGGGCGCCAGCGCAGCGGGATCGGTACGCGACAGGGTCGAGACGCTGGCCCCGGGGTTGGCGCGCAGCAGATCGACCACGAGCGCCGTGCCGCACAGGCGGCCGGCGGTGTCGGTGACATAGACCACGCCCGAGGCCTCCGGCGGCGCGTCCGAGGCGCGCACCGCGCTCAGCCCGTCGGCGACCGTGGCGGTCGAGGGCACCTCCACGAAGTCCGGGTTCATCAATCCGCCTGCCGTCTGGGGGTGGTAGTTGAGCAGCTTCCACAGCTTGCGCTGCTTGCTCGGCGGCATCTGCTGGAGGATCGGCAGGCGGCGCTCCTGGGCGAGCTCGGTCAGCAGGTCGACGGCGTCGTCGGGCGCCATCCGGGCGAGCAGGCGCGCCGCCTCCTCGTCCGAGCGCGCCTCGAGGAACTCGATCTGGCGCTCGGGCTCGAGCTCCTCAAAGACGTCCGCCTCGAGCTCGCGGTCGGCGCCCACGGCGCGGATGATCTCCTCGCCCTCTTCGTGCGAGGCCGCCTCGACGAGGTCCGCCAGCTGCGCGGGGTGCAGCCGGGCGAGCTTTCGGAACGGGATCTGCAGGCGAGCCGTCGGTACATGGGCGACGAAGGGCTGGATGTCGGCCCAGTCGATCACGCCCGCCGGACGGACGCGCTTGCGCAGCGAGCGCGGCAGCAGCCGACGGTAGACGGGCCGGGCCGAGGGGTCGACCCCGATCACCTCCCAACGGCCTCGGATGTCGGCGAGCTCGATCTCGTTCGCCCGCACGAGCCGCCCGCTGTGGATGTGGATGAGGTGGCGCGCCGCCAGGTCGCGGGACAGCAGCACCTCGCCGGGACGGCGCTCGAAGGCCTCGAGCGGCTCGGGGTCGCCGGAAAGCAGGATCTCCTCGCAGCTCAACGAGGCGAGCAGGTCGACGTGGATGAAGCGGTCCTCGTCGTCGATCTTGACGACGAGCCCCGACACCGGCGGGTAGCCGACCGACTCGATGCCGACGATCAAGTCGACGAGCTCGCCGACCCGTCGGCCTTCCGGCGTGAGCACGTCGCCGCCGAGCACGCAGGACAGGTGCAAGACGTGTGGGCTGCTACTAGGAGGCTGGGCGTCTTCAGACACCGAGACGAGCTTACCGTCTCAGCTCGCGTGCCAACACCACGGCGGGGACGGTGGCCACAGCACCGCAAGCTAGCCTGGCGCCGTGCGCGCCCTGCTCGTTGAGAACATCCATCCCGACGCCGTCCCCGTGCTGCAGTCCGCCGGAGTCGAGGTCGAGACGCTAAAGAAGGCGCTGAGCGAGGGCGAGCTCGTCGAACGGCTCGCCGGGGTCCACCTGCTCGGGATCCGGTCTCGTACCCATGTCACCGAGGCGGTCCTCGACGCCGCCCCGGACCTGCTCGGAATCGGCGCCTTCTGCATCGGCACCAACCAGATCGACCTCGCGGCCGCCTCCGAGCGCGGCGTCGCGGTCTTCAACGCCCCGTTCTCCAACACCCGCAGCGTTGTCGAACTGGCGATCTCGGAGATGATCGCCCTCACCCGGCGCCTCAGTGAGAAGAACACCCAGATGCACGCCGGGGTGTGGGACAAGTCCGCCAACGGCAGCCACGAGATCCGTGGACGGCGCCTCGGCATCATCGGCTACGGCAACATCGGGAGCCAGCTCTCGGTGATCGCCGAGAACCTCGGCATGCGCGTCGCGTTCTACGACACCACCGACAAGCTGGCGCTCGGCAACGCACGCGCCTTCGGCTCGATGGACGAGCTGTTGGAGTGGGCGGACATCGTCACCTTGCACGTCGACGGGCGCCCCGAGAACCGGATGATGTTCGGCGCCGAGCAGTTCGCGAAGATGCGCGAGGGCGCCATCTTCTTGAACCTCTCGCGCGGCTTCATCGTCGACCACGGCGCCTTGAAGGCCGAGCTCGAGTCCGGGCGGCTCGCCGGCGCCGCCGTCGATGTCTTCCCCAAAGAGCCCGCGAGCAGCGACGAGCCCTTCGTCTCGGAGCTGCGCGGCCTGCCGAACGTCATCCTCACACCCCACGTCGGCGGGTCGACCGAGGAGGCCCAGCAAGACATCGGCGCCTTCGTCGGCACCAAGGTCGCGCGCTATCTCACCGAGGGCGTCACCTCGCTGTCGGTGAACCTGCCCAACCTCGACCTGCCGGCTCCCGCGGGCGGCTGGCGCATCCTCTACATCCACCGCAACGTCCCGGGGGCGCTCGCCGACATCAACTCGCTCGTCGCCCAGCACGGCATCAACGTCGAGGGCCAGTTCCTCGGCACCCACGCCCACACCGGCTACGTCATCACCGACGTGGCCACCGAGCCCCCCGAGGACCTCCTCGACGGCCTCAACAAGCTCGAGGCGACCATCCGGCTCCGCATCGTCGCCTTCGACTGAGCGAGGAATTCTCCCGCCGGACGGCGCGATGAACACGCGTCGCGCGTAGCATCGAACTCACCAGCAAGACGGCAGGGAGGTGCGCGTTGCCCGGAGCCTTCGCCGGAGCAGGGACGATAGGCATGCACGAGCTGCCCCTGTTCTGGCTGGCGGCGCTCGTGTCACGCGCCGGGCTCGTGCTCTTGTTCGTGGCGCTGATCCTGGCGCTGCGCCGGCGGCGCCCGCAGCGCCCCGCCGTGCCCGCACCGCTCCCCCACGCACGCACCACCTCGACGGCCGGGCCGATCCTCGCCTCGGACGCCGAGCGCGACGCCACCGCCGGTCAGCTGTCCGAGGCGATCGCCGAGGGGCGGCTCGGCATCGACGAGGGGCGCCAGCGCATCGACGCCGCGCTGCGCGCTCGCCATCGCCACGAGCTCGCCACGCTGACCGCCGACCTTCCGCCGCCCAGTCGCGCGGCGGGCCCGCCACCGATGCGCTCGTCGCGTTGGCCGGTGGCGGCGATCGGCGGGGGCGCGCTCGTCCTGTGGGCCTTCGTCCTCGCCGGCGCGGCCAGCTCGGGGGCCAACGTGGCGGTGCTGCTCGTCGCGGCGCTCGCCATCCTCGCGATCGCGCGCTCGCGGCGCCGCCGCGCCGAGCGCTGAGGCGGCGCGATGGACACCCTGCACCCACCGCTGCACACCCACCACTACCGCGCCCGGTGCAGCTGGAGCGGCTCGACGGCGGGCGGCTATGAGCACTACGACCGCAACCATGAGGTGGTGATCGAGGGCCAGCACCTCGACTGCTCCGCCGACCCGGCCTTTCGCGGCGACGCCATGCAGCTCAACCCCGAGCAGCTGCTCCTTGCGGCAGCCGCCTCCTGCCAGCTGTTGAGCTTCCTCGCCGCCGCGGCGCGCGCCCGGGTCACCGTGCTCGCCTACCGTGACGACGCCGAGGCCGAGATGCGCGATGAGGAGGGTCCGATGCACCTCAACGCGATCATCTTGCGCCCGCGCATCACCGTGGCGCCCGGCACGAGCGTCGAGCGCGTGCTCCACCTCGTCGAGGTCGCCCATCGCGAGTGCTTCATCGCCAACTCGCTGCGCAGCGAGCAGCGGATCGAGCCCTCGGTGCGAGTCGCCGGCGCCGGCACCACCAGCGCCCGGCCGTGACCAGCGGTGGCACCGGGGCTCGATCAGCTCCTGATCGCCCCCAGTGCCACCGGCTCAAGCCGAACGGCTTGCCCCCGAGACGTCGCCGCCGTCACCGGCTCACCAGGCGTAGTGCTCGGGGGCCGTGCGGTAGCCGGGGAAGATCTCGTTCAGGCGCTCCAGTGCGGCGGGCTCGAGGCGCACGGTGAGGGCGCGAAGCGCCGCGTCGAGGTGCTCGCGGGTGCGCGGTCCGACGATCGGCGCGGTCACCGCCGGCTGGTGGAGCAGCCAGGCGAGGGCCACGTCGCCCGGCTCGTGGCCGAGCTCGGCGCAGTAGTCCTCGTACGCCTCGATCTGGGGCCGCATGCGCTCGACGGTCTCCGCGGCGCGGCCCTCGAGGCGCCGCTTGCCCTCGCGCTGCTTGCGCAGCACGCCACCGAGGAGCCCGCCCTGCAGCGGTGACCATGGGATGACCCCGATGCCGAGGTGCTCGGCCGCCGGCAGGACCTCGAGCTCGACCTCGCGCACGACGAGGTTGTAGATCGACTGCTCGCTGACGAGGCCCGTGTCGTTGCGCTTGGCGGCCTCAGCCTGCGCCTCGGCGAGGTGCCAGCCGGCGAAGTTGCTGCTGCCGACATAGAGGATCTTGCCCTGCGCGACTGCGACCTCGATCGCCTGCCAGATCTCCTCCCAGGGCGTCTCGCGGTCGATGTGGTGGAACTGGTAGAGATCGATGTAGTCGGTCTGCAGGCGCTTCAGGCTCGCATCGAGTGCCCGGCGGATGTTGAGCGCCGAGAGCTTGGACTCATTCGGCCACTGCCCCATCGCCCCGTACAGCTTGGTGGCGAGCACCGTCTTCTCGCGCCGACCGCCGCCCTTGGCGAAGTAGCGGCCGATGATCTGCTCGGTCGCGCCCGGGCCGAGCTCGCCGCCGTAGCGGTTCGCGGTGTCGAAAAAATTGATCCCGGCATCATGCGCCGCGTCCATGATGGCGTGCGAGTCGTCCTCGCTCGTGAGCGGGCCGAAATTCATCGTGCCAAGGCAGATGCGGCTGACGCTCAGCCCCGAACGTCCAAGATGGGTGTAGTCCATAGGCCGGGCCTACTACCTTGCACCGGCCCCTGTCGAGCGCGCCAGGCCCGGCGCCGCGCACCCCGCCCGGCACAGCGGGCCGATCGCGCCCCTCCAACACCGATAGGGAACGCCGCCCGCGCACGGCTGGACCGGTGGTGCGAGGTCGTGCACGGCCCAGATCAGCGCGCCTGCACGGTCTCTTCGAGCGGCGGGTGCACGAGCGCCACCGGCCGGTGTCGCCGCCAGCCGAGGCCGTAGGCCATGAGGTGCGCGGCGGCGTCGATCACAAAGACGGCGCCGCAGCCGACGAGCACGCCGCCGATGACGTCGGTCGGATAGTGCCAGCGCAACACGAGCACGGCCCAACCGGTGCCGACCAGTCCGGCCAGCGCAACCAGGCCGACCAGCGGTCGGAGCAGGCGCGGCGCCACCACGTACAAGGCGGCAGCGACCGCCGCGACGGCCGTGATCGTGCCGGAGGGGTAGGTGTAGCCCCCGCTCCCGATGGCTCGGCCCACCATCGGCTTGGCGACCCGCTCGGTGACGAGCACCGCCGCGATCGGCGCCGCCGCGCAGGCGAGGGCGCGCACCCAGTCCCGCCAGATCGCCACGAGGAAGGACAGCGCGACCCCCACGAGCAGGCCGTCGAGCGAGCCGAGCTTGACGAGGTCGTTCGCCAGGCGCGAGGTCGGGTCGGCCGCCAGGCGCCAGAAGCCGGCGGCGTCGAGGCGGTTCTCCTCGGGATGCTTGGCGAGCAGGTAGCCCGCCAGCGCGGCGCCGGCGAGCAGGCCGATGCCCAGCACGAGCTCGCTGGCCGACCACCACGGCGACGGCACCTCGCGCCCGCGCCGGTGTGCTGCGCGGCTCATGGGCTCAGGCTAGACAGCCCAGCCTGTCGCCCGGTGTCAGCGGCGCCGCACCGCCCTATGCTCGCCCGCGTGACCCCACCTGACCTCGACGGCATCTTCGGCACCGACATCCACGCGCTCGACGGCGCGCCGATGGACCTCGCGGCGCTGCGCGACCGGGCGCTGCTGATCGTCAACGTCGCCTCGCGCTGCGGGCTCACGCCGCAGTACCGGGGGCTCGAGGAGCTGCACGAGCGCTACGGCGAGCGCGGCCTCACGGTCCTCGGGGTGCCCTGCAACCAGTTCGGCGACCAAGAGCCGGGAAGCCCCGAGGAGATCGCCACGTTCTGCTCGACGACCTACGGCGTCACCTTCCCGATGACCGAGAAGATCGAGGTGAACGGGCCGGGGCGCCACCCGCTCTACCAGCACCTCACCGCCGTACCCGATGCCGAGGGCGAGGCCGGCGACATCCAGTGGAACTTCGAGAAGTTCCTCGTCGCGCCGAGCGGCCAGATCGCGCGCTTTCGTCCTCGCGTCGAGCCGGATGCCGCCGAGGTCCTGGCGGCGATCGACGCCGCCCTTGGCTCCTGAGCCGGCGCGGCCGCCGGGGCCGCTGCTGGCCATCGAGGATCCCGGCGACGAGCGCCTCGGCGACTATCGTCGCCTGAAAGACCCCGCCGCGCGCGCCGTGATCGAGCAGGGCGGCGGCATCTTCACCATCGAAGGCCGCCTCGCGGTGGCGAACGCGTTGGCGGCCGGAATCGAGTTCTGTTCACTGCTCGTCGAGGACCGGCGGGCCGGCGCGCTCTCCGGCCTCATCGACGCCCTGTCAGCGACCGGGGCGCCGATCTACCTGGCGTCGCAGCCGGTCATCGCCGCGACCGTCGGCTTCCCGCTGCATCGCGGCGTCGTGGCCACGGCGCGCCGGCCTACCCCGCGCCGGTTCGCCGAGCTCGTCGCCGAGGCGGCCGCCGGCCCTGCGCCCGCTCGGTTGGTCCTCGCCGAGGGACTCAACGACCACGAGAACCTCGGCGCCCTCTTCCGCAACGCCGCGGCCTTTGGGGCGAGCGCCGTGCTGCTCGATCCGACCTGCGCGGACCCGCTCTACCGCCGCTCGGTACGCGTCTCGCTCGGCCATGTCTGCTCGGTGCCCTTCGCGCGCCTCGAGCCGTGGCCCGACGGCCTGTCGCTGCTGAGGCGCCACGACATCGCCGTCGTCGCGCTCGCACCGCCCGCGCCGGCGCACCGCCAGCCCGGCGCGGCGAGCCCCGGCCTCGCCGAGCTCGCCGTGCGCCGTTGCCGGCATGCCGGCATCGCGCTCGCCGTCGGAGCCGAGGGGCCCGGCCTGTCGCCGGCCGTGCTCGAGCGCGCGGACCTCGTGGTCGCCATCCCGATGGCGCCGGGCGTGGACTCGCTCAACGTCGCCACTGCGGCGGCCATCGCCCTCTATGAGCTGGCGGTGCGCTGAGCGCGGAACTCGGCCAAGAAGGTGGTGAACTCGCTCGCCACAAGGCGCGCTCCGGTGAGCCCGGCGGCCTCGTCGCTGGCGAGGAAGACGATCGGTGGGCCCATGATCGCGGGGTCGAGCAGCTGGCGCCGGGGCGCCACGTCGTCAGGGATCATCCCGGTGCGCGTCGCCCCACCCGGCGCCAGCAGGTTGACCTGCACGCCGTGGGGACGCAGGTCCTCGGTCATGATCAAGCTGAGCGACTCCGCGCCCGCCCGGGAGGGGCCGTAGGGGACGAAGCCGCGCCGCCGCATCGTCTCGTGGTTCATTGTCACGTTCACGATGCGCCCCGACCCGGCCGCCGCCATCGCCGGCGCGAAGGCGCGCGCCACGTGGAAGTAGCCCGTGAGGTTGGTCGCGATCACATCGGCAAAGGACGCCGGCTCGACGGAGAAGAAGGGCTCGGGCGCGTCGAAAAAGCGCGGGTTGACCGTGCGCATCCCGATGCCGGCGTTGTTGACCACGAGATCGACGCCGCCCAGCCGGCCCAGCAGCTCGTCGGCGATGCGCGCCACGCTGTCGGCGTCGCGCACGTCCATGGCGGCAGCAACGCAGCGCCCCGGTGCCGTCGCCGAGAGCTCGGAGCAGACCGCGTCGAGGCGCGCGCTCGGCCGGGCCGCCACGGCGACGGTCGCGCCGGCGAGCAGCAGGGCTCGCGCCATCGCCTCGCCAAGTCCGCTCGTGGCGCCCGTGACCACGGCCCGGATCCCGCTCAGCTCGGCCATCTTGACGATGCTAGGAGCCCGCCGGGCGAGCAGCGTGGCGGGCTCCCACCGCGTCGTCGGCTTTGCCATGCTTTGGCCATGGCCCGCCGCCCCGCCCCCCGCCGGCCGGCCGGCCTCGTGCTCGCGCCCGGCGCCGGGGCCGGACGCGACCATCCCGGCCTGCTCGCCCTCGAGGCCGGCGCGGCCCCCCTCGGGATCGCGGTGGCCCGCATCGATTTCCCCTACCGACTCGCCGGCCGGCGCGCGCCGGATCGGCCGGCGGTGCTCATCGAAACCGTGGAGCGCGCCGCCCAAGGGCTCGCGGCCGAGCTCGGCGTCAGCGCGGACGCGATCGCGCTCGGCGGCCGCTCGATGGGCGGGCGCATCTGCTCGATGGCGGTCGCGGCCGGCTTGCCGGCCGCCGCGCTGGTCCTCGTCAGCTATCCCCTGCACCCGCCCGGCCGGGCCGATCGGCTGCGCAGCGAACACTTCCCGGCGCTCTTGCTCCCCTGCCTGTTCGTGTCGGGCGACCGGGATGCCTTCGCCACGCCAGCCGAGCTCTCCGAGGCGGTGCGCGCCATCCCCGGCCCGGTCACCCATGAGGTGATCGCCGGCGGCGACCACGGGCTTCGTCGGCGCGAGGGGCTCGCCGCCGAGCGCGTGGCCACCTGGTTGGAGGCCCTCGGCCCGCCAAACCTGAGCGTCGGTACCGCCCCGCCCCGGCGTGTTCGTTAGGCTGACCCGATGGATCCCCGAGGCACGAACGGCCATGCCCCCCGGGGAACAAAGCGACGCCGGCGCGGCCGGTGAGCGAGCAGCCCGAGGCGGGCAGCGGGCGCCCCGACCACACCGCAGAGCGCGTCATCTTCGAGCTCGCGATCAGCGCCGCCGGCATCGGCACCTTCGACTGGGACCTCGCAAGCGACCGCCTGCACTGGGACGATCGCCTGCTCGAGATGTTCGGCCTGGATCCAAGCGATCGCTTCCAGCCGATGTCCGCCTTCTTCGAGCGGCTGCACCCTGCCGACCGCGAGCGTGTCCGCGCGCTCTTGCAGGAAGCGATCGACGGGCGTGGCGCGTACGAGGCCGAGTACCGGGTCGTGCTGCCGGGCGGGGCCATCCGCTGGATCGCAGCGCGGGGGCAGGTGCAAGGCGGCGGGGACGGCGAGCCACTCCGGCTGATCGGCGCCGCGCACGACACGACCGCGCGGCGCGACGGCGAGGCGCGCATCGCCCGGGTGATGGACTCGATGTCGACGGCCTTCTTCGCCCTCGACCAGCAGTGGCGCTTCAGCTACGTCAACGCCGAGGCCGAGCGGGTGCTCGGACGGTCCGCCGGCGCCTTGATCGGCGATGTGATCTGGGAGCTCTTCCCGGCCGCGCTCGGCTCGGACTTCGAGACCTTCTACCGCCACGCCGTGGCCTCGGGCGAGCCCGTCGCCTTCGACGCCTACTACCCCGAGCCCTTGAACGCGTGGTACGAGGTGCGCGCCTGGCCGCACCCCGAGGGTCTCGCCGTCTACTTCCTCGACATCACCGAGCGGCGCCGAGCCCACGAGCGGGCCGAGCGGGCGATCAGCCGCGCCGGGCTGCTCGGGCGCGTGACCGAGGAGCTGGCGGCCACGGTCGACGCCGAGGACGCGATGGACGCCCTCGCCCGGCTGGTGGTCCCGGCGCTCGCGGACTGGGCGATGGTCACCTTGATCGACGACGCCAAGCAGCCGGGGCGGCGCCACGGCCTCAACGAGACGCGGGCCTGGCACGCCGATCCCGCCCAGCGTCCGGTCGCCCAGCGCTACGCCGAGCTGCGCCTCGACGCGCTGGTGGACGACTCCATCGTGGCCGGGGCGATCGAGTCCTCAGAGCTGCAGCTCGTCCCGCCCGATGCCACCGAGCGCTACGCCCCGTTGATCCAGGCCGGTGAGGCGCGCCAGCTGCTCCGGCAGCTCGCGCCGTACTCGATCGCCGTCTATCCGCTGCGTGGCCGGGAGCACACCATCGGGATGCTGACGCTGTGCAACGGCGCGGCGCGCGGCGCGTTCAGCGACGAGGACATCGAGCTCGGCCGGGACGTCGCGGCGCGCGCCGGGATCGTGCTCGACCGCGCCCGCCTCTACCGCCAACAGCGCGAGGTGGCCGAGAGCCTGCAGCGCTCGATGCTGACCGAGCCGCCCAACGTCGAGCAGCTCCAGATCGCCGTGCGCTACGCCCCCGCTGCCCAGGCCCACCAGGTCGGCGGCGACTGGTACGACGCGTTCTTGCAGCCCGATGGCTCGGTGGTGCTGGCAATCGGCGACGTCATGGGCCACGACCTCGACGCCGCGGCGGCGATGGGCCAGGCGCGCACCTTGCTGCGGGCGATCGCCGCGCTCGGCGAGGCCGGACCGGCCGCGGTGCTCACCGACGTCGAGCGGGTCATGCACACGCTGCGGGTGACCACCACCGCCACGGCGGTCATGGCGCGCCTCGAGCCGATCGGCGAGTGCCCCGAGGCCGTGGCGCTGCGCTGGTCGAATGCCGGCCACCCGCCCCCGCTCACGATCGATCCCGACGGCGCGGCGACGGTCCTCGCCGACGGGCCGCCGGACGTCCTGCTCGGGGTGCTCTCGGGGGCGCCACGGCGCGAGCACGTCGTCGAGCTCGCGCTGCCGGCGACCGTGCTCCTCTACACCGACGGCCTCGTCGAGAGCCGGACCCAGTCGCTCGAGGTGGGCGTCGAGCGCCTCCGCGCGCTGTTGTGCGAGATGGCCGACGTGGACCTCGAAAAGCTCTGCGACCAACTGCTCGCCGAGATGCTGCCCGAGCGTCCCGAGGACGACGTGGCGCTCGTGGCGGTCCGCCTGCGCGCGGCGCGCTCGGCGCCGGGCTGAGCCCTCCCGGCCGCCCATCACCGCGCTCGGCGCGCCGATCGCGCGGGCACCGGGGCGCTCGTGCGGCAGAAGGCGGCGCGCTATGCGCTCGGCGTGAGAGCGGCGTCGTGGCGCAGCACGGCGCGCAGGTTGGCCGGGGTGCCGAGCCCGCTGCGCCGGACAAGCTCTCCGATCGAGCAGTCGCTCGACTCGAGGAGCCGCCGCGCCTCGGCGAGGCGCTGGGCCGCCAGCCACTGCATCGCCGACATGTCGAGCTCCTGGCGAAAGCGACGGGACAGGCTGCCGGGCTCCTCGCCGGCAGAAGAGCGACCATGCACTGGAGCGCGCTCGCGCTTCCGGCAGCGAGCGACCCGACCATCATCGTTCACGAGCCGGCGCGCTGTGTCGACGACGGCGACGTCGTCACGAGCTCGGGCATCAGCGCCGGGATCGACCTGGCGCTGCACCTCGTCGACCGGCTGACAGGCGCCGAGCGCGCCCGAGAGGTCGCTCACCAGCTGCAATACGATCCGGCGCCGTCAGCTGAGGCCGCGTCGGCGAGCGGGGGCTCGCGGCGCATCTCGGGTCCGAGCTGAAGCCGGGCGCGCCTCGTCGCCCGGCGCCTCGCCGAGG
Source organism: Actinomycetes bacterium (assembly GCA_021798985.1). Taxonomy (GTDB): domain Bacteria; phylum Actinomycetota; class Acidimicrobiia; order Acidimicrobiales; family Bog-793; genus JAKABX01. Next base: position 166,948 of record JAJZBI010000002.1, read on the forward strand.
CCGTCCAGCGCATCCCAGCACCGGTGCTGCTCAGCGCCTCGACGTCATGTCCGTCCCGGCGCGCCCGCGGGCGCGAGATCGCCCGCACGGGAGGCGATGATGATGCGCCGCGACCCCAAGTGACGCCGCGGGCGATCAGCTCGCGCCGTGCTCCAGCTCGAACCACACGGACTTGCCGGTCCGCTCCGAGTCCACGCCCCAGGCAGCCGACAGGCACTCGACGAGCTGCAGCCCCCGGCCGGCGGTGTCGTCGGGGCCGGTCTCGCGCAACAGCGGCAGGCGGTAGCTCTCGTCATAGACGCTGACCCGAAGCCGCTCGCCGAGCTGGGCGCGCAGCACGATCTCCCCCGTGCTGTGGCGCACCGCATTGCTCACGAGCTCGGTGACGAGCAGCGCGGCGGTGCTCGCGCACTCGCCGCCGACCCCCCACTGCTCGAGCACTGCCGAGAGGTAGTGACGGGCGACGGTGCTGCTCGCTGCGGTCGGTAAGAGGCGGCGCTCGAGCGTCCGCGCGGGCCCGGGATCCTCGGGGACGAGACGGAAGAGGACGAGGGCGACGTCGTCGCCGCTCCGCTCGCCCGAGAGCATCTCGGTGATGACCCGGTCCGCCAGCGCGTGGATCGGCAGGTGACCGTGCTCGTGCAACAGCGCGATGAGCTGATCGGTGCCCGCGTCGACCGACCGCGTCGGCGTCTCGACGAGCCCGTCGCTGAAGATCGCCGTCACCGAGTGCGCAGCGAGGCGCGTCGTGTGCTCGAGGAAGGTCGCCGATCGGTCGATACCGAGTGGCAGGCAGCCGCCGCGGTCGTGGACCTCGGCGCGCCCGCCCGCAACCGTCACGCTCGGCACGTGCCCGGCACGGGTCCAGATCATGAGCCGCTCGCGGGGGAAGACCTGGGCGAGCGCCACCGTCACCAGCCGCTCGTCCACCTGCTCGCAGGCAAAGGCGTTGGCGTGCGCCGCCACCTCGGCGGTCGGCAGGCCCGCACGGGCGTGGCTGTGCACGACGCTTCGGATCTGGCCCATCGCCGCAGCGGCGGCGAGGTCGTGGCCCTGAACATCCCCGACGACGATGCCGAGGGAGCCCTCGCCGAGCGGGAAGACGTCGTACCAGTCGCCGCCGATGCGCGAGCCGCTCCCGGCTGCCCGGTAGCGCACCGCGACCTCGAGGCCGGGCACGCGAGGCGGCGCCTGGGGCAAGACGTTGCGCTGCAAGGTGAGGATCGCCTGGCGCTGCTCGTCGTAGTCCTGGGCGTGGCTGAGCGCGATCGCCGCCCGCTCGGCGAACTGGCGGGCAAGGTGCATGTCGTGCGGCGAGAAGTCGCCCCCCGCAGGCGGGCGGATGAGCGAGAGGGCCCCGAGGCGCCGTGGCCCGGTCTCGATGGGCACGATCAGGTATGCCGTCGGACCGAGCACCGCGAGCAGCTCGGCGTGCTCCTCGTTCACCGCGCCGGCGGCGAGCACGGACGGCTCGTAGCGCCCGAGGACCGAGCGGCCAGAGCGCGCCACCTTCATCGCCACGCTCTCTCCGCCGCGCCCGGACGCCGGCGGGAAGCCCAACAAGCGGTCCAAGAGCGGCTGGCACTCGGGATCGACGTGGCGGCCCACGCGGTGCAGCGCGCCGTCAGCCCGCCAGCGATCGACGACGCACCACCCCTCGAAGACCTCGCTCGCCAGGCGGGCGATCGTGAGCGCCACCTGGTCGGGCTCGAGCGTCTCCCACAGCTCGGCGCTCGCGAGCGCAAGCGTCGCCGCGTCGCGCACGTTGTCGCGCGCCGGGTGCTCGGGCGGGACCTCGGCGGCCTGGATCAGCACCCCCCACGGCCCCTCGTGGTCGTGCACCGGCGAGCACACGGTGTCGAAGACGGCACGGCGCGTGCCGCCGGCGTCCGCCAGCGTCACGGGATCCTGGTGGGCGACGACGGCCTCGGCGCGTTCCCAGACCTCCTCGAGCAGCGCGACGAGGCGCGGGTGCTCGGGAAAGGCCAGCGGTGCCGCCAGGCCGACCGGGCGGCGTCCGTAGCGGGCGACACTGCGGGCGTTCTGGTAGACGAGCGTGTGCTCGGGCCCTCGGAACAAGGTGGCCAGCTGGGGCCCGGACTCGAGGGCGAGCCAGAGCCAGTCGAGCTCCGCGTCGGCGGGAAGCGCGTTCGGCTCACCGACCATCGCCCGCATGGGCTCCTCGACGTGCTCGCGGGCCACACCCAGAGCCTAGGAGGCCCGAGGCGGCGGCCGGGCGTCATTCCCCCGTGGCGCCGGCTCGGGCTTGCGCCGCGGCCGGGAACTGCCGCTAGGGTGAAGCCGAACACGGGAGCTCGGGCGAAACCGGGCTGAGAGGGCGGCTGGCCGAGGGGTCAAGTGCCGCCGACCGTTCGAACCTGACCGGATAATGCCGGCGTAGGGAGAGGGGCCATGGCCACCGATTCGACCGAAGTCTTCACCACCGTGACCGCCGATCGGCACGCGGAGGTGCCCCCCACGCTCGCCGAGCCGGTGCCGCAGGCGCTCGGGCTGCTCGACCAGCTCGGCCTGTGGGGCAACCTCGGCATCAGCCTCCTCGGCTTCACCGGGGCAATCTTCGTGCTCCAGCCGAACGGCACCGGCACGCCGACCCTCTCGCTCGCCGCCGCCTTGGCGGCAATCGTGGTGGGCACCGTGCTCGGAACGCTCGGCGTCGCCTACTCAGGCCTGCCCGGGACGCGCACCGGCGCCCCAGCGATGGTCTTGTTGCGGGGGGCCTTCGGTGCGCGGCTCTCCTACGTCCCCACCATCGCCAACATCGTGCAGTGCATCGGCTGGGGAGTGTTCGAGCTCGTCACCATCGCCACGGCGGCGCACCGCCTCGCCCCCGGGCTTCCCCGCCCGGGCTATGTCGTGATCGGCGGGGTGCTCACCGCTGGGCTCACGATCCGGCCGCTCGGCGCCATCCGGGTCCTGCGCCGCTATGCCACCGCGCTCGTCCTCGTGGTCGTCACCTACCTGCTGATCGAGATGTTGCGCCATCCGCTGCCGGCCTTCGACCACGGCACCTGGAGCGGGTTCTGGGTGGCCACCGACACCGTGGTCGGCGCGGCGATCTCCTTCGCGCCGCTCGCCGCCGACTACACCCGCCACTCAAAGAGCGGGCGCGCGACGGTGCTCGGCGCCCTCGTCGGCTACGGCGTCACCCAGACGCTGTGCTACGTCATCGGCCTCCTCACCTTGCTCACGGTCGCCCGGACGCCGAACGACATCTACGGCGCCTTCATCGCCGTGCCGCTCGGCGCGGCGTGCTTCGCGGTGCTGTCGGCACGCGAGCTCGACCAGAGCTTCGCCAACGTTTACTCGACCGCCGTGTCGATCCAGAATCTCCGGCCGCTCTGGGACCGCCGCGTCCTCGCGCTGGCAATCAGCGCCAGTGCGACCGCCATGGCGCTTTGGCTCAATATCAACGACTACGAGAACTTCCTCATCTTGCTGGGCTCGATCTTCGTCCCCCTCTTCGGCGTCGTCGTCGCCGACTTCTTCGGGGTCTCGCGGGGCCGCTGGGATCTCTCGTCGGTGAGCCGCCGCCGCGTCGGCATGCTCGGAGCCTGGGCGGCCGGCTTCGTCGCCTATCAGTTGATCAACCCCGGCTACCTGAGCGGCTGGGTCTCGGCGTGGCAGGCGATCGACCGGGCGATCGGCTTTCGGGTGGAGTCGTGGATGTCCGCGTCGATCTGCTCCTTTGTCGTGTCCGCCGCGCTCACCCTCGCCGGCGGAGCGCTCGTGCGAGTGGCGCGCCACGTCCGCCGCCCCGCCGCTCGCACGGCCGCGTGAGCATGCGGCGGCCAGGGGGCGACACCGAGCCGCTCGTGCACGGCATGGGCACGAGCCTCGTCGCCCCCGACTGGCCGCCGATCGATCCGAGCGAGGCGGCGGAGGTGCTCGCCGCCTATGGCTGGTCCGGCGCGGTCCAGCTCACCTGGCGCAGTCCGCGACCGATGTCGGCAGCGGCGCTCGTCCAGCGCGGTCGAGAGGCGTATTTCGTCAAGCGGCACCACGCGGCCGTCCGCTCGAGTGCCGATCTGGTGGCTGAGCACGACTTCGCGCGCCATCTCGCCGAGCACGGCGTCACGGTCCCCGCCGTGTGCCAGATGGCCAACGGCGCAAGCGTGTTCGCGCACGGCCCGTGGCGCTATGAGGTGCACGAGCGGGCGCCCGGCGAGGACCGCTACCGCGACGACCCCTCCTGGTCACCCTTCCACACCCCGGCGGACGCAACCGCCGCGGGGGGCGCGCTCGGCGCGTTGCACCTGGCGGCGGCGGACTACCCCGCCGCCGAGCGCGCGCTCGGGCCGCTCATGAGCTCGGTCGCCATCATCGATGCGCCAGATCCCCTCGCCGCCGCCCACGAGTGGTTCGCGCGGCGCCCGACGGTGACCGCCGCCATCGCGCCACGCCCGCTGCTCGCCGAGCTCGAGCGCCTCGCGGCCCCCTTCCTCGCCCAGCTGGCGCCATTGCGCCAGGGTCTCGAGCGCCACTGGGGGCACGGTGACTGGCATCCGTCCAACCTCATGTGGGCGAAAAGCCCCGACCACTCGGTGGTCGCCGCGGTGATCGACTTCGGGCTGTGCAACCGGACCTTTGCCGCCCACGACGTCGCCGTGGCGATTGAGCGCAGCGCGATCGATTGGCTCGGCATGCGGCCCGACCGCACGTTGGTCGACCGCCGCGGGGCGCTGGCGCTCCTCGAGGGATACCGGCAGCGCGCCCGGCCAGGGGCAGGATTTGGCCATCTCGTCGCCGCCTTCCTCCCCCTCTGCCACCTCGAGTACGCGCTGTCGGAGATCGAGTACTTCACCAGTGTGATCGACTCGCCGGGCAACGCCACGCTCGCGGCGGAGCAGTTCCTGCTCGGCCACCTGCGCTGGTTCCGCGAGCCGGCCGGAGCTCAGCTGCTCGAGGCGCTGGACGCCGCCGGGTAGCCCGCTCCTTACGGCCTGCTCGCGCCCGCCAGCAAGGGCCCCGAGGTCACACACCCATCGCGGGGCGAGCGGTGTGGAGCAGGGGAACCTCCCGCTCGTCGGTGAGCCGACGCGCGCACCACAGGCCAGGCGCCAGCGCGACGCGCCGGGAGGCCGTGGCGATCAGCGTTGGTCGCGAGCGCGGCGCGAGCGCGGCGCGGCGCGAGCGCGGCGCGGCGCGAACGCGGCGCGAGCGCGGCGGCTCGCGGCGGCGCGACAGGATGCAGGAGAGGCGACAACGCACCGATCCGCTCCCTCCCCCCGAGGTGCCCGCTCCCTCACCATCGCCCAGCCTCGGAGTCGGTGCGGGCGATGGCCGCGAGCTCGACGTCCGATTCCGTTCCAACTGCCCCAGCTGGGATCTCGAGCCATCTGATCGGCGCACCCGGCCCGGCACGCCAAGGCGCGCTGGGCGCGCCTGGGGCCCACGACAGACGCCTCGCCTGCCGTGGGCCCCGCTCCGCGCCATCCCCCGGCTGCGGAATGCCGCGCTCAGAACACGACGATGACCACGGGGGTCGTCGCGCTCCCGGCGCTATTGGTGGCGCTGACGTGCAGCGCGAACATGCCCGCTCGAGTCGGCTTGCCGCTCAGCTGCGCGGTGCCGTCCGCGCTGGCGAGAAAGTCGATGCCCGGTGGCAACGTGCCCGTGTAGCTCAGCGAGGCCAGGGGGGATCCCTCGGTGCGAATCACCGCGTTGAAGGGCCGCCCCAGCACGGCGAAGCCAACCGGCAGGCTCGTGAAGCGCGGCGGTCCGCTGACCGCCAGCGTGAAGTCTTGGCTGACCTGACCCGCGCTGTTGCGCGCGGTGAGGACGAAGCGGTAGGTCCCTGCCGTCCTCACCGCGCCCGAGAGGGTCGCGCTCCCAGCGCCCCCCCGCAGGCGCAGGCCGGCCGGCAGTCGCCCCTCGGCGCCGATGCGTGGCGCCGGCAGGCCGCTCGCGCTGACGGTGAAAGAGAACGGCACGCCGGCGCTCGCACTGGCGCTCGAGGGGCTCGTGAAGGCCGGCGGGCTCGTCACGACCGTGACGCTGATCGTCAGACGCTGGGTGGCCCGCCCGGCGCTGTTGGTCGCCGACAAGGTGACCACCTTGGTCATCGCCCGCTTCGGCATCCCGCTGATGGTGCCGGTGCCGTCGCGATTGTCGACAAAGCGCAACCCCACCGGCAGCGGCCCCGACTCACGAAGCACCGGGGTGGGCACCCCGCTCGCCGAGACCGTGAGGCTGAAGGGGACCCCGACGGTCGCGGTCGCGCTCGTGGGGCTCGTGAATGCTGGGGCCTGCGCGGCACTGTTCACCGTGATGGTGAGGCGTTGGGTCGCGCTGCCAGCGCTGTTGGTCGCCGAGAGCGTGAGCACGCTGCTCGCCTGATTGGTGGGCGTGCCGCTGATGGTCGCCGTGCCGTTGCCGTTGTCCACAAAGCCGAGGCCGGCCGGCAGCGCCCCGGACTCACTGAGCACCGGGGTGGGCACCCCGCTCGCGGAGACCGTGAAGCTGAAGGGGACCCCGACGGTCGCGGTCGCGCTCGTGGGGCTCGTGAATGCTGGGGTGCTCATGACCACGATGGCGAGCTGCTGAGTGGCGCTCGCGACGCTGTTGGTCGCCGATAGGACCACGGAGGTCGTGGTCGGCGCGCTCGGCGTGCCACTAATGGTCGCCGTGCCGTTGCCGTTGTCCACAAAGCCGAGGCCGGCCGGCAGCGCCCCGGACTCACTGAGCACCGGGGTGGGCACCCCGCTCGCCGAGACGGTGAAGCTGAAGGGGACCCCGACGGTCGCGGTCGCGCTCGTGGGGCTCGTGAACACCGGCGCACCGGTGCCCGCCGGCAGGTTAAAGCTCAGCGTCGCGCCCGCCGGCACCACGACCCACGCCGAGGCCGTTGCGCCGTAGGGGGTGCCGAAGACCACCCCGTCCTGCGTGCTGCCGAGGGGCAGCGAGAGCGGCACCGTCGCGGCGCTGGTTCCCGAGTTGGTGACCTCCACGGACCCGTTGGCAAGCGTCGCAGTGACCGAGCCGCCTTGGCGCAGCGCCGCCCACGCCGACTGCTCGGAGAGGACCTGGGCCTCGCTGGCATCGGTCATCGGCTGCAGCGGCAGGGTCGTCCACTGGCGGTACTGGGCGAGCATCGCGTCAATCAGCCGCAGGATCGTGTAGCCGTAGTCGACGCCGTTCTGCTGCGCCGGGCCGATGAGGTTCGCCTGGTGCGCGAAGCCGACCCGGGGGTCGTTGCCGAGCACGTGTCCGAGCATGATGCGCGACTCTGAGGCGAGGATCGACGCCTCGGTCGGCGGGGTGCTCACACACGTGGTGACCGAGGTGTCGACGCAACGCCCCGTCTCTTGGGGGTAGCGCGCATCGCCGAGCGGATGACCCGAGGCCACATAGAGCGTTGAGTACTCGTTGATCTCATCGGGCCAGTTGCTCGCGTTGTAATAGATGTTGCTCGGATAGCGCGGCGCCGTCGACGCGGCGCCGATCTCGTATTGCTGGGGCTGGCGGCTCGCGTCTGCAGCGACGGTGGTCACCCCCGTGGCGGCGAGCGCGGCGGCCATGTTGGGGTTCTCGAGCCCAGAGTGCTCACCGGTGACCAGTGCCGACGTGGTGAAGTGCGTCAGTCCGTTCGCCTGAGCGAACGCGTCGTTCAGGCCGATCTCCTGCTCGATGCTCGAGTCCGGAGTGCTCGAGGTCGCCGGGATCCACGAGCCGACGTCGATGCCGGGGTTGGTGGCCGTCGGGTAGAGCGCGCTCGTCGACGGCGCAGCACCGGGCGCGGTCGCGCCGGTGTCCACAAAGGAGTAGGTCGTCGCCGGCGTCGCCGCCGGGTTCTCCGCCACCGTGCCCACCAGGCCAAAGGTCGTCGCACCGGGGTCTTGCCGGTAGACGCCATAGCCCCAAAAGCCGCTCCCGCCCGAATGGGTCGCGGCTTCCTCGGCGAGGCTCGGACCCGGCTCACCATTGGCTCCGACCGCCGTCGTGGCCTCGGGCCAGGTCAGCACCGTCGAGCCGGTGGCACTGAGGGTAATCGACTGGGCCAGAGACGGCTCGGACTCGCCGTACGCGGTCATGGCGGTGACCTCGTAGCGATACGTCCCTGCACCAAGGTTCCCGGGCACGGGCGAGGGCCCGAGCGAGCTGAAGGGCTGGGGCGTGAAGGACGCCGCGCCAAGGAACAGGTGCGACCAGGTGTGGCTGGCCCAGTTGAACGCGGCCTGATTGGACAACAGCGCCCCGATCAGGCCGGCGTCGTTCGGGGCAGTTGAGTCCACGGCTTGGCCGGGGTCGGTGTAGGTGACCCCGCCGACGGTCGCACTGCCGTCGCACTTTGCGCTCGAAGCCGTCGTGGCGTCCGGCGAGGTGCAGGCGCCGACCCCGTTGAACACGAGGTTCAACGTGATGCCGGTCTGGTGCTCCCAGTTGACGACGTAGGCGACGTCGGCCGCGCTCATCTGCACGTCCGGAGGAGAATCGGCCGGGTTGTTCGCCACGCCGGGCGGACAGGTGTAGTCCGGCGGATCAGTGGCCGCCGGAGTGCACTGGTACTGAGAGCTCCAGGAGTTGTCGGCGATGAAGGTGTCGTCGATGTCCTGGCCGAAGTAGTTGCGGGAGAGCCCGAGGTGCACGTCGCCGCCCACCCAGTCGATCAGCTCGGGAGCGAGCAGCAGCCACTGGAGGTGCGAGGGGCTGTAGTCGAAGCCGAGCTCCAGCTCGCTGACGCCGGCCTGGGCGTCGGTGGCGGGATGCGCATAGATGCTCGCCAGCACGTGGCCGGAGCCGTCCTCGATGATCGGGGTCACCGGAGCGCCGCTTTGCACCTGTGCGCCGTAGCCATAGGTGCCGATGTCGAAGGGGATCGGCCCCTTCAACCCTGGCAGGTCCTGGGCCCCGGCGGCGGTCAGCTGCGCCGTCGTCCCGTCGAGCGCGCCAGAAGTGACGTCGCTCAAGCCGAGCACGGGCGAGGGCCACACGTATCCATCCAGCTGGCGAACGCCGTACTCCGCCTCATAGGTGAACAGCGCGTTGAGTTGTCCGGCGGCGAACATCGCAGGGTCGTCGGTGATCACCACACCGCGGTAGAGGCCGACGCCGTTCTCGCTGAGCGGGGGCAAGGTCACCGTCGCGCTCGGGCCGATCCCCTGCGCCTGGACAAAGGTGTAGGGGACTCCTTCGCTGTCAAGCGCGTGCTCCCACGCCGCCGTCGTCGGGTCCCCATTTGCTCCACCGATCACCAGGAGTTTCAGCGCGACAGGCGGACTCAGCGCAGCTGCCGCCGTCCTCGTGGCCGAGACCGCGCCGTTCACGAGCACGCCGGCGAGCACGATCGTGGCGAGCGATGCTCGCGCGAGCCATCGATGCATACCGCGATGTAAGGAATTCACGGGTACTCCCCTCTCGTGGCGCTGGCTGCCCATCGGCCAGAGAGGAGCGAGGCCTCGCAGCCGCCCGAGCTATCCTCGCCTTCGCGAGCGACTTGGTGAACCCTTGTTTCTCGCAGGCGCCCATACGTTGCTGTTTGCGCGCGTCCCTCGACATTGGCCCGGGCAGCGGCGCCCGCGGCGAGGCGCGTCCCCCCACCCGAGATCGCCCGTGCCGCGTCGAGCGCCAGGTCAGCCCCGCTGTGGCGATCGCGATGAGGGGCGGATCGACCAATTCTCAGGGTGCGCGCCGGAATCGGTCGCGACTGGCCGAGCAATGTTGCGGGTTTGGTCGTGCAAAGTCGCGCCTTAGCGTAAGTGTTCGCTCGATTGGTGCGAATTCATCGAGCCTCACCGCTACCTGACGATTGGGGGTTGCCATGGGGCACCTCACTCGCCGAGTGACGCCACGCACGCTCGCTCGGCTCGCCACGGCACTCCTCGTGGCCCCACTGTTCTCACTGTTCGCTGCCACGTCGCAGAGCAGCGCGGCGGCGAACCGCGTCGACCTGCGCGTCCTGGTGGTGGCGAACGGCACCCCAGGCGTGCAGGCGATCGTCGCCGAGCTCACGGCCGAGGGTGTCCCCTACCAAGAGGTCGACCTGACCGACACCGCCCGCAGTGCGCTCACAGGTTCTTTCCTCGCGACGGGGAGCGAGGCGCGCTTCCAAGCGGTGGTCCTCCCGAATGCCACGGGAACGACCTATGACCAGAGCGGCAACATCATCGCCAGCCAGAGCCTGGCACCCGCCGAGCTCTCGGCCCTCGCGTCCTATGAGTCGAGCTTCCACGTCCGCCAGGTCGACGCCCAGCAGACTCCGTCGGCCCAGGTCGGGATGAGCGACGTGATCTCCTCCGGTGCCCCGGCGGCAGGGACCGAGGCGACGGTGACCCCTGAGGGCAAGGCGAACGGCTTCGGCTACTTGAACGGACCCGTGGCGCTCTCGAGTGCAAGCTACATCGCCTACGGCACGGCGCTCAGTTCGACCACAACGCCCGCGCTGGCCGCCGGGGCCAGCTTCACGACCCTCGCCAGCGTGCCGATCCCCGGGAGCGCGGCAACCGGCGTCTACCTCGGCGACTACGCCAACGCCGGGGTTGACCAGCTGGTGATCACCGCCGCGCTCTATCAGTACTTCCCCGAGTTCCAGGCCCTCGCGCACGGGATCGTGACCTGGATGACCAACGGTGTGCACCTTGGCTACAACCGCTACTACTTCACCACCCAGGTCGACGACGTCTTCACGCCCGACGCCGTGTGGGACACTGCCCACCACTGCACCCCGGGCGAGGACTGCCCGCTCGACGCCAACCTCCAGAGCATCTACCCCGTCGTCCAGGTCCGGATGGACTCAAGTGACGTCAGCGCCCTCGTCGCGTGGCAACAGCAGAACAACTACCAGCTCACGCTCGTCTTCAACGGCGGCAACGCCAGCGTCGCGTCCGGCGGAACGACGCCTAACGACCAAGACGGCGGACTGACGAGCGCGCTGCTCGCCGCAAAGAGCGACTTCACCTGGGTCAACCACACCTGGGACCACGAGTACCTGGGATGCCTCGAGACCCTCACCGCCGATGCCAACGACCTCCCGCTCGTCGGCTGCGCGACCACGAGCGACGGCCAGGTGATCTGGGTGCCCGCGGAGACCGACAACCCGAGCCTTGGCGAGCAGTCGATGTCGGTCGGGAACGAGATCAACAAGAACATCGCCTGGGCGACGGCGAACGCGCTGCCCAACTTCGACGCCGCCGTGCTGGTCTCGGGCGACTACTCAGGACTTGCCGCCCCCCCCTCGCTCACTGACAACCCCAACTTCATCAGCGAGGTCAACAAGCTCAACCTGATCGCGGTCGCGAGCGACGCGTCTCGCCCGGACGGCAACGTCGCTCGGCTGCTCGGAAGCGGCCCCACCGTGACGACCCCCCGGTATCCGATCAACCTCTTCTACAACGCGCCGAACCTCGTCGATGAGGTCAATGAGTACAACTGGCTCTATGTCGCCAAGGCCGCGGGCGGCAACTGTGTCGACACCGCCGTGACGACCTGCATGACGACGCCGCTCCCCGATGCCACCGAGGCCGAAGCGACCCAGTCGTTCACCTCGACGATTCTCCCCCAGATCGACGCCTTCGTGCTGCAGCGGGTCTTCAGCAACGATCCCCGGCCGATCATGGTGCACGCGGGGAACTTCGTCGGGCCGAACAGCGGTGGCGACCGTGACGTCTACCCCGTCCTCGAGTCTGTGCTCAACAGCTACCGCAGCGAGATGAGCACGAACGCCCCGATCGTGGAGATCACCTTGCGCGAGGAGGCGACGCTGCTCAGCGACGACGCCGCGTGGGATGCCAGCTGGTCACCGGGGACGGGCTCCGGTGTCGTCCAGGCCTACGAGGAGGGCGGCAGCGTCGTCGTGACCAACACCGGTTCCACGACCCTCTCCGTGCCGCTCACCGTGCCCACCGGCACCATGATCTCGGGCTCGCTCTTTGGCTCGAGCTATGGCGGCGAGCAGTCGGCGTGGACCTCGGTGAGCGGGGGTGCCAGCCTCACGCTCAGCGTTCCGACCTCGGTTCCGGTCTTCACCAGCCCGAGTCAACTCGAGGTCGGCACCAACGCGGCCTTCAACTTCGCCGTCACCACCACGGGCCAGCCGCCCGCTGCCCTCAGCGTCATCGGGACGCTCCCGAGCGGC
>JAJZBI010000049.1 GCA_021798985.1 Actinomycetes bacterium
GGCTGGTTCAACACGCGCCGGTTGCACAGCTCGCTCAACTACATGAGCCCCGCTGCCTACGAAGCCCGCCACACCGCCACCGCATCGGTGGCATAGTCGACACAGCCAGGCTGTCCGTCAAAGCGCGGCAACTCCAGGGCGCGACCCCTTGCGGCGGTGTCGCCGACCCCTGTCGAGGCAAGGCATTACTGCTCGAAGACCGCGAAAGGATGGGTTGCCAACATGAACGATCGAGTGCCGATTGCCCTCCGCTGCTCCGCTGTCGTGTTCCGCGACGACGCTGTCCTCTTGTGCGAGCGCCGCGATGCTAAGGGCACGTGGGTCTTGCCGGGAGGAACGCCGCTCCCCGGGGAAGGGTCCGCCGCGTGCGCACGACGCGAGGTGCTCGAGGAGACCGGCCTGCGGATCGATACTGATCGGATCGCTTTCGTCCTCGAGGCAACGAGCCCGGATCGGAGCCAGCACCTCATCGAGATCGTCTTCCTCGGGAGTGACTGCGACCGGCTCGCGGTGCCCGAACGGAGAGAGGAGCGGCTTTCGCCCGAGTTCGTGGCGCTCTCGGCGCTCGCGAGTCTCGACCTGCGCCCGCCGATCGGCGGCTACCTGCGCGGCCTCGCGGGGACGAGGAGCCGTTCGCTGGGTGCCCTGCCTGGCACGGGCGCGTATCTCGGCAACGTGTGGCGACCGAGCGGGTTCCCGACCCATTACGCTGCGCCGCCCGCCGAAGACGGCGCCGCGCCGCACGGCACGCAGCGGAACGAGTGATGCGCGGAGGTGGCGTGCGGAACACCAAAATGTGGCGTGGACGATCGCGCCTTGGCTATCCTCATGAGGCCGGATGAGGCTCCGGAGGGCGTTCGCCCGAACCGCCTGTCAGCAGGCTGATGGCCTCTACGCCGAGTGACGCGCGTGGAGGTGGTCATGTTCGATGCAGCAGGGCGGTTTCGGTCAAGCCTCGGTGCGGCGTGCACCGAGGCTCAAGCATAGGTGCCGACGATGCGCTCGCTCGCGCTTCACCTTGGGCTCTCGGGAGTGGCGCTTGCCGCTGCGCTCGTGGTCCATGTGCGCCAATGGCGACGTCGTGCATGCCCGCTCCTCGCTCGCGTCGAGCGCGCGCGGCGTTCCCGGCGATGAAGCGCGGCGTTCTCGGAACGGGTCGAGCGCGAGGTCGATGGATGGGCTTCCTCCGCCGTCGCCGGAGGCGCAACGCGCTGCGCCTTGCAGTCGTCGTGCCCCTCAAGGACCACAAGGAGTGCGTCGGTCCCCGACAGCGGGCCAGCCGGATCGCAGCCGAGGTCGCACGGCTGCGGCATCGCCTGCAGGACCTACACACCCAGGTCGAGGCCGTCGATCGCGAGCTCGCCCGGCAGCAAGCGGATGAGCACGTCGAGGCGCTCGAGCAACATCGGACGGTCCTGCGCCGAGAGGTCGCGACGCTCAAAGAACGGATCGACGTGCGGCTCGACGAGCGTGCTGCGCTGTTGAAGCAAGAGGCCAGTCTGCTGCAAGTCGAAAGGACCGGGGTTGCTCCCTGTCCGACGACGCGGCGAGCTCGAAGGAGGGGGAGATGGAGGACGACGTGAATGGCGGCTCCGGGACGGACGACAGCTCCGGCAGCCTGGGCGAGGACGTGATCGAGGATCCCGGCACCGCCACGATCTACCTCGCGCGACACGGCCGCACGGGGCTGAACGCGAACGGTCAGCTTCGCGGCTTGCTCGACCCGCCACTCGACGACGTGGGGCGGAAGGAGGCGCAGGCGCTTGCCGAAGCGCTGGCCCCGCTCGAGCCAGAGCTCGTAATCTCGAGCCCCCTTCGTCGTGCCGTTGAGACCGCGAGCGCAATCGCAGCGGCGTGCGGTATCGACGCCGAGGTCGATGCTCGCCTCATCGACCGGGACTACGGACCGTGGGCGGGCCATCGGCTAGAGGACGTGCTCGCCGAGTGGGGAACGCTTGACAACGCGCCGGGTATCGAGCCCTTGCGGCAGGTGCGCGAGCGGGCGCGCCTCGTCCTCGAGGAGGTCGCGGAGCAGCTCGGGTCCGAGCGGGCGGTCGTCGTCGCCCACGATGCAGTCAACCGGCCGCTCATCTCGATGCTCGACCCGGGACGGTGGCCGCAGCTGGACGACATCCCGCAGCGAACGGGTTGCTTCAACGTCCTGTACCGCGGCACCGACCGATGGTTCGTCGCCCAGGTCGACATGTCGCCGCTGGACACAGCACGATCCCGCGACCTGCGCTGAGCGGTCGAGGGCTAGGAAGGCTGCTCGTGCTCGTCCAGGAGGGGGCGCGATCGCCCCCCGCCTCCGCACGACGGCTGGCGGGAGACGTCGGTGCGTCCCTTGACGGCTGTCAAGGACAGGCGCGCCTTCGGTTCGGTGAAGACCAAGCGCGGTGCACGCAAAGGATTGGGGAATCTGATGGCATCTTCAGCTGAGATGAGGGCTGCTGCAGGGGAGGGCGCCGCTCGCGCCGGGGAACCGGCGGCAGCACGCACGATGGCGGATCCGGGAGCCTGGGCAGTCACCGCGTTCGCGACGACCTCGTTCATGCTCGGCATGTACAACACCGGTCTGCTCCACGCCGGCGGGGCGGCGATCGTCATCCCGGTGGCGTTCTTCTTCGGCGGCCTGGTGCAGCTCTTGGTCGGCGTGCTCGAGGTCTCTCGGGGAAACCTCTTCGGCGCAGTCGTCTTCGGAACCTATGGCCCCTTCTGGATCATCTACGGCGCCATCGAGACCCTGTATGGTGCCGACGTCGCGAAGGCGGACGTCGGCTCTGCGGTGAGCCTGTTCCTCGCGATGTTCGCGGTGCTGACCTTCTACTTCTTCGTGGCGTCGCTCCGGACCGACCTCGTCCTCGTCGGCGTTTTCGCGCTGATCTTCGCAGGGCTGGTCCTTCTTGCCATTGGCGCCGGCGCTGATCTCGGCACGGTGACGAAGGCCGGTGGCTGGGTGACGCTCGCCTTCGCCGTGCTCGCCTGGTACCACGCGGCCTCGGATCTCATCGCTTCGACGTTTGGGAGGAGGGTGCTGCCCGTCGTGCCGCTCCACTGATGGGCGCGTGCCGGGACGGGGCCCGAGTGGCGTATGAGCGCGGCGACGGGAGCATCGTCGGTCCTCGCCTCTTCGGTTCGTCGCGCGGGCTGGTTCGCCGGAAACCGGGTGCTGGCCGTTCACCGCATGTTTCCTGCGGACCGCCCGTCGGAGGCCGTCTGCGCCGGCCGCGCATCTGCGGCCGACTCGAGCGAAGCCCACTCTAGGACGCAACTCGATTCGCGGCATTGACGTTCGCGATGTCGTCGGCCGTCGTGCCCGGACAAGCGAAGGTGCGGCAATAGAGTTCCTTCGCGAAGCTCGTTGCCAGCGGCTCGGCCTCGGCGATGCAGAACGGACGGCTCCCGTCGCTGCGGCGCTCGGCGCGAAGGAACAGCGTGTGGCATGGATATCGCTCGTAGAGGTGTCGACAGAGCTCGTAGAGGTGCGTCACGAAGACCACTCGAACACCCGCCTCGTTGAGAGCGCCAACGATTTCTGCCGCGATCTCGGAACCCTCGCGCTCGTTCGTCGACGAGAACGACTCGTTGCAAAGGAGGAGTGCATTCGGTTGCAGCTGACCGCTGATCGCGCGCATTCGCTGGAGCTCCTCGTCAAACTTCCCCCTCGTCATCGTCTGGTCCTCCTCACGCGAGAAGTGCGTGAAGACTCCCCGGACGATCGCGGTGCGGAATGACGCGGCGGCCACCGGCATGCCAGCCTGCATCATCAGCTGGGCGACGCCGATGCTGCGAAGGAACGTCGACTTCCCACCCTGGTTTGCCCCGGTGACGACCAGGACGGTCCTCCCATCCGCCCGCAGGTCGTTCGCGACGACGTGCTGGCTGGTGTGCAGCACCAGGCACGGCTCGTAGAGCCCAGTCGCTGCGAGCGCGGATGAGCCGATCGGCTCGGGATCTGGCTGGCAGTCCACCTGACCCCGGGCGAGGAGGTCGTCGTGGAGGTTGCAGCATCCGAGGTAGAAGGCGAGCTCGTCGCGAAGCGCCGTGAAGAAGCTCACGATGTGGTCGGCCGACTGCGCAAGAGCATTCGCTGCGAGGCTCACCATCCGGTCTCGCAGGCCCGAGAGCGCCTCGCCTCCCGCATTGTCCTCACGGGCGATGGTGCGGCTGAACGTCGGACCCTTCATCATCGGGTGGCGAAGGAGGTGCCCTCGACCCCGTGGCGCTCGCAACACGTAGTCGACACCCTCGTTCCCCTCGCCCAGGCGGGCGCTTGCCAGCATTCCATCGCGAAACCGCAAGCGACGGAGGTGTTGGTTGATCGCTGCGAGGTATGCATCGCCGAGCTCGTCTCGAATCGTCGAGAAGAGGCGCACGAACCCGTCAGAGCTGAACGCGTCGGCCTGCTCCTTGGCCAGCTGGTGCAGGCGATGGAGGATGCCGACGTAGGAGGAGAGCTCCCTCATCGAGGCATGGAGCAGCGGTTCGCCGTGCTGCGAGCTGACCCCGATGCCTCGCCAGCTCCTCTTCTTCTCTGCGATCACATCGCCAGCAAGCTGGTAGAGCTCCTCGATGACCGGCCGATGCGCAAGGCAGTCGAGATAAACGGCCTGGCGATGACGGATCTCGTCTGGGGACTCGAGGCTCGCGAGGAGCGCCGCGCGCGACGAGCGCCAGATCTCCTCGTCGCCTCGGGCCATCGCGCTCCACAGCGTCGCGAGATCGAGGTCCTCGATGACATCGTGCTCGATCCGGGCGTCCTCCCGCGCCACCTCGAAGTCCCGGTCGGGAAACATGAGCAGCGCCCTCATCTGCGGATCTCCTTGATGAGCCGCTCGTAGGTGAGGCCGTATTGCTCCGCAATGGCCCTTGCATGGGCGCGCCCGTCCGCGGGCTTGCGGACGACCTTGAAGGTGCGCGCCGCCGGGTCGTCTGGCGCCACCGTGCTCACCACGCTCACGACCTTCTCGTTGAGCGAGGCCAGCTCGTCGAGGAAGGTGACGCAGACGCAGAGCGCATCGAGGGCGCTCACCTTCTCGATGATGCGCTTGCTCAGAAAGAGGGCATCGGCGGCGCTCGTGGAGCTGAAAATCTCGTTCAGGACGAACACGCTCGCTTCGGTGGCCTCGTCGATGTCCGTGCGCAGCCGGTTGAGCTCGTCCTGGAGCTTCCCGGCGAGGGTCGTCGGCTCCTCCTCCTTCGCGAAGTGGGTGAAGATCCGGTCGCAGAGGAACAGCTGCACGTCCGCGCCAGGGACCGGCAGGCCGAGGCGGGCGAGGTAGTGCAGTTGCCCGAACGTGCGGGCGAGCGTCGTCTTCCCGCCGTTGTTCGGCCCCGTCACCACGAGGATCCGCTCTCGGCTGGACAGGATGACGTCGTTGCACACGACCCGGGACCCTTGCCTGACGAGCTGATCCGCGAGCGCGAGGTCGAACGTGTCACGAGCCGACTCGGTCTTGTCGGTCGTCGAGAGCCTCGCCGCGCTGAAGACCAGCCCTGCGTCCCGAAGGTGGTCGACATGGCTCAGGTAGGCGAGATAGAGCTGCACCTCGTGATCGAGGTACCGGATCGCCTCGTCCATGTAGTGGAGATGCGTTCGGCAGAACCCGTCCAGCTTTGAGAACACCTCCGGGAAGACCTTCGCCACGAGGTCGAGCACGCCGGCCCCTGTGAACGAGTCCATGAAGCGGTAGCTCGGGAGATAGCTCTTGGCGGCCCCCTTTCGGAAGCGAGCAAAGGTCGTGGCGATCTCCTCGCCGTGGTCTGCCTCGCCGTCGTAGGCGCCAACGGTGATGCGGTTTCCCTTGATCAGCACGCAATACTGCACCTCGTCGAGCGCACGCTTGAGGGCGTCAGCCTCCGAGGTGAGCGCATGGAACTCCGACGAGGCGACGTAACGACCGAGGTAGTCCCGCAACGCCAGCAATGCCCGCGATCCGAGTGGGCTTATGGCCAGGCCGGCTTCGAGCTCGCTCACGACCGCGCAATAGTGCCGGGCTTCGTTGAGGAAGAAGCGCTCCCGATGGTAGTGGGCGAAGTCGAGGTCGTTCTCCCGCAGATCCTTCACGCGATAGTCGAACTTCTCGACCAGCTCCGCCCCGGCGAATCGGGCGAAGATCGCGCGCGTCGAAGGCTCCTCGAGATCCGCAAACACCTCTTGGCGGTAGACGATCGCGTCCGGGGCGGTGAGCGGCTGGTAGAGGAAGGCCCGCAGGTCGTACGCGTCCCTCCTCTTCGCCACCGAGGCGATCACCTGGTCTAGGTTCAGGTCGCGAAACAGCGCCGCGCCCGGATCCCAGCTCGGCGCGCGGCGAGCCTCGTCGGTCGCGTAGAGGATGCTCGGCACTCGCGTCATCGCAGTGCGCGTGTCCGAGGTCGAGGAGACTGCATGATCAACACCTGCATCAGCTGACCGGCCAACCCCGGGCCGGGGAGATGACCCAAAGATGGCGGCCGCACGTGCCGGAACGCGTTTGCTGGTTGGGCTGCGGCATGTGCTTGCCCTCGAACTTGGCCGCTGCAGCATCCGTCACGCTCGCACAGCCTTCGCGAAGACGGTACCTAGCACCAGGGTCACCGTTCGGTCGGCGCGAGTCCGGGACGACGACAGGGCTTCCCGTCACGACCACCTCCACGCCGCTGCAACCCTCAGGAGCCATCAGCCTTGCGGCGGTCGTACGGGCGAGCCCCATCGCCACCATCGACAATAGCGGTGACTGGGCGTCGATCGGATCCGTGCCGCCGCTATTCTTAGTGGCAGCGGGATGAAGCCCCCGCCGGGGAAGCCCGGAACCGCCGCTTTGTGGCTGATGGCGTCTACGACCGAGTTCGTGAGCGCGTGGGCCAGCTGCGAGGAGGGGCAAGAGGTCGATGAAGGTCGATCCGGGCCTTGTCGAGGAGTTGCGTCGGCTCTATCTCGACGAAGGGCTCTCCACGTACGCGATCGCCGAGCGGCTTGAGCTGGATCGCCAACGGGTCACGCGCCTGCTCAAGTCGGTCGGCGTAGAGGTGCGGCCGCGGGGAAGCGGGCGTCGTCGCCGGAACGGCGGGAGGGACCCGGGTCTGGACGCGCTCATCTGCCAGCTCTACATCGACGAGGAGATGTCGTCGGAGGAGATCGGAGCGAAGCTCGGCATCGCGGGCCGGGCCGTGCGTGCACGGCTCGCGATGCTCGGTGTCGAACGCCGTCCCCGGGGAGGTGTCCACCGAACCGATCGCCGCACGATTGACCCTGATCAGCTGGAATCGCTCTACCTGTGCGCCGGGCTGACGGCAGACGAGATCGGCGAGCGACTTGGGGTCTCCCGGCACATCGTGCTTCGGGCGGCTCATGACCTCGATCGCCCCGTGCACCCCGGCGGCATGCCCTCTGTTCGAGGTGAGCTCGACGTACGGACGATCACGGCCCTCTATGACGATCCGCAGGTCGTCGACGTGCTGACGAGTTTCGCTGTGCCGATGGTCCGGGTGCCAGGCACGATCTGGGAACGATTCCCTACTCCCGTGGCCCTGACGCCCGAGCTGGTACATCGCCTTTACGAGGACTGCGGGCTCAGTCATCGTCACATCGAAATCGTTACCGGCGTACCAGCGGTGAGTGTTGCCCGGTTTCTGCGAGCATGCGGCATCTCTCCGCGACCCGCCGGGGGCCTGTCGCCTTTCCTGCGCAGGTGGCGCGACGAGCAGCGCCGACGCAGACACGCATCGACCGCCACTCGGCGCTGAGATGCGCCGATCTCAGGAACGCGCTACGGCAGTGCGCTCAGCGAGGACCCCCGTGCGAGCTGGACGCGCTCTGTCGTCACAACGGCCTCGAGAGCGAACTCCCGTACCCACGCCCGAAAGCTCACGGCCGCGCGTTCATCGCCGATGATCTCGACGACGAGACAGACCCCGTGACGATAGGGGCCGCGCGGTTCCACATCCTCCCAAGGACCGAACCCGTCGATCGATCGTGAGAGTGTCGCGCGATCCATGCCAGCATCATGGGCCTGCTGGAGGAGTGCCTCGCCGAGGTCTCGGTGATCGACCCGCTCGCCCTCGGCGAAGAAAACCCGAACGCGTAAGGCGGGCTCAAAGGTCAGCACACGGGCCTCCCCTCCAGGCCGTTCTACTCCGGGTCTTTGCGTCCGTCAAGGTCTGCGGTGCTGGCGGGCCACGCTGCGGGTGTGCGGGCGAGCAGGCGGGCAGCCGCGCATGCTCGCCAGGTGTCCCGCAGCGTGGGGATCCCGCCGCTTCGGAAGGCGAACCCCCCGTTTGCCCGCTGGAGTGCAGTGAGGCTTGAGCCGACCGCGTGCGGGTGAGCCAGGCGTACCCCGAGGCCGAGCGCGAGTTGACAACCGGCCCACAGCACGTCGGCAGAGCTGCTGCGTGACGTAGGGCTGATCCGAAGGCCGAGCACGCTGTCCTCGCAGGACTGGAGGTAGGGCGCCGCTTCCCCGCCTACCTCCTCCTCGTCGCCAGCATTGACCGCGAGCAGCCATGCATCGGCCGTCGTCACGAGATCGGCGCCAGGGCGCGCCCAGCAGCCCATCGGCGCCCTCGAGCGTGCAAGCACCTCTTTGGCGAGGACGCTCGAGAGACCGTCATCGAGCTGCTCTTCGACGAGCAGCTCGATGACATGGCGCGCCGCTCGCACCGTCGCGGAGCCGTCACCGTACGATGCGCGCAATGTCCGTGTCTGTTCCCGCAGCCAGGTGGCCGGCGAGCGCGCGGGGGCTTGTCGGAGCAACCGCAGGGCTCGCAGCGCTGCCCAGCCGATTGTGAGCGTCGGAAAGCCGCCTTCGCTGTCCTGCAAGCCTTGCAGCCATGCGGCCGTGAGCCCGACTTCAGGCGGCTCGACGGCGAGGAGGCGGAGGCTCGCAAGTGCGGCGAGGGTGTCGGGGGCGTTGGGCTCCTCTACCCCCCACTCGGGGGTCCGGTAGCCGCAGTAGCCACCGAGCGGCGTCTGTCTGGAGAGCACGTAGCACGCGGCGGCGGTGGTGTCGATGAGCCACGGCCCGTTCATGGCGTCACACCCTGCCGTAGGCAAGTCTCGTCGCGATCTCGATCTCGACGAGTCGGTTGTACTTCGCCACCCGCTCGCCACGGGCGGGAGCACCCGACTTGATGCGGCCGCAGCCGGTGCCGACGGCGAGATCCGCGATGAAGGCATCCTCGGTCTCGCCGGAGCGGTGCGAGACGAACTGGCTCCAGCCGGCCTCCCGGCAGAGGCGCATCGCCTCCAGGGTCTCGGTCACCGTGCCGATCTGATTGAGCTTGATGAGCGAGGCGTTCGCCACCTTTGTAGCGATCGCGTCCGCGAGGATGGCTGGGTTCGTGCAGAAAATGTCGTCGCCGACGAGTTCGAGGCGCTCGCCGAGGCGGGATGTGAGGCGACGCCATCCCTCCCAGTCCGACTCGGCGAGACCGTCCTCGAGTAGCCAGATCGGGTAACGCTCGGCCATCTCGGCATAGCGCTCGATCATCTCGTCGCTTGAGAGGCGCTCGCCGGCGACGTGGTAGGCGCCTTCTCGGTAGAACTCGGAGGAGGCCGGGTCCATGGCGAGCGCGATCCCTTCGTGCCCGGGAACATAGCCCGCCGCCTCGATGGCCGCGACGAGCAACTCGAGCACGTCCTCAGGCCGGCTGATCTGGGGCGCGAAGCCGCCCTCGTCGCCTAGCCCGGTCTGCTCGCCCCGCTCGGCGAGGAGGCGTCGCAAGGCGACGTAGACCTCGGCGCCGGCGCGCACCGCTTCGGCGAGGGTCGGCGCGCCAAGCGGCGCAAGCATGAACTCCTGAAAGTCCAGCTCGTTTGGGGCGTGCACGCCGCCGTTCACGACGTTGAAGTGAGGCACGGGAAGGCGTGGCTCGACGCCCTCGGGTATGAGGGATCTCCAGAGGTCGATGTCGTTGGAGGCAGCGAAGGCACGGGCGGCTGCCATCGAGACGCCGACGAGGGCGTTCGCTCCGAGTCGAGACTTGTCCGCCGTGCCGTCGAGATCGACGAGGAGGCCGTCGAGAGCCTCCTGGTTGGCGATGCTCCGGCCGAGGAGTGCCTCCGCGATCTCGCCCTTCACGTTCGCGACTGCTCGTTGCACCCCGAGGCCGCCATAGCGAGCGGGATCGCCATCACGCAGCTCGACGGCCTCGCGGGATCCCGTCGACGCGCCAGAGGGTACGCCTGCACGCGCGACCGCCCCAGTGGCGGTGACGGCCGTCACGGCGAGCGTCGGCCGGCCCCTCGAGTCGAGGATCTCAGTTGCCGACAGCGACCGCAGAGTAAGGGACATAAACGGCTCCTTTCATTGGAGAGTTCGCGCCGGCCCGGCGTCGATGCGTGAGCTCGCGCGTTCGGTCACCCGCCGGCGCGAGGCCGGGCGAGGCGGTGCTGCCCGACGACCACGTAGCATCAGTGTTGTGAACGAGGTACCCGTCCAATCCCGAGCGCCACGACCGAGGTCCCGGATCGTCGGGCGAGTTCCATTCACCACGTGGCGACCGACGGCGTCGGCCAATCGTGGCGCGTCTGCGGCTGTGGCGATCGCGCCGCGATGAACGTGCGTCGCTTGGTTCTCGACGTGGACAAGGCGCTTGAGCGCCCCAACGTGATAGCGCTCGCGAGCGCTATCGAGCGCGTCGTTGGCGTGGAGGGGGCCAATCTCACGGTGTCGGAGATCGACATGGAGACCGTGGGGATGGAGATCACTGTCGAAGGCGAGCACATCGATGTCGACGCGCTGCTCGCCGCGATCGAGAAGGCAGGCGCCGCGGTGCACAGCATCGATGAGGTGGTCGTGGGGACGCGCGTTGTTGAGCGCGTCCCACGGGTTCGCTGAGCGTTGGCCCGCAAGGGGCGGTGGCTGCTCCCTCTGGCCCTCGGGCTCTCGGACGGCATCCTCAACGCTCTTGTCCTCGCGTCGGGGGTGCTGTTGCACCGCGGGCACGACATCACGCTTTGGCTCGCGTTTAGGGTCGCGCTCGTGGCATTCGTCACGGCGATCTTCACGGTCTTCGTCGCCGAGTACGCGCACCTTCGGGCCGAGCTCACGCGAGCAGAGCACGAGCTCAACTTCACGACACCGGGACGGCTCGCAGCGAGCCGTCTCGGCCGAACCGTCGCTCGGGAAGCCGTCGAGAGTGCTCTGGTCGCGAGCATCGCGAGCTTCGCTGGTGGAATGCTGCCCCTGGTGGTCGGGGCGAGCATCCCCCGGTACTCGTGGTGCTCGCTCCTCGCCGCCTTCGCGGGCCTCGGGATGCTCGGTGTCGCGCTTGCGCGAAGCGGGGGAGGTGATCGGCTTACCTGGTCCGTTGCCCTTGTCGTCTGCGGCATCGTCGTTACGTTTGTCGGTGCCCAGCTGAAGATTGCGTGACCGCGTGACGCCTCGTCGGGACATCAGCGGCACGCCTGCCGTAGTGGCGCGCCGGCGGTCTGCGTCACGAGGAGAGGTAAGGGCTGCGATGCAGGGCGTTCTCGGCCCACGGCGACGAGCCCTTCTCGAGAGCTCGTCGCCACAGGGCCGCCATCTGGCGAAGCGCTGGGTTCGAAGGCGCTTGCTCGAGCGCCGATTGAAGAAGGGCGGTGCGTTCTCTCGGTCAGAAGGCGGTCCCCTGTGACTTGTTCGGCGAGCTCCGCCACCATGCGCTGGATACGGCCGAGGGGCCCGCGGACAAGCTCGCGGCAGCGGTCCAGCCAGGCCAGTACGGCCGGATCGGTGAGCGGGCTCGTCGGATGGTCTTCGGGGCGCCGGCTCACTCCGGCCTCCTCGTGCCGGCGCTCCCGGCGGGCGGCTCGTCGGAGCTTGTCGTCGGCACCTCGGTGCAAGACGCGCCTCGGCCTTCCCGACCCGAGGGTTGGCGCGACCCGGACCAGCCGCCCATGCGCTCGAAGAGGTCCACGCCGTAGCTCGTCGAGAGCGGTGGACCCTCGACCAGCTTGTACTGACGAGCACCGTCGGGCCCGCGCTCGGCTCGCAGGAAGCGCGTTGTGTCGTCTCCTTCCTGGTAGAGACTGCGCGCGAGATCGTACATGTGCGTGACAAAGCCCACCCGGACGCCGGCCTCACGGAGAGCTCGGACGACTTGGCGGGCGATCTCAGATCCCTCGCGCTCGTTGGTCGCGGCGAAGGACTCGTTGAATAGGACCATGCTGGCGGGTGTCGCCGTATCGGCGAGGTCGCTCATTCGCGCGAGCTCCTCGTCGAGCTTCCCGCTCGTCATCGTGCTGTCCTCCTCCCTGGTGAAGTGGGTGAGGACGCGGTCGCACAGGCTCGAGGCGAAGGTTTCGGCGCAGACGAACAACCCGCACTGGGCCATCACCTGGGCCTGGCCCAGGCTGCGCAGGAACGTCGATTTCCCCCCGGAGTTCGCGCCCGTGACCATGACGAGCGAGGCACCGTCACCTTTGAGATCGTTGCCGACGACCGGAGCGCGGGTCCTGAGCACAAGGCCCACGTCGCGCAAGTTGCTGAAGGCTAACGCGTTCTCTCTGTTGAGCTCGGGGTCAGGCGTGCAGGTCGACGCCGCGACCTCCTCGAGGCGGTCGTGGAGGTTGCAGCAGGCGACGTAGAAGGCGAGCTCCTGGCACAGCATCAAGAAGAAGTGGTGGACGTGCTCGGCGGACTGGGCGAGCGCGTTCGCGGCGAGGTTCACCCCCCGGTCGGTGAGATCGGCGAGCGCGCGAGCGCCGGCCTCGTCACGGGGGGCGATCTCGAAGGAGAAGGCGTTCCGGACCCCGATCCCCATCCGCTCCCTCAAGCTCCTGCGAGCGCCTGAGGGACGACGGAGCACGTATTGGATGGCGCGGTTCGCGACCCCGAGCCCGGCGCTCACGAGTACGCCATTTTGGGTCCCGAGGCGATGCAGGTGGTCCTCTATCTCTCGGAAGTAGTCATCGCTCAGTTCGGTCCGGAGCATCTCGAACAGGTCGACGAGCCCCTCGGAGGTCACCTCCTCCTGGTGGGCGTCGGCGAGCGCCCGCAGGCGTCGGAGAATCTCGACGAAGAGGCCCATCCGCTCGCTTGCCTGCCGCAGCACCCCGGACGCGTGGCTGAACAGCGGCTGATAGATCCGCTTCTCTCGAGTCATCGCGTCGACCGCGAGGGCGTAGAGCTCCCGGACGAGATCGGGATGACGAAGGCAGTCGGCGAGGACACGCTGGCGATACCGGATCGCGTCGCCGTCAGTGAGGCTCGTGAGGAGTACCCGACGCGCCACTAGCTCGAGGAAGGAATCACCCTCGGACATCGCGTCGAGCACCGTGGTGAGGTCGAGATCCTGGAGAACGTCGTCTTCGTGGTCGGGCGTCGGCATTTCGAAGTCAAAATCGGCGTCGCGGAAGAGTAGATGCGCCTTCATCGCGAGAGCCGATCCCGGAGGCGCTTGTAGGTCACGCCGTGGCGCTCGGCGATCGCGAGTGCATAGGCGAGCCCGTCGGCGGGCCGGCGCACGACCTCGAAGGTGCGTCTCGCCGGGTCGGTCGGTTCGACCGTGCTCACCATGGAGACGGTCGCCTCGCCGAGGCGCGACAGCTCGTCGACGAAGGTGACGCACACGCACAACAGGTCGAGCTCGAGGATCCGCTCGAGCATGCGCCTCCCCAGGAAGCGGGCGTCCTCGAGGCTCGTCGAGCCGAACACCTCGTTGAGCACGACGACGCTGTCGCCCGTCGCCGAGCTGAGGATCTCGCGAATGCGCACGAGGTCGTCCTCGAGCTTGCCCCGAAGGTCGCCGAGTTCCTCGGCCCGGCCGAAGTGGGTGAACAGCTGGTCGAAGAGGTGGAGCGTGGCGTCGGTGCCGGGGACGGGAACGCCGAGGCAGGCCAGGTGGTGGAGCTGGCCGAAGAGGCGGGCGAAGGTCGTCTTGCCGCCCTGGTTCGGGCCGGACACGACGAGGACGCGTTCGGGGCCTTCGAGCGTCACGTCGTTGCAGACCACGTTGCCGTTGCCCTCGGTGAGCTTGGCGGCGAGCGGCAGGTCGAAGGTCCGCATGACACGCACCTCCTTCGGTGCCCGGGTGACCTTCGGGTAACAGAAGGGAAGTCCGGTGGCTCGCAAGGGATCGGTGTAGGCGAGGTAGCCGAGATAGAACTGCAGCTCACGGTCGAGGCGGGCAATCCGCTCATCGAGGAAGTCCACGTGGTGGGCGGCATAGGCGCGCAGCGCCCCGAAGGCGTCAGGGAACAGCAGCGCTACGCGCTCGAGGATGCGCTCCTCCACCTGGGTCATCTGGAGAGACTCTCGGAACCCCACCTGGTAGTCCTTTGGAACGCCCTGGCGGAACTTCTCGAAGGTCGCGAGCACCTCGGCGCCGTAGTCGGCCTCGCCCTCGTAGCGGCGCACGGTCACTCGGCTGCCTCTGATCTGGATGGTGTAGGTAATCTCCCCCAGGGCGCTCCGGACGGCATCGGTCTCCTCGACGAGAGCGCGGAATGCGGGCTCGTTGACGTGCGTTCGCAGCGCGTCGCGCGTCGTCCGCAGGGCACCCGACCGCAGCGTCGCTTTCTCGAGGTCCACGGCGAGGCCCGTCACCGCGCCTATGTAGTCGGCGACCACGTCCAGGAAGAGCGGCTGCTGCTGGTACGGGTGGTGGAGCTTGTGCATCACGGCCAGGCGCTCGCGCATCGCCTGCATGCGCGACCCGAAGGTGGTCAGCAAGGCGCGGAGGCCCGCGTCCTCGAGGTCGCGGAACACCTCCTGGCGGTAGGCGATGCCCTCTGGCTCCCGTAGGGGGGAGTACAGGAAGGGTTCCAACTGGTAGCCCGACCGTCCCGTTGTCACGGCCGCCACGACCTGATCCAGATTGAGGTCCGCGAAATAGGCGGGTGCGGCATCCCCGGTGTCGAGGTGGCTCCCGAGAGTGAAAAGAATGCTCGGAAACCCGGTCCCACTCGCCTCAGCCACGTATTCCTCCCCATCGACTTTGATGAGCAGGAACCATCAGCCCGAGGCACTTTTGGCCCGAAGGCCTCGGCGGGATCCATCGCCGTGCGGGGCGCGCCCCGCGTTTCTCACCATAGCGTCGTTTGCCCGGGGACGCTCTGGCGCTGGGCGGGTAAGCCGGCTACTCGAGCCTCGTCCGTGACGGCGGCGATCGCGACCCTCTGTGCGTCTGGTCGCCGGAACGGAAGGGAGCGCGCCACGGGAGGACGGTTTCCGCGGCGAGCAATCAGCACTCCTCCCGGCGAAGCCCAAGCCGCTTACTGGCACAACGACGCGTCACCTGGCCCCAGCGACGTTCTCAAGCTTGGAGTTCGGCGTTCCGGGATCCTGGCTCCCGCGTTCTGGCGCGGTCCGGTGACGACCCCCTGACCAGGGCCTTCGAGGTTTGTCCCAGCCACCACGAGGGCGGATGGCTGGGAAAAACCCGGGGACAAACCCGGGGACGAACCCCAGCTCAGCTGTGGGACTGGAGCGCCAGCCTACTGGAGCAGCACTCGGGCCTTGGGCTGGCGCCCTGAGGCTGGCTCTCGAGCCCTCTTCGGCGCCTCAGTGCCTGCGAGCAGCCACGACGCGGTGCGGGTCGATCGCCTCGCTGTTCGATGGCGTCCGTTGGGCCCCCTGGAGCCAGCGCGATCGACGGCGCCCCCAGGTCCGGGACCAGCGCATCGATCGATCGACAGGCAGTCCGAGCCCAGCGCTGGCGCGGCGATCGACAGGCAGCCAGAGCCGGGACCCGCATACCGATCGACGGGCGCTCGCGGACCTGGGACAGGTGCACCGGTCGACCGGTAACCCCGTGAGCTGGCAGTTGAGGCGTGTGGCCACTGCCCTCTGGCGCGATCGCGTCGGAGGGCAGTGACGGACCCGAGTGCCCTCCGCGGTCTCGGGTGATCGCGCCGGCGACCTCAGGCCGCGGCGCGCTCGGCGAGGTCGGCTACCTCGTGGCGGCGTGTGCCGCCGGGACCGTAGAGGAAGCGGCCGTAGGCGTTCACCCACTGGGCGTGGCCGAGCAGGTCGAGCAGGATGTTGGCCGCCCCGTAGCTGCGCGCGCGCCGGAGCGGTAGGTGGTCGTCAATGCGACTGTTCGTGCCTTCGATGGCGCTG
>JAJZBI010000003.1:0-60850 GCA_021798985.1 Actinomycetes bacterium
CTAGCCCGCCGAGCCCGGCGGCGGCGCGGGGTCGAGCGGTACCGCCACGCTCGAGCGGCCGATCGGAGCACCGCCCGCCCCGGTGGCCCCGCCCCCCGAGCCGGCGAGCACCGCGGCGCCGCCCCTCCCGCCCGCGGCGCCGCCCCTCCCGCCAGCGGTGGTCGAGGCCGAGCTCGAAGAGGAGCTCCACCTCCCCGAGGCGATCCCCGAGGCAAAGCGCCCGCGGGTGCGCGAGCGCGTCGGCCGGGCGCGTGAGCTCTTCGCCGCCCCCTTCGCCTCGATCCGGCGCCGCGCCAAGATCGACGAGGCCACCTTCGAGGCGCTCGAGGAGGCGCTGCTGCTCGCCGACGTCGGCCTGCCGACGACCGAGCGCCTGCTCACGCCGTTGCGCGAGCGGCTGGCGGCCAAAGCGCTCGGTGACGACCCCGACGCCTTGCTCGAG
This sequence comes from Actinomycetes bacterium, assembly GCA_021798985.1. Taxonomy (GTDB): domain Bacteria; phylum Actinomycetota; class Acidimicrobiia; order Acidimicrobiales; family Bog-793; genus JAKABX01. The sequence goes on from JAJZBI010000003.1 coordinate 443, forward strand.
GCGCTCAAGCAAGACGCCACGGCCCTGTTCGCCGGCGAGGACCGGGCGCTTCATCGCGAGAGCGACACCACGAGCGTGTGGCTCTTCGTCGGGGTCAACGGGGTCGGCAAGACGACCACGATCGGCAAGCTCGCCACCTTCGAGAAGGCGGCGGGACGCGACGTCGTGCTCGCGGCGGGCGACACCTTCCGCGCCGCCGCCGGCGAGCAGCTCGAGCTGTGGGGCGAGCGCTCGGGCGCCGAGGTCGTGCGCGGGACGGAGGGGGCGGACCCCTCCTCGGTCGTCTTCGACGCCATCCAGCACGCCGCGGCCAAGGGGGCGCCGCTCGTGCTCGCGGACACCGCCGGGCGGCTGCACACCAAGGTGAACCTGATGGAGGAGCTGCGCAAGGTGCGGCGGGTGGCCGATCGCCCGCCGGGCAAGGTCACCGAGGTGCTCCTCGTGCTCGACGCCACCACCGGTCAGAACGGCCTCGCCCAGGCCCGCCAGTTCACCGAGGCGGTCGCCGTCACCGGTGTCGTGCTCACCAAGCTCGACGGCAGTGCGAAAGGCGGGGTCGTGCTCGCCATCCGTTCCGAGCTCGGCCTGCCGATCAAGCTCGTCGGGCTCGGGGAAGGGGCGCCTGACCTCGTCGAGTTCGACCCCGAGGAGTTCGTCGGGGCGCTGTTCGACTAGCAGCGCCTTTGCTGCCACGCCTCCCGACCGGCGTGCCCGCGCCTTGCGAGGCGCGGCGCCCCGAGCGAGCGATCGCCACGAGGCGGCGGCGGAAGACCTCCTCAGCGCGCCGGGCCAGCGTCGGGGAAGCGCAGGAGCCCTCCGAGCCCGTCGGTGAGGGCCGGAGCGGCCGGGACGACCCGGACGTCGGCGCCCGAGGCGAAGGCGGCGGCGATCGCCACGTCGACGAGGCGCGCCCGTTCGGGTGCGACGCCGAGCTCGTGCAGCGGGGCCCCCGCGAGGGCGCAGGCGAACGGCGAGCGGGACCACCACGCCTGGCGCTCGTCATCGGGATCGTCGTTGATCACCAGCAGTTGCACGGCGCCCTGGCCGAGGGCGGCGAGGGTCGCGGCGGCGCCGGCACCGGCGAGCTCCTTGTCGGCGAGCTCGCGCAGCGCGGCGAGCGCCGCCGCGTGGTCGGCGGCGCCGGCGCTGTGTACGGCGCGCTCGATCGCTTCGGCGCCGTGCTCCTCTCCGCTCCGGGATGCCGCCTGCCGGCGATCTCGTGCACGCGCTCGCGAAGCGGGCGGGGGAGCGCCCCGCGCAGCCGCTCGAGTGCGCGCGCCTCGCCGCCGGCGGGCACGACGCGCGGGTGGATTTCGTCCACGAGCTCCTCGAGCGGTGCGACGACGGCGCGGGCGCCCTGTTCCCAGTGGTTCTCGACCCGGCGGACATCAGGCGCTGCGGCCCGGTCGAGTCGGTGCGGTGCGTCGTAGGGGGCCTGCATCGATCTCCTGGCAAAGCGGGCGTCTTGGTGGTGGGCGCGCCGCTGCCGGCACGCTCAGGCCGGTCGGCGCCGGCTCAGCGGTGAGCGTGGTGGTCCCGCTGCTCGCGATGGCCGCCGAGGTGGTCCCAGACCGCCTGCACGTTGGCGAAGTGCACCTCGGGCGCCAGCGCGCCGAGCTCGGCGAGCACGGCTTCGTTGGCGTCGGTCGCGCCAGCCGCTCGGAGCAGCTCGGCGCGCGTCGCCGGGAAGTGCGCGCCGGCGACGGCGCGGGCGAGATCGGCGCGGCGTTCGGCCTCGCGCTCGGTGACCTCGAGGCGCTCGGGGACTTCGGGGCGCGTCCCGGCCTCGACGTCGAGGCCCTCGTCGGGATCCTCCTGGCGCAGGTCCTCGCGGCTGTTCGCGATCACGGGCGCGCCCTGGACGATCGAGGCGGTCTCGTGGCGCAGCTGCTCGTCCAGCCGGCGGCCGTGCTTGGTCGATTCGCGTTCCATGTCCGCGCCCTACCCGCCGACGCGCCGCCTCACGCGCCCGAGCGGCGAAGAGGGGCGCGAATGGGACGATGTCCAGTCGAATCAGGGGCCGGGGGTCTACACTTCGCCAGTTCGCTTTCGGGTACTGAGGAGTGCTGAGCAATGCGCGTACTGGTTCTCGGCGGGGACGGCTTTTGTGGCTGGCCAACCGCACTGCATCTGTCGGACCGCGGGCACGATGTGGTGATCGTCGACAACCTCTCGCGTCGCAACATCGACAACGAGCTCGAGGTGAGCTCGTTGACGCCGATCGCCCCGATGGGGGTCCGGCTTGCGGCGTGGAAAGAGGTGAGCGGCAAGGAGATCGAGTTCCACCGCTTTGACATCGCTGAGCACTACCACCGCCTCCTCTCGTTGATCCGCGACTGGCGTCCCGACGTCCTCGTGCACTTCGCCGAGCAGCGGGCGGCGCCGTATTCGATGAAGGACTCCTGGCACAAGCGCTACACGGTCAACAACAACCTCAACGCCACGCACAACGTGCTGGCGGCGATCGTGGAGTCAGCGGTCGACGTCCACGTCGTGCACCTTGGCACGATGGGCGTGTATGGCTACGGCACGGCCGGGATGAAAATCCCCGAGGGCTACCTGCGCGTCAAGCTCGAGACCGACGAGGGCAACACGGTCGAGCAGGAGATCTTGTACCCGCCGAACCCCGGCAGCGTCTACCACCTGACCAAGACCCAGGACCAGCTCTTCTTCGCCTACTACGCGAAGAACGACAAGCTGCGCATCACCGATTTGCACCAGGGCATCGTCTGGGGCACCCAGACCGCCCAGACCAGCCGGGATGAGCGGCTGATCAACCGCTTCGACTACGACGGCGACTACGGCACGGTGCTCAACCGCTTCCTCATGCAGGCGGCGATCAACTACCCCTTGACCGTGCACGGCACCGGCGGCCAGACGCGGGCGTTCATCAACATCCAGGACACCGTGCGCTGCATCGAGCTCGCCATCTCGAGCCCCCCGGCGCGCGGTGAGCGGGTCCGGATCCTCAACCAGATGACCGAGACCCACCGCGTGGGCGACCTCGCGAAGCTCGTCTCGGTGCTGACGGGGGCGCAGATCGACTACGTCGACAACCCGCGCAACGAGGATGCCGAGAACGAGCTCTACGTCGAGAACCGCCAGCTGCTCAACCTCGGCCTCGAGCCGATCACCCTCGCCGACGGGCTGATGCGCGAGGTCACCGAGATCGCCGAGAAGTACGCCCACCGCTGCGACGTGGACAAGATCCCCTGCCGCTCGCTGTGGCGGTCGCCGAACGCCAAGTAGGCCGTCGGGCACGCGACGGCGCGCCGAGCGATCCCCGGTTGCCGCCGGCCAGGCTCAGGCCTCGGCCGGCGGTGCCGCGCCCAGGGGACTTCCCTCACCGGCCGGCGCGGCCGCGCGCGCCGGGCTGACGGTGCCGTCGCCGTTGAAGTGCAGGCCGCACTCGGTCTTGGTGCTGCCGGCCCAGCGGCCGCTGCGCGGGTTCTCCCCGGGGGCGACCTTGAAGGTGCACGGCTCGCAGCCGATCGAGGGATAGCCGCGGCTGAGCAAGGGGTTGAGCACGATGCCGTGCTCGGCGACGTAGTCGTCGACCTCGGTCTCGCTCCAGGCGGCGAGCGGGTTCATCTTCACCATCTGGCGGTTGGCGTCCCACTCGACGACGCCGATGTGGCGCCGCGACGCCGTCTCGTCGCGGCGGATCCCCGACGCCCAGGCGGCGAAGGGCTGGAGCGCCCGGCGCAGGGGCTCCACCTTGCGCAGGTTGCAGCAGGCATCCGGGTCGCGCTCGTAGAGCTGGGGGCCAAAGAGGGCGTCCTGCTCGGCAACGCTCTGCTTGGGCTGGATCGAGTGCAAGGTGATCGGGTAGCGCGCCGCCACGGCGTCACGGGTCTCGAGCGTCTCTTGGAAGTGGTAGCCGGTGTCGAGGAAGATGACGTCGATGCCGGCCAGCACGCTGCTCGCGAGGTGGATCAGCACGGCGTCGGCCATCGAGGCGGCGATGCACAGCGATCGGCCGAAGTGCTCGGCGCCCCAGCGCAGGATCGACTGGGGGGTCGCGCCCTCGAGGGTGCGGCCGGCCTCCTCGGCGAGCAGGCGGAAGCGCTCTCGGTCAACATCGGCGACGGCCACCTAGGAAGTAAAGCGGTCCGCCGCCCGGGCGACAAGGCGCGCGCCGCCGCCAACGGCCCTGGGGCGGCCCCCGGTCCAAAAGGGCCCGAGCGACGAGTAACCTTTCCCTGCTTATGTTCGAGACGCTGACCGACCGCTTCGAGGGCATCCTCACGCGCCTTCGCGGTCGCGGCCGCCTCGGCGACGCCGAGATCGCCGAGGTCCTCAGAGAGATCCGGGTCGCCCTCCTCGAGGCGGACGTCTCCTTGGAGGTCGTGCGCGACCTGCTCGAGCGCATCCGCGAGCGCTGCAGCGGCGCCGAGCTCTCCAAGAGCCTCACCCCCGCCCAGCAGGTCATCAAGGTCGTCGACGAGGAGCTCACGGCGACCTTGGGCGGGGAGAGCTTCAAGCTCACCTACGCCTCCAAGCCGCCGACCGTCGTGCTGCTCGCCGGGCTGCAGGGCGCCGGCAAGACCGCGGCGGCCGCCAAGCTCGCCCGGTGGTTCAAGCAGCAGGGCCGCCACCCGCTCCTCGTCGGGGCCGACCTGCAGCGGCCCGCGGCCGTCGAGCAGCTGCGAGTGCTCGGGCGCGACGTCGGCGCGGCGGTCTTCTCCGAGCCGACCGATCCGGTCGCCGTGGCGCGGCGCGGCGTCGAGGAGGCCGTGCGGGTCGGCCGGGACGTCGTCGTGATCGACACCGCCGGCCGCCTGGCGATCGACGAGGCGCTGATGCGCGAGGTGGCCGAGGTCTCCGCCGCCACCCGGCCGCACTACACCTTGCTCGTCGTCGACGCGATGACCGGGCAGGACGCGGTGCGCACGGCTCGGGCGTTCCACGAGACGCTCGAGCTCGACGGCATCATCTTGACCAAGGTCGACGGTGACGCCCGCGGTGGCGCCGCGCTGTCGGTCAAGCAGGTCGTCGGCAAGCCGGTGGCCTTCGTTTCGACCGGCGAGCGCCCCGCCGAGTTCGAGCCCTTCTATCCCGACCGGATGGCGAGCCGGATCCTTGGGATGGGCGACGTGCTCAGCCTCATCGAGAAGGCCGAGCGCGAGTACGACGAGGACGTCGCCGCCAAGGCGGTCGAGCGCCTGCGCGCCGGGCGCTTCAGCCTCGAGGACTTCCACGAGCAGCTCCAGCAGATGAAGAAGATGGGGCCGCTGCAGAACATGCTCGGCATGCTCCCCGGCATCCCGAAAGAGGTCCGGGACGCCGGGATCGACGAGTCCCAAGTCAGTCGCATCGAGGCGATCATCCGCTCGATGACCCCCCAAGAGCGCGACGACCCGTCGGTGATCAACGGCTCGCGCCGGATGCGGATCGCGGCGGGCAGCGGGACGTCGACGAGCGACGTCAACAACCTGCTGCGCCAGTTCAAAGAGATGCAGCGCTTCATGCGCTCGAGCGGCATGGCCGGGGCGCTCGCCCGCTCCGGACCGCGCCGCAAGAAGAAGCAGGGCGGTCGTTCCTCCTCCCGGAAGGGCGCCGGCTCCCGTCACTGATGGGCCGCTGCCGGGAGCGGGTGCGCTTCCCGGGACGGGCACCGGCCCGTCAGCGATTCGACGAGAAAAAAGAAAGCGAAGGAAACACCGTGGCCGTGAAGCTCCGTCTGATGCGGATGGGCAAGAAGAAGCAGCCGACCTACCGCATCGTCGCCGCAGACAGCCGTTCGCCGCGCGACGGGCGGTTCATCGAGATCGTGGGCACCTACGCCCCGCGCTCGGAGCCCTCGGCGGTGAACGTCGACAACGCCAAGGCGCTCGCCTGGCTCGCCAAGGGCGCCCAGCCCACCGACACCGTTCGCAAGCTGCTCGAGGCGTCTGGCGCCTGGAGCGAGTTCGCCGCGAAGAACCCGGCGGCACGCCGCGGCACCACGCGCCCGGCCGCCCCGGCTCCGGCCGCAGCGGCCGACGCGGCGGCCGAGTGAGCCGATGAGCGACCTGTTCGAGAGCCCGTCGTTCCCCGAGCCCGAGCTCGAGGAGGACGACGAGGACGGCCTCGAGGACGAGGCGTCGGAAGTCGGTGCCGCTCCCGCCGAGGCCAACCGGGCCGCCGGCGGCCGGGCGCGCGCCGTGCTCGAGCACGTCGCGACCTCGATCGTCGACGAGCCGGACGCCGTCGAGATCTCTACAGAGCGCGGGCGTGCTGGCCTCGTGCTCTCCCTCCACGTGGCGCCCTCCGACATGGGCCGGGTGATCGGCAAGCGCGGGCGGGTGGCGCAGGCGATGCGCACCTTGGTACGCGCCGCGGCGGCCAGTGAGGGGACCGACGCCACGGTCGACATCGTCGACTGAGCGGTGGCGCCCGAGCTGCTCGAGGTCGGCCGGGTCGTCCGCCCCCACGGCCTGCGGGGGGAGGTCGTCGTCGACATGGTGAGCAACCGGGCCGAGCGCCTGGCCGAAGGTGCCAGCTTCACCGCCACGCTCGCCGATCCGGGTGCAGCGGAGACGACCCTCACGGTGCGCGCCGCCCGCCCGTTCCAACACCGCCACCTCGTCGTCTTCGCCGAGGTGCACAGCCGAGACGACGCCGAGGCGATCCGCGGCGCGCGCCTGCGCGCGCCGGCGATCGAGGACCCCGACGCCCTGTTCGTACACGAGCTCGTCGGCGCGACGGTCCAAGAGCCCGACGGCACCGAGCGGGGCGTGGTGACCGCGCTCCAGGCGAACCCGGCGAGCGACCTCCTCGTCCTCGATGACGGGCGCTACCTCGTGCCGCTGCGCTTTGTCGTCGAGCGTCGGCCCGGGCGCATCATCGTCGAGGTGCCGGCCGGGCTCTTCGAATGAGCGAGACCGGCGACGCGCGCCTTCGGGTCGACCTCGTCACGATCTTCCCCGACGTCGTCGAGGCGTACGCGGCCACGAGCGTGCTCGGCCGCGCCCGGCGGGCGGGGATCTTGGACGTCCGGGTGCACGACCTGCGCCAGGGCGCCGACGACCCGAGGCGCTCGGTCGACGACACCCCCTTTGGCGGCGGCGCCGGCATGGTGCTCGCCCCCGGCCCGGTCTTCCAGGCGATCGAGCGCTTCGCCCCGCCCCGGCCGCTGTTCTTGCTGTCGCCGGCCGGTCGCCGCTTCGACCAGCGCCTTGCCCGTGACTTGGCCGGCGCCGGCGGCTTCTCGCTGCTGTGTGGCCGCTACGAAGGGGTCGACCAGCGGGTCGCCGACCACCTCGTCGACGGCGAGCTGTCGATCGGCGACTACGTCCTGGCGGGGGGAGAGCTGGCGGCGCTCGTCGTGCTCGAGGCTGTCTGCCGCCTGGTTCCCGGCGTGCTTGGCAACGCGGCGTCGCCGGGCGAGGAGAGCCACGCGCTCGGCCTGCTCGAGTACCCGCAGTACACGAGGCCGGCGAGCTTTCGCGGCTACGGCGTGCCCGAGATCTTGCTCTCGGGCGACCACGGCCGCATCGCCCGCTGGCGCCACGCCGAGTCGCTCCGGCGCACGCTCGAGCGCCGCCCGGACCTGATCGCGGCGCGCGGCGGCCTGAGCGAGGCGGAGGTGCACCTGCTCGCAGAACACGGCTATCGTGGAGGGGCCGCGATTGCGGGCGCCGAGCAGGCCCCCGCCGAGGCGAGCGCACAGCCCTCCGAGGAGTGACCTTCGATGAACCCCACCGATCTTGTCGAGCGTGCCTATCTGCGTGACGACGTGCCGGAGTTCCGGCCTGGCGACACGCTCAAGGTGCACGTGCGGGTCATCGAGGGCAACCGCGAGCGGATCCAGGTCTTCCAGGGCGCGGTGATCCGTCGCCAGGGATCGGGGGCACGGGAGACCTTCAGCGTGCGCAAGGTGAGCTTCGGCGTCGGCGTCGAGCGGACCTTCCCGGTGCACTCGCCGGTGATCGCCAAGATCGAGCGGGTGACCGAGGGCGACGTGCGCCGCGCCAAGCTGTACTACCTGCGTGACCGCGTCGGCAAGGCCGCCAAGATCAAGGAGCGCCGCGCCGCCCGTTGAGGGCGCGCACGGCGGCCCGGCAGCCCGGGCCTGGCGGGACGAGGACACAGCGGTGAGCGCCGAAGAGGATCTCGATCAGTTCGAAGCCGAGATCGAGCTGGCGCTCTACCAGGAGTACCGCGCCGTCCTGCCGATGTTCCGCTACGTCGTCGAGACCGAGCGGCGCTTCTACCTCGCGAACGACGTCACGGTGACCCCGCACGAGGGGAGCGGCGCCACCTACTTCGAGGTCGAGCTCGGCGATGCCTGGGTCTGGGACATGTACCGCCCGGCGCGCTTTGTGAGTTCGGTCCGCGTCGTCACCTTCCGCGACGTCAACGTCGAGGCGCTGCCCGACAAGGAGCTCTAGCGCCCCGCCCCGCGGTCTTGTCGGCGAGGGTCGAGGCGCCCGCTCACGAGCGCGGTGGCCAGCTCGGCGGCGGGAACTGGTCGAGCGGCCCCTGGCGCCAGGCCGGCGCGGGAAGCTCGGACGAGGCGGCCGGCGTGGCGACGGGGTCCTCGCTCACCGTCCCGGCGTCGGCGACGAGGTCGGACCAGCGTCGCCCGTCGAAGTAGCGCCGCTCGTGGCGCCGGCGTGGGTCCGGATACCAGCCGAACAGCGGGGGACGGCCCGCGGCGTCGCTTGGCGGCGGTGCCGGCTCGTTGCTCGGGAACGTGCCGAGGTCCGGCTCGGCAAAGGTGCCCGACCCCGGTGCCGTGGGGCCGCCCGGCCGGGCGACATCGAAGCGGTAGGGCGGGACGGTGGCGCTCGGTGCCTGCTGGCCGCCCGAGGGCAGCGCCGGGCGCGTCGTCAGCTCGGCGAGGATCTCGAGCGCGAGGCCGATGAACTGGAAGACGAGGCAGATGAGGGCCCAGGCGTAGCTCGGCAGCCGCCACGGCGTGACGCCGCGCACGGCGCGGTGGCGGACCGAGATCCGGTAGCCGAGCCAGGAGAAGGCCAGCGCGAGGACGATGTTCTCGACGAGCGCCGCCGGGCTCGCGGCGAACAGCTCGCTCAAGGTCCGGGTCACCGCTGCTCCCACCGTCGGGTGATGCTTGTCATCTCACCGTCATGATACCGGGGAGAGCGCGCCGTTCCCCCAGTTCACAGCTACCCCACAGCGACAGGCGGCGACCTTCACGACGGCCGCCCCGGACGGCGCCGTCCGCGCTGTGACCAGCAGGCGTGGTGCCAGTGCCGTCGCGCGGTCGGGTCGCCGAGCGGGACCACGACGACGTGGCCCACCCCGACGGCGATCTCCTGGTTGCATCCCGGGCAGCGGTAGGCCTTGGTCGCAGCGACGGGTTGGATGCTGCGCAGCTCGGCGGTGTCGCCGCTCAGCGGGTCGGTGACAAAGCGCGCCGGCGCGCCACCGCCGGGCAGGCCGCTGCCGGGTGCACGGCTCCTCGGCCCGCGGCGCCGTCCTCGATCGCCCCGGGCCATGCGAGCAGTATCGCGAAGGCGCGCCACACCCCGACCGGCTGCACCCGGAGCGGTGACGCCTGGACCGGTGGTGACTGCGCCGGCCAAGGCCCGGCGCCGGGCGGCGTAGCGTTGGGCGGTGGCCGCACCGTGCTTTGAGATCATCTGCGAGATCGAGCCGGCGACCACCCCAGATCTGCGCGGGGTCCGCCTCGAGGTCGCCACCTTGAGCCAGCTCTCGTCGCGCTTTCTCATCCCCGACAACCACCTCGGCCGGGCCGCCGTGTCGAGCATCGCCGTCGCCCGCGAGGTCGCCCAACTCGGCGCCGCGGCGATCGCCTGCTTGAACGCCCGGGACCGCAACCGCCTCGGCTTCGCGCGCGACCTGCTCACCGCCGCCGCCTACGGCATCGGAGAGTTCCTCTTCGTCGCCGGCGACCGCCCCGAGAGCGGCCGGCGCTCGGACGACCTCACCGTGCAGATGATGCTCGAACAGGCGCGGCACTTCGCGGCGCGCCACGGAGGCACCGAGCTGCGCCTCGGCGTGGCGTCGGCCGGCGGCTCCCTCCCGCGCTGGAAGCGCGACGCCGACTTCGTCTTCTGCCAGGTTGGCTTCTCGCTCCCCGAGCTCCTCGCCCGCCGGGAAGCGCTCGGCTTCGACGGGAAGGTCTACGCCGGGGTGATCGTGCTGTCGAGTGCGGCGATGGCGTGCAAGCTCGCCGCGGAGATCCCGGACCTGAACGTTCCCGACGACCTGGTCGCGGCGCTCGAGCGCGACCGCGACGCCGGTGTGCACGCCGCCTGCGCCCTCGTCGAGGCGCTGGCGGCCTCGGGGGCCTTCGACGGTGTCCATCTCGTCCCCGTCCGCCGCTACCGCCAGGTGGCCCAGCTGCTCGAGGGACGCCATCTCGGGCGCTGAGCGTCCTGGCCCGGACGGCCCCGCCGGTCCGTGGCTGGCGCTCGTCGCCCCGACCGGGGTCCTGCGCGCCCCGGCCGGGGCGACGCCTCCCGACGCGGCGTCTCCTGACGCCGTGCTGGCGCTCGCCGCCGAGGCGGAGTCCGCCGGCTTCGACGCCCTGTTGCTCGATGGTCGGGGCCCCGGCCGGCGCGACCCCTTCGTGCTGCTCGGCGCTGCCGCCGCCGGGACGTCCCGGCTCGGCCTCGGCGCCCTATGCGACGGCGCGAGCTGGCCGCCGAGCGTGCTCGCCAAGGCGGTGGCGAGCCTCGATGTCTGCTCGCTCGGCCGGGCGATCGCGCTCGTCGCCCCCGAGGCGGGTGAGGATGCGCAGGTGAGCGCCGAGGCGCTCGAGGTGTGCCGGCTGATGCTGCGCACCCCGGCGCCGAGCTTCTCTGGGGTGAGCCAGGTGATCGAGCGGGCCTGGAACGAGCCGCGCGCGCGGCGCGCGTCGCCGACGCCGGTCGGCCTGGTGCTGCCCGTTGCGGCGCTCGATGATGCGACCCTCGCCGGCCTGATCCTGGCGGCGGGCCGCGCTGCCGACCTGGTGCTGATCGAGCTGCCGGCGCATCGCGGTGGCGTCGATTACCTGGCGGGGATCGTCGCCGCGCTTCGTGCCGCGGCGAGCGCCGGCGGCCGCCTCCCGGCCAGCCTGCGCGCCGTCGCGCTGATCGGCGAGGCGCACGAGCCGGCGCTGCCCGCCGCCGCGGAGCTGTCGGCGGCCGGGTGCAGTGGCCTGGCGCTGCGCTGGCCGGGACGTGCACCGCTGGCCGGTGAGCTCGCGACCTGGCGGGCGTGGCTCGCGCCCACCTGAGCGGTCGCGCCGAGCCGCCGGTCAGAACAGGCTGGGGGCGGGTGTCTCGAGGAGGGCGGCGTAGGTGGCGGCGACCTGCTTGGTGACCGGTCCTGGCCAGGCGAGCGCCGCCTTGTCGATCGCCGAGATCGGCTGCACGCCCCGCAGTGAGGAGGTGAGGAAGGCCTCCTCGACGGCCTCGGCCCGAAAGGCCGCGATCGGCACGTCGCGCTCGGTGCCGCCGTGGTGGGCGAGCACGAGCGCCCGAGTGACGCCGGCGAGGCAACCCGAGGACAACGGCGGGGTGCACAGCTCGCCGTCGAGCACCACGAAGACGTTCGAGCCCGTGCCCTCGCACAGCATCGCCGCGGTGTTGGCGAAGATCGCCTCGTCGGCGCCCTCGCTCGTGGCGCGGGCGAGCGCCAGGGCGTTCTCGGCGTACGAGGTGGTCTTCAAGCCGGCCAGGGCGCCGCGCTCGTTGCGCGTCCAGGGCACGACGTGCACCGCGGCGTGCTCGTGCGGCTCGCCGAGCGGCTCGAGGGCGACGATGATCGACGGCGGGCCGGACTGGCGTGCCGAGCCAAGCGGGCCGCGCCCGGCCGTGACGGTGATGCGCAGGCGCGCCTCGGCGAGCCCGGCCGCCTCGACGACCGCCGCCGCTGCACCGTGCAGCTCGCGCCGGCTGACCGGGCCGATGCCGAGCCCTGCTGCGGAGCGGGCGAGCCGATCGAGGTGCGCCTCCAAGGCAAAGGGCCGGCCTCGCCAGACGAGCACCGTCTCAAAGACGCCGTCGCCGACGACGAGGCCGTGGTCGAAGACCGACAGCTCGGCGTCGGCCTCCTCGATCAGGCGGCCGTTGACGTAGGCGAGGGCCATGGCCGCACGCTAGTGCTCGCGCTGGCCCGTCTCGATGCTGCAGGCCTCGCCGAGCGCGGGCGCGCACGGGTCGCACTCGAGCTCGAGCGTGGAATGGGCGATCGAAAAGGGCACCTCCACGGCCTGCTTCACGAGCTCGCCGACCGCCTGGGCCTCCTTGAGGCTGGGGTGCCCGTCCACCACGACGTGGGCCGACAGCGCCCGCACGTCGCTCGACAGGCTCCAGCAGTGCAGGTCGTGCACGGCGGCGACACCACGCACCTCGCAGATGGCGCTCGTCAGCGCGACGACGTCGAGGTCGGCCGGTGTCGCCTCAAGGAGCATGTCCATGCTCTCGCGGCCGATGCGCAGCGCCTCGAAGGCGACGAGCACGGCGACGGCGAGCGAGACCGCGGGGTCGATCGCCCGGGCGCCCGGGCGCACCAAGATGACCACACCCGAGGCGAGCACGGCGAGGGAGGCCACGGCGTCACTTCCGAGGTGGACGAGGGCGGTGCGCACGTTGATGTCGCCGCGGTGCTCGCGCAGCACGAGCGCGCCGAGGACATTGACGGCGAGGCCGGCACCGGCGATGGCGATCACCGGCGGGGCGTCGACCGCGCCGGGGTGGGCGAAGCGGTCGATGCCGGCGATTGCGATGGCGACGCTGACGGCGAGGAGGATGCCCACGTTCGCCGCCGCCGACAGCACGCTCGCCCGGTGGAAGCCAAAGCTGTGGGCCCGCGTCGGCGAGCGTAGGGCGAGTCGCGTTGCCGAGAAGGCAAGCACCAGGGCGGCGACGTCAGAGAGGTTGTGGCCAGCATCGGACAACAGCGCCGTCGAGTGAGCGGCGAGGCCGCCGACCACCTCGGCGAGCACCAACAGCGCGTTCAACGCCCCGGCGGCAAGCAGCCGCCGTGCACGCTCGCCGGTGCGCACCCGGCGAGCCGGGAGGGGCTCGTGGGTCCTGGTCACCCAGCGCCTCAGTGTAGGAGGCAAAAACCGCCCGCTCGGGCGGATCGCTCAGATGGCGGGGGAAGACAGCGAGGTCTCCTCGGCGCGCGAGATCTCGCTGCGCACGAGCGCCATGTCCTCTTGGTGGGTGACGCCGATGCAGCGGGCGCCCGTGCCAACGACCTGGACGGCGTCGCGCCCGGTGATGACGAGCGCGTTGACGACGTCGGGCAGCACGAGCTCGGGCCGCACGGCCCGCGCCGGATCGAAGCTGGCGATCGCCTCGGCCAAAAGGTCGAAGATCCGCACCTCGAAGCGCCACAGGTTCATCGAGACGCGCTCGCGCCCGGTGAGCGGCCGCATCGCCAGGTCCGAGCCGGCGGGCTTGCCGAGGAAGGTGCCGTCCTCGAGGCGCTGGACCGTGTGCTCGACGATCTGGCGCAGCGCTCCGCTGTCGTCGACCTCGCAGATCCCCCGCGTCACCGGGGCCGGCGTGAGCACCGTGCGGTTGAGGCGGTAGCCGACGAGGACGTGGGGGCGCTCGGGCCGGTGCCCGTTGCTCGCTGGCGAGGTCGTCGCCAGCGGCGAGACCAAGGCGGCGATCGCCTCGTTGCCATACAGGTCATCGGCGTTGGCGACCACGAAGGGCTCCGAGATCGCCGGCCGGGCCGAGAGGACGGCCTGGGCCGTACCGGGCACGGGCGCCTGGACGACGAGCTCGACGGGCAGCGCGCGCGGCCAGCGTGCGGCGATGTGCCCGGCGATCTCGTCGCGGATCTCCTCGCGCACGATCACCACCACGCCGGCGAACCCGCAGGCCGCGGCGCACCCGGCCGTATAGTCCATGAGGGCCTCGCCCTTTGGTCCCACGGGCGCGAGCTGCTTCAAGCCGCCAAAGCGACGACCGTGACCGGCGGCGAGGAGCACGAGCTGCATGGTGGGATCCTAGAGGGCAAGGCGTCGGCCGAAGAAGGCCCAGATGACGAGCGGGGTGCGAGGACGTGGGTGAGACCGTCGAAGAGCAGGTGGCGAGCAGCGGTCCGGTCGGTGGGCTCTCCCCAGAAGAGCTCGAGCGGCGCCGCGGCGAGCTCGAGGAGCTGATGGAGCTCATGCGTCCGGCGGTCCAGATGGACGGCGGCGACCTCGAGCTCGTCGACGTCGACTACGACAAGGGCATCGTCGAGGTGCAGCTCCAAGGCGCCTGCGGCTCGTGCGCGATCTCCGCCACCACCTTGCAGGGCGGGGTCGAGCGGCTGCTCACCGAGCGCCTCCCCTGGGTGCGCGAGGTGCGCGGCGGCGTCGATGAGTCGGTCGACCCCTACGAGAGCGCTGCGCTCGGCCGTGGCGCCTACGTCCCCCGCTACTACTGATCCCCGGCCGCCTCAGCCCCCAGCGCGCGCGGCCCGCATGGCGGCGCGCAGCTGGCGGTAGCTGACCCGTGCCGTCCCGCTCGCCTCGAGCGCACTGGCGAGCGCGCCGCCGCGCGCCAGGGCGGCGGCGTGGCCGGAGCGCTCGGCCCAGCGCTTTGGCGCCGCCCGGCGCAGCTCGGGGCCATCGAGCACGGGGCGCAGCACGAGCTCGCTCAGCCCCTCGCTGAGGCCCGCCAACAGCTCGACGAGCTCGTCGGTCGACCTCGCCGCGCCGAGCTCGACGACGCGGGCCGGGCAGAGGACCGCGGCCTGTGCCGCGAGCGAGCGGAAGGGGAAGCCCGCCTTGGCCTCGACCTCGGCGCTCGGCAGGCGGATCGGCAGCGCCAGCTCGTCGGCGAGGTCGAGGTAGGCGTCGAAGAACTCGGGCTTCAGCGTCACCTCGGCGTGGTGCACGGCGAGGTGGCTGACGTCAAAGCCCCAGTAGATCGCCCGCTCGAGCTGGGCGCGCCACTCCCGGCGCACCTCCTCGAGGTCCGCGTGCTCCCATACGTCCTCGACGGTGCGTGGGAAGCCGCCGTCCCCGTCCAACAGCGAGGGGGCATGGGTCAGCGGGCCCCAGCGGTACAGGTCGTGCTCGGCGTTGAGCGCGAGCTGCACGCCGACGTCCTCGCCGCGGTAGTCCGCGGCGGCGCCCCGCGCCCAGGGCGCGGCGACGATCAAGGAGGCCGAGGTCGCCGAGCCGCGGCGGAGCGCCGCGTAGATCGCCTCGTTGGCCGCGAGGCTAAAGCCGAGCTCGTCGGCGCACACGATGACCGCTCGCGCCGTCCCGTTGAGGCCCAGCCGTGCGAGGAGTTCGCTCACCGGGGGAACCGTAGCGGCAACGGGCTCAGCGGCCGAGGCGCGCCTGCATGGCGGCATCCTTGGCGCGGACCTCGTCGGCCATCTGATCGCGAGCATGCTGCAACTTCTCGACGAGGCCCGGGTCGCTCGTGGCGAGGATCCGCACCGCCAGCAGCGCGGCGTTGCGGGCGCCGTCGACCGACACCGTGGCGACGGGGACCCCCCGTGGCATCTGGACGATCGACAGCAGCGAGTCGAGCCCGGCGAGGCGCTTGAGGCCGATCGGCACCCCGATCACCGGCAGGTGGGTGACGGCAGCGAGCACGCCGGGCAGATGGGCCGCGCCCCCAGCGCCGGCGATGATCACCTTGATGCCGTCCTCGGCGGCCTGGCGGCCAAAGCCGATGGCCTCGTCCGGGGTGCGGTGCGCGGAGAGCACCCGCATCTGCCAGGCGACGCCGTACTCATCGAGCGCCTCGGCCGCCTCGCCCATGATCGGCTCGTCCGCGTCACTGCCCATCACGATGGCGACGCTCATGATCGCCTCAGGTGGGATCCGAACGGCGCGGCTCGAGCGGCATCAAGCGGCGCAGCAGGTATCCGAGCCCGAGGCCGATGATCGCGCCGCCGATGACGTCGGAGGCGTGGTGGATGCGCACGTACAGCCGGGAGGTGGCGATCACCGCCGCCGCCGCGAGGTACCCCGGCGCGGCGGCGTCCTGCTCGCCGAGCAGCGTCGCCGCGCAGAAGGCCGCCGTGGCGTGCCCTGAGGGGAAGCTCGAGGTGAGCGGCTGGCGGAACGGGAGCGGGTGCTCGATCGCCTCGAGCGGGCGCTTGCGCCCGACGAGCGACTTCACGAGCCCGTTGACGAGGAGGAACTCGACGCATGTACCGAGCAGCGCGCGCGCCGCGGCGCGCTCGTTGACCCGCCCGCCGCGCAGGGCCCGCGCGAGGGCGAGTGCCACCCAGATGAGGCTGAACTCACCCAGCGAGGACGCGCCGTAGAAGACCCGGTCGGCGGCCGCCTTGCCGCGCCAGGGGGCGATCGCTTGCTCGACGCGCGCATCGAAGCGCTCGATCCACCCGGTCGTGCCGGCGAACAGCCCGCTTCGCCCGAGCAGACCGGTGGGCGAGAGCACGAACCGCCGCCGGTGCGCCGCCATGAGCCCGCAGGCTAGTGCGCTGCGGCGGCCGCCTGGGGGGCGAGGGCGACCGGGACGCGCCGGGCCATCGCCGGGCAGCGGGCCTGGAAGGCGCAGTAGCTGCACAGCCGCGACGGGTTCGGCCGGAAGTCCCCGCTCCCGCACGCCCGCTCGATCGCCGCCCAGACGGCAAGGGCCCGCTGGCGCAGCCCCCGCATCGACTGGTCCGTCGGCGCCTGGGCGATCACCACCTGGTCGCGCAGGTAGATGAGGCGCACCTCGCGGGGCCGGCGGCCGAGCACCTGCTCGCACAAGAAGGCGTAGAAGTGCAGGGCCCCGAGCCGGCTCTGGGCCTGTTCGGCGCGCGGGGCGCGGCCCGTCTTGTAGTCGACGACCACGAACTCGCCGTCCTCGAGCCGGTCGAGGCGGTCGATGATGCCGCGCAGCTCGACGCCGCCGACGCTCGCCCGCAGGTCGAGCTCGAGGCCGACGGGCCGGACCTCGGTGGGGTCCTCGAGGCCGAAGTAGCGCTCGAGGAGCACCTGGGCCTCGCGCACGAAGGCCGCCTCGCCCGGCTCGTCGAGGCCGAGCTCGGCCACCTCGGTCGTCCCCGACAGCTCGGACCAGGCACGATCCAATGCGGCGACGGCCTGGTCGCGGGTCCGCTCGGCCGGCCGGCCGGTGCCGAAGAGGAGTTGTAGCGCCCGGTGCACGAGGGTGCCCCGCACCTGGTGCGGGCTTGCCGGCTCGGGCAGGCGGTCGATGTAGGCCAGGCGGAAAGCGAGCGGGCAGCTGATGAAGCGGCTCAGCTTGGAGGGGGTGAGGGTGCTCGGCAGCTCGAGGGCTCCAGCCGTCTCGGTCATGGCGGCGAGGCTACGCGCTCGGTGTGTCATCCACGCGGACGGCGGCGAGGAAGGCGAGCAGCGACGCGGCCACCTCCGCCGGGCGCTCGAGCGGTCCGAGATGCGCCAGGCCGTCGATCAGCTCGAGCTCGGCCGTCGCCAGCTGCGCGGCGAGGCCTTCGGCGCCCCGGCGCGCCAACGCGTCGGTCTGGCCGCCGCACACGACGCGCACCGGGCACGCCACCTGGGCGGTGGCGAGCCGCGCCCCTGCCTGGCGCGCGCTCGCATAGATCGCGGCCTCCCATTGCGGCCGGAGCGCGAGCAACAAGCTGGCGTCGTCACCGCGGACGAAGCCGGAGTCGAGGTAGCCCTCGAGGCTCTCAGGGTGAAGGCCCGACAGCGGGCCGCCGCGCAGGCGCTCGCGGGCGGCGGCGCGCGAGCTGAAGTGGGACCGCCGCCGCAGCGC
Source organism: Actinomycetes bacterium (assembly GCA_021798985.1). Taxonomy (GTDB): domain Bacteria; phylum Actinomycetota; class Acidimicrobiia; order Acidimicrobiales; family Bog-793; genus JAKABX01. Next base: position 18,088 of record JAJZBI010000003.1, read on the forward strand.
CCCGGCGGTGCGCGCGGCGATCAAGGCCTCGACGGCGGGATCGATGGCCGGGAAGAACGCCGGCTCGTAGCAGTACAGGGCGGCGAAGGTTCCCGGTCGCGCCACCTCGGCGAGCACCAGCGCGCTCGCCCCGCTCGAGTGCCCGATCCCGATCACGGCCGGGCGGGGTCGGGGGGCGAGCGCAGCGAGCGTGGCGGCGAGGTCGTCGGCAAAGCCCTGCCAGTCCGCCGGCGGGACGTCCGCAGCGCCGTCGCGCCAGGGCCAGGACGAGCCGGCGTGGCCGCGCAGGTCCGGGCCGATCAGGTGCAGGCGATCGCCGAGGCGCCCGAGCAAGGGGGCGTAGCTGAGCAGGGGGAACCCCGTGGCGTGGGCGAACAGGCCGATCGGTCCGTCGCCCCCGAGGTCGTGGGCGATCAGCTCGACGCCCTCGGCGGGCCGCAGGTGGAAGCGGCGCTCCCTCACTGGCCGGCGGGATCTCCCGGGGCGATCTGACCGTTCGGCGGGTGGTCGAAAAAGCCGCCCCAGTCTTCTTCGAGCGAGCCGTCGCCAGCGCGCTTGAACAGCGGGATGGCGCCGAGCGAGCGGACGAGGTGGACGTCGCGCCCGAGCGCCTGGGGCCACTCACCGCCCTCGGTGAGCAGGCAGCCGATCGCCACCGGGTCGCCGCCGACCCGGCGCACGAGTCGCAGCGCGGCGGTGATCGAGGCGCCGGTCGAGATGACGTCGTCGATCAGGGCCACCCGCTTGCCGGCGACGGCGGCCACCCGCGCCCGGTCGAACAGCAGGCGTTGCATCCCGCCCGTGGTGATCGACTTCACGGGCTCGGCAATCGCGTCGTGGAGGTGGATCTTCGGCGTCTTCTGCAAGATCAGGTAGTCATCGAGGCCAAGGGCCCGGGTGACCTCAATGGCGAGGGGGATGCCCATCGTCGCCACCGAGACGACGACCTCGACGCCGTGGCCGGCGAGGATCTTGGCGAGGTCCTCGCCGGCGCGCGCCATGAAGCGCACGCCGTGGTCGACCGTGATGAACAGGGCGATCGCCAGCTCGTCGGAGAGGGCGACCACGGGCAGGTCGCGCTCTTGGCTGCCGATGGTCGTGTGGTAGCTCGACAGGGCCTCGGACACCGCGTGATCGTGCTCGACCGGCGATCGCCTCGCAACCCAGCGTGCGCCACTCGGCGCGCTCGGCGAGGATGGGGCGTGCCTGAAGTCGTCCCGCTGGTCCTCGATGCGCTCGTCGCGCGCGCCCATGCCCTGGGAGGAAGCGGCAGCCGGGCACTGCTTGGGATCACCGGCTCGCCTGGGGCCGGCAAGTCCACCCTGGCCGCGTTGCTCGCCGAGCGCCTGGGTGCTGGCGCCGCCGTGGTCCCGATGGACGGCTTTCACCTCGCGCAGGTCGAGCTCGAGCGGCTCGGGCGCGCCGGGCGCAAGGGCGCACCGGACACCTTCGACGCGCTCGGCTACGTGGCCCTCCTCGAGCGCATCCGCACGCGGCGCCACGACACGGTCTACGCGCCGCAGTTCCGCCGCGATCTCGAGGAGCCGATCGCCGGGGCGATCCCGGTCGGGGCAGACATCGAGCTCGTGATCACCGAGGGGAACTACCTGCTCCTCGAGCAGGCCCCGTGGGCGGCCGTGCGTCCGCTGCTCGACGCCGTGTGGTTCGTCGAGCCCGACGACGCGGCGCGAGTGGCGCGCCTCGTCGCCCGCCACGTCACCTTCGGCCGCACCGAGGCCGCCGCAACGGCCTGGGTGCGCGACAGCGACGAGGTGAACGCGGCGCTCGTGCGCGCCGTGCGGTGGCGTGCCGACCTCGTGATCGAGGAGGCATCGAGGGGAGCTTCGACCACGGCCCAGCCATAAGCTTCGCCACCATGTCGCCCGCGCCCTTCGCCCGCTTCCCCGCGATCTGGGGGGATCGCCTCGTCTTCGTCGCCGACGACGACCTGTGGATCGGCACGCTCGCCGGCGAGGGCGCGACCGTCGTGGCCAGCCGGCTGACACCAGGCGGCCTGGTCGTGTCGTTCCCGAGGTTCTCGCCAGACGGCGCACAGGTGGCCTTCACCGGTCGTCGTGACGGCGCGAGCGAGATCTACCTCGTCGCCGCCGTTGGCGGCGAGGTGCGCCGCCTCACCTACTGGGGCGATGCGACGACCCGCACGCTCGGCTGGCGCGGTGAGGGCGCGGCCGGCCGCGTCCTTGTCGCCAGCGCGGCGGGCGAGCCGTCGAGCGCGAGGACGACGGCTCGGGCCGTGTCGGCAGACGGCCGGGAGGTGGAACGCCTGGAGCTCGGTCCGGTCAGCGGCCTCGCCTACGGCGAGGGGGACCTCCCGGTCGTCATCGGCGTGAACCAGAGCCTGCGCCGCGGGGCGGCGTGGAAGCGCTACCGGGGCGGGACCGCTGGCGCGCTCTGGTTCGATCCCGAGGGAACCGGCGAGTACCGCCGACTGCTCGACGCGCTCGGTGGCCAGCTCGAGGACCCGTGCATCCTCGGCGAGCGCGTGGCGTTTTTGAGCGACCACGAGGGGATCGCCAACGTCTACTCGGTCGCCTGGGACGGCAGCGATCTGCGCCGCCACAGCGACCACGACGAGTACTACGCGCGGGCGATGTCCGGAGACGGCGAGCGCCTCGTCTATCAGCACGCCGGCGACCTCTACCTGCTCGACTCGCTCGCGCCCGACAGCGAGCCACGACGGATCGCGCTCTCCTTGTCGGGCGCGACGCGCGGCCGGGAGCGGCGCGCGCTGCGCGCCGAGGAGGAGCTCGGCGACTTCGCGGTCGACGAGACGGGCCGGGCGAGCGTGGTGGAGCTGCGCGGCAGCATCCAACTGCTCACCCATCGCGATGGGCCCACCCGACTGCTCGGCGGCGGGGACGGCGTGCGCGGCCGGCTGCCCTGTGTGATCGGGCGCGGCCCTTCGGCGCACGCCGCTTTCGTCAGCGATGCCGAGGGCGAGGACGCGATCGAGATCGTGCCGTGTCAGCTGAGCGGGGAGGCGCCGCGCCGCCTCGGCGCCGGCCGGCTCGGCAGGGTGCTGTCGCTGAGCGGCTCGCCGGACGGGGGGAGCCTGGCCGTCGCCGCCCACGACGGGCGGATCCTGCTCGTCGAGGTCGCCACCGGCATCGTGCGCGAGCTCGACCGCTCGGCGGACGGCGATGCCACCGGGCTCTGCTTCTCGCCGGACTCCCGCCTGCTGGCCTGGTCGCACGCCGGGCCCGAGCCGCTGCGCCAGATCCGTGTCGCCCGCCTGTCCGACGGGGCGGTCTTCGAGGCGACGCCGCTGCGCTTTGAGGACCGCGACCCGGTGTTCAGCGCCGATGGCCGGTTCCTCGCGTTCTTGTCGGTCCGGGTGTTCGACCCCTTCTACGACGCGCACGTCTTCGACCTCGCCTTCGCCTCGGCGACCCGCCCCTATCTCCTCGCCCTTGGCACCGACGCGGCCTCGCCCTTCGCGCCCGAACTCGCGGGGCGCCCGCGGCGTACCGAGACGGGCCAGGGGGAGGCCGAGCCGGGCGACGGCGATGCCGCACCGGCGGTTCGGGCCTTTGAGCCCGAGGGGCTCGCCGATCGCCTCATCCCGCTCCCGGTCGCGGCGGGCCGCTACCGGGCGCTTCGAAGGGTCGAGGGCGGGCTCGTCTGGCTCGCCGAGCCGCTCAGCGGAGTGCTCGGCGAGGAGCGCCCCCCGAGCGCGCACCCGGCCCGGCCCTGGCTCGTGCGCTTTGACCTGAAGAGCGCCAAGGAGACGACGATCGTCGACGAGCTCGACGACTTCTCGGTCTCGGCTGACGGCCGGTCGCTCGTCGTACGCGACGGCAAGGCGCTGCGGCTGCTGCCGAGCGACCGCCACGTCGAGGCCGATCCGGACGAGGCGGGCGAGGAGGTCGTCGACATCGACCTCTCCCGGCTGCGCTATGAGCTCGACCCGATCGCCGAGTGGCGCCAGATGTACGCCGAGACGGCCCGGCTGATGCGCGACCACTACTTCGTGGAGGACATGGCCGGGGTCGACTGGGCACGCGCCGTGGCGCGGTATCGCCCGCTCGTCGAGCGCATCGCCAGCCGCGACGAGCTCTCCGAGCTGATCTGGGAGCTCCAGGGCGAGCTCGCCACCTCACACGCCTACGAGGTGGCGCCGCCGGTTCCGCCGGCGCCCGAGCGCCGCATCGGCCACCTCGGCGCCGACATCTCCTGGCGCGGGCAACGTCTCGTGGTCGATGCGGTCCTGCCGAGCGAGTCCTCGGTGCAGGCCGCCCGCTCGCCACTGCGCTCCGCCGTGCCGCCGGTCGTGGCCGGTGACGTCATCGTGGCGGTCGACGGGCGCGAGCTGCAGCCCGGCGAGCCGATCGGCCGGCGCTTGGCCGGGACCGTCGATCGCCCCGTTGCGCTGCGCGTCCGCCGTGGCGGCGAGGGACCGCTCGACGAGGTCGTCGTCGTTCCGCTCGCCGACGAGCGGCCGCTGCGCTACCAGGCCTGGGTCGCCAGCCGCCGCGCCGCGGCGCACCGGGCGAGCGACGGCCGCGTCGGCTACGTCCACGTCCCCGACATGGTCGGATCGGGCTGGGCCCAGTTCCACCGGGACCTGCGCCTCGAGGTGCGGCGCGACGCGCTCGTCGTCGACGTGCGCGACAACCGCGGCGGCCACGTCTCCGAGCTCGTCGTGGAGAAGCTCGCTCGTGTGGTGCGCGCCTGGGAGCTCGGCCGCTACCGGGCCGAGGCGACCTACCCCAAAGACGCTCCCCGGGGCCCGCTCGTGGCGATCGCCGACGAGAACGCCGGTTCGGACGGCGACATCGTCACGGCGGCCTTCAAGCTGCACCGGCTCGGGCCGGTCGTCGGCCAGCGGACCTGGGGCGGCGTGATCGGGATCGACTTCGCCTACGACCTCGTCGACGGCACGGCGGTCACCCAGCCCCGCTACGGCTTCTTCTTCGTCGGCGCGCTCGGCTGGGACGTCGAGAACCACGGCGTGGAACCCGACGTCGCGGTCGCCTTTTCTCCCCAGGACTGGGCAGCCGGGCGTGATCCCCAGCTCGAGCGGGCCGTCGAGCTCGCCCTCGAGGCGCTCGCCGACCACGAGGTCGTGACACCGCCCGACCTGTCGACCCGGCCCTCGCGGGTCGCGCCGCTGCTCGGCCCGCGACCCGCGTAGGGGCTGGGTCAGCGTTGGGGGTTCTGATGGCGACGGCGGTGCGCCATCGCCTTGGCGGCCCCCCAGGTGATCGCCAGCTCCTCGACCTCGCTCCCAAAGACGGCGATGCTCGCGGGGTAGAGGCCGTAGTGGTCGGCGGGAAAGGCCTCGAGCAAGAACCGGTCGCGCGCCGGCGGGTCGACCGCGAGCTCGTCGAGGGCGGCCGTCGCCTCGTCGAGGGCGCGCCGCACCAGGCTGAGTGGGGTGGAGGCCTGGGCGTCGACATCGGCGCTCAGCAGCTCGCGAAGCGCTGGCAGCACGCGTGCCTCGGCGCGCCTCGCTGCGGCCGTGCCGGCCGCGACCTCCCGCGCCCCGATCGGCCGGCCGGCCGCCTCGAGCTGGCGGCGCACCGCTTCGGCGACATAGGGGCCAAGGCGCGGGGAGATCGCCGCGTAGAGGGCGGCCCCGGCTGCCTCGAGCACCTCGGCATCGCTGCGACCTTCTCCATCGCTGAGACCCACCGTGCCATCCTTGCGCGGGCGGGCGCCCGGCCTGCGCGAAGGGAGGCGGGTTGTGAGCGAGCGAAAAGGGGTGACGATCGGTCGCCGTGAGGTGGCGGAGTTCTGGCCGCGTCTCGCGCCGCACATCCGGCGCACGCCGGTGCTTTGCCTCGATCGTCGAGAGCTCGACCTGCCAGCGGGGCCGCTCGTCTTGAAGCTCGAGCAGCTGCAGCACTCCGGCTCGTTCAAGGCGCGCGGCGCCTTCGCCAACCTGCTGCGTGGCGAGATCCCCGCCGCCGGCGTCGTGGCGGCCTCGGGGGGCAACCACGGCGCGGCCGTGGCCTTCGCGGCACGTCAGCTCGGCGTCCCGGCGCGGATCTTCGTCCCGGCGGTCTCCTCGCCGGCCAAGATCGCCCGGATCGAGGGCTACGGGGCCGAGCTCGTCGTCGGCGGCGACGACTACGACGCCGCCCGAGCGGCCTGCGCCGCCTACCAGCAGGAGTCGGGTGCCCTCGACATCCCGGCCTTCGACGCCATCGGCACGGTGATCGGTGCCGGTTCCCTCGCCCTCGAGCTCCTCGAACAGGCGCCAACGGCCGACACGGTCCTCGTCTCGGTCGGCGGCGGCGGCCTGCTGGCGGGGATCTGCGCCGGCTATGAGGGCGCGGCCCGCGTCGTCGGGGTCGAGCCGGAGGGCGCGCCGACCCTCACCCGGGCGCTCGAGGCCGGGGGCCCGATCGATGCCGCGGTGGGCAGCGTCGCCATCGACTCGCTCGCCCCGCGCCGTCTCGGCGAGGTGACCTTCGACGTCATCGCCCGGCTCGGCAGCGGCGCCCGCCTGGTCAGTGACGCGGACATCTGCTCGGCCCAGGCGCTGTTGTGGGAGCGCCTCCGCCTCGTCGCCGAGCCCGGCGGCTGCGCGGCGCTCGCCGCGCTGTGCGCCGGGCGCTATGTGCCCGAGCCGGACGAGGAGGTCGTCGTCGTGCTGAGCGGGGCGAACACCACGGCGGTCGTCTTCGAGCGCTGAAGCCGGCGCGCTTGCTGTGGTGGACTGTGGCGGTGCTCGATGGCCCCACCGCTTCGCTGCCCCTCACGCTCTCTGGGCCGAACGGCTCGCTCCAAATCGAGATCGGCCCGCTGCGCGACCTCGAGGTCCGGCCCTTATTCGACCTGTTCGGAGCGGTCATTGCCGCCGGTGAGGGCTACGCCCACGCGGCACCGCTCACCTGGGCGAGCTTCGAGGAGACCTGGCTGGTGCCGACCACGGCCGTCGTCGCCGCGCGCAGCGAGGGCGGCCTCGTCGGCGCCTACTACCTGAAGCCGAACGGGCCCGGTCGCGTGGCGCACGTCGCCAACGCCGGCTACGTCGTCGCCGCGAAGGCGCGCCGGCGCGGCATCGCCCGGGCGCTCGTCGTCGACTCGATCGAGCGGGCGCGCCTTTGTGGCTTCGACGCGATGCAGTTCAACCTCGTCTTCGCCGACAACCCGGCGCGCCCGCTCTATGAGGCGCTCGGCTTCGAAGTCGTCGGCCGCCTCCCCAAGGTCATCTCCGGCCAGGACGCGCTCATCTACTTCCGCAGCCTCTCGCCCGCATCCGCGGCGCCGGCGGGGGCAGCCGAGGCGTAGGGTCACCCCCAGACAGCGGAGGATGGGTGTGCAGACGATGACGCGGCGCCCGAGCGTCCCAAGCCCCCGGCTCCAGGTGCCGGGCGCGCCGCCGGGTGCCGCGGGCGCGGCGATGCGGTTGGCGTTGGCGGCCGCCGCGCTGTGCCTGGTCGCCACCGGGCTGCTCACGTGGCTCGCCGCGCGCAGCGCCACCACGAGCGAGGAGCACCTCTTGCACCTCCAGGTGGCCCAGGCAGGCAAGGTGCTGCAGCTGGCCGTCCTGGCGCTCGCGCACCCCTTGTTCGCGGCGGCCGAGTCCGCGAAGTCGAGCACCGATCCCAAGGCGGCCTTCGAGGACGCGCTCGGCGCCAAGGTCGGGCCGCACGCGACCTACGTCGCCGCCGGGCTGTGGGCGCTCGGCCCGAGGGGCGCGCACGAGGTGGCGAGCCTCGGGGCGCCGACCAAGCTCGCCGCGAGCGGCCAGCAGCGCGCCTTCGTGCGCCGGGCGGAGCAGGCCCAGACCCTGGCGACGATCGGCCTGCTCCGTGGCCGCGCGCCGCGTCTTGGCTACGGTGCCGTCACCGTCGGGGACGGCACGAACTACCTGGCCTATGCCGAGCAAGCGCTGCATCCGCACCGCCCGACGGCGGTGCGCGCCGGCTCGCCCTTCTCCGACCTCGACTACGCGCTCTATCTCGGCCGCCGGGCGCGCCCGAGCGAGTTGATCGCCGCCAGCCGGCGCCACCTGCCGCTCACCGGCGACGTCGCCACGATCACCGTCCCCTTCGGCAGCTCGTCGATCACCATGGCGGCGCGCGCTCGGGGCGCCCTCGCTGGCACTGACACCGCCGCCTTGCCCTGGGCCGTCGGCATCTTCGGGGTGCTCTTGGCGATCGTCGCGGCCTTCATCGTCGACCGCCTGGTGCGCCGTCGGCTCCAGGCGGAGTGGCTGGCCCTCGAGATCGCCTCCCGCTATGGCCAGCAGCGGACGATCGCCGAGACGCTGCAGCAGGCCTTGTTGCCCCGCAACGTCGACGCCTCGCCCCTCGACGGCGTGCAGGTGGCGACGCGCTATGTCCCCGGTGTGGACGGGGTGGACGTCGGGGGCGACTGGTATGACGTCATCGCCCGGGGGGACGACCGGCTCCTGCTCGTGGTCGGCGACGTCTCAGGGCGCGGCCTCGAGGCGGCGACGGTGATGGCCTCCCTGCGCTATGCGGTGCGCGCCTATGCCGCCCGCGGCGACGCGCCCGAGGACATCCTCACGAGCCTCTCGGACCTGTTGAGCGTCGAAGCGGACGGCTATTTCGCGACCGCCCTGATCATCGAGGCGGACCTCGCCGCGCACCACGGCCGCGTGGTGAGTGCGGGACACCTGCCGCCGCTGTTGGTCGATCAGCACGGCGCACGGTTCCTCGAGGTGCGCACGGGCGTGCCGATCGGCGTGCTGCGCCAGGCTGGCTACCCGGTGACGAGCGTGCCGCTCGATCCGGGGACGACCGTGATCGCCTACACCGACGGCCTTGTCGAGCGGCGCGGCGAGCACCTCGACACCGGCTTCGAGCGCCTGCGCCAGGCGGCGGCGCGCCATGGCGCAGGGGCGCCGGACGCGCTCGTCAGCGCGCTGCTCGGCGAGCTCGGGGAGGACGGCGCCGACGACACCGCGATCCTCGCCGTCCGTTGGCCCACTTGAGCGGGCCGCAGGGGCTGCCGAGCGTCGTCGTCGTCGACATCGACGGCACGATCGCCTCGCACGAGGGCATCCGGGACCACCACGACTACGCCCGCGTCGGCGAGGACGCCCCGGTCGAGGCGATCGTCCGGCTCGTACAGCTGCTCGCCGAGCACCACCGCGTCATCTACTGCTCGGGTCGCGCCGAGTCGAGCCGCCAGGCCACCGAGGCCTGGCTGGTGCGTCACGGCCTGCCGAGCCACGAGCTGTTGCTGCTGCGCCCGGTGGGCGACCGCCGGCGCGACGAGGTCGTGAAGGCCGAGCTGTACGCGTCGAGGATCGCCCCGTCCTATCGCGTCGAGCTCGTGTTGGAGGACCGGAGCCGCGTCGTGCAGATGTGGCGTGAGCTCGGCCTCACCTGCCTCCAGGTCGCCGAGGGCGACTTCTGAGCCCGCCTGCCCGGTCAGTTCAGGACGCGAGGTCCCACAAGAGGCGGTAGTAGGTGCTGCGCGCCAGGTCGGGCGCGACGCCGCAGGCAAAGAGGAGCTCGTCCTCGAATCCTGGGCCGTAGTTCCACCTGGTCGACCAGCTCGCCACCGCGAGGTCGGCCCAGCGATCCGCGACCCCGAGGTTGCCCAAGTCGACACGGGCGAAGAAGCGCCCGTCCGCGTCGAGCAGGGTGTTCGGGGAGCAGGCGCCGTGGCAGACGACCGGGCAGTCGATCGGCGGCGGCACGGCGAGGCGCTCGAGCGCCTCGTCGGGCGAGAGCGTCGCGAACTCCTCGTGGGCGCGCGCGAAATCGGGCGTCCCGGCGAGGTGGCGGGCGGTGGCGATGCGATCCTCGACCCGCCAGGAGAAGGGGCACGTGGCGACCGGCAGCGCGTCGTGCAGCCGGCGCCGATGGCCCGCACCGCGCGGCGCGGCTCGCCCTGCCAGCGGGCCGACACCGCGCTCTGTCCGTCGAGGGCGGCCGTCACCAGCCAGCTTCCCTCCTCGTCACCGCCGAGCGCGAGCACCTCGCGGACCGGCGTGAACGGGCGCGCCCAGGCAAGTCGCCGCGCCTCGGCGGCGAGGTCGGGGCCGCTGCCGGCCGGAGCGAACTTCACAACGCGCGCACGGCTCGGACCGGCGAGCGCGTAGGTGAGGCCGTCGAGCTCGTTGCGCCGCGCCCGGCGTGCCGGGCGACCCCTGGTCAACCGGGCGACGACGGTCGGGACGGCGACGCGGGCCACCTCAGGCCCCATCGGGAGAGCTTCGCGCCGGTTCGCGCCGGCGGTTGCGTCAGCGCGCGAGAACGAGCGGCTCGCCGGGCGCGTCGCCGCGGCGGGAAGTGCTCAGCTGGTCCCACTCGACGACCCGCATGCCGCCGGAGCGCTTGGCGGCATACATCGCCTTGTCGGCGCGCGCTGCGACGTCGGCGAAGTCGGAGAGATCGTCTCCCGCGGCGATGCCGAAGCTCGCCCGCGTCGGGGAGAGGACCTTGATCGCCGCCATCTCTTCGCACACGAGCTCAGCGGTGGCCCGAGCGCGCGCCGCGCTGGCGCCGCGCAGGAGGACGACGAACTCGTCCCCGCCGGTGCGCGCGACGACGTCGTCCTCGCGCACGGCGGCGCGCAGCACCGTGGCGAAGCGCCCGATCGCTGCGTCGCCCTCTTCGTGGCCGAAGGCGTCGTTGATGAGCTTGAGGCCATCGAGGTCGGCGGCGATGACGGCGAAGGCGAGCGGGCCCCCGCCGGCCACGGCATCCTCGAGGCCCCGACGGTTGAGGCAACCGGTGAGGGGGTCGAGCCGGGCCTCGCGCGATAGCTCGGCCGAGCGCCTCGCCGTGTCGAGCCCGATCTCGATCATCCGGGCGAGCGAACACGCCACGCCGAGGACATGTTCGGGCAGCGGCCGCTCGGCGTCGCCGATGACGAGGACGCCGTGGACCTGGCCGGCATGCAGGACCGGGACGTAACAGGCGTGGGTGATCTGGAGCAGGTCGACGAGGACCGCCATGCGGCCGCTGCAGCGGCTGGCCTCGCCGACCACCGGCCGCTCGGTGGCGACCGCGGCGTGCAGCAAGGGGTGGTCGCTCACGGCCCAGGCCCCGGCGAGGCGGTGGCCGCGTCCGTCGCGATGGGCCGCGATTGTCGCCGTGTCGCCGGTGATCGCAAGGTATAGCGCCGGGTGGCGACCGGGCTCGGCGCCGGCGGCGAGCTCGCCGGCGAGCTCGGTGGCGGTCGCGATGACCTCGTCGGCGGTGCGCAGTGCGGTGAGGCGCTGCAGCGCCGCGGCGAGGTCGCGAGCACGCCGGGCGCCGAGGTCGCGCTCGCGCAGCACCGAGGAGAAGCGCGCGCGCATCCCATGCACGGCAACGCCCGCACCGACGGCGACGAGCGACTCGGTGATGCCGCGCCGGCTCGCCAGCAACGCCGACTCGTGGCCCACCACGGCGAGGGCGACGTCGGCGAGGCTGGCGGCGACGACCACAATCGCCGTGTCCCGCTGCTCACCACCAAGCGCCGCCCAGACCACGGCCAGCAGGCTCAAGGCGTCGAGGCCGCTGTGGCCGATGCCCCCTTCCGATTGGGCCAGCGCGGCGGCGAAGCCGATGTAGCAGAGGGGCGCGGCGAGGCTCCGCCGCCGCCTGGCCGTGGGGGCGACGAGGACGTTGGCAATGCAGAGGGCGAGGAATGCGAAGGCAACGGCGAGCGCAGCCCCCGATCGCTGGCTGCCGGGCCAAAGTGCCGAGCCCAGGGAGATGAGCGTGAGCAGACCGAAGGCCGAAGCGCTCGTCGGCTCGAGGGTCAAGGCGCGACGACGAGGGGTCGAGCGGCGAGCGGCACGGCGGCCCTGCGACATGAGGCTGCATAACGGCACGAACCCTCGCGAACTTGAGCGCGGCGACGGGAAATGTTGCGAGCGCAGGGAGCGTGCTCGCGACGACTCGGATCGCTACGAGGTGCCGGTCGGCTCCTTGGCGAGCTCGACCGGCTGGTAGCGGCGCGCGCTCGAATCGAAGCGTTCGCCCTGAAAGGCGCGGGCCAAGGTGGTCGAGACGCGCAAGGTGAACGTGGTCGCCCCCTCGAGCTCGGCGGCGTCGATGAGCGCCCGGCGGGGCCCGTAGGGGAGGGGATGCCAGGCTCCCGATCCGATCCGCAGCTCGACGGCGTCTTCGAAGGCCGCCGGGAGCTCGAGCTCCACTTCGACCTCGCCCGCCACGGGCGCACCGGAGCTGGCGAAGGGGACGGTGCACTCGAGCACCCCGGCGTAGTACGGCAGCCCGGCGCGCTCGAGCTCGGACAATTCGACAGCGGCGCGCGGCGGCCGCAGCGCTCCGATCAGCGGCACGCCGTCGCTCGATGGGGCGAGCTCGCTCGCAAAGACCGAGAAGTCGCCGGCGAGATAGAGCGCGTCGACCAGCCCGTCGTCGCCGCTCGCCGCACTGAATTCGACCGATACCCGGTGCCGCCGCCCCTCGGCGAGGCGCAGCGGCCAGCCCACGGTGCCGACGATGCCGAGCGCGACGGGCCGGGCGGCGCTCGGCTCGAGCGGCACGTTGTCGACGCGAACCGTGGCGTTGCCCTCGAGCGCCCCGGGTTCCATGGCGAGCACGAGCTCCTGGTCTGCATCGCAGTCGAAGTCCGCCTCATAGCGCGCCGCGCCACAGGGGAAGTCGATCGCCGGAGGCTCGCCGAAGCGATCGAGGATCCGTGGCACGAAGGCGATGCCGCCCTGCTGCAGCTGGTTGGCGAGCGGCGCGGGCTCGACCACGGCGCTCGAGGCGCCTCCGTCGACCGACAGGCGGAACCGGCCCAGTCTCATCAAATTCGGGCAGGTGCGGCGCAGCGCCATGGGCTTCGCCAACCCGAGTGCGAGGCGGCCGTGCGCCGGGACGGCAGCGGGCGGTGTGTCGCACTCTTGGAGCAGCACGCTCTCGAACGGCTCGAGGAAAAGGCGCGCCTCACCGGGCCCGCCCCCAAGGCGCGCCGGCGCGCCCGGCAGGGGGAGCGCGCGAAGCGGCCGTGGCGCCTCGAGGCTGAGCTCGAGCGCCGCCGTGCCGGTATTGAGGAGGAGGTAGCGATCGATGCCCGCGGCGTCGCGCCAGTGGCTGCAGACCAGCCGGTCGGTCGCTTGGTCCGAGGTGATGCGAAGGCGCGGCGGCGACGCGGCGGCGATGGCGGCGGCGCTTGCCGCGAGGTCCGCGGGGTCCGACACCCGGACGAGACGGAGCCCGCCGCGACCGCGGCGTGCGATCGCTTCCTCGGTGGCCGCTTCCAGCTCGGCGATCGGCGGGATGACGAGGGTGTCGATGCGCAGGTCGCGCACCTCGAGCGGTCCCTGACCATCGGCCTGAATCGTGTCGGTGTCGATGACGAGCACCTCGACGTGTTCGGCAACGAGGTGGGCGACGAGGTCGGCGTAGTGCTCCCGCTGCGCGGCGTCGGGCAGGCCTTCGCTCGGCTCGAGCACGGCGACGCGAGCGGCTCGCCAGGACGCCCCAAGTGCCGTCTGGATGGCGTCGACGCGCCGCGCGAGCTCGCCGAACAGCGGCCAGTAGGGCATGTGGAAGAAGCTCGGCGCCGCGTCGTGCTTGCGCAGGCCGCGCGTCGAGTAGAAGAACGCGTGGGGGACGATCGCGGTGATGCCGAAGGCGATCAGTCCCTCAGCGAGGACCTTCGCGTCCTGCAAGGTCGCGCCCCAGCCGATGCTGTGGTAGCACTCACAGAGCGATCCGGACCTCGCATAGGTGTAGGCCGCCGATGCGGTCGCCAGGGCGTTTCGCCGGATGCGTCCCCCTAGCAGGTCCAAGGGATCGCCGGCCTTCACGTGCCCGGGCTCGCAACCGGGAAGGTCCATGAGCGCCAGCTGGCGCAGCCGCAGGCTCGGCTTCTCTCCCACGTATGCGATCTGGTGCTCCGCGCACCACTGGGCAATCGGGCGCTCGAAGGCCTCGACGAAGCCCTCGAAGAGGACCGACTCGACCTCGCGGCGCGCGCTCAGGTGCTCGGGGTGCTCGGGGATCGATGCCGCCAGCAGCCGGGCGAAGGTCTCCTCGCCGTGCTGCTGCGCGAAGCGCTCGACGAAGGCCTGGGAGCGCTGCGGCTCGACCTCGTCGATGAAGATCGACGCGACCCCGTCGAAGTTGCCGGCGAGGCGTTGCAGGTAGCGCTCGTGGGTGAGCGCGAGGAAGTGACGGACCACCGCCGGATTCATCACATCAGGGAACGTCCCCCAGTACTTGTGGTCCCCCCAGGGCACGAGGCTCAGCGCGAACACCTCGTGCTCGCGCGAGGGGAGAACGACCTCCACGCATGGCCGCGGTTGGTCCGCGAAGAAGCGACGCTTGTTGTAGGGCTGTGGCGCAGCATTGTGGAAGGTGCGCCGGGAAAGGTGCATGCCGATCGTCGGCGTGAGGTCCTGCGCGCTCGACCACTGCAGGGTGTCGTCCGTGACCTCCACCGCCACGCAGCCGAGCGTGCGCCCTGCCGGCAGGAGAAGTCGCGTGAAGCCGCCGGGGACTCGTCGTCGGGTGACTTCGAGGCGCGAGACGGCGAGCTCGGGGTGCTCTTGCACGAGCGCCCCTCCCACCGCACCGCTCGGATAGGGGTACTCGTCGTAGAGGTGAACGGTGATCGAGTGGGCACGGGCGCGATCGACCGCGTCATTCACGAGATCGAAAAAGGCCGTAGCGAGGTAGGGCTGCTCGAGTCCTTGGCGGGAGTGGATGAAGACCCCGCGAATCCCCTGCGCGGCCATCTCGGCGAGCTGCCGGTCGATCTCAGCACGCTCGATCCGGTCGTTCCAGAACCAGAATGGATGAAAGCCTCGATGGGTGTGACGGGACTCAGGTGCCATGACGGTCATGAAAGCACGCTCGAGATTGCACCACCAGAACGCTTGGCTCGTTTCCGCGGACGGTCCGATGGCACCTGGCCGGAGTCGCACGTCAAGGCGAGCGCACTACCCACGCGCTCGTTCAGTACATCACGGCGCCGGCGCTGACGTTCAAGTCCTGGCCCGTTATGTTGTCGGCGGCCGAGGAACCGAGCATCAGGGCAAGGCGAGCGATGTCCTCTTCCTGGACTGGTCGCTTAAACACGGTGCCATCAGTGAACTCCGCCCAGAGTTCCTCGTTGCTCAGCGCTCGCTCGTGCGCCATCGACTCCACCACCTGGGTGAGCCGATCGCCACCTACGAGCCATGGCGAGATCGTGTTCACGCTGATGCCGTCTGGTCCGAGTTCGTGGGCAAGCGTGCGAGACAGACCGACGACTCCAAGCTTGGCCGCGGCATAGGGAGTCCGGTTGGGAAGCGGGCGTTTGCCCGTCACTGAGCCGATGTTGACGATTTTCGCGCGGTCGGCGCGGCGGAGGTAAGGAAGCGCAGCCCGACACGCAAGGAACACCGAAGTGAGATTGGCGGTGAGCGTCTCGTTCCAGTCTTCGAGCGTGAGCTCGTCCAACGGGGCCGTTGGCCCTGGGATCCCAGCGTTGTTGACAAGAACATCGATGCGGCCATACTCGCTCGCAGCGGCTGCCATGAGCTCTTCGAGATGAGAGGGATCAGTCACATCTCCAACTACATAATAAGCCTCCCCCCCCGTCGTCACGATCTCATCGCACACTGCCTTCAACGACGCTTCTTGCCGACCATCGATAGTCACGCGCGCTCCTGCCGCGGCGTAGGCGCGCGCGATCGCTGCGCCAATCCCACGCCCACCGCCCGTGACGACTGCCGCGCTTCGCGTGAAGTCGGGCGAGCAGAACAACCCGCTCATCTTGCTCTTTCTCCTGCAACGCTCTTCGGCTTCGGCGGCAGCTGGACGAGTTCAACGGTCACGCCGTCTGGGTCCTGCAGATAGACAAGCCGGCCCCCCTTGTTAATACCAGCTGTAATGTCGACGGGTTCGTTGAGCAAGGTCGCGCCGAGCTGGACAAGTCGGGCAGCAATCCCGTCGACATCTTCCACCACGAAGCCGATATGGCCAGCCGCGACGGTGTTGCGTTCCCGGTCCGCGTCTTTTCCCTGCGGCTGGAGATAGCGGATCAGCTCAATCACGTGGCCGGATGGGGGTGGCGGCTGGTCGGAGAAGCGCAGCTGAGCGATCTCGAGCACGGCATCGTCGTACGCGACGAGGCTACGCGTGTACGGGTTGTCCTGCAGCTGGCGATGACGCAGCTCGAGGCCGAGGCCAGTGCAGTAGAAGTCGATCGCAGCATCGAGATCTCGCACGACGAACCCGACGTGAAAAATCGTCTGCGGTGGCCTGGGTCGGCTGTCGTCATCAGCTGGCATCTCTTGCGCCCCCGTTCTTACCCTGCCGCTGCCACCACCGCCGCTCTCGGACCGCCCGTCAAGCTGCTGCACACGTGCACTTGCTGACGATTCAGCTCAAGAAACAAGACGACGCCATCGGCTCCCGATGCCCGACTCCGACACGGAAGCCGCCGAACCAACACACTACTATGCTAACGTTTCAACACTGACGCTATCGATGTGTACCTTGGCATGTCAACGTCAGCGCGGTTCGGGGGATGGCGGTTGTGACCGGGTTCAGTGGATCACCAGACCTCGCGTCACTGAAGTATCCGAAATGGTCGCCCCTCCGATGGCGGGAAGGAGCAGGAGCGATGACCGCGGTCTATGAAGCACAGGCGCGATGTGAGGACATCTGGGAGACACTCCTCGACTCGATGCTGCGCATCCGCTATTTCGAAAATGAGGTAAAGGCCCTCTTCGGTTCGGGACTCGTCCGCGGCAGTACCCATCTGTGCCAGGGGCAAGAGGCCACAGTCGTCGGTGCCTGCTCGCGATTGAGGCCAGGGGACATGATGGCCAGCACCTATCGGGGCCACGGCGCGGTCCTTGCGACAGGAGCATCGCCCACCGCCGCGTTCGCGGAGATCCTCGGACGAGACCCCGGTCTTTGCGGTGGCAAGGGTGGCTCAATGCACTTCACCGATCTCACCCACGGTGCAATCGGGTCGAATGCAATCGTCGGCGCCCACCTCCCAATCGCCGTCGGTGCGGCGTTCGGCGCCCAGCACCTAAAGAGCGGAGCCGTCAGCCTTGCATTCACAGGAGACGGCTCGACAAACATCGGCGCCTTCCACGAGGCGCTAAACCTCGCCGGTATCTGGAAACTCCCAGTGGTGATCGTCATCGAAAACAACCACTACGGTGAATACAGCCCACTTGCCGCGACGACACCCATCTCGGCGCTTGTCGATCGCGCGAAGAGCTACGGCATTCGAGGTGAGGTCGTTGATGGCAATGACGTGCTTGCCGTCCGCAATGTGGTGGGCGAAGCATTCGATCGCGCGCGCGACGGAAACGGCCCGACGCTGATCGAAGCTGACACGTATCGCTTCGAGGGGCACTCGCGATCTGATCCGGGAAAGTATCGACCGCCCGGCGAACTCGAGAGTTGGCTCGCCCGGGACCCGATCGAGCGTTTCGCCGATCTTCTTAAAGAGCGAGAAATTGCAGGTACCGAAATTGTCGAAGCGCACCGGCAGCAGGTTGGTGCCGAGATTGCGGCAGCGCTCCAGGCCGCCAAAGCTGCACCGGAACCACAACCCGAGCGACTGTACGAGGATGTCATCGGATGATTCGAGAACTGACGTACCGCGAAGCAATCGCCAGCGCGATCGGTGATGAACTCGAAGCTGATCCGCGCACGGTCTTTTTTGGGGAAGACGTCGGTGCTGCCGGAGGAGCGTTTAAGTCCACCGTCGGCTTGCTTGAACGGTTCGGTGGTGAGCGAGTTCGAGACACTCCAATCTCCGAGCAGGCGATCGTGGGAGCGGCGATCGGGGCGGCGATTGCTGGTTTGCGCCCAATCGCTGAAATCATGTTCGCCGATTTCGTCGGCGTCTGTTTCGATCAGATCGTCAACCAGTTGGCAAAGTACCGCTATATGACTGCGGGACAGGTTCGACTTCCCGTCACACTGCGAATGGCCAATGGCGCGGGTGCGGGCTTCGGCGCGCAGCACTCTCAAGCGGCAGAAAACTGGCTAATCAATGTACCTGGACTTTACCTCGCGACGCCTGCGACCGCGGAAGACACATATCGGATATTGCGCACGGCGGTGCAATGCGACGACCCAGTCGTTGTCTTCGAGCACAAGAACCTTTTTGGCCTCAAGGGCACAATTGATTCGACCGCGCCTGTTCTGCCCGTAGGCAAGGCGGATGTCGTTCGGTCCGGAGAGCACGTGACGGTCGTCGCGACCCAGCAAATGCGCCATCGCGCGGTAGAGGCCGCTGAAGAGCTTGCAGCTGAGGGCATCCACATTGAAGTGATCGACCCCCGATGGCTGACGCCATTTGATGACGCCGCCGTCGTGGCAAGCTTGCAAAAGACATCCCGCCTGCTCGTTGTACAGGAGGGTCCAGCTCCTGGAGGTTGGGCGGGCGCGCTCGTCGCGCGGCTATGTGCACATCATTTCGAGCTGTTCGACGCGCCTCCGCGACTTCTCACCAGTCCATTCACTCCGGTTCCATACTCCGGAGTGCTCGAAGATGCATGGCTGCCATCCGCCCCAGACGTCGCAGACTGCTGTCGTGAGTTGCTCAAGTACTAACTGCACAACACAGCTAGATCATTTCTGTGCTTGACACGACGAGCTCGCTCACATCATCATGGCGAGGCTGAATCATTTCATTCCGATTGGCTGGGGGACCGATGAAGCGCATCGCGATCGGACTGGTTGGTTGCGGGGGAATGGGGCGGCGCCATCTGCGCGCCTACACCGCCTTGCGGGCAGCAGGCGCCGACCTGTTCTCTGTCGCGGCAGTCTGCGACCCACGTCCCGACGCAGCAGAAGCAGCCGCCGCCTACGCGGCCGAAGCGCTCGGCGAACGCCCGAAGGTCTTCGCGAGCCATAAAGACCTTCTCGCAAGCGGGGTAGTGCAGGCAATCGACGTTGTGACGGATCCGTCTGCTCATCACGGAATCGTCGTTGAAGCCTTAGAACAGGGCGTACATGTCACCTGCGAGAAGCCGCTTGGTCTCACCGTCCGTGCGTGTCAACGCATTGTTGAGGCCGCGGAACGCTCGAACGCAGTCCTCTCGACGGCCGAGAATTATCGCCGAGACAGTCCGAACCGCCTCGCTCGGGCAGTTCTCGACGCCGGTCTGCTCGGCCGGATCCACCTGATGGTGCAACAAAGTCTCGGCGGGAGCGATCAGATTATGATCAGCCCTTGGAGGCACCTCGCGACGTCGGGTCCGATGGCGCTCGATATGGGTGTGCATTACAGCGACATCATCCAGTACTACTTCGGCGAGTACGAGAGCGCGTTCGGCCAGTCCTTCATTGCCGAGCCGATCCGTCGCTACCCACCGGATATGCCCCGGGCGCTCGATATTCCTGAAATCGAACCTGGTGCCATCCAGGCCACTGGCGACGACTCGCTGCTGGGTTTGTTCGAGATGCGTTCCGGGGTGTGGATTCAGCTTGCGTACATTCCGTCCGGCCCGGGAGAGCGGTACTTCCAGCGGACTATCCACGGGTCGCTCGGTTCGATGACGATACCGCGCGATCGGAGTGGCGGAGCGGTGGTCGTGCGCCTGGGAGACGAGGTGCTCAGTGGCGCGGATCTGCGTGCAGCGCTCGGGGGGTTCCGGCTGGACCCGTATGCTGCGCGCTTCTTCGGTGAGGAAGGTACGGAATACGATCTCTCCTTCGCGGAGGTCGACGCTGCGACGCTGGGAATTGAGCTCGAGGAATTTGCGTCCGCCGTTGTTGAGAACAGGCGCCCGGAAGTCGACGGTCGTGCTGGGCTAGTCGCCGTCGCCGCGATCTGGGCGCTAGCGGAGTCAAAGCTGGCGGGAGCACGCGTTCGGGTTGATGACGTCGCGTCTGGGGCGATATCCGCCGCCCAGCGTGGAGTTGATCAAGCACTCGGGCTCCTGTGAAGTGCACCGGAGCGTGGCGGGAATGAGGAGCCAATGACCGTCGGCCCAGCTTTTGACGGAGCACTGTTCAAACAGGTCGCCATCGTGGTCGACGACCTCGATCAGGCGGTGCGCCAATGGTCCGACATTCTCTCGGTCGGTCCGTGGACTGCCTACCGATACGACGAAACGATCCTGCGCGACATGCTCTACCGCGGCGCGCCTTGCACGTTTTCGATACGCCACGCGCTTGCGTGGCATGGAGACGTGCAGTTTGAACTCGTGCAGCCACTCAATGGCCCGAGCATCTTCCGTGACTACTACGAGGCCGGGATGGGAGCGATTCATCATCTCGGCAAGTACGTCGATGATCACGACGCCGCGGTGACGGAGGTGCTGAACCGGGGGTTTGAGCCACTGCAGAGCGCGCGCGGGTTTGGCGCTGATGGTGATGGTGCGTTCGCGTACTTCAGGCCTCCAGGCATCGATGTCATCATCGAATTGATCTCGGCGCCAGCGACTCGCCGAACTCCCGAGTTCACCTACTAGAGCCCGAAGAAGCCGTCGTGGACGGCGGAGGTGAGAGATGATCCGCATTGCGGCGCTAGAGGCGCTCCCCGCGGGCCGTGCCTGCTACGTCCGGGTAACGGCTGAAAATGGCACGAGTGGAGTCGGCGAATCGACGATGTTCGCGTGGCCGACGGCGGTCGCGGAAATTGTGCGTTCCTTCGAGCCGTACCTCAAAGGAAAAGACGCGAGCCAGATCGAGCACCTATGGCTCACGCTCTACCGTGCGGCGAGCTTTCGGGGAATGGCGGTGAGCGGCGCGATAAGTGCGGTAGATCAGGCGCTATGGGACTTGAAAGGCAAGCAGTTCGAAGTTCCTGTTTGGGAGTTACTTGGGGGAAAGGTTCGCAAGGCGGTCCGTGCAATGCGGGTAGTCGATACCGGCACCGCCGAGGAAGTTGTCAGTTCCAGCGTCAAGGCGGTCGAAGAAGGCTACACGGCGCTCAAGATTCTTCTGTTTCAAAACGAGCATCACCAGATGCGACAGGCCGCACGGATCCAGGACCTCGTGGAGCGATTCGCTGCAATCCGCGATGCTGTCGGTTGGTCCGTTGACCTTGGAGTCGAATTGCATCGCAATATGGTGTCTGGGGATGCGATCATGCTGTGTGCCGAGCTCCAGCGGTTCCGCCCGTTGTTCGTCGAAGATCCGATTCCGCCTGACAGCGTGGTGGGACTCCGTGCGATTGCGGAAAAGGTTCACGTTCCTGTGGCCGCAGGTGAGCGAAATACGAATATCTGGGAGTTTGCAGAGTATCTTGAGCGACCTGGCGTCGCGTACGTGCGACCTGACGTGGGCATCGCGGGGGGAATCACCCAGGTCAAGAAGATTTGCTCCCTTGCGGAAGCGTTCCACGCGGGGGTGCTGCCGCATGCGGTCCCGTCCGGTCCCGTCGCCGTAGCGGCTCATGTTCAAGTCGGAATGTGCGCGCCGACATGGGAGGCACAGGAGCACCGACCGCAAGATGCACCAGCATGGACCGACCTTGTTGATTCGATAATCGAATTGCGCGACGGGTATTTGCTGCCGCCCGATCGGCCCGGCTTGGGCATCGCGCTGAACGATGATGGCCTTGCGAGGCACCCCGCGCTGCCGGCAGACTTCTCGCACACTGCACTGCGGGAAGACGGCTCTGTTGCCCTGCGATGAGGGAAGGTGGGGAGAAGACGGAGGTAGAAGCCAAACGTCCCGCTGTCGGGCTGGCCTGTAGTGAGGACATTCGCGCTCGATACATAGATCCGAGTGATCTGGTCCGCCTTGAGTCGTTTGCCGAGTTCCACTATCAACAGTTCGAAGCGCGTACGACCCTGCGCGAGGCGCAGCGTGACGAGCATGCGGAACACGTGCTCGCAGAATTCTGCGAAGGCATCGACGCACTCGTGGTCTGTCACGGCGCACCGTATTTGAGCGAGCGGGTTCTTGTGAAGGCGCCCAGGCTTCGGTTCGTTGGCGAGCTCGAAGGTGATCGGTTCAGCTACCGAATCGACCTGCAAGCAGCGCTGGACCGTGACGTGGTCGTTGTTGACACGACCCACGGGTCGTCGTGGCCCACAGCGGAATGGGCGCTCGCCTTAATGATGATCGGTCTTCGGAACGCCGGGGCGCTGTTCCGCCGTCTCATTGCAGGAATAGAGCCATATCCCATGGGTCGCGCAATGCGACATCTGGACCGCGGCTATTCGCAGGCCGAGCTTAGCGGAAAGCGAGTGGGCCTACTTGGGTTCGGCCATGTTGCATGGCGCCTTGTCGAACTGCTTAGGCCCTTTAACGTCGATGTCGTTGCCTACGATCCCTATGCCGCGCGCGACCTGGCCGTTGCCTATGGGATTGCGTTTGCTCCTCTAGAAACGGTCTTGGACGCTGACGTGGTCGTGTGCCTGTTGCCACTTACACCAAGCACCGAGCAACTCATCGGCTTCCGCGAGCTTGACCTGCTTCGGCCCGAGAGCGTCTTTGTCAACGTGTCAAGAGGACGCGTTGTCGATAGCGCAGCGCTCGCGCGGCGCCTTGAGCGCAATGACATCGTCGCTTGCCTCGATGTCTTCGATCCAGAGCCATTTCCGCTCGATTCACCGTTGCTGCATCAAGAGAACGTGTTCGTCACGCCGCACATCGCAGGCGTGACCGCCGAGAGTAGGACGCGGTTCTTCAGCCTCATGGTCGACGAGCTTGCGCGGCATTTCGGTGGCTGCGAGCCACAGAATCTGCTCACGGCGCGCATTGCGCACTTGAGGAATAGCGGCACTGACATCGTGTAAGCCGCCTTACGTGACGTCCAGGGATCCGTGAGTTCATCGAAGTACGGGAGGAGAATGACGGCGTGGAACGTTACTGCTTTATCTTGGAAGTCAATCCCGGGCGCGAAGATGATTATGACCGTGTACACCGCGAGATGTTTCCGGAGATGAAGGCGGCGCTCCACGCGGCGGGTTATACGAATTACACGATATTTCGCCGAGGCACGACGGTATGCGGATACGCGGAGTGCGTGCCGGACGTTGCCACGGTGCTCGCGAACTACGCTTCGGACCCCGTTCGTGAGCGCTGGGCTTTGGCAATGAAGGGAATCGCACGACAGCGCTTGCAGCGGGCGGAGGAAGTGTGGCGTCTTGAGTAGCCGCGCGAGAAGCGGGCAGATTCATGAATTAGGCGATCTCCACATCGTGGCGGATGCTTTCAACGAGCACGGAAATCCGCTCAGGATCGAGAAGCATGTGGGTAGGATAGGAATAGTCTCCCAATCGGTAGCGCTGAGCAATCAAGTCAGCGTGCCGGGTGAGGTCGCCGAGCACCGAAGCCAGGCGCTCGGCGACGTGCTGGGTGATTCGCTCACCTCGTGACTTTCGGCTCATCATGAGGTTGCCGAGGTGCACGGCTTTCACCGCGAGCGCGAACTGGACGACGTAGTCTTCGAGAATTCCCCACGCTGATCGGAGCTCAGCCAACAGGTCGGTCGGGACGCCTGTTGGCGCCAGTTCGAGGGCTGATCGAGATTCGCGCACCGACGTGATCGCCGAGTCAGCCTCTTCGCAGAGCCCATCGGCATTATGTGGGGTCGGTGCGAGTGCTCCAATCGCGCTGGGATCCCAGTCGGCCAGGCTGTCTTTGGTGTTGCCGACCCAAAGAGCATCTGCGATGCTAACGGGCAGACAGCTCGACTCGGAGAACACACAGTCTCGGCTGAAGAGCGCTCGGCGCAACGAAGTCCATGAGGCCGGAAGAATCGCTGCGCACCACGCAGATGCCTCGCGAAGCGAATGCTGGTCGACGCCGATACCCACTCGGTTCACGCTCTCATCAAGGAAGTGTGCACATAACTCCTGGTCGTCCATCGACGGGGTGCGTGACAGCAACGCACCGACGCAGAGATTGAAGCGATTGAGCGTGTCCATGCTGCTATGACCTTCGAGCCCTTCCCAGTCGCTCCGAAAGATCACACCGGATACGCCTTGGTTCGCGGCATGTGACAACCGGTCTCGGATGTCCAACAACATGAGCGAGGGTGCGATTCCCCAACCATAGAACTGACCCATGCAATCAATCTCGACCCACTGCTGACGTCCTACGAGGGTGCCGATGCGCGCGTTGTGTGGGAATGTCGGATAGAAGTCGTGGGGTGTGTTCTTGAACGAGATTCCGACGGTTGACGGCAACGTCGCAACTGTGTCGACCATCGCCCCATGAGCTCCCGAGGTGAAACTAAAGTCCCTGACAACAAGCTCCATTCCTGCTTGCTCGAGAGGTCGCTGCATCGCTCCTAGAATGTCTAGGTACCAGCTGGCCTCCGAGGTCGACTTGCAGCTGTCACAGCTGCATTGGTTGCTTGCGATCGAGACTCGGCTTTCAGCCGTTCCTGGCGAGACGATGATGCCCGCTAGGCCCGGCAGCTCTTGTGTGAGTTCGGTGTACTTGTTGTGGACGAAACCGGTCCAGAATGGACTGCTCGCGCAGATGCGCCCATCGATGACCACCTCTGGGTGCTGATGCACGATCGTGTCGTCGAAATAGAGTTCCTTGTTTTCGAGGTAGACGCTGATTCCTTGCGCTCCTGCTTCTTCGATGAGGCACCGCAGGTAGGTGCGCGCTCTCGTGGGTCGGTCACCGCGAGTAGGTGATCGGAACACCTGCTCGAAGCTGTCCTGGTAGCGCTCGAAGTTTGAGCGGTAGACGCTTTTCGTCGCTCCGAAGTAGCAGCCGGGGTAGACGACGAGGTCGACGATGTCATTGCGATGAAGCGCAATAGCGTTGATGTCATGAGTGCTCGCGAACGCGATGATCCGTCGCATGTGTGCTGAATTCCATACAAAGGAACTGTGGACTTCAATACAGCGAACATCGAACATCAAGCACCCCCTGTAGATTCGTGCGTGGCGCCTCCCAAGTCCACACCGTTAGGTGGCGTCAAGGGCGTGGGCGCGCCAAGATCTTCCGCAGTGTCTCGCCGAATATCGCGTCGAGGTCTGCCGCTGAGAGGAATCCGCAATGTGAGCGAACGACCTCCACCGTCTGGCGGTAAGTGCAGTATCGCGAACTGGCGGGGAAATCGGACGCCCAGCACAAGCGATTCGCACCGAACTCGTTGTAGATAAGCTCGAACGCTCGCACGACAGAGGGCCAGGGGTAATCCCATTGCGCGGTCGCCGCGTAGTGAAAGCCGGAAACCTTAATGTAGATGTTCGGTACAGCCGCTGATCTGAGGAGCGGCTCGAGCGATTCCAGGTCGAGGCCAGCGGCCGTCCGGATTCCTCCGAGGTGGTGGCACAAAATCGGCACCGATGGATATCGACTCGCGATATCACGAAGGTCTGCTTGCCAAGCAGGCGAGGCGGCGAGGCTCACGAGAAGACCACGGTCGGCCGCAACTCGAAACACGCCGTCGGCCTCGTCGCTGCGCAGCCATCCGTCGTTATCGCGATGCACGTAATGAGTAAAACCCTCGAGGTCGTAGCGATCATCGAGGTCGATGAGGCGTTGGGCGCTACCCGGAGCATGGTGAGTTGGGCTCCACGTGCAGTCAAGATCCGCGACCACCCGGAGGCGCCTCGGGTAGCGCTCGTGTGCGAACGCTACGTAATCGATGTTGTCCGGGTTGTTATCGATCCGGGCGCAGACAACGAGCGCTTCTGCTACCCCGTGGACGTCCATCTCGTAGATGAGCTGGTCGATGGAACCACGGTGTCGCTCGTCGGGAACAAGGGGAGAATAAGGCCAGACTCGCCAGGCATGGCAGTGGCTATCCAGCACTTGAGCGCGTACGTGACCCACCATCGAAACTCACGATAGCTTCTATCCTCCGCGAGGGTCGTAACGATTCAGTCGCGCACGCGCGGAGTCGGACTCGCGGAGGATCAGCTCAGGCTGGAAGTTCAGATGTTGGTGTACGTGATACCCATCGTGAATCTCGGCCACAAGCAGCTGCCCGGCGGCCTGCCCGAGCTCGTAAGTTGGCTGGCGGACGGATGTGAGAGCGGGGGCGAGGAGGGCCGCATAGGCGACGTCGTCGTATCCGATCACGCTGATGTCGCGTGGCACGCGAAGGCGGTGCTCGGCGAGCACGCGCAACACCACGAGTGCGACTGCATCATCGAGGCACAGCACGGCACTCGCTCGCTCACCCCTTGGAGCGGCACAGACCTTCTCGATCAGAGCTGGGACCTCACCCAACGCGCTAATCGATGTCAGATTTAACTCGACAATCGCGTCGTCCGGATTGAGTCCCGCGGTAGCAGCCGCGCGTCGCGCCCCGCGCCGGCGTGCCGAACACTGGCGTAGGTTGAGCGGGCCGTTCACAAATGCAATCCGGCGATGGCCGCGGTCGAAGAGATGCCGGGCTGAGAGCTCACTGCCGAGCGCGTGGTCGACCGAGGCCGAACAAAAATCGCCTGCTGCCGAGGCGTGGTCCAGTAGGACGACAGCCGTCCCCCGTTCACGCAACGCCTCAAGGCGTCGGACACCCCTGTCGACTGGGGTAATTACAATCCCCTGAACTCGTTGCTCTTCGAGCATCTGGAGATACCGTCGCTCCCGGTCCGCCGAGCCGTCTGAAGAGCAGACCACGAGTGAGGCACCACGGGTATGGATCGCATCTTCGAGCCCGCGAATGGCCGCGGCCACGTGCGGATTTGAGGCGTCGACAACGATCGCGCCGAAGGAGTTGCTTCGTCCTCCGCGAAGTTGATGTGCTGCGGAGTTGCGCACGAACCCCAGTTGGTCAACGGCTGCCTGAACCTTGGCCAGCGTGTCGGGCGCGACAAGCGTCGGCCGGTTCAGTGCGTTGGAGACCGTGCCAAGCGAAACGCCGGCCAACTTGGCGACGTCTTTCACAGTCACCCTGGCGGCGCTCGTGCGTGGTGTCAACGGTTCAGTCCGCCGCTTAGTGGCCACGCCGCCCCCTGCGTACGCGAGTCAGCCCATAATGGGATCCCAGGCGGTGGATGCTCGCCGACACGCCGCCAAAGTTAGCTCTTGCCAAGAGTCAACTGGTTGCTCTGACAGCTGCGGCGGCGTGCGGCCACTTCGGTGAAAATGTCATTGACACGATTCAATGACCTCGGTAGATTACTGCCGTCCGGTCACTCCACTGGATCGGCGTTGAGGGGGTTCTACTCGGTCTGGTGGGGGCTGGTGGTTCGGGTCGCGGATGGTCGACCAAGGATTCGTGATGATTTGGGGGCATCATGGTGCATAGTACGCAAGGCCGTCGCGTTGGCGTCTCGGGAACAAGGCGACGCCGGACGCGATTCATGGCGGGAAGTAGCGTGATAGCGAGCGCTGCGATTGCCGTAGGTACGTATTCAACCGCCGGAGCCGCCGAGCACGCGTCGCATTCCAGCCATGCTGCGTCACACGCGAAGCTCTCTGGAACGTTGACGATGGCACTGCAATCCTTTGGCGATGCGATTCTGCAGCCGGTGATCAACGCATTCAAGCGACAAAACCCGGGCGTGACGATCCAGGTCCAGGTCACCTCAGCACCGGGAACCGCCTACCAGACGTCGCTGCTTACCGACAAACTGGGCGGCAATCTGCCAGACATCATCAATCCCCAGGATGTGCTCGCTCCGACCCTCGAGACCGACGGCATCATTCGGTCGCTCACGCCGTACCTCAAAAAGGGAGAGCCGTACCCTCAGAAGGCGTGGCTTCAAAACATTCTCGCTTCTTACATTCCACCTAAGGGCCCCGGCAAGGGGCAGGTCTTTGCATTGCCAAACGAGGCCGACGCCGTTGTCATGTATTACAACGTGAACGAGTTCAAGGCGGCGCACATTCCCCTCCCCACGGACAACTGGACGTGGAGCCAAATGCTCAGCGATGCTGCCAAGCTCAAGAAGGTCTCGAACGGCGTGCAGACGCGTTGGGGTCTCTGTGATCGACCTGACTGGCAGGCGATTTACAATCCCTTGATCAATGCTCTCACGGGAAAGCCGTCGCTTAGCGAGACGAGCGCAAACATGGCCTCAGCCGGAGCCCTAAAGGCTTGGCAGATGCTCATCAAGCCAATGCAGAATGGCGACGCGGTGCCCTATGCCACGTACCTCTCATCGGGGGCGAACTGCAACTCGCTCTTCGAGGCGGGCCAGACAGCGATGATGCCGGGCGTCCGTGGCAATCTTCCGACCTTGCGGCCCGCGGTGAAGGGAAAGTTTGACTTCAACGTTGTCCCCATGCCGATGGTTGACGGCAAGCGCCCGACCGGAGCTGGGAGCATCGCATGGGCAATCTCGACTCAGGCGAAGGACGTATCGCTGGCGCTTGATTTCTTCCACTTCCTCTACTCGCCTGAGGGCCAGCGACTTGAAGAACAAGGTTACGGCGTTGTTCCGTCCGTCACCTCTGGGCTTGGACCGAATGCCCTCTGGCGCAAGCTGCCCGGACCTCCCGCTAATGTCAATGCGTTTGCCATAGCGGCCCGTGCTGGACTCATCGCTCCCCAAACGCCCAAGACGGTCTACAGCCTCTCGCAGACCGATATTCCCAAGGCAATCGAAGCGGTAATCGACGAGCATCAGTCGTATCGGACAGCATTCGGTCAGCTCAATGCGGCACTCGACGCTCAGTACAAGTCCTAGGGCGGACACCGAGAGCGTTGCGACTCAAGGCCGAATGATCGCTTAGTCGCCAGGGAAGGGCTTGCCGGGAGCCACTGCTCGCGGCAAGCCCTTCGCTCTTGCATCCGAACCGTCGTCGGCATCG
The DNA here is from genome assembly GCA_021798985.1 of Actinomycetes bacterium. Classification (GTDB taxonomy): domain Bacteria; phylum Actinomycetota; class Acidimicrobiia; order Acidimicrobiales; family Bog-793; genus JAKABX01. The sequence goes on from JAJZBI010000003.1 coordinate 46,653, forward strand.
GAATCTAGGAGCTCCATTGGCCGTATCAACGACACCACGAGACGTCGCCACCGTCGCGATACGCGATGGGGGTGGGACAGCAGGTATGCCGCGAATGCACGGAAAGCGCGCCGAGAGGCGCTGGGCAAACCGCGATCGCGGCGCTGCGTGGGCAATCCTGGCTCCGAACCTGACACTCTTCTCGATCTTCATCATCGTTCCCGTTCTCTTAGCCGTGGCAATCAGCTTCACCAACTGGGACCTCGCGTCAGCCCCGCATTTCGTCGGATTGGCCAACTACCGCCGAATGTTAAGCGACCCGATGGTCGGGCAATCCATTGAGACGACTTTCTTCTTCCTTTTGATGGGGGTCGTGCCGACCGTCGTTATAGCGTTACTGTTCGCGTTGCTCGTGAACGTGCGGGTTCCGTTCATCGCAGCAATGAGGACGCTGTACTTCATCCCTGCTGTGGTCTCGTTTGCCGCTTCATCAGTGCTCTGGCAGTGGATCTATCGCCCAGGGGACGGCATTCTCGACTATTTGCTGCGGCTGTTTGGCGTCAACGGCCCGGCGTGGCTCAGTAGCACCTCTACCGCACTCCCCGCGCTTGACATCGTTAGCATCTGGCTCTCCCTTCCAGTAGCAACCTTGCTGTATTTAGCGGCGCTGCAGCGCATACCCGAACAAGTGATTGAGGCATCGATCCTCGACGGTGCCGGCGCATTTCGCCGTTTGCGCTACATCATCTGGCCCGGTGTCCGCAACATGACGTTGCTAGTGGCAATCGTCGACATCTTGGCATTCACGAACGGGTCCTTTGACCTTGTCAATATCATGACACAAGGTGGGCCGATTAACGCGACGACAACCTTGATTTACTACATTTACTACGTTGCGTTCTCAAATATTCAGCTCGGCTATGCCGCTGCTCTCTCCGTTATGCAACTGTTCCTTTTCGTGGCGCTGCTTTCAGTGGTGTCCCTCCTTGTGAAGCTGGTAAACCGATGAGGCGTCTGCGCCGCTTTCGAAAGCCGGTCCGGATGTTTTTCATCCTGGTCGTTGGCGTGTTTCTGGCTTCACCGTTGCTCTACTTGGTTTCGGGCTCGCTGATGTCATCAGCGCAGTTGACGCAGTTTCCGCCGGCGTTCTTCCCATCCTCTATTCACTGGTCGAATTTCACGGCTGCATGGGACTACCTGCATCTCCGTGCAGGCGTGAACTCGATCATCTTCACGGTGGTGACGGTTGCGCTGCAGTGGTCGCTCTGCGTCTCGGGTGGCTTCGTACTCGCCAAGATGCACTTCCGTGCGGCACGACGAGTTGTTGCCCTGCTCGGACTCTCACTGTTTGTCCCGACGATCACCACGCTGGTACCAACCTTTGTTGTGACCGACAAACTGCACCTTATTAATACCTATCCTGGCTTGATTTTGCCTATCGTGGCGCAGACTGGTTTTGGAACGCTGCTGTTTCGGCAGTACATCGTTTCACTGCCGACCGAGCTCGTGGACGCCGCTCGGGTCGATGGTGCGAAGTGGATGCTGATCCTGCGCCGCGTGATTATCCCCTTGGCTCTGCCCGCTACCGGTGCATACGCAGCAATATCTGTACTGACTGCATGGAACATGTACCTGTGGCCGTTGGTCGCGGCGACGAAGCCGTCGGTTTCGGTACTGACTGAGTCGCTCGCTCCACTCGCTGAGACTCAATACGGTGGCGTAATCCCCGAGTCGGTCGCATTTGCCGCGACGCTCATCACCACGCTCCCGATGATCGTCGCATTCTTGGCGGCGCAAAAGACGTTCATCCGAGGCATCCAGGGCTCCGGTGTGGAGTAAGGGAACAGTGCATTTCCTGGTTCGGCTTGAATACGCGCTTCCCCAGGACATGAGTGCGAAGGTTCGGGAGGAGCTGCTGCAATCCGAGACTCTGCGGGGAGAACAACTCGCGGAAATGGGAGCGCTGCGCGCGATTTGGAGGATCCCGGGGCGTCGTGGGAACTACGGTCTTTGGGCTGCGCAGGATGCAACCCAATTGCATGAGATGTTGTCGAGCCTTCCCCTGTGGCCCTATGCAACGATCACGGTGACGGCACTCGCGCGTCACCCACTTGCCGATAAGTGTGGTGGTCTGCCGGTTGGTCTCGGGAGCGATTGAGCGGAGCCGTGCTTCTCGAGTGCTAGAGCGGAGTGGCGACAGAGCCATCGGAGCGAAGCAATGCTTTGACTGATGGTTCCTTGCGCTGCAGGGGAGCAAGGCGTTCGTAGTCATCGTCCAGCTCGATGCCGAGTCCGGGTGCGTCAGGGGGAAGGCAGTAGCCGTGCTGCCGGGTAACGACCGTGTGGATTGCCGCCGAAGAGCTGCCGGGATCCTCGTCCAAGGGGAGGTATTCCATCGTGACCAGATTTGGCACATTGACACAGAGGTGGAGGGCGGGTGCGGTAAGGCCAGGCCCAAGGAAGTTGTGGGGCGAGATCCCGCAGTGATGTGCCTCAGCGAGCGCTGCAATCTTGCGAGCGCCGCTTAGCCCGCCGGCGAGGCCAACGTCTGGTCGAACGTGGATTGCAACGCCGTGACTGAGGAGCTCCTGAAACTCCCAGATGGTGGACAATCGCTCCCCGGTGGCGATGGGTGCGGCGATACGCTTGCACAGGTCCGCGTTCGCTGCGATTGAGTCGAGTTGGATGAGATCCTCAATGAACAATGGATTGAACTGCGAAAGACTCCTGGCGACGACGAGCGCCGTTCCGGGATCGAGCTTGCGATGGAGCTCGAAAATGAGGTCGATCTCGCGGCCGCCCGCCTCGCGGGCGGCCGCGGCCATCTCGCACGCTGAGTCCACGAGCTTGGGGAGTGCGAGTTCGTCATAACCTCGGATAAGCGGATCGAATTTGACGGCAGTGAAGCCTTCCTCGACAGCCCAGGAAACCGAGGAGGCGATCTCGTCCGGATTGGCACCGCCCACGAGCGCATGGAGACGGACACGGTCACGAGTCTTGCCGCCGAGAAGCTCCCAGACCGGCACGCCAAGCGCCTTGCCCTTGATGTCCCAAAGCGCGAGGTCTACGGCGGAAACGGCCGCGGACAGGATGTTTCCCCGGAACGGACGCGCGCGGTACAGCAGGTGCCAGATTCGCTCGATGCGAAAGGGGTCCTGGCCAATAAGCAATGGCCTGAGCTCTTGAAGCACGCCGGTGACACCGTGGGGGAATCCCCACCCGCCCGATTGGCCGAGTCCAGATATGCCGGCATCGGTGATCAGGCGCACAAAGGCGTTGCTTCCGGTTACTTCGAAGCCGAGCTCGATGACTTCGACTTGCTCGATTTTCACAATTCCCCCGCCATCCCCAGGACGTACCTTCTCTAGCTCGGCATAAGCGATCCTGCAAGTGACCACTGCTGATCGCCCGGTGTGGCGCGTGAGGCCCGGACCGGGTTCTCTCGTGAGCCGGCCCTCCGCGGCCAACCGGGGCGATTGTGTTGGTGCGGCTGAAGATGAATGGCGTACTGACAATCGCTATCCTGCCCTCGGCCGCTGAACGTCCCCACAGTGGGAGTGTTCGACCGACGTGCCCGGCATCGCGATGACCGCTCGCATCAAGCGCGTGGCCAGCTCCTCGCAATCTGCGACGTCGTGATCTCGCCGTGCTGGCAGCCGGGGGACGGTTCTGCGTGCGTGCGGTCTGAGCGGGTCTCCCCTGCAGGGGAGGATCGAAATTGTGGTTGGACGGCGGCTCGTTATGGTTCGCCCGTTGGCGGGCGGTCGTTACCCAGGCTCAGCACGTTGGGGCTCTGTGTGCGATCAGTCGCCGAGACCTACCGGGTCCTTGCGCGACGGCTCATCCAGGACTGACGCCGACGCTCCGCCGTGGACCGCCCAGCGGCTGACGTGAAAGGCGCGACGCCGGCCCGAGCTGCCAGATGAGCGGTTCATGGGCAAATGAACCTTGCCGCCGCCAGCGGGGGAAACGGTTCGAGCGGGCGACGGGAATCGAACCCGCATGACCAGCTTGGAAGGCTGGGGCTCTACCATTGAGCTACGCCCGCGAGTGGCGCAACATCCTATCTGCTGGAGCCGACAAGGCTGAGGCGAAGTCGTCCTGGCGGGGTAGGAGAGGGCCGATGGCACGTCCGATCTGGAAAGGAGCGATCGCCTTCCGGCTCGTGAGCATTCCCGTGCGCCTCGATCCGGTCGTTCGCGAGCACCGGCCGCGCTGCAACCAGCTGCAGCGCAATAGCTCGGACCGGATCCGCTGCCGCCGCGTGAACGAGTCGACGGGCAAAAAGGTCCCCTTCGGCGACATCGTGCGCGGAGTCGCGCTCGACAGAGGGCGGTTCGTCGTCCTCGAGGGCGCCGACCTCGCTGCTGCTGCGCCGCGGGCAACGCGGACCATCGAGCTGCTCGACTTCGTCGGCGGCGACGAGATCGATCCGCTGTATGACGCCAGCCCGTACTACCTCGCCCCCGAGAACGAGGCCGCCCGCCGCCCCCACGCGCTGTTCGCCGCCCCCCTCGCCACGGCGAACCGGGTGGGCATCGCCAGCCTCGTGCTGCGCGAGCGCGAGCACCTCTGCGCGGTCCGCTCTCGCGGGCCCTTGCTCGTGTTGGAGACGATGCGCGTTGGCGATGAGGTGCGGGCCGCGCCCGAGGAGCTCGCCGGCCTGGAGGAGGTCGAGCCGCAGCCGCGGGAGCTCGACATGGCGCGGTCCCCCGTCGGCGCGATGGCCGGTGCGTTCGATCCCGAGCGCTCCTGCGATGCCTATCGCGAGCGCATCGACGAGCTCGTCGCGGCCAAGGCGCGCGGCGAGGTGGTCGTCGTCGAACAAGAGCCGGCGCCGCCCGATGCCGAGGTGATCGACCTCGTCTCGGTGCTGTCGCGCTCGATGGCCCGCGCCCGTGAGGACCGTGGTGCCACAGGCGTGGCACCTGGGGGTCCTGGCCCTTGCAGTGGTAGGCGCGCGAGCGCGGGCGGCGATGGTGGCGATGGTGGCGATCTGGCGTCGCGCTCGCGAACGGAGCTCTACGAGCGGGCACAAGCGGCCGGCGTCCCTGGGCGCTCGAAGATGAGCCGCGACGACCTCGTCGCCGCGCTGGAGCGCATCGGGCGACCAGTTCGCAGCAGTGGGCGACGGAGGGCGTCGTGAGCGCGCGTCCGGCTGCGGCGAGCGCTGCGAAGCTGCCCGCCTCCCTGCGACCGATGCTGGCGGTGGCCGGTGCGCTGCCCGAAGGAGAGGACTGGGCGTTCGAGCTGAAATGGGACGGCGTCCGTGCCCTTGGCTTCGTCGAGGATGGAGTGACACGCCTCGTCAGTCGCTCTGGCCGTGACCTCACCGACACCTACCGAGAGCTCGCCGACGGCGCGCCGCTCGATGTGCCGACGGCCCTCGTCGACGGCGAGGTCGTGGCCCTTGACGATCAAGGCCGGCCGAGCTTCCAGGCGCTGCAGTCGCGCCAAGCCGCCCGACGTGCCGGACGAGCGGTGGCGCCGATCGCCTACCTGGTCTTCGACGTGGTGCAGATCGGCTCGCGTTCGCTCCTCGGCGAGGCTTATCGCGAACGGCGGCGCGCGCTCGGCGCGCTCGGGATGCGGCACCGGCTGTGGTCGGTGCCCGAGGCGTTCGGTCCGCCGGGCGAGGACGTCTTGGCGGCGAGCCGCGAGCGCGGCCTCGAGGGCGTCGTCGCCAAGCGGCAGTCTTCTTGCTACCTTGCCGGCCGACGATCCGATGCCTGGGTCAAGGTGAAGAACTTCCGCACCCAAGAGGTCGTGATCGGTGGCTGGACCGAGGGGGAGGGCCGACGCGCCAAGAGCTTTGGCTCCTTGCTCCTCGGCCTGCCGACCGATGCGCCGGGTCGGCTCGCCTACATCGGCAACGTCGGCAGCGGCTTCAGCGAGCTGAGCCTTCAGGAGCTCTTGAGCCGCCTCGTGGCCATGGAGCAGGCTGAGTCGCCCTTCCGTGGCCGTCTGCCGGCACTGCGCTCGCGCCGGGCGCGCTTTGTCTCGCCCCGCCTCGTCGGTGAGGTGCAGTTCAGCGAGTGGACCGCGGATGGGCGGCTCCGACAGGCCTCGTGGCGAGGTCTGCGCGCCGACAAGCGGGCCGAGAAGGTCGTCCGTGAGTCCTGATCGATTGCACCAGTACCGCGCGAGGCGAGATGCGCGCCAGACCCCCGAGCCCGTTCCCGCCCGTGCGCCACGGCGGCGCCTCCCGCCCCATGCCCCGAGCTTCGTCGTCCAGGCGCACGCCGCACGCCGCTTGCATCACGACTTCCGGCTCGAGCATGACGGCGTGCTCGTCTCCTGGGCGGTGCCAAAGGGCGTCCCCAGCGAGGCGGGAGGTCCGAACCGCCTTGCCGTGCAGACCGAGGACCATCCGCTCGAGTACGCCGCTTTCGAGGGCACCATCCCCGCCGGTGAGTACGGCGCGGGCGAGGTCGAGCGCTACGACCACGGCACCTACGAGCTCCTCAAGTGGGATGCGCGCGAGGTGAAGGTGGTCCTGCACGGCCAGCGGCTCGAGGGAACCTACGTGCTGATCCACACCGGCGAGGCGAACTGGCTGTTGCACAAGATGAACGCGTCGCCGTAGGGCAACTTCCTTGGTCGCCGTCGCGGCTTTGTTAGCGTCACAGCGACATGGCGATCGGGATCGGGCTGGACGTCGGCGGGACGAAGATCCTCGGCTGCGCGATGGATGCCGACGGCTCACTGGTGGCCGAGGTGCGCGTCGCCTCGCCGCACACGCCCGAGCTGCTCTACCAGGCGCTCGCCGACTGCGTCGACGCGCTGCTCGCCAAGCTCGGGCCGCGCGCCCTTGAGGTGCGCGGCGTTGGCGTCGGGGTGCCTGGCCTGGTCGACGAGCACGGCGTGCTGCACGAGACGGCGAACCTCCACGGCATGGCCGAGCTCGATCTTCCCGCCGCGCTCCACGGTCCGATCGGGGAGCTCCTCGGGGGGCCAGGCGCGTCGTTCCACCTGATCGTCGACAACGACGCGACCTGCGCGGCGGCCGCGGAGCACGCCTGGGGAGCCGGCCGGGGTGGGGCCGACTCGGTGCTCGTGACCTTGGGCACCGGGATCGGTGGCGGGATCGTCTCGGACGGCCGCATCGTTCGCGGCGCACGGAACTTCGGCGGCGAGGTCGGCCACATGGTGATCGACCCCTCGGGGCCGGTCTGCGGCTGCGGGCGCACGGGGTGCTGGGAGCGCTTTTCCTCGGGCACGGGACTTGCCTACCTGGCGCGGCGCGCGGCGCGCGCCGGGACGGCGCCGCGCCTCATCGATCTCGCCGGCGGCGACGTCGACGCGATCGTGGGGGAGCACGTGGTCAAGGCTGCGAGCGAAGGCGACCCGGGCGTCGCGGCCGTGCTCGAGGAGTTCGGCGGCTACCTCTCGCTGGGCCTCGCCAACCTCGCCGAGATCCTCGATCCGGGCTGCATCATCTTGGGCGGAGGACTCGTTGCCGCCAGCCAGGTCCTGCTCGAGCCCGGCCTGCGCATCTACTCGACCACGTACCGACGCGGGAGCGGCCCGCGGGCGGTGCCGGTCGTGCTCGCCACGCTCGGCGAGCGGGCGGGTGCCTTCGGGGCCGCCGCCCTCTCCCTCGGCACGGTCGGGTAGTCCCGCTCGCTGGGCGGGGCGAGCTCGGCCTCGCGGGCCGCACTCGATGGGGATCTCGACGCCCCGCGCCGCGCCCTCGCTCCTGGCCATGCGAGCGTCCGCTCCCGGCCGCTCGGCTCCAAGACGAGCGGCATCGGTAACGGCGGGCCGGTGCGTGCTCCCTTCGCCGGGCCACCGGCGCTCCGGGAGCGGGCTGGTCGCGCCGGCGCCCGCAAGCTCGTTCCCCGGTTCGCGGCGTGGGGACCATGCTGGGTCCGTCATTGTGCGATGATCCGTACATATTGATCTCGCCACACACCACCGGGCTGCTCGCCGTCGTGTTCCACGAGCATGTGAGCGTCGCCATCGCGCTCGGCCTCGTCGCGCTCGGTCTGTTCGCCGGATGGCTCGGCGCGGTCGTCGGCATCGGCGGCGGGGTTGTGATCGTCCCGGCGCTCGTCCTCGGCTTCGGCTTCGACACCAAGGTCGCGGTGGCCTCCTCTCTCGTGGCCGTCGTCGCCACGTCGGCGGCGGCCGGCAGCGCGTACGCGGGGGCTGGCCAGCTCAACATGCGGCTCGCCCTCGTCCTCGAGATCGCCACCACCGTCGGCGGCCTGGCCGGCGGCCTGGTGGCGGTGCTCGTCGCCGGCTCGTTCCTCGACGGGGTCTTCGCCGTGGTCATGTTGGTGACCGCCTACCTCGTCTTTCGAGGGCGCGACGAGCACGGCGAGGTCGCCGACGCACCGGGCGACGAGCTCGGCCCGGCGAGCGGCGCCGTGGCACCGGCGCCTGGCGACCGCAGCCCGCAGGTCGCACCGGGCCTGGCGGCGACGACCAACGCGGTGAGCGGGACCGAGGGCGACCTGTTGCTGGCGAGCCTGGGCGACCGGGTCGGCTGGGAAGAGCGCGGGCACCTCGGAGGCGCCTACCAGGACCAAGCTCGCGGCGTCCTCATCACCTACCGCGCCGTCCGGCTGTGGATCGGCTGGGCCGTCTCCTTCCTCGCCGGCTTGCTCTCTGGCTTGCTCGGCGTGGGCGGTGGCTTCTTGAAGGTGCCGGCGATGAACCTCGGCATGAAGGTGCCGATCAAAGTCGCGGCGGCGACGTCGAACTTCATGATCGGCGTCACGGCGGTCGCCAGCCTGTTCGTGTACTTCGCCCGCGGCTACGTGCTCCCCTTCGTCGCCGCACCGGTGGCCCTCGGCATCGCCATCGGCGCCTACGCCGGGGCCCGCAGCGCCCAGCGCTTCTCGGGCCGCACGCTCGGTCGCATCCTGGCGGCGATCCTCGTGTTCGTCGCCGTCCAGATGGGCCTGAAGGCTGTGGGGATCAATGCCTGACGCCACCTCGTCCGATCCCCGCGCCGGCGCCGAGGCGCCGAGCGGCGGCGACGCCCCCGCCGAGGCGGCGCGGGCGCTGTTGGCCAAGCGGGCCGACCCGCGGACCAACACCATCGTCAAGCGGGTGCTGCGCAGCGGCCTCGCCCTCGCCCTCGTGCTCCTCGTCGTCGGCCTGGTGGTCCAGCTCGCATCGGGCCATGACGGAGCGAACCAGGTCCGCATGCTCGACATCGCCTCGGCTCACCCGATCGGCGAGGAGCTGATGGGCTTCGGCGTGCTCGCGCTCGCGCTCACGCCCACCTGCGGTGTGCTGTCGGTGCTGCTCAGCTGGGTGCGCGAGCGCGACCGCGTCTATGTGGGGGTCGGGATCCTCATCGTCATCGTGCTCAGCACCGCGGTCGTGGTCGGCCTGGCGGGGGCGTGATGGCCGCCGGTGTCCTTGACCGTGCGAGCCCGCTTCCGCTGTGGGCGCAGCTGCTCGCCGACCTGCGCGCCCGGGTCGCGGCCGGGGAGTTCGCGGAGCGGTTCCCGACCGACGACGAGCTCCGCCGCGCCTATGGCGTGAGCCGCCAGACGGTGCGCGAGGCGGCGAGACGCCTGCAGGGCGAGGGGGTGATCATCCGAGAGCGCGGGCGTGGCAGCGCGCTCGCCGGCTCGCTGCTCGAACAGCCGCTGCACACCCTCTACAGCCTGGCGAGGACGGCGCAGGACCAGGGATTCGAGGAGCACAGCGAGGTCCGAGCGCTCCGGACCGAGCCCGCCGGCGATGCCGGCGCACCGCTCGGGCTGGCGTCCGACGACGAGGTCGTCCTCGTCGAGCGCCTCCGCTACGTCGGCGACGAGCCACTGTCGCTGCACCGCTCCTGGCTCCCGCTCGAGCAGGCCCGCGGCCTCCTCGAGGCGGACCTGCGAACCGGGTCGCTCTACGATGCGCTCGCCGTCTGCTGCGGCGTGCGAGTCACCGGGGGGTGGGAGCGGATCCAGCCAGAGCTTCCGAGCCCCGAGCTCCGGCGGCTCCTCAACCTCTCCTCCCGCCATGCGGTCCTCGTCGTCGAGCGACTCGCGATGGCGGGCCGCACGCCGGTCGAGTGGCGCCGCAGCACCGTACGCGGGGACCGCTACGCGTTCCGGACCGATTGGGCCCCAGCTTCTTGACCTCGCCCGGCGCTCCGAAGCGCGCCAGACGGCGAACCAGCCCATCCGACGCCACTGCCGCTCGCGGCGCGAGCGGTCGGTGCCCACCGGCGGTGGCCGAGGTGGCATCACACTCGAGGCGACCAGCCGGCCTCGTGCGCCGGGTCGATTTCCTCGCTGCCGTGCTCGAGCAATGCTGACCTGGCGAGCAGGACGATCCCGACGACCGCGAGCGCGCCCGCGCCCAGCTGGGCCAACCAGAGCGCCGGTGACCCGCCGAGGTGCTCGCTGAACGCGGTCGCCCCGATGAAAACGGCGGCCACGGGCTCGACGGTGTCGATCACGGGCAGGCTGGTCACCAGTGAGCCGGCCCGGTAGGCGCCCTGGGCGAGGAGCGTCGCAGCGATCCCAGCAACGAGCAGGACGTAGGGCTCGAAGCTCGCCAACGCTTGGAGGCCACGGACGTCGAACGCACCCACGACGCCCTTGGTCAGCGCGTCCACGGCGGCGAACATCAGCCCGCCGGAGGCGGCGAGCAGCGCCGTGCGGCGAACCCCGCGCCAGGCGATCGCGGCCCCGGCGACCGCGCTGACGAGGACCGCGACGCTGGCGAGCAGCACCACCCACGTCGTGACCGACGGGGCACTCGAGCCGGCGGAGGGCGGTGAGGCGCTGAGGAAGCCGGCGACTCCGCCCACGACCATCGCCGCGGCCAACCAGTCTCGGGCACCGAGGCGCCGCCGGTGCCGGCGAGCCAGCAGCGGCAGGGCGAAGAGCAGGTCGGTGGCTGCGATCGGCTGGACCAGCGCCAGCGGCCCGAAGGCCAGCGCGACCGCTTGGGCGATGAAGGACAGGCCGCTCAGTGCAACGGCCAGCAACCACGCGGGTCGCCTGGCGAGTCGACGGAGCACCCTCAGGCCGAGGATCGGCAGATCTGCCTCCCGCTGTGCCGCCGCTTGCTGGTGGACCGACGAGATCCCATAGAGGGCCGCCGCGCTGAGCGCGAAGATGACGCTGAGGGCGATCGTCACCGACTCGCCTTGGCGCCGTCGCCGAGCCCCTTGCCCGGCGGATCGCGATGGCGGGGCTCGCGTGCCGCCGAGGCGCTGGCGATGACTGCCGCGCTCGCCACGTCTCTCGGATAGCTACGCGCCGCCTGCCAAAGGACGACGGCACTGGCGGCGAGCGGCAACAACATGACGAAGAACGTCGGTCGGAGCCCGCCACGTCCGCCTCCGAAGGCCTCGGAGAGCGCGCCGAAGAGCAGCGGCGCCAACGCCTGGGCAAGCGCTCGCACCAAGGTCCTGATGCCCTCGGCGCGCCCCCACAACTGCGCAGGGACGATGTCGAGGCGCGCCGCGTCGATCGGCGGGTTCTGTGCCGCCAGTGCCGCCGCGGCCAGGACCACGTAGGGCATCGCCGTCAGCGCGTCGTGGGTCACGAGCGCCGGCACGAACAGCAGTGGCGTCGCCGCTGCAGCGACGGCCGGCACGAGGACGCGCCCGTTCAGCCGTCCGCGTCGTAGCAGCCGGTCGCCGAGGGGGCCGCCGACCACCGCTCCGATGGCGGCGCCTGCGCCGACGAACAGCATCAAGAAGTTGGCCAATACCCGGCTCACGTTGTACTGACCGCCGACGAACTCGACCCCGAAGGTCTGCACCCCGGCGAGGAAGTAGTAGCCCAACGCGCCGGACGCGATGAGCAGCACATTGCTGCGCACCTGGAAGACAAAGCGGGCGGCCCCGATCAGGCCGAGGCGCGCGGGGTCGATCCCGACCAGCCGCGCGTCCGGCGTGATCCCGCGCGCGACAGCGAGCTGCTGCGCGTCGGTCACCCGTGCCGGCTCGCCGACCGCACCTCGCTGTGCTGGGGTGCTGACCTCAACGCGCCGCTCAGCAGGCCGGGCGCCGTCGAGGTCGGGGAACATCACCTGGCCGCGCGGCGGCTCGCGCAGGTGAAGCACCAGCCAGGCGACAGCGAACGCCGGCAGCGCCAAGATGACGAAGGCCGCCCGCCACGAGAGCACCGCGATGTCGCCGGTGATCGAGAAGCCGAGTCCGGCACCGGCTAGCTCCCCGATGGCGAGCAGGGTGAAGATGCTCCCGCGATCGCCTCCGGGGAAGTAGTCGCCGACGAGGGAGGCGACCGTCGGCCCGGCGGCGGCCATGACGATGCCGAGGCCGAGACGCGCGAGGAGCAGCTCGGCGAAATCCGATGCGGTCGCGCTCCACAGCATCGCGATGCCCCACAGGGCGATCGACCCGCCGAGGACCACCGTGCGGCGGAGGCGATCGGCGAGCACCCCGAAGGGCACCGCCGCAACCGCGGCAACCAGCGAGCTGAGCGCGACCAGCAGGCCGATATCGGCGTTGTCGATGCCGAGCGAGTCGCGCAGTGGGCCGGCCGAGGCGCCCACCGTCGCAGCGTCAGCGCTCGCCAGCCCGCCGACGGTGGCAAGGACGGCGATCACCCGGGCGCGCTCGACGCCGCCGAGGCGCCGCGCCCCCTCGGCCCGCCCCGCGATCGCCAAGCGCCTCCAGGTTGTCGGCCGCAAGATCGACGGTGCGCGCATCGCCCGGTCCTCTTGGGGTCAGCCGCCGCGCTGGCGGCGCGCCAACGCGAGACGACGAGGGCCGGCTTGGGCCACGTTGGGCGCATCGCGCGCGCCGTACCGCGCCGAGGCACGATTCGAAGGGCGCGCCGAACCGGTCAGCACAGCGCGCGGTCCGCTCCGCCGGAGCGCGCGCCGGCCCCGGCGCCGAGCCGGCGAGGCGGCCCGAGCGGGGACCGCGGCGACCGGGCGACGGAGCAAGGGAGCGGCAACGGCGCGCACGATTCCATTCAAGGACCGAGCTGGTCGAGCGTGATGGGGCAAAGGTCACATCTTCACTGCTCGGCGCGTGTCCACTCCGTCGTGGCGTCGCGGTTGTCGTTGCCGCCCCTGAGGGGTTGAAGCCGAGCATTGCCAACGCGATGTGCCCTCCGCCAGGGCACGGTCCGGTGGGCATGCCCGGTTCCGCTGCGCTGGCCGATTGGGGACGAGCCGACGGTTGGCGAGGAGGAAGTGCGCGCGCCGCGAGGCGACCGCGCGGTGAGGGACGTGCCGTCGATGACGGCAAACATGACGGGCGGCACGAATCGGCGACGCGTCACGTGCGCGCCGCGCCTGCGTCGGCGACCCGGCCCTCCTGGCACTCCGGCCGGGAGATGACGCGCGACCATCATTCCAGAAGTCCCTTGACAGGAGGGTCGCTAGCGGGTCTGCTCCTCGTCTTGTGGGCGATATGGCAGGAAAAACAAGGGTATTGAGGTGAGAGGATCGAGCGGTAACCCTGCTGATCAGGACCAAAGCCTCTACCGAATTGCCGTGGACATGGCATAGATGAAGGCATCGGATCCGACAACACGATGGGATATCGGCAGCACCGCAAGCCGTTGGCGGCGTGTGCTCTGGCCCACAGCTGACGGGCAGGGTCACCACAGCGGTGCGGGAAGGTCGGGTGCATTATGGTCCTGCGCAAGTTCCGTGGAGCGGTCGCCGCGGCGATCCTCGCGACCTCACTCGCGGGTGAAGGCGGCGCCGCAGCTGCCGCGGCTGCCGCTCCCGCCCCGTCGTTCTCCCTCTCGGGCATCCTCGTCGCGGCGAACGCGAACACCCATCGCATCAGCGTCCGAGTCGGCGCGATGCGCCATTCCATTGTGCTCACCCCCCGCACGCGCTACCTCGTCCAGCGGCACGAGGCGACGTTGTTCGCCCTTCGCTCCCGCATGCGTGTGACCGTGCGGGGGCTTGTCCAGGCGCGCTGGCGCGAGGCCGTCGTGGTGACCGTCGGGCCCGGGCCGGTCCCTGGCGCCGTGCCCGCTCCCGCCAACACGGCGTTGAAGGGCGCGCTCGGCTCGGCGCTCGAACGCGAGCAGTACGCGCTGGCGAGCTACCAGAACGTGGTCAGCCAGCTCGGCCCGATCGGTCCGTTCCCGAACGTGATCCAGGGCGAGCAGCAGCACGTCGCCACGCTGAAGGCCTTCTTTGCCGAGTACGGCATCAGCCTTCCGACGACGGTGGTGAGCGGCGCGAGCGCGCCGGCGACCACGACGGGAGCTTGCGCACTCGGGGTCAGCATCGAGCAGTCGCTGATCAGCCTGTATGAC
>JAJZBI010000003.1:60860-176879 GCA_021798985.1 Actinomycetes bacterium
CTTCTTTGCCGAGTACGGCATCAGCCTTCCGACGACGGTGGTGAGCGGCGCGAGCGCGCCGGCGACCACGACGGGAGCTTGCGCACTCGGGGTCAGCATCGAGCAGTCGCTGATCAGCCTGTATGACCAGCAGCTGGCGAACGTCACGAGCTATGCCGACGTCACTCGTGCGTTCTTGGCCCTCCGCAGCGCCTCGGCAGAGAACCACCTGCCGGCGTTCGAGGTGTGCTCGTAGCAGCCTTGATGGGCTCGCTCGCGCGGCCGTAAGTCGGGCGAACAGCCTCGCAGCTTTGAGCGGGCATCGTCTCTGTCGACTTGAGTTGGCGGGGACGATGCCCGCAGCGCGCGGCCTGTCATCTCGGGCACGACCAGCCCTTGCCTCCGCTCACACGGCAAGGTCGCGGCGTTCGAATCCGACCACCGCGACCCCCGCAGCGAACAGCGTCATCGCCGCCACGATCGAGACGTGGTCGAGCTGGAGTCCTCGGGAGAGGGGATCGACCCCGAGTGCGTGGTACCACGGCGACAGTCCCTTCAGCGGCGCAAGCCACGAGATGAGGTTGGCGAGCGAGCTCAGTAGGTAGGAGGCGACGGCAAGGAGGCTGGCAACGCCCCTCGCCAGGCCTCGCCGTCCGCTCGCCGCGCCGAGCGCGAGGGCAACGCTGGCAAAGAGCGCGCCGAGCAGCGCCGTGGCGAGGATGGCAGCGGCGAGCCGCGACCACGCGATGTCGAGACGAGCGAGCGGGGAGCCGATGGCGAGCCCCGCCGCCAGGCCACCACAGACCGCCACCACGCCCGCGAGCAGCGCAGCCCACTTCTCGAGGAGCACGCGCCATCGGGTGACCGGATTGGAGAGGAGGAGGTTGATCGTTCCGCGTTCTTCCTCGCCGGCGATCGTGTCGCCGCCCCAGAGCACCGCGAGGACGATCACGAGCATCGGGGCGACCACCGAGAACAGCTCGGCGCGGAGAAAGCCGGTGCCGGTCGCCAAGTTGGTGATACCGAACAGGGAGCGGAGCGCCTTTGGGTAGGTCTCGTGGAGCGTCGCCAGTGCGGGATTCGAGCGCACCGTCGGGTACAGCAAGCACATCAAGAGCGCCAGAGCGAACAGCCCGCTGCCCCAGCCATAGAGGGAGTGGCGCTGCTCGAACATCGCGCGCTCGAAGATCGAGTGCAGCTGGGCGTCACGGTGCCTAGGCAGCCGCACCGCGACCCGGCTTCTCGTCGTGTCGGCCCAGTGCTCCGCGAAAGACGGTCTCGAGGTCGGTCTCGCGAATGGTGAGATCGGCAATCGCGTAGCGCGCGAGGACCGCGATCACGGGATCGAGCGAGCCGGTCACCTCGATGCTCATGGTCGCGCCAGCGTCAGCCGTGATCCGCACGTTCGAGAGCGCGCAAAGCTCCTCGTATCCGCCTTGGCCCTGAAAGCGGACGTCGACGTAGTGGACGGCAGCGGCGCGCAGCTCCTCGATGCGGACCAGGCGCGCGATCCGACCATCGCTGATGATCCCGACGCGGTCGGCGACACTGGCAACTTCGGACAGCACGTGCGAAGAGAGGAAGACCGAGCGGCCCGAGCGTGCGGCCGAGCGGATGGTCGCGTGTACCTGGTCCTGGACCAGTGGGTCCAGGCCCGTCGTGGGCTCGTCCAGGATCAACAGCTCCGGATCGCCCATCAGCGCCTGCACGAGTGCGACCTTTTGCCGGTTCCCCTTGGACAGGGATCGCACCGGACGCGAGAGCTCGAGCTCGAACCGCTCGGCGAGCTCGGCGAAGGGCTCGGACCTCCCTGCACCGCGCAGGTAAGCGAAGTGGCTCAAGATCTCCCGGGCGGTCAGTTGCTCGTACAGACCGAGTTCGCCGGGAAGGTACCCGACGCGGCGACGAACTTCGACGCCGTGGCGCCGGACGTCGAGGCCGAACAGCTGGACGCGGCCAGCATCGGGACGGATCAGGTCGAGCAGGATCCGGATCGTCGTGGTCTTGCCCGCGCCGTTCGGCCCAAGGAACGCAAAGACCTCGCCGGCGCGGAGCTCGAGGTCCATGTCCTCGATGCCGCGCGCGCCGCGGTAGCGCTTGGTCACGGCCTCCATCTGGATCGGAGGCCGTGCGCTGGGGGCGCACCGCGCTTCGCTCCGCTTCGGCTCCGACACCGTGGATCCACTCACCAAGAGATTCTCCTTCGAGCACTGCAGCGCGCATAGGGGACAACGTCATCGTCCGGCGTCGGCACCCCGCTCGGTGCTCGTGCGGCCGATGCGCCGACCGCTCACCGCTCCGGCATCGGAACAGACGGACGCGTCGGTGTCCGGCACGTGGGCGGCGCGCCGTTGCGAACGGGGGCCGAAAGTCCACCGGCCGTTGTGACCTCTAGCTCTAATCGCGCACCTCGCGTGTGCTTAGCGTCAACGCGACGGAGAGTTTCGACATCGACGGTGCCACGCCGAGATGCTGGCGACCGTCCCCCAGAGCGAGGTGACGCCGTCATGTCCAGTGCATCGAGCGCCCGCGGTTCGAGCGGGCGAGCTGAGCAAGCCAGCCCGAGCGGAGCGTCCGGCTCGATCCGGCGGGAGCTGAGCCGCCGCGATCTGCTGCGAAGGGGCGGTGCGCTCGGTGCCGCCGCGGTCGTCGTCTCCGGCTTCGGGCGCGCTGCGCCGAGGGCGAGCTTGGCGCGCTCCACCTCGCTCAGGCCTGGCCAAGGCGCCCCACCGGCGCACCCGGTGGGGCGCTTCGTCACCGAGCCGGGGCTGGTGCCTCCCGAGATCCAGGCGACCGAGCTCTCGACCCCGGTGCAAGCCGGCTACGTCATGCTGACCCCGAGCCTCCTGCCTTCTGGCCGCATGCTGACCAATGCCCAATCGGTCGCCGCCGGCAAGGGACAGATGGGGACGTTGATCACCGACCTGCGCGGCCGGCCGCTTTGGTTCAAGCCGTCGAACCAGCTGACGACGAACCTCCAGGTGCAGAGCTACCGGGGCCAACCGGTATTGACCTACTGGGAGGGCAAAATCGTCAATGGGATCGGCTATGGCACCGGATACCTCCTCGATGCCCATTACCAGCAGGTCGCGACCGTGAAGGCAGGAAACGGCCTGCAGACGGACCTGCACGAGCTCACGCTCACGCCACAGAACACGGCGCTCATCACCGCGTACCGGCTGGTGCCGACGGACACCACTGCCCTCGGCGGCTCGAAAAGAGGCTCGGTCTATGAGGGAGTGGTGCAAGAGATCGATATCGCCACCGGCAAGTTGCTCTTTGAGTGGCGCAGCCTCGACCACGTGCCGGTGAGCGAGTCCTATGTCAAGGCGGCAAAGGGAGCGATCGATTACTTCCACATCAACTCGATCGGCATCTGGGACGACCGCCATCTCCTCGTCTCGGCGCGCAGCACCTGGACCGTCTATCTCATCGACCGGCGCACCGGCGCGGTGGTGTGGCGGCTCAACGGCAAGAAGTCGGACTTCGCGATGGGCCCCGGATCGCACTTCTACTGGCAGCACCACGTGCGCCGCTACGGTGCCGACGCGGTCACGATCTTTGACGACGGAGCGACGCCGGCCGAGGAGGCGGAGTCGCGCGGACTGGTCCTGCGTCTCGACCTCGCTGCCAGACGGGCAAGTGTGGCGCAGCAGTTCATCCACCCGACGGACTTGCTCACCTTCTATGAAGGCAGCATGCAGATGCTGGCCGGCGGCCACGCCTTTGTCGGCTGGGGAACCGAGCCGTACGCGAGCGAGTTCGACGCCAAGGGGAACCTCGTGCTGGACCTACGCTTGCCGACGGGCGACCAGTCCTACCGCGCCTTTCGCTATCTGTGGACCGGCCTGCCCAAGACGTCGCCGCTGGTCGCGGTCGAGCCTGATGGCATCGGTGGCTATGCCGTCTACGTCAGCTGGAACGGTGCCACCGAGGTGGCCTCCTGGCAGGTGCTCTCCGGGAGCACGCCAGCGGCTCTGGCGCCGCTGATCAAGGTGGCCCGCTCGGGATTTGAGACGGCGATCACCGTGCATCCGAAGGGCCACTACCTCGCGGTGGCGGGCCTCGACGCGCAGGGAAGGCGGCTCGGGGTGACGAGGACCGTGAAGCTATGAGGCGGCGCGGAGGCGATGTGCCGTGAGCGCCGCCCCGCCGGGCGGCGATGGCGAGCGTGCTCGCACCGGTCGATCAGGCGGGCGGGGGCTCCGCCGCCCAGCCCGGGGCCTGCAGCCCGCGACGAGGACACGGCACCGGCGTTGGCGTCTGGCACCGATCGCCGCCAGCGTGGCTTGTGTCCTGACGCTCTTGCTCGCCGTGCTCCGCCCGCCGTCGACCACCGCCGCCACGGGCAAGCCGAACATCGTCTTCGTCCTCACCGACGACCTCTCGACGAATCTCGTGACCCAGCAGTTCATGCCGAACCTGTGGGCGCTGATGCATCAGGGAACCAGCTTCACGAACTACTTCGTGTCCGACTCGCTGTGCTGTCCGTCTCGGGCCAGCATCTTCACGGGCCGCTTCCCGCATGACACGGGGGTGTACACCAACAGTGGAGCGAACGGCGGCTACCTCGCGTTCTTGAGCCACGGTGACGAGCACTCCACGCTTGCCACGGACCTTCATGCTGCCGGCTATCGCACGGCGATGATGGGCAAGTACCTGAATCGCTATCACGTCACCGACCCGCCGGCGCCCGGCTGGGACGTGTGGGACGTGGCCGATTGGGGATACCCGGAATTCAACTACTCGCTCAACGAGAACGGCCAGATCGTCCACTGCGGCGGCCCGAACGTGAAGGGGAAGGACAACTACCTCACCGACGTGCTCGCTTCGCTTGGCGCATCTTTCATCCGCACGACAGCGAAGAATTCGCCGAACAAGCCCTTCTTCCTCGAGGTGGCGACCTTCGCCCCCCATGCGCCATTCACGCCCTCCCCCAAGTACGCCAAGCTCTATCCGGGCCTTCGCTATCCAAAGACGCTCGCCTTCGACGCCCCGACCATCAATCCGCCACCATGGCTGCGCAGCGCGAAGCCGTTGTCATCGACGGCGCTCGCAGTGATCGCCGGCGACTTCCGACTGCGAGCGCAAGCCGTCAAGTCGATCGACGACCTGATCGGCAACTTGGTTGGCGCCCTGCGCGCCACCGGCAAGCTCGCCGATACGTACTTCGTCTTCAGCTCCGACAACGGCTTCCACATGGGTGAGCACGAGCTCGATCCCGGGAAGCTCACCGCGTTCGATACGGACATCCAGGTCCCCCTGATCGTGGTGGGGCCGGGTGTGGCGAAGGACCACCAAGCGAGTGCGTTCGCGCAGAACGTGGATCTCCGGTCGACCTTCGACGAGTTCGCCGGAACTCGCCCCTCCGAGCCGGTCGACGGTCGAAGCGTCGTGCCGCTGCTCTCCCCGTCGACGCCACCGGTTCCCCAAGGCTGGCCCCAAGGCGCGCTCATCGAGCACCAGGGACCAGTGGTCAGCAAGCGAGATCCCGACTACCAGTCGGCGGCAGCAGCGAATCCTCCGAGCTACCGAGCGCTCCGCCTCCCGGGCGCGCTCTATGTCGAATATTCCGACGGCAGCCGGGAGTACTACAACCTCGACGCCGACCCCTACGAGCTCGACAACGTCTCTGGCGCGCTGACGAGGGCCGAACGGTCGGCGCTGCACCGCGAGCTCGCCGCAGCCATGAGTTGCCACACCACCGCCAGCTGCGCCGCCGCCTTCTCGGCGTCGGGCTAGCAGCGCTCGGCACGCGACTCGGATCGGCGCCGCCCGAAGCGACCTCCTCGTGCCTGCCGCTCGCTCGGCGGTCCCGACAGGCGTCGTTGCCTGCGCCTCGGCTGGGATGCGCGCACAGCCTCGTAGCGATGTTCTCGTGAGCCCGGCGGCTCGCTCCGGTACCATCCGTGTCGTGTTGGTCGTCCGTGGGCGAGCGTTCCATCTCGGCGTGCAGCTGCAGCCGCATCGCGCGACGTGGTCTGAGTACGAGGCGGCGCTTCGTCTCGTTGACGAGCTCGGCCTGCATTCGGTGTGGAGCGCGGACCATCTCCTGCCCTTCGCCGGTCCCGATGGCGGCGCGTGCTTTGAGACGATGACGTCGCTCTCGGCGATGGCCCTCGTCACGAGCAGAGCTCGCTTTGGCGTGCTCGTGAACGGGGTCGTCTACCGCGAGCCGGCGATCCTTGCCAAGGCCTGCGCCCAGGTGGACGAGATGAGCGGGGGCCGCCTGGAGTTCGGTATCGGCGCCGGCTGGGCCGAGCGCGAGTTCACGGCCTACGGGCTGGCGTTCCCAGACGTTGCGGAGCGTTTCGCACGCCTGGAGGAGGCGATCGAGTTGATCATCTCCCTCTGGACGCGGCCGCGGACGACCTTCGAGGGCCGCTACTACCAGCTCCACGACGCTCCCCTTGTGCCCAAGCCCGTGCAGTCTCCCCATCCGCCGATCACGCTCGGCGGCACCGGCTGGCGCACCGCTCGCCTCGCGGCGCGCTTCGCCTCGCGCCTCAATGTCGTGGGGTCGCCCCAGACCGCAGCGGCGGCCTTCGAGCGGCTGCAGCGGTGCTGTGTGGAGGTCGGCCGTGACGTCGAGGAGGTCGAGTGGTCGGCGCACCCGCGGGTCGCCGTTGCCGCGAACGAGGCGCGAGCCGAAGAGCTCGCGCGTCGTCAGGCGGAGGCGCTCGGTGAGGCGCTGGGTGCGGACCGCAGCGGCTGGATCGTGGGCACCCCGCCTCAGGCGATCCGCCAGCTGAAGCGATACGCGGAGGTCGGGGTGTCCCACGTGGTGCTCGGGCTCGGGCATCCCTTCGACGCTGAGCTCCTGCGCTTGCTCGCGACCGAGGTGCTTCCCGGACTGTCCTGATCGCGCCCAGCGCCGGCGCGTCGTTGGCGCGTCACTTGGGCGCCACGGGGCCCCGCGTCGGCGACAGCGCTTCGACTCCGGCGTCTCGGGCGGGCCGTGTGCCGGGACCTCGTTGGCCGAGCACGGCGTCTGCCGACGTTGCCTCGACTGCCCGACACCTCGATCCCGTTCGCTCGCGGCCCGTCTCTTGGACCCCGAGCTGCGTTGCGCACGACGCCCGGGCGGGGTTTGCCTGTTCGGGCAGTGGGGAAAGGTGGTGGTGATGGACGAGATCCAACTTCCCCTGCGGATCCATGCACTGCGCGCCGTCGAGGTCGTGGCGGCGATGCGCGCGGCCGAGTCGCTCACGGGCGATTCGTGTGCGAGCGCGCGCGAGGCGGATCCGCCCGGATGCGCCAAAGCGCGCCCGGTCGACCACGCGGCATAGTCGCGACGAGCCCCTGTCCGGGTTCGCCGGGCCGCCACGGCATCCCCCATCGACCGCCTTCGCCTCGGGCGTCGAGGAGCGACTCGGGCGCGCCAAGGCCATTGGCCATGCAGCAGCACTGGACGGCCGGTGCCGAGCGGTGAGCGAGCCAGGCGACGATGGTCGAGCGACGGCAGCTGGTGTGGAGCGCATCGATGCGAGCCAGGGTGCGGCGGGGCTGTCCCACTCGCCGCCGCTGGCGACGCTGCGCGACCGGCTCGTGCAGATGGCGGCCAACAAGAATCTGGCAGTGACTGCCATTGATCCGGCCTACACGTCGAAGTGGGGGGCTGAGCACTGGCTCAGCCCCTTGCAGAAGATCTCTCCGGACATGACCGGCCACCACGCGACAACGGTCGTGATCGGAAGGCGCGGGCTCAGGCACCGGGCGCGACGACGGGGAGGGTGTGACTCGACGCGAGCAGCGCATCGCGAAGAGAGGGCTACCGACTCCGCGGGCGCCGAGCTCATCGCGGTCCCTTTCGGGCCGTCCGGCAGCGGCGCAGCGGCATGCGTCGCGGAAGACCTCTCCTGGTGGGCGATCATCCGATGGGGATCATCCGGCACAAGAGCGTTCGGGGTCGGCAGTGGGCGCAGTGTTTCAACTGTTACCACGTTGAGGAACGGTTAGGAGCCGGAGGCCCACACCCGCAACGACGCCCTACCCCGGTGGGAGCCGAAGCGATCCGCACCGAATGCGCCTAACGAGGGGTTGGGCACTGTATTGCCCAGGTGGGCATAAATCTGCCCATAGAAGACATGGCGTGGACCTGGGCAACCCGTCAGCAGCGGTGCTGCCATCGGTTCGCGGCTCGGTACTGCGCGTGCTCGCCCACACCGAAAGGCCGATGAGCGGCCGAGCTGTGGCTGCGACAGCCGGCCCGGCGTCGGGTGCCGACGCGTCAGCCAGGTGCTCGCCGAACTGGTGGACGCTGGCATCGTCTTACGGGAGTCCCAGCCGCCCGCCTACCTCTACCGGCTGAACCGCGAGCACGTCGCCGCGGAGGCGGTCGAAATCCTTGCGGATCTGCGCGGCCATCTTCTTCGCCGGATCGCACAAGCAGCCGGTTCCTGGGAGATCGCTCCCGACGCTCTTTGGCTGTTCGGCTCGGCAGCGCGAGGCCGCGGCACCACAAGCAGCGACATCGATCTTCTTGTCGTCCGGCCCGGCGCTACGAGCGCCGACGAGCCAACCTGGCGGAGACAGCTGGATGGTCTGGCTGAGCGCGTGTCTGCTTGGTCGGGAAACGACTGCCAGATCCTCGAGTACTCGAGCGCCGAGCTCACGGCCCTGGTCGATGCCGGCGACGCGCTGGTCGATGAGCTGCGACGTGAAGCGATCACTCTCGGCGGCGTACCACCACAGGAGGTGCTGAGACGCCGTAGGACGCGACGGTGAGCTACCTGGCGGACTCGAGGGTCCACCTGGACAAGGCTCGGGAGTTCCTCGAATCTGCCCGGGACGAATGCGACTTCGAGCGGTACAAGGCCGCGGTCTCCGCGGCTGTCATCTCAGGCATCAACAGCAAGGACGTCATCTGCTTGAAGGCGACGCGACGAACGACAAAGACCGAGAACCACAATGAAGCTGTCCGCGAGCTCCGATTGTCTGGACCGGCGGGCGCCTCGCTGGAGACGACCTTCCGGCGCCTGCTCGCACTGAAGCCGAAGTCGCAAAATCAGGCGTCATCGGTGTCGTCGGCGAGCGCCCGTGACGCCGTCAGCTGGGCACAGAGGATGTACGACGTCGCTGTCGAGGTGGTAAGCCGCCCCAGTTGACGTACCACCACGAGCGCGCCGGTGGTCCGGCAGCAATCGCGCCCGATGGCGCGGCGGCCCGTGTTTCAGCCCGCGATCCCAGACGTTCTTGCGAAGAGTCTCCGGTCATTCTGCGAAGACCCCCTGGTCGGGGAGGCGGGATTCGAACCCGCGGCCTCCTGCTCCCAAAGCAGGCGCGCTAACCAAGCTGCGCTACTCCCCGTCGCGATCGAACGAGCGCCGACGGTCCGATCGTAGGAGAGCAGCAGCAGCGGTGCTGGCACGACGGGCGAGCCTCCCATCCCGAGGCGCTGCAGCCGGGCCTTCCGGCGCACCAGTAAACTGCCGCCTTCTATGCGTACCTCCGTCGAACCCCTCGAGGGGAACAAGGTCAAGCTCTCCGTCGAGGTCGACGAAGAGGAGATCCGTCGCGAAGAGGATGGGACCCTGCGCCGGCTGACCCGCGAGGTGTCGCTGCCAGGCTTCCGACCTGGTCGCGCCCCACAGCGGCTGATCGCGAGCCGCCTCGGGGCGAAGGGACTGCGCCAAGAGGTCCTGCGCGACGCGGTGCCCCGGTATCTCGAAGAGGCGGTCGAGGAGCAGTCGCTCGACGTCATCGCCCAGCCCGAGGTGGACATCACCGCCGGCGAGGAGGGGGGAGCCCTCAGCTTCGACGCCGTCGTCGAGGTCCGGCCGGAGATCTCGGTGCCAGGCTATGACCAGCTCAGCGTCACGGTCCCCTCACCTGAGGTCACCGACGCCGACGTCGACGCCCAGCTCGACCGGCTCCGCGAGCAGTTCGCCTCGCTGGCCGAGGTGTCGCGGGAGGCCACCGAGGGCGACGTCCTCTCGATCGACGTCAAGAGCACCCGCGACGGCGAGGTCGTCGACGGCTTGAGCGTGGAGGACTTCGTCTACGAGGTCGGCAGCGGCGGGATCGCTCCCGGCCTCGACGAGAAGCTCGTCGGCGCCAAGGCCGGGGAGCAGCTCGAGCTCGACATCGACGATGCGCCCGGTGGGCCGGTGCACATCGAGGTACAGGTCAAGCAGGTGAGCGAGAAGGTGCTCCCAGAAGCCGACGACGCCTTCGCGTCGGATGCCTCGGAGTTCGACACCCTCGCCGAGCTGCGCGAGGACCTCACCAAGCGCACCGCGGAGCGCAAGCGCGCCCAGGCGGCGCTCGCGCTCCAAGAGCAGGCGATCGACGCGCTCGTGGACCTGGTGGGCGACGAGCCGCCCGCCGCGCTTGTCGACCCCGAGACCAACCAGCTGCTCCATAACTTCGCGCACCGCCTTGCTAACCAGCGCGTCCGTCTCGAGGACTACCTGGCCGCCATCGGGCAGGCTCCCGACGATTTCGTCGCCGAGCTGCGCGACCAGGCGGTCCGCCAGGTGAAGGCCGATCTCGCGCTGCGCGCGCTGGCGAGCGCTGAGCGCATCGAGGTCGAAGAGTCCGACGTGGACGAGGAGATCGTCGCCGCGGCGGCCCAGAACTCCACGACGCCGGCGAGCCTTCGTGAGTCGCTCGAACGGGACGGACGACTTGCTGAGCTACGCTCGCAGTTGAAGAAGGCGAAGGCGTTGCGGTGGCTCGTCGAGCACGTCGCCGTCGTCGACGAGGAGGGCAAGCCGGTGGACCGCTCAGCGCTAGTCGCCGAAGCCGAGGCAGCAGCAAGCTCCGCCGCGGAGGTGGAGGCGTGAGGGCCTCGAACTACCTCGTGCCCATGGTGGTCGAGCAGTCGAGCCGCGGCGAGCGCAGCTACGACCTCTACTCGCGCCTGCTGCGCGACCGCATCATCTTCATCGGCACGCCGATCGACGACGCGGTGGCCAACTTGGTGTCCGCGCAGATGCTCTTTCTTGAGTCCGAGGACCAGGACAAGGACATCAACCTCTACATCAACTCACCGGGCGGCGACATCACGGCACTGTTCGCCATCTACGACACCATGAAGTACGTGCGCTCGGACAAGTCCACGTTCTGCTTCGGTCAGGCGGCTTCCGCGGCCGCCGTCCTGCTCGCGGCCGGCACGAAGGGCAAGCGCTTCGCGCTGCCACACGCACGGATCCTGTTGCACCAGCCCTATGGTGGAGCGGCGGGTCAAGCGAGTGACATCGAGCTGCAGGCGAAGGAGATCCTCCGCATGCGGGACATGTTGAACGAGATGTTGGCGAGCGACACCGGCCAGAGCATCGAGCGCATTCAGCGCGACACCGACCGCGACTTCATCATGAGCGCCGAGGAAGCGCGCGACTACGGCATCATCGATGAGGTCATCACCAATCGGGAAGCGATCGACCAGATGGCCGCCGCTGGCGCTGCTTAGCCGAGGAGGGGGAACGTGGCGAAGTTCGGTGACGGCGGCGAGCTGGTGAAGTGCAGCTTCTGCGGCAAGTCGCAGAAGCAGGTGAAGAAGCTGATTGCCGGTCCGGGTGTCTACATCTGTGACGAGTGCATCGAGCTGTGCAACGACATCATCGAGGAGGAGCTCTCTGAGACCTCCGAGGTGCACTTCGAGGATCTTCCCAAGCCCAAGGAGATCTTCGAGTTCCTGAACGACTACGTGATCGGCCAAGACCAGGCGAAGAAGATCCTTTCGGTCGCCGTCTACAACCACTACAAGCGCGTGCAGGCCGGCGCGGCGAACGACCAGGACGTCGAGCTCGCCAAGTCCAACATCTTGTTGCTCGGCCCGACCGGCTGCGGCAAGACGCTGCTCGCCCAGACGCTGGCGCGCATGTTGAACGTGCCCTTTGCCATCGCCGATGCCACCGCCCTCACGGAGGCCGGATACGTCGGCGAGGACGTCGAGAACATCTTGTTGAAGCTGATCCAGGCGGCCGACTACGACGTCAAGAAGGCCGAGACGGGGATCATCTACATCGACGAGATCGACAAGATCGCCCGCAAGAGCGAGAACCCGTCGATCACCCGCGACGTCTCGGGCGAAGGCGTGCAGCAGGCGCTGCTCAAAATCTTGGAGGGGACCACGGCGTCGGTGCCGCCCCAGGGGGGCCGCAAGCACCCCCACCAGGAGTTCATCCAGATCGACACGACGAACATCTTGTTCATCTGCGGCGGTGCCTTCGCTGGCCTCGACCGGATCATCGAGGCGCGCATCGGACGGGCGGGCATCGGCTTCCGGGCCGACGTGCGCCGCGCCAAGCGCCGCGACGAGAGCGCCCTGCTGCCCGAGGTCCTTCCTGAGGATCTGTTGAAGTTCGGCCTCATCCCCGAGTTCGTGGGCCGCCTCCCGGTGATCGGCGCCGTCCAGCACCTCGATCGCGAAGCGCTGGTCCGGATCCTCGTCGAACCAAAGAACGCCCTGGTGAAGCAGTATCGCCGGGTGTTCGAGCTCGACCACGTCGACCTCGACATCACCTCCGACGCCCTCGAGGCGATCGCCGACCAGGCGCTGCTGCGAGCGACGGGCGCCCGAGGGTTGCGCGCCATCCTCGAGGAGGTGCTTCTCGAGGTGATGTACGACCTGCCAAGTCGCAGCGACGTCGGACGGTGCGTCGTCGACAAGAACGTTGTGCTCGAGCGGGTGGCGCCGACCCTGCTGCCGCGCAACGCGGGCGAGAAGACCGACCGCCCGCGCCGTGCGGCATCCTGAGGGCGACCAGACCCCCGACTGGCTGGAGACCAAGGGGGGGCGCTCGCTCGGCGACGTGCTCGCCTGGCTCGGGCGCCACATCAACCTCGAGGCGATCGAACGCGGGGTTGCCGGACGGCTCGCGCGCCCCGACCTCAGCCGCATCCGGGTCCTGCTCGCGGCCATGGGCGACCCCCAGGCGTCGGCGCCGATCGTCCACGTCACCGGCACCAACGGCAAAGGCTCGACCACTCGCATGGTCGCGGCGCTGCTCTCGGCTCAGGGGCTCCAGGTTGGGACCTTCACCAGCCCGCACCTTGAGCGTCTGAACGAGCGGATCGCCGTTGCTGGTGAGCCGATCAGCGACCGGGCGCTCGGTGGTGTCCTCGAGGCGCTGGAGGAGCTCGAGGGCTTCCTCGTCCAGCGCGGTCCGGAGGCCGGCGGCCTCGCCGACCCGCCGACGTGGTTCGAGCTCATGACCGCTGCAGGCTTCCGCCACTTCGCCGACGTCGCCGTCGAGGCGGCGGTGGTCGAGGTCGGCCTCGGCGGCCGCTACGACGCCACCAACGCGGCGGACGCCGCGGTGGCGGTCGTGACCAACGTCGAGCTCGACCATGTCGACATCCTCGGGCCGACGCGCCAGCACATCGCCCGGGAGAAGGCCGGCATCATCAAGGCGGGGGCGGTTGCCGTGATCGGCGAGGACGACCCCGAGATCGCCCAGGTCTTTACCGAGGAGGCCGAAGCCGTCGGCGCGAGCGCGCTCTGGCGCCGGGGGCTGCACTTTGGTGTCGAGGCGAACCAGCTCGCCCATGGCGGCCGGATGCTCGACCTGCGGACGCCCGGCGCGCTGTATCGCGACGTCTACCTCTCCTTGCACGGCGCCCACCAGGCCGAGAACGCGTCGGTCGCGCTTGCGGCTGCCGAGGCGTTCTTCGGCGGCCCGCTTGAAGAATCGGTCGTCGCCGAGGCCTTCGGCCAGGTGCAGGTGCCCGGCCGCCTCGAGGTGATGGGGCGCCATCCGCTCGTTGTGCTCGACGGCGGCCACAACGTCGCCGGCGCCGAAGCGCTCGGTGCGGCGCTCGCCGAGGACTTCGCCGGTGCTCGCAATGTGATTGTCGTCATGGGCTGCCTGCGCGGCCGGGATCCGCGCGCGTTGCTGCGCGCGGTCGTCGACGATCGCTGCCGCCTCGTCGTCGCCTGCTCGCCGCTATCGCCTCGGGCGCTGGGCGCCGACGCGATCGCCGAGGCGGCGCGCGACCTCGACCTGCCCGTCGAGGTCGCCGGCGACGTCCCGGCGGCGCTCGAGGCGGCGACGCGGGCGGCGACGGACGACGACCTCGTCGTCGTCACCGGCTCGCTGTACGTGGTGGGCGAGGCCCGCGCCCTGCTGCGGCGCGCCAGCTGAACGGCCGTGCTTGGCCGGCTCGGCGGCCGACTAGCCTGCACGCGGCCATGGACCGGACCTTCGTCATCATCAAGCCCGACGCCGTCGAGCGCGGCCTGCTCGGTGCGATCCTCGCCCGCTTTGAGGCCAAGGGGCTGCGCCTCGTCGCCGGCGAGCTCCGCACGATCGATCGCGCGCTCGCCGAGCGCCACTACGCCGAGCACGCCGCCAAGGCGTTCTTCGGCGATCTCGTCACCTTCATCACGCGGTCGCCCGCGTTCCTCGCCGTGTTCGAAGGGCCCGAGGACACCTGGAAGATCGTGCGCACGATGATGGGGGTGACCAACCCCGCCGAGGCGGCACCCGGTACGATTCGCGGCGATTACGGCACGCGGACGACCGAGAACCTCGTGCACGGATCCGACGGTCCTGACTCTGCCGCCCGAGAGATCGCGCTCTTCTTCCCTGCGCTGTCCTAGGGCGGGCGGTGGGGGCCGCCTTGTTCCATCCTCGATCTGTCCCCTAACCTTTCGCGGTCCGGTCTGCGATTGTGGAGCAGCACATGCCTGACAGCACCTTCGGTTTCGTCGGCCGCGACATGGCGGTCGACCTTGGGACCGCCAACACGCTCGTCTACGTCCGGGGCAAGGGCATCGTGCTGAACGAGCCCTCCGTCGTCGCGATCAACGTCAAAGACGGGCATCCGCTCGCCGTGGGCGCCGAAGCGAAACGCATGATCGGGCGCACGCCGAGCAACATCCAGGCGATCCGGCCCCTGAAGGACGGCGTCATCGCGGATTTCGAGATCTGCGAGATGATGCTGCGCTATTTCATCCGCCGGGTGCACCCGCGCCGCTTCTCCAAGCCGCGGATGGTGATCTGCGTCCCATCGGGCATCACCGGCGTGGAAAAGCGCGCCGTGCAGGAGGCGGCCGAGTACGCCGGGGCGCGCAAGGCCTACATCATCGAGGAACCGATGGCCGCGGCGATCGGCGCCGGGCTGCCCATCCACGAGCCGACCGGCAACATGGTCGTCGACATCGGCGGCGGCACGACCGAGGTGGCGGTGATCTCCCTCGGCGGCATCGTGACGAGCCAGTCGATCCGCATCGGCGGCGACGAGCTGGACGAGGCGATCATCAGCTTCGTGAAGAAGGAGTACAGCCTCGCGCTCGGCGACCGCACCGCCGAGGAGATCAAGATCGCGCTCGGCTCGGCCTGCGACCTCGAGGAGGAGCTGCACGCCGAGATCCGCGGCCGCGACCTGGTGAGCGGCCTGCCCAAGACGATCGTCACCTCGACCCGAGAGATCCGCAAGGCGATCGAGGAGCCGCTCGCGGCGATCGTCGACGCCGTCAAGGTGACCCTCGACAAGACCCCGCCCGAGCTCGCCGCCGACATCATGACCCAGGGCATCGTGCTGACCGGCGGGGGCGCGCTGCTCCACGGGCTGGACGTGCGGCTGCAGGCCGAGACGAGCATGCCGATCGTCGTCGCCCCGGACCCCTTGAACTGCGTGGCGCTCGGCAGCGGCATGTGCCTGGAAGAGTTCGAGGCGCTCCGCCAGGTGCTGGTTTCTTCCTCAGAGCGCTAGCGCGAGACCGCGCTCGGCGTGAGCCGGCGGGCGAGAAGGGATAGGGAAGCGGCCGGTGGCCACGACGCGAAGGACCAGCCAGCGGGTCACGCTGCTCATGCTCGTGCTGGCCTCCATCACGGTCCTCACCCTCGACTACCACGGCGAGGCGAACAAGGTCATCACGAGCGTGCGCAACCGTGTCGGGGACGGGCTGAGCCCGATCCAGCGGGCGATCGCCGCCGTGTTGCACCCGATCGGCGACGCGGTGAGCGGGGCGTTCCACTACGGAGCGGTGCAGCAGCAGAACCAGGTCTTGATGAACGAGATCGGGACGATGCGGCGCGAGCTCGCCGCCAACAACCAGGCGAGCGCCGAGGCGCGCAGTGTCCTCGCGCTCGACCACCTGCCCTGGGTCGGCAACCTCACCCCGCTCGATGCCGTCGTGCTCGCGGGGCCGAGCTCGAACTTCGAGTACACGATGGAGATCGACCGCGGCAGCTCGTCGGGGGTCGCTGCCGGGATGCCGGTCGTCGGCGCCTCGGGCTTCGTCGGCACGGTGGTCTCCACGGGGGCCAATCATGCGGTCGTCCGTCTGCTGCAAGATCCGCGCTCGACGATCGGCGTGCGGATCGGCGACCGCGGGACCGACCTCGGCATCGTGACGGGAGCCGGCCGCCACGCCAACCTCGCCGTCACGCTGTTCTCGAGCCACACGCCGATCCACAAGGGTGAGCTCGTCTACACGAGCGGCACCTCGGGCTCGGGCGTGTCCGCGTACCCCGCCGGCATCCCGGTCGCTACGGTGACCTCCGTGCACGCGACCACGGGCGGGCTCGGCGTGACGGTGAGCTTGCGGCCGCTCGTCGACCCGACGACGCTCGAGTACGTGGCCGTGCTGCTGTGGACTCCACCCGCGTGAGCGGGAGGCAAGCGTGACCGCTTCGAACTGGGCGCGGTTGTTCCTCATCTGCGTCGTCGCGTTCATCTTGCAGGTCGGCCTCGTCGACCAGGTCGTGGTGGCCGGCTACCACGCCGACGTGATGGTGCTGCTCGCGGCGGGTGCCGGCCTGATCGGCGGGCCCCAGCGCGGCGCGGTGACCGGCTTTGTCGCCGGCCTGCTCGCCGACCTCGCCCTGCCGACGCCCTATGGCCTGTCTGCGCTCACCTTCGTGCTCGTCGGCTTCACCGCGGGGCTGCTGGCGGCCCCGCGGGCGACCGAGTCGCTGTTGGCACGTGGCCTCACCTGCCTCGTGTGCGGCGCGGCGGGCACACTGCTCTACGCGTTCTTGGCGGCGCTCATCGGCCAGAGCGGGATGCTCACGTCCTCGACGCTCGAGGCCACCGTCGCGGTGGCTGCGGGCGGTCTCGTCCTCAGCTGGCCGTCGCTGGTGGCGCTCTCCTGGGCCTTCGCCACCCCCCGCGGCCTCGGCGACCGCCATGTCGTGCCGAGCGGCGGGAGCGCCACGCTCTGATGCCCCGCCGCAGGCGCCGCTACCCGGGCCGAATCGAGCTGCCCCGCGAGGTCTCCGACGGCAACCTGGCGCGGTTGCGCTCGGCCCTGTCCAAGGGCCAGAGCGGCTCGGCGCTCGACGCGATGGAGGCGCGCCAGCGCGCCGAGCAGGCGGCGCGCGAGCCCGGGCGGCCGCACTTCGCGCTGCGCATCTCGGTCATCACCGTGCTGGTCGCCCTGGCCTTCTCGGTGCTCGTGGTCCGGCTGTGGTCGATCCAGGTGATCCAGGTCCAGAGCTATCGCAAGAACGCCATCCAGACCACGACCCGCAACGTTCCGACCGCCGCTCCGCGCGGCCGCATCCTCGCGAGCGGCGGCCAGGTGCTCGCCGGCGACACCGCCGAGCTCGTCGTCACCCTCAAGACCTCGATCGACGCCAACACCAATCCGCCGACGCGCGTCGCGAGCGCCAAGGCCGAGCAGAACCTCGTGGCGTTGATCCCCGGCCTCAGCCTCGCCCACATCCGCTCGCAGCTGAACAACGAGCAGTACGGGCCGTACCAGCCGGTCCCCGTCGCCGAGGGCATCAGCCAGGGCGCGGCGACGACCATCGTGGAGAACCCCAGCGACTTCCCTGGCGCCGCGGTCTCCAAGCAGTACGTGCGGGACTATCCCGGCGGCGCCCTCGCTGCGCAGATGATCGGCTACCTCGGGCCGATCACCTGCCCCTCGGGCCACAGCGTGACCCAGTGCGCCCAGATCCTGAAGGGCTATGAGAATCGCGGCTACCAGCCCACCGACCTGATCGGGACCACCGGGCTCGAGGCACAGTACGAGTCGGTCCTTCGCGGCAAGGACGGTATCGAGCAGGTCCAGGTCGACCCGTCAAACAACCCGATCGGGATCATCGGCGTGACCCCGCCGACCCAGGGCGACGATGTCGTCTTGAACCTCAACGTGAACCTCGAGAAGGTCCTCACCAACGCCTTGAACAACCAGATGACCTGCCTGCGCGCCGACTGCAAGGGTGGCGGGGCGGTGCCGGCGGACTGGGGCGCGGCGGTGGTCATGAAGGCGAACACCGGCGCCGTGCTCGCCATCGCGTCGGTGCCGTCCTACAACAACAACGAGTGGGTGGGTGGCATCTCCCAGGCCAACTACAAGGCGCTGCAGAGCCAGCCGGGAAACCCCCTCATCGACTACGCGCTCGAGGGCACCCAGCCGCCGGGCTCCACCTTCAAGCTGGCGACCGCCACCGCCGCGCTCGACGACGGGCTGGTCTCGCCCTACACGATCATCAACGACCCGGGGTATTTCAACCTGTCGCCCACCCAGACCCTGCATGATGCGGCGGGCGAGTCCTTCGGACCGATCGACATCACCAAGGCGATCACGGTCTCGAGCGACGTCTTCTTCTACACGCTCGGCGCCTGGTTCTATCAGGACCGGGCGAAGTACGGCATGACGCCCATCCAGGACATGGCGGCCCGTTACGGCTACGGCCAGAACACCGGCATCGACCTGCCGGGCCAGTCCTACGGCTGGGTCGACAGCCCGCAGATCCGAAAGGAGCTGCACGCGCAGTACCCCAACGTCTACGCGAACACCTGGTACCTCGGCGACAACGTCGAGATGGCCTTCGGCCAGGGTGAGACGCTCGTCACCCCGCTCGAGCAGGCGGTCGCCTACTCGACCTTCGCCAACGGGGGGACCCGCTACGCGCCCGAGATGGCCGCGGGGATCGTCGGTCCGAGCGGCAAGCTGGTGCGCCGCATCGCCCCCAAGGTCGAAGGTCACGTGCCGCTGCCGCCGAGCACCTACAACGCGATGCTGGCGGGCTTTGAGGGCGCGGTGCAGCAGAGCGACGGCACGGCCTACGCCGACTTCGTCGGCTTCAACTTCAACAAGTGGCTGCTCGCAGGCAAGACCGGCACGGCGGACGTCGCGCCGGGCAGCGCCAAGCAGCCGACGGCGTGGTTCGTCGCCTTCGGCGGACCGAAGAACTCCGCTCAGCGCTACGTCGTCGCCGTCGAGATCGACCAGGCCGGCTACGGCGCCGACGCCTCAGCGCCGGTGGCCCGGCAGGTCTTCAACTACCTCTACCAGCACAACGGGGTGCCGTCACCGGCGTTGAGCAGCGGTTCTTAGCTCGAGCGGGCGAGCGGCCCAGGCCTGGGGGCCCCCGGTCGCTAGACTGGCTGCAGGATGAGCATGCACACGCCAGGACCTGGGCTCGCGTCCCCTGGTGCCGCGTGCGCTCCGGGCTGCGCCGGACCCGCTGCGATCAGCGACGGGCACGCGGCGCGCCACCGGCCGGATCGCCCCAGCCGCCCCCGTCGGTGGCGGATCGGCGCCGGCACGCGAACCAGGTCAACACCCGTCGGCACCCGTTCCGGACGCCCCGCGGCGGTCCTTTCGCCGCGCTGTTGCGCCGGGGTGCCAGGGGAGCGCGCCAGCCGCGCTCCCGCGAGAAGGGATCCCCCCGATGTCCGAGCAGTCGAACGACCAGCGCGATGGTCGCCACAGCCAGGTGAGCGAGGCGGTCGGCACCGCACCGAGCACCCTCACCACCTCGATCGAGCCCGCGGGTCCACCCCCTAGCGCTCCGGTCGCCCCCCGCAAGCCTCAGATCGGCGACTCCCGCCCGGCCCCATCTGGGCCCACCGAGGCCTCGGGCCGCCCCGCGATGGGCACGTCACAGCGCTCGGCCGGCGAGAACGGCGAGGGTGGCGCCACCGGCAAGCCGCGCCGCCGTCGGCGCGGCGGGCGCGGGCGAGGTGGCGGCGGCCGGGCGGCCGGCGAGGCGGAGGCCACGGGCACCGAGGCCGAGTCCACACCACCGCCGACGCCAGCGACGCCCACCGGCTCGCCCCGCACCCGTTCCCGCCCCGCTGCGCGCGCCGTCGGCGTTACCGACGACGACGAGCCGACGGCCGAGACGCGCTCGTCGCGCCGGCGCCGTGGGCGCGAGCGCAAGGGCCGGCCCGTCGGCCGCTACTTGATGTGCGTGCACGCCGAGCGCGACGTGACCCAGATCGCCGTGCTCGAGGGTCGCTCGCTCATCGAACACCACGTGGCGCGTAACCACGCGGACGCCAACCAGATCGACGGCAACATCTACCGCGGCCGGGTGAAGAACGTCCTCCCGGGCATGGAGGCGGCCTTCGTCGACATCGGCACGCCGAAGAACGCCGTCTTGTACTGGGGCGACGTGCACGCCGAGCGCGACGACTCGATCGAGCGCGAGCCGGGGGCGACGCGCATCGAGCACCTCTTGCGCCCCGGCCAGACGATTGTCTGCCAGGTCACCAAGAACCCGATCGGCCTGAAGGGGGCACGTCTCACCGAAGAGGTGTCGCTGCCGGGTCGCTTCGTCGTGCTCGTGCCGAACTCGACGGCGAGCGGCATCTCCAAGCGCCTGGACGACAACGAGCGCAAGCGGCTCCGCAAGCTGCTCGACGACGTGCGGCCGGAGGGCCACGGCATCATCGTGCGGACCGCGGCGGAGGGCGTGAGCGCCCAGGAGCTGCGCCGCGACGTCGAGGCGCTCCTCGAGCGCTGGCATGAGATCGAGGAGAAGGCGAGGCACCTCCCCGCTCCGGCGCTGCTGCACGCCGAGCCGCACCTCGCGCTGCGGGCGATCCGCGAGGAGTTCACCGAGGAGTACCGGGGCGTCATCATCGACGACCCCGACCTCTACGACGCCGTGCGCGCCTATGTCGCCGACATCGACCCGGCGCTCGCCGACCGGGTCGAGCTCTACGACCCAGAGGTGGAGGCGCTCCCGCTCTTTGAGCGTCATCACGTCCACGAGCAGCTCCACAAGGCGCTCGACCGCAAGGTGTGGCTGCCCTCGGGGGGATCGCTCATCATCGAGCGCACCGAGGCGCTCACGGTCATCGACGTCAACACGGGCAAGAACGTGGGCTCGTCCAGCCTGGAAGAGACCGTGTTCCGCAACAACCTCGAGGCGGCCGAGGAGATCGCCCGCCAGCTGCGCCTGCGCGACATCGGCGGCATCATCGTCATCGACTTCATCGACATGGAGGTCAAGGGCAACCGCCAGGAGGTCGTGACCACCCTGCGCCAGGCGCTGATGCGGGATAAGACGCCGACGCAGGTCTGCGACATCTCCGAGCTCGGCCTCATCGAGATGACCCGAAAGCGCGTCGGGGAGGGCCTGGTGGAGTCGCTGTCGGAGACCTGCCCGGTGTGCAAGGGCCGCGGGATCGTCTTCCCCGACGCGCTCGAGTGAGGGGGGGCGGTCAGCGGGGTCGCTCAGGCTTGCTAGCATCTGCGCCGATGTACGCGGTGATCGCCACAGGCGGAAAACAGGAGCGGGTCGAGATCGGCTCGCGGATCGACGTCGAGTTGCTCGGAGCCGCTGAGGGAGAGGAAGTCTCCTTCAGCCCGGTGCTCCTCGTCGACGGCGAGCAGGTGACGGCGACCGGCGCCGCGCTCGAGGGCGCGACGGTCACCGGCAGGGTGGTCGGCTGGTCCAAGGGACCGAAGATCGTCGGCTTCACCTACAAGCCCAAAGCCCGCGGCCGCCGCCGCTTTGGCCACCGCCAGCACTACACGACGGTCGAGATCACCGGCATCGCCGCCGGTGCCGGCTCGTCCGGCGCCCGCGCCTAGGAGGGATCGATGTCGAAGACCAAGGGCGGGGGCTCAACCCGCAACGGCCGGGACTCCCACGCGCAGCGCCTGGGCGTCAAGGCGTCGGACGGCACCGCGGTGCATGCCGGCACGATCCTCGTGCGCCAGCGCGGCACGCGCTTCCACCCCGGCGAGAACGTCGGTCGCGGCGGGGACGACACCTTGTTCGCCCTCGCATCGGGGACCGTCCGCTTCGCCAGCCGGCGCGGCCGGCGCCTCGTCGACATCGTCGAGGCCTAGCGCCGCTGCACCACGGGGCGCCGCGCGGCGCCCGAGCGCGCCGTCGTGGCGCCACCAGGTGCGGCGCCATCTGCGATGGCGAGCTTCGTCGACGAGGCCCAGGTCCACGTCAAGGCCGGTGACGGCGGTGCCGGCGCCGTCTCGTTCCGGCGCGAGGCCCACGTCGCGCGCGGCGGGCCGGACGGTGGGGACGGCGGTGGCGGAGGCGACGTCATCTTGGAGGCCTCGACGCGGGCGGTCTCGTTGCTCGCCTTCCGCGACTACCCGCACCGGCGCGCCGAGAACGGCACGCACGGCAGCGGGGCCAAGCGGCACGGTCACAGCGGCGCACCGCTCGTTGTCCCGGTCCCTGAGGGCACCGTGGTCCGCGACCGGGACGGGTCGGTCCTCGCGGATCTCACCGGCGCCGGCGATCGCCTCGTCGCCGCGAGCGGCGGGCGTGGCGGGCGCGGCAACGCCCGCTTCCTCTCGAACCGCCTGCGCGCCCCGGCCTTTGCCGAGCAGGGCGAGATCGGCGAGGAGCGCTGGCTCAACCTCGAGCTGAAGCTGCTCGCCGATGTGGCGCTCGTTGGCTTTCCCAACGCCGGCAAGTCCTCGCTGATCTCGCGGATCTCCGCCGCCCGGCCGAAGATCGCCGACTACCCCTTCACCACGCTCGAGCCGCACCTCGGTGTCGTGCGCGTTGGCGGGCGGGGAGCGGCCGGGGAGGAGTTCGTCGTCGCCGACATCCCCGGGCTCGTCGAGGGGGCGAGCGAAGGCCGCGGGCTCGGCCACCGCTTCTTGCGCCACGTCGAGCGCGCCCGGGTGCTCGTGGTGCTCGTCGACCTCGCCGAGGACGCCGGCCGCGCCCCGGACGAGCAGATCGCCGTGCTCCTCGACGAGCTCGGGCGTCACCGCACCGACCTACTCGAGCGGCCGCGGCTCGTCGTCGGCTCGCGCGCCGACCGGGTCGGCGACGCGGCGCGAGCGGACCGGGCCCGCTATCACGGCGATCTCGTCGTCTCCTCGGCGACGGGGGAGGGGCTGGACGAGCTCGTGCGGCGCTGCGCCCACCTCGTGGCCGATGCCCGCGCCGCGGCACCGCTGCGCGCCGGGGAGCCGGTGGTGCACCGCCCGCTCGCCGAGGGCGTGCGCGTCGTGCGCGACGGGGAGGCCTATGTCGTCGAGGGCCGCGAGGCGGTGCGCGCGGTGGCGCTGTCGGACCTCACCGACACCGACGCGCTGGCGCTCGTTCAGGCGCGGCTGCGCCGCCTCGGCGTCTTCAAGGCCCTGGCGCGCGCCGGGGCGCGCGAGGGCGACCCCGTGCGCATCGGGGGGCTCGTCTTCGACTACGAGCCGGATCAGTAGCGACCCGGCGCCGGTGTGCCACAGTGGCGCCGTGATCGTCGTCGCGAAGATCGGGACCTCCTCGGTGACCGGGCCATCGGGTCTCGTCGACGACGAGGCGGTGCACAAGCTCTGCAGCGAGGTCGCCGAGCTCACCGCGAACGGGCACCAGGTCGTCGTGGTGACCTCGGGCGCGGTCACCGCCGGGGTGGCGACGCTTCGTCCCGAGGGCGGGCGCCCGGCCGACGGGACGACCCTGCAGGCGCTCTCCGCGATCGGCCAGCACCGCTTGATGCGCGTCTATGACGATGCGCTCGCGAAGCGGGGCCTGCTCGCCGCCCAGGTGCTCCTCGCCCCCTCCGATTTTGGCGAGCGCCGCCGATATTTGCACGCGCGTGCTACCTTGTGGCGGCTGCTCGAGCTCGGGGTCGTGCCGGTGGTCAACGAGAACGACGCGGTCGCCGACGACGAGATCCGCTTCGGCGACAACGACCGCCTCGCGGCGTTGGTCGCCACCTTGCTCGGCGCCGAGCTCTTGGTGCTGCTCACCGACACCGCCGGGCTGCTGAGTGCCGATCCGCGCGAGGTCGCCGACGCGTCCCTCGTCGAGCAGGTCCGTGCCGCCGACGCGGGCTACGCGGCGATCGCCGGCGGCCCAGGGACGCCGGGGGGCTCGGGGGGCATGGCCTCCAAGCTCGCCGCCGCCCGCATGGCGGCGTGGTCGGGGATCCGCGCCGTGATCGCCGCGGCCCGCCGCCCGGCGGTGCTGTCGGCGGCTCTGGCGGGCGTCCCGGGGACAGGGACGGTGGTGCTGCCCGAGGCGCGCCGCCTCGGCGCGCGCCGCTGCTGGATCGCCTTCGCGCTGCCGGCGACCGGGCGCCTCAGGGTCGACGCGGGGGCGCGCGCCGCGCTCGTCGAGCGCGAGGCCTCCTTGCTCGCCGCGGGCGTGGTCGCCGCCGAGGGGGCCTTTGGCGTCGACGACGCGGTCGAGATCGCGGGGCCCGACGGCGAGGTGTTCGCCAAGGGCATCGTGCGTGTCCCGGCGATCCGCCAGGGCGAGTGGCTCGGCCGGCGCACGGCCGAGCTGCCCGCCGACCTCGCGGTCGAAGTCGTCCATCGTGACGACCTCGTCGTGCTCGCTCCCACCTGAGCGCCCTCGCCCAATTCGCCGAGCCGTTAGGCTGGGGCATGGCCACGTCCCCCACGAAGGCACCCGCAGCGCTGCGTGAGCTCGGCGAGCGGGCACGTCGGGCGTCCTATGTGCTTGCCACCGCCTCGAGCGCCGCCAAGGACGCGGCGCTGTCGGCGGCGGCAGACTGCCTCGAGGCGGCCGGAGCGGCCATCTTGGCCGCCAATCGTGCCGATCTCGAGCGGGCGCGCGCCGAGGGGTCCTCCGACACCGTCCTCGACCGGCTGCGCTTGGACGAGCGGCGGGTCGCGGCGATGGCCGAGGGCCTGCGGGCGGTCATGGCGCTCGCCGACCCGGTCGGGGCGATCGTGTCCGGCAGCGTGCGACCGAACGGCCTCAAGGTGCGGCGTGTGCGGGTCCCGCTCGGTGTCATCGGCATCGTCTATGAGAACCGGCCGAACGTCACCTCGGATGCGGCGGCGCTGTGTGTGAAGTCCGGGAACGCCGTGCTGCTTCGGGGATCGGCGGGAGCGCTCGAGTCGAACAAGGCGATCACCACCGCGCTGCGCGAGGGGATCGCCAAGGCGGGGCTGCCGGCCGATGCGGTCCAGCTCGTCGAGGACGCCCGGCGCGAGACCGTGGCCGAGTTCGTCCGGCTGCGCGGCCTGATCGACTGCCTCGTGCCCCGCGGCGGCCACGGGCTCGTCTCGCTCGTGATGGAGCAGGCCACGGTGCCCTTCGTCCTCGACGGCGACGGCAACTGCCACGTCTATGTGGACGCCGCCGCGGATCTCGCGATGGCCGAGGAGATCGTGCGCAACGCCAAGACCCAGCGCCCGAGCGTGTGCAACGCGGCCGAGACGCTGCTCGTGCACGAGCAGATCGCCGCCGAGTTCCTGCCCCGCCTCGCCGCGGCGATGCCCGACGTCGTGCTCTATGGGGACCCCGCCACGCGGGCCCTCGTGCCGAGGGCCGAGCCGGCGAGCGAGGTGGAGTACGCGACCGAGTTCTTGGACCTCCGCCTGGCGGTCGCGGTGGTCGCCGACCTCGACGCCGCGATCGCCCACATCCGGCGGTACTCGACGGGCCATTCCGAGGCGATCGTCACCGGCGACCTCGCGGCGGCGAACCGGTTCGTGCGCGAGGTCGACGCGGCGGCGGTGCTCGTCAACGCCTCGACGCGCTTTGTGGACGGCGGCGAGCTCGGCCTCGGCGCCGAGATCGGGATCTCCACCCAAAAGCTGCACGCCCGTGGGCCGATGGGCCTCGAGGAGCTCACGTGCCTGAAGTACGTGATCGAGGGCGAGGGCCAGATCCGCCGATGAGCCCTGCGGAGCTTCCCCTGACACCGTCGCGCTTTTCGGATGCGCCGAGCTTCGCGAGCCCGGCCGCGCTCGTGGAGGCCTTGCGCCGTGTCGGCTACCTCGCCGACGAGCAGATCGCCACGGTGCTCTACCTCGCCAACCAGCTGCACAAGCCGATCCTCGTCGAGGGTCCGGCGGGCACCGGAAAGACTGAGCTCGCCAAGTCCGTCGCGGCGCTCGCCGGCTCGCGGCTTATCCGGCTGCAGTGCTACGAGGGCCTCGATGAGTCCAAGGCGCTCTATGAGTGGAACTACCGCAAGCAGCTGCTGCGGATCCAGGCCGACCGACCAGACGAGGAGCGCAGCGACGGGCGCTGGGCTTCGCTCGAGGCGGACCTGTTCTCCGAGGAGTTCCTCCTCGCCCGGCCGCTGCTCGAGGCGATCGGCGCCAGCGAGCCAGTGGTGCTTTTGATCGACGAGGTGGACCGCGTCGAGCTCGAGACCGAGGCGCTGATGCTCGAGGTGCTCGCCGAGTACCAGGTGTCGATCCCCGAGCTCGGCACCGTCCGGGCCCGCTCCATCCCGTTCGTCGTGCTGACCTCGAACGACACCCGCGAGCTCTCCGAGGCCTTGAAGCGGCGCTGTCTGTACTTGCACCTCGACTACCCGAGCCTCGAGCGCGAGCGGGAGATTGTGCTCGAGCGCGTGCCGCAGATCGGCGCGGCGCTCGCCGGCGAGGTCGCCCAGATGGTGGCGAGCCTGCGCAAGCTCGAGCTCGAGAAGCGGCCGTCGGTCTCCGAGACGCTGGACTGGGCGCGCACCTTGGTGCTGTTGGAGGTGGAGCACCTCTCGAGCGAGGTGACGACGGCCACGCTGAGCTTGTTGTTGAAGCACCGCCACGACCTCGAGCTGGCGGCGAGAGAGCTGGCCGGTGAACGCGCCTGACGCCGAGGCGCCGGGCGGTCGCCGGTGATCGGGACGCTCACGGCATTCTCCGACGAGCTGCGTCGGGCCGGGCTGCCGGTGTCGCTCACTGAGACGCTCGACGCGGTGCGCGCCACCGAGGCGCTGCCGTTGGCGAATCCGGCAGTCCTGCGGGCGGCGCTGGCGGCGAGCTTTGTGAAAGACGTCACCCATCAGCGCGCCTTCGACACCGTCTTCGACGTCTTTTTCTCCGGAGCTCCCCCCCGCGCGCGCCTCGACGAGCCGGCCCTTGCCGGTGAGCTGGCGGACGGCGGCCAAGGGGGAGGCGACGCCACCGGGGAGCTCGATGCGGCCTCGCTCGCCGACGCCCTTGCCGACGCCCTGTCCGGGCGCGGCGAGCTCGACCTCAATCGGCTCGCCGCGCTCGCCGTCGAGCGCTTTGCCGGCATCGAGGCGAATCGGCCGGTCGGCCTCTCCTACTACCTCTACCGGGTGCTCCGCGGGCTCGACCTCGACGCCACGGTGTCGGGCCTGCTCGAGCAGG
Organism: Actinomycetes bacterium; assembly: GCA_021798985.1. Taxonomy (GTDB): domain Bacteria; phylum Actinomycetota; class Acidimicrobiia; order Acidimicrobiales; family Bog-793; genus JAKABX01. The sequence continues at coordinate 88,060 of JAJZBI010000003.1, forward strand.
TCCGCGCGGGCACGATCGAGTCGCCCCCCGAGCTCGACCAGATCCCGGACCTCGGCCTGCGCCGCCGCCTCCAGCGCGAGGGGGTCGCCGACCGCTCCGAGGCGCTGCGCCAGGCGATCGAGGCCGAGCTGGCGCGCCGACTCGCGGCGGTGCGCGGCGCCGTGCCGGTCGCCCGCAGCCTGCGACGCAACCTCGTCGAGGACGTCGACTTCATGCACGCTTCGCGCACCGACCTCGCGGCCATGCGCCGCTCGCTCGCGCCGCTCGCCCGGGTGCTCGCCGCCCGCCTGGCTCGCCGGCGCCGCCTCGGCCGCCAGGGGGCGCTCGACTTCCGCTCCACGATCCGGCACTCGCTGTCGACCGGGGGCGTCCCGGTCGCGCCGCGCTTTCGCCTGCCCCGGCGCACCAAGCCCGAGCTCGTGGTGCTCGCCGACGTCTCGGGCTCGGTCGCGGCCTTCGCACGCTTCACCTTGCACCTCGTCTACGCGCTCGGGTCACAGTTCTCCGCCGTGCGCAGCTTCGCGTTCATCGACGGCATCGACGAGGTGAGCCGGATCTTCGCCCAGTCTTCGAGCATCACCGAGGCGATCGAGCGCGTCGAGACCGAGGCGGCCGTCGTGGCCGCCGACGGCCACTCGGACTACGGCGGGGCCTTCAGCCGCTTTTCCGCCCGCTACCTCGACGCCGTCACGGCGCGCTCGACGGTCCTCGTCCTCGGGGACGGGCGCGGCAACTACCACCCGGCGCACCCCGAGGTGCTCGCCGGCCTCGCCCGGCGCGCCCGGCGCCTGTACTGGCTGAACCCCGAGCCCCGCGCCTACTGGGGAAGCGGCGACTCGCTGATCGCGCAGTACGCACCGAGCTGCGACGCGGTGGTCGAGTGCCGCAATCTGCGCCAGCTCGAGCGCTTCGTGTCCGAGCTGAGCTGACCCCGGCCGCTTGCGGCCGCGCCCGGCCGGGGCGTGGCACGATCGCGCGATGGAGCCGCTCGAGGTCGTGGTCGACGGGGGCATCGACGACGCCGTGGCGCTCGCGGTGCTCCGCGGCGCCGGCGCCGTGCTCGGCCAGGTGATCGCCACCGAGGGCAGCGTCGGGCTCGAGATCACGGCGCGCACGACCGCCCGGTTCCTCGCCAGCATCGGCGCCGGCGACGTCCCGGTCCGTCTGGGCGCGGGCCGTGGGCTCGAGGGCCGAGCGGCCGGGACCCCTTTCACGGCACCGGTGCGTTCGGGGGCTTCAGCGCGGATCTGGCGGACGTCGCGCTCCCCGCAAAGGCGCCGGCGCGCCTTGGCGGTCCAGTCTTCGTCTCCTCGGCGATGACGGTGGTGGCCAAGGCGCTTCGCCGGAGGGACCCGATCACCTCACTGGTATGGATGGGCGGCGCCGTCGCGGCGGGGGGCAACATGACGGCCGCGGCCGAGTTCGACGCCTGGATGGACCCGGCGGCGGCCGACGAGGTCCTCACGAGCGGGCTCCCCGTGGCCATGGTGCCCTTGGATCTGACCGCCAGCTGTCGCTGGAGCCGGGAGGATCTCGCCGCCTTGGCGGCGCTCGGACCCGTCGGCGCGCTCCTCAGCCGGCCCGTCGGCGCGCTCTGCGCTCGCGACGGCGGCTTTGTCCCCCACGACGCCGTCACTGCCATCGCCCTCCTCGAGCCGGCCCGCTTGTCTTGGAGCGAGCGCCACGTGTGCTGCGAGCGTGCCGGGAGCGTCACGACGGGGGCGACCGTCGTCGACCGCCGCCATCACGCGCCACCGCCGAACGCGCGGCTCGCCGAGGGTTGCGATCCCGTCGAGATCCGCGCCGCGATCTTCGCGGCGATCGCCAAGCTGGCGGGCGGAGCGTCCCCCGGCGCGCCCAGCTCAGCAGGCGTAGTCGGGGTCGATGCCGTCCGGTGAGGGCAGGACGCCCGGGGTCTCTTGCAGCAACCAGGGCACCCCGCCGGCGAACAGGTCGCTCGCCGTGCTGTTGGCGTAGTGGGCGGTGCCGGCGCACCACGCCGTGAGCGCGGCGGTGCTCGGGAGCCCCTTCTCGCCGTAGGGGGGGCTCGTCCAGGGCACGCCGGCGACCCACAGCGGCACGCGGGAGCCTCTCGGCACGTAGTTCCCCGTGATCTTCGCGTACTGCTCGCTCGTCGAGTAGATGCCGACGGTGATGCCCTCGGCGCGCAGCGCGTCGATCGCCCCTTGGATCGTGTCGGCGTTGAGCACCGAGTTCGCCGACCAGTACTGGCCGGCCGAGAAGTTCGAGAAGTCCCCGGACGCGAGCGCCGCGCCCTCGACGTCGAGCCACCACAGCGAGGAGCGGGCGCCCTCGGTGGTGGCGTAGCTGTAGGCGTTGCGGGCGCCGTTGTAGCCGTAGTTGTAGGCACGGCAGGCGGGCTGGGCCGTGTTTGCCAAGAGCGCGCACGCCCCGGCCGGCCCGGCTGCGTCCTGGGCGGTGGCGGAGGTGCTGTTGTCGGGGGAGTTCATGAAGATGTAGAGGCTGAGGCCCCGCGTCCCCGCCCCGGCGCGCTCGGCCCAGGACACCTCAGCGGAAAGACAGGAGTTCTTGGAGTTGTCGAGCCAGCCGGCCACTTGCAGTACGGCGATCCCGCTCACCACGGGGAGCTTGGCCTGGGCGAGGCTCGAGCCGGGCTTTTGGCACTGGAAGTTGGAGATGTCATAGCCGATCGCGCCGTGCGCGAACGGGTCGCCGGTGAGCGGCGGGAGCGGGGGGAGCGTCGTCGTCGTGGTGGTGCTGGACGTGCTCGAGGTGCTCGGCGGGCTCGGCTGCTCGACGATGGCGGTCGCCAAGATGGCGGCGATGCGCACCGGCGGCTTTGGCGGGTGGTGGACCAGCGAGCCGTAGAAGGGAGCGTTTCCGTACTGGAACATCGTGCCGTCCGCCTCGATGAGCCAGTAGCCGGTGCCCTGCGAATTGGCGGCGAAGGCGGCGATCGGGCTGCGAAGGCGGTGGTGCGCCGCCGAGCCGAAGAAGGGGGCGTCGCCGAACTGGCGCACGGCACCGTCGTTGTAGGCGAGCCAGTAGCCGTGCCCGTCGGGGGTCGCGGCCATGCCGATCACCGGGGAGTGGGCGGGCCCGACGCCTCCCCCGTAGCCGTGCGCGTCGCCGTAGGCGAAGACCTGCCCGCCGCTCGTGTAGACCCAGTAGCCGTTGCCGTCGGGGGTGTCGACGATCCCCGCCACGTGCCCGTCGAGCTTCGCGTGCACCGGCGAGCCGCAAAACGGCGCGTCCCCGTAGTGCTCGACGCTCCCCTTGGTCGTGGCGACGAGGAACCCCTTTCCGTCCGGTGTCGTCGCGATGCCGACGTAGGTGCCGAGGTGGTGAGTGCGCAGGGGCGAGCCATAGTCGATGGCGCTCCCGAAGTTGTAGAGGTTGCCCCGCGAGGTGAGGAGCCAGTAGCCCGTGTCGCCGGGCACGACGGCGCCGGCGACGACGAGCGGCACCATCTTCTTGGTGATGGTGAAGGCGGCCGCGCTGCCGTCGTTCACGACCGAGCCGTTGGACTCAACGAGGTAGTAACCAAACAGGACGCCGCCGGCCCCCGGAATCGTCGTGGTGGTGGCGGTGCCGCTCGTCCCCGAGGTTCCCGACGTGCCGGCCGCCAAGGTGCTCGGTGGGAGCGCCAGCGTGCTCGAGGTGGTGGTCGTCGCCGGCTGCTCGGGCGCGCCGAGCGAGGAGGTGCTCGCCGCGGTGCCGCTCGTCCCCGAGGTGCCGCTCGTCCCCGAGGTGCCGCTCGTCCCCGAGGTGCCCCGCGTGCCCGAAGTGCCGCTCGTGGCCGAGGTGCCGGTCGCCGTCGTGGTCGCCGACGTGGCCGGGGCCCGGCAGGACAGGCTGAGGGGCGCGGTGGGGACCGTCGTGGTGGTGCTCGACGACGTGCTGGTCGGCACAGGGGGGGACGTGGTCGTCGTCGAGGTGGTCGTGCTGGCAGCGCCGCTCGCCGGAGTGGGCGGGGCGAGCGTCGTGGCGAGCCAGGCGAGGGAGCTGAGCGCGACTGCCACCGCAGCGCGCCGAGGCCGGCGCAGCCCGAAGGCGCGCCGCATCAGCCGCGCAGCAGCTCGGCGACCCGGAAGGCGAGATCGATCGACTGGCGAGCGTTCAGGCGCGGGTCACAGGTCGTCGTGTAGCGCAGCGGCAGCTGCTCTTCGAGGATGTCCTCCACACCACCGAGGCATTCGGTGACGTCATCGCCGGTCAGCTCGACGTGCACGCCGCCAGGCCAGGTCCCCTCCGCCCGGTGGGCAGCGAAAAAGCCGCGGATCTCGCCCAGCACGTCATCGAAGTGGCGCGTCTTGCGCCCGTTCTCGGAGGTGAAGGTGTTGCCGTGCATCGGGTCGCACTCCCACACGACGGGATGGCCGGCATCGCTCACGGCGCGGATGAGCGGGGGGAGGAGGCTCGTGACCTTGGCGACGCCGAGGCGGCAGATCAAGGTGAGGCGGCCGGGGATCCGCTCAGGGTTCAACCGCTCGCACAGCTCGACGGCCTCTTCGGGGGTGGCGGTCGGGCCGAGCTTGACGCCGATCGGGTTGCGGACCCCGGCGAGGAAGCCCACGTGCGCGCCGTCGAGCTCCCGGGTGCGCTCGCCGATCCAGAGCATGTGCGCCGAGCAGTCGTACCAGTCCCCGGTGAGCGAGTCGCGCCGGGTCAGCATCTCCTCGTAGTCGAGCAGCAGCGCCTCGTGGGAGGTGTAGAAGTCGACCTGGTGGATCGGTGCGCCGGCCGACAGGTCGACGCCACAGGCGCGCATGAAGCGCAGGGCGCGGTCGATCTCCTCGGCGATCGCCTCGTAGCGGCGCCCCTCGGCGCTCGAGGCGAGGAACTCCTGGTTCCAGGCGTGCACGTGCGAGAGGTCGGCGAAGCCGCCGTTGGTGAAGGCACGCAGCAGGTTCAAGGTGGCTGCCGCGTGGTGGTAGGCGGTGACCATGCGGTTCGGGTCCGGCACGCGGGCCGCGGGCACGGGCGCGTCGTCATTGATGATGTGGCCGCGAAACGCCGGCATCTCGACATCGCCGACGCGCTCGGTGAGTGAAGAGCGGGGCTTCGCGTACTGCCCGGCGATCCGGCCCACCTTGACGACCGGGACGCCCGAGGCGTAGGTCAGCACGACCGCCATCTGCAAGATCACCTTGAGCTTGTCGCGGATCTGGTCCGCGCCCTGCTCGGCGAAGGACTCGGCGCAGTCGCCGGCCTGCAAGACGAATGCCCGCCCGCGGCTCACGTCGGCGAGCGCGTCGGTGAGCTTGCGGGCCTCGCCGGCAAAGACGAGCGGGGGCAGGCTGGCGAGCGCGGCGCGGGCGGACTCGAGGGCGGTCCCCTCCGGCCAGCTCGGCAGCTGGGACGCCGGCAGACCCTTCCAGGCTGCGGGCTGCCACGACGCGGCGGGCGCCGCGAGCGAAGCGGGGGACGAAGGCAAGTTCCCGGCCATGCCCAAGCCTAGGCACACCGCCGCAACCTCTGCGCACGAGGGCCGGGGGCCCCTAACAGACCGCTCAAACGGCGCTGTCGGCGCCCGGGCGCCTAATCTGCCGCCGTGCGGCGTGTGTGGCGGGTCGGCTAGTGCGGCTGGGCATCTTCGGCGGGACCTTCGATCCCGTGCACGTCGGCCATCTCGTCGCCGCCGTGAACGCCCGCCACAGCCTGGCGCTCGATCGCGTACTGCTCGTCGTGGCCAATGAACCCTGGCAGAAGGTGGGCAACCGGCCGGTGACGCCGGCCGAGGACCGCCTGGCGATGGTCGCGGCGGCGGTCGCTGGCCACCCGGGCCTCGAGGCCTCGACGATCGAGATCGAGCGCGGCGGGCTCTCCTACACCGCCGACACGGTCGAGCAGCTGGCAGGCGAGCACCCCGGCGCCGAGCTGTTCCTCCTCGTGGGCGCCGACGTTGTCGCCAGCCTGGACAGCTGGGAGCACATCGAGGCGATCCGGGCGCTCGTGACCTTGGTGGCCATCAACCGCCCGGGCACCGAGATGGTCGAGCTCGGTGCCAACGGGCCGCTGTCGGGTTGGCGGGCACTCGCCATCGAGGTGCCTGACCTCGAGATCTCGAGCACCGACCTGCGTGACCGCGCCCGTACGGGGCGCCCGCTCGACTACCTGGTGCCCGAGCCCGCCATCCGCGTGATCCGCTCGCGGCGGCTGTACGCTGAGCGAGGATGAACGAGTACCTCGATGCGCACCGGGCCGAGCGGGCCCTTGGCCTCGGCTCCGGTCGCCCCGCCCGCGTGGACGTCGCCCGTTGAGCCTGCGACTCGCCACGATCGCGGCCCGGGCCGCGTCCGGCAAGACGCTGGAAGAGACGCTGGTCCTCGACGTCGGTGACCTGATCGGCATCACCGACCACTTCGTGATCACCGGAGGTCGCAACGACCGCCAGGTGCGCGCCGTGCTCGATGAGGTGCAAAAGGCCGTCCGCGACGCCGGCGGCAAGTTGCTGCGCAGCGAGGGCCTGGACGACTTGAAGTGGGTGCTGCTCGACTACGGCGACTTCGTCGTCCACGTCTTCGAGCAAGAGGCCCGCGCCTACTACGGCCTCGAGCGGCTCTGGGCCGACTCGGACCGCGTCGAGTTCGCGCCCGAGGGCGACGACGCGCTCCGCGCGCCCGCGGCGCGGCGCTGAGGTCGCCTCAGGCCTTGGCCTTCTTGGTGCTCGAGGGCTTCTTCGCCGGCAGCGGCGCCAGCGCGGCGTAGGTTGCCTTGGTCACCGGATGGGTGACCGTCGCCCCCGAGGGCGTGTAGTTGTAGGGGATCGGCCCGAAACCCTCGCCGCTCAGGCGGAAGTCGATCGCGTCGATGTGGAACGCGACGTGGCTGATCAAGGTGTAGACGATCTGGGCGAGCGCCGTGTAGAGCGTCGGGCCGAAGAGCGTCGAGAACGAGGCGTAGTCGAGGTTGACGCGCGCCAGGCCGTGGCGGAGGACGATCCGCACCTGGGGCGAGGGCGGCACGGAGTTGGTGAGGTCCTTCTCGCTCGCCGTCGGTGGCCCAGCCAACAAGCCGACCGCGACGGTCGGGGTGAGCTTGGTCGCGGTCCACGGCCGGGGCACCGGCACGAGATGGCCGTCGTGGCCGACGAGATAGACCTGGAGCTCTTTGGACGAGGGCACCTTGGGCGGCACCGTCGTCGTCGTCGGGGTCGTCGTGGTGGAGCCGCCCTGGGGCGGCACGGTGAGGTTCGGCGGCAGGCCGACGGCGGTCGGGCTGGTGGGCACGCCGCAGCCACCGAGGCCGATCGCGAGCGCGCCGAGGGCGCCGAGCACCCCGAGGTGGCGTGGGCGCGTCCTCAACTCGACCGCCCTGCGCCGGAGCGTCCGCGCTCGCCGCCCCGCCCCGCGCGCTTGGACAAGGGTGCCGCCGCCTCGTCGGCCGGTTCGGCCTCGGTGGCCGCGTCCTCGCCGACTCCGGGCGGCGCGAGCGGCAGCTCGATGACAAAGCGGGAGCCGCCTTCTTCGCGCCCTTCGACCCACACCCGGCCGCCGTGCAGCTTGACGTGCTCGAGCACGAGGGAGAGGCCGAGGCCGGTCCCCCCGCCCGTGCCCCGGCTGCCGGCGGCCACCGAGCCGCGGGCGAAGCGCTCGAAGATGCGTTCGCGCTCAGCGGGGGGGATCCCCGGCCCGGCGTCCTCGACGCCGATGCGGACGCTCGCGTCGCGCGCGGTGGCGGTGACCTTGGTGGCACCGCCGGCGTAGCGCTCGGCGTTCTCGATCAGGTTGGCGAGGATCCGCTCAAAGCGCCGCTTGTCGACGATCACCTTGCGCGACTCGACCGCCGGGTCGATCTCGAGCGGGATCGGCTCGCGGCTCGAGGTGCTGACCGAGCGCCGCAGGACCTCGCCGACGAGCACGACGCTCGCCTGGAAGTCTGCCGAGCCGGCATCGAGGCGGGAGATCTCGAGCAGCTCACCGACCATGCGCTGGAAGCGCCGGACCTCGTCGCTCACGAGCTGCAGGGCTTGGCGGGACCGCTCGGGGAGCTCGTCGCGGCGCGCCTCGATGACCGACAGGGACGTCGCGAGCGTCGTGAGCGGCGAGCGCAGCTCGTGGCTGACGTCGGAGGTGAAGCGGGCGTCGCGCTCGATGCGCTGCTGGAGGCGGTCCACCATCCGGTTGAACGACGAGGCGAGCACGGCGAGGTCGGGGGCGTCGCCGGTCTCGAGGCGCGTGCCCAGCCGGCCGCTGGCGATCGCGAGGGCCGCCTGGGAGACCTCCCGCAGCGGCCGCAGGGCGAAGCCGGCGGCCCAGCGCCCGACGACCGCCCCCGCCAGCGTGGTGACGAGGCCGGCGACCGCCAGCGCGACGAGGATGATGCGCAAGGTGCGCGCCGTCTGCTCGAGCGAGAAGGACTCGACGAAGGTGGCCTTCAGGTCGCTCACCGGCACGGCGACGGCCACCCAGGGGTTCCCGCCGTAGTTGAAGACCTGGTAGGCAGGCTCGTCGAAGGACTCCACGCGGCCCTTCAGCGAAGCGGGCAGCAGCGAGGTGAACTCGGGGTTGGCGTTGGTCCAGCTGGCGTCGGTGCGCGAGTAGTAGAACGCGACCGCCGGGGGTGTCGTGCTCGTCGAGGTCGCCCCTGTCGGCGAGGCGTTCACCGCCGCCTCGTCGATCGTCAAGATCGCCAGCAGCGGGTCGACCGGCGTGCTGCCCGTCACCATGTTGTCGAGCTGCCCCGCCCCCGCCAGGGCCTCCTTCTGGAAGGCGGTGAGCTGCTGGCTGACGATCTGGGAGCGCGTCGTGAAGTAGGTGATGCCGGCGATCGCGCTCGAGAGCACCAACGCGCCGAGCGCGAAGCCCAAGGTGATGCGGGCGCGCAGGCTGAGGTGTAGGGCGCGCCGGTGCGATCGGCGGACGCGGGGCGCGGGCGGCGGCGGCGCCGCGCCCATCAGGGGGCCAGCTTGTAGCCGAGCCCGCGCACCGTGAGGACGTGGCGCGGGTTCGCCGGGTCGAGCTCGACCTTGGTCCGCAGGCGGCGCACGTGGACGTCGACGAGGCGCCCGTCGCCGAAGTAGTCATAGCTCCAGACCCGCTCGAGCAGCTGCTCGCGCGACAGGACCTTGCCGGCGTTCGCCGCCAGCTCGCAGAGCAGGAGGAACTCGGTCCGCGTGAGGTGGACCTCCTCGCCCGAGAGGCGGACGACGCCGGCCTCGGGCTCGATCTCGAGCTCGCCGAAGCTGAGCGATCCAGGGCCGCTCTCGCTGTTGCGGGCGCGGCGCAACAGCGCCCGGATGCGCGCCGCCAGCTCCTTTGGCTCGAAGGGCTTGGTGACGTAGTCATCGGCGCCGGCCTCGAGGCCGGCCACGATGTCGTGGGTGTCGGTGCGCGCCGTCACCATGATGATCGGGACCGCGCTGTGGCGCCGCAGCTCCCGGCAGGCGGCAAAGCCGTCCATGCCCGGCAGCATGATGTCGACGATCAGCAGGTCGAAGGGGATCTGACCCGGTGCGCAGAGCTCGAGCGCCTGCTCGCCGCTCGCCGCCTCGGACAGCTCGTAGCCCTCGTCTTCGAGCGCGAGGCGCATCGAGGTGCGAATCCGCTCATCGTCCTCGACGAGGAGGATGTGGCCCGACATGTCGGTCATTGTCTCTCAGTCCACCCCTTGGTGCCGACCAGATCGGCACACGGAGCCTACGATCTCGCCGTGGCCTGGCAGCTCGAGGAGTTCGTGGCCTCGCTCACGGGGTGCGCGCCGGCCACGGTGCGCGCCTATCGCAGCGACCTCGAGGGCTTTTTCGACTGGGCCGGGCGTGCCGGGACGCTCGGCCCCGAGGCGGTCGACCGCCTCCTGCTCCGGCGCTACCTCGCCTACCTCGCCACCCGACGCCTCGCCCGCGGCTCGCTCGCCCGCAAGGCGGCGGCGCTGCGCCGCTACTTCTCCTGGTGCCGGCGGCGCGGCCTGATCGGCGAGGACCCCTCGCGCCGCCTCAGCGTGCCGGGGGGCCCCGAACGCCTGCCCCGCGTGCTCAACGCGAGCGAGCTCGACGCGCTCTTGGACGGCGCCAGCGAGCCGGCAGCGGGCGATCCGGTGGCGCTCGCCTCGGCGCGGCGCGACGACGCCGTCGTGGAGCTGCTGTATGGCGCCGGGCTGCGCGTCAGCGAGTGCTGCTCGCTCGACCTCGGTGACGTCGATTTGCGCCGCGGCGAGCTCGTCGCGTTCGGCAAGGGCGCGAAGCAGCGGCGGTTGCCGATCGGCGAGCCCGCCGTGAGCGCGGTGGCGTCCTGGCTCGACCACCGGGCGGCGCTGATGCGCGAGGACAGCCCGGCCGCTGCCTTGTTCTTCAACCGGCGGGGCCGTCGCCTCGGCCCTCGCGACGTCTACCGGATCGTGCAGGCGCGCTCGGTGGTGCCGACGCACCCCCACGCGCTCCGCCACAGCTACGCGACGCACCTGCTCGACCACGGGGCCGACCTGCGCGTGGTGCAGGAGCTGCTCGGACACGCGAGCCTGTCGACCACCCAGGTGTACACGCACGTGTCGCGAGAGCGGCTGGCGGCCGTCTACCGCCAGGCACACCCACGGGCCTGAGGGGCTAGCATTGCCCGGGGCCAATCCGGGCCCCTGTATTCGTCCGTCTGCGCGTCCCCACGGTCGCCCCGCAACGGGGTGTAGCGCGCCGACTCACCAAGAACCGTTGGGAAGGAGCCAGCTGTGGCTGTCGTCACCATGAAGCAACTGCTCGAGGCGGGCGTGCACTTCGGGCACCAGACCCGCCGGTGGAACCCGAAGATGAAGCGCTTCCTCTACGGCGAGCGCAACGGGATCTACATCATCGACTTGCACCAGACCCTGACCCTGCTCGAGCGCGCCTACTCCTATGTGCGCGACCTCGTCGCCGAGGGCGGCACGGTCATGTTCGTCGGGACCAAAAAGCAGACCCAGGACCCCGTCGCCGAGTTCGCCAGCCAGTGCGGCATGCCCTATGTGAACGAGCGCTGGCTCGGCGGCATGCTCACCAACTTCCAGACGATCGCCGGGCGTGTGCGCAAGCTGTCGGAGCTCGAGAGCGCCCGCAGCTCTGGTGAGTTCGACGCGATGCCGAAGAAGGAAGCGCTGTTGTTGTCGCGCGAGCTCGAGAAGCTCGAGCGCAACCTCGGCGGCATCCGGCGCCTCAACCGCCTGCCCGATGCCATCTTCGTGATCGACACGAAAAAGGAGCACATCGCGGTGACCGAGGCGCGAAAGCTCGGCCTCCCCGTCGTCGCCGTGGTCGACACCAACTGCGACCCCGACATCATCAACTACGTCATCCCCGGCAACGACGACGCGATCCGCTCGGGTCGCTTGATGTGCCGGGTGATCGCCGATGCGGTCAACGAGGGCCGCTACATCTACTCAAAGCGCGCCGCCTCCCGCCTGCAGGGCGAGGGCGCCGGGCGCGCCAACCCCGCGGCCGCCGGCGCCGCTGCGGATTCTTCGACGCCCGTCGCCGCCGGCGCGACGGTGGAGGGCTGACTGGCATGGCTGAGGTAACCGCCAAGGACGTGGCTGAGCTGCGCCGCCGAACCGGCGCCGGCATCTTGGATGCCCGCCGGGCGCTGCTCGAGAGCGACGCCGACATGGACAAGGCCACGAAGTGGCTGCGCGAGCAGGGTCTCGCCGGCGTCTCCAAGCGCGGGGAGCGCGAGCGCGCCGAGGGCGCCGTCTCGGTCGTCGTCACCGGCAAGGGCCGCCTCGGCGCGATCGTGGCGCTCGAGTGCGAGACCGACTTCGTGGCCAAGTCGGCCGACTTCGTCCGCCTCGTCGACACCCTCGCCGAGAAGCTGGCGAGCGACGGCGAGGGGGCGATCGAGGCGCTGAAGGGCGAGATCGAGCAGCTCCAGATCACCTTGAAGGAGAACATCGCGGTCGGCCGCCACGTGCGCTTCGAGGCAGGCGAGGGCGCGATCTTGGAGAGCTACCTGCACGTGCAGAACGGCCGTGGTGTGAATGGCGTCCTCGTCGAGCTGGCCGGCGGCAACGCCGAGATCGCCCACGACATCGCGGTGAGCATCGCCTTCTCGCGCCCGGAGTACCTGCGGCGCGAGGACGTCCCGGCGGACGCGATCGCGGCCGAGCGCGCCACGATCGAGACGATCGCCCGCAACGAGAACAAGCCCGAGGCCCAGCTCGAAAAGATCATCGAGGGACGACTGAACGGCTGGTTCCGCGAGCGCGTCCTGCTCGAGCAGCCCTTCGCCAAGGACGACAAGAAGTCGATCGCCCAGGTGCTCGGGGGCGCCGAGATCCGCCGCTTCGCCCAGGTGGTCACGGGGGCGTGAGCGCCGCTGGCCCGGGGAGCGCCGGGCCAAAGGGCGCCGAGGTGCACCCGTCGGGGACGTTGCCCGCCATCGCGGTGGACCCGTCTCGGCGCTGGCGCCGTGCCGTGCTCAAGATCTCGGGCGAGGCGCTCGCCAGTGAGGCGAACAACGAGACGATCGACGCCACGGTCGTGCGCCGCATGGCCAAGGAGATCGCCGAGAGCGTCATGGAGCTCGGCACCGAGCTCGCGGTGATGGTCGGCGGCGGCAACATCTGGCGCGGCAGCACCGGCCAGGGCGAGGGCATCGACCGGGCGACCTCGGACACGATGGGCATGCTCGGCACGGTGATCAACGCGCTCGCCCTCCAGGACGCGATCGAGCGCGAGGGCCAGCCGACGCGGGTGCTCTCGGCGATCTCGATGGCCGAGGTGTGCGAGCCCTACATCCGCCGTCGGGCGGTGCGCCACCTGGAGAAGGGTCGGGTCGTGATCTTCGCGGCAGGCATGGGCCAGCCCTACTTCACCACCGACACCCCGGCCGCGCTGCGGGCTGCTGAGATCGAGGCGCAGGTCATCTTGAAGGGAACCCATTCGGGCGTCGATGGCGTCTATGACGCCGACCCCCGCCTGCACCAAGGGGCCCAGCGCTTCGACGAGATCGGCTTCATGGAGGTCGTGGCGCGCGACCTGCGGGTGATGGACCTCACGGCGATCACCTTCTGTCGCGACAACCGGCTGCCGATCCTCGTGTTCGACCTGATGACCCCCGGCAACATCCGCACCGCGCTCAGCGGCGAGGCGATAGGTACGCTGATTCGATGACCGACGGCTCACTGGTGGAAGCGGCCCTCGAGGACACGCGGGAGAAGATGGCGCGGGCCGTCGAGCACGCCCGGGCCGAGTTCGCCGCCGTGCGCACCGGGCGAGCCGCCCCCGCCCTGGTCGAGCGCCTGCGTGTCGACTACTACGGCAGCGAGGTGCCCCTCCAGCAGCTTGCCGGCTTCAACGTCCCTGAGGCCCGCGTCCTCATCATCAACCCCTACGACAAGGGCGCGATGAAAGCAATCGAGAAGGCGATCCAGCTCGCCGACCTCGGCGTCAACCCGTCGAACGACGGTCAGGTGATCCGGCTCGTCTTCCCCCAGCTCACGGCCGAGCGCCGCAAGGACCTCGTGAAGGTCGTGCGCCAGCGGGCCGAGGACGCGCGCGTTGCCGTGCGCGGCTGCCGCCGCGCCGCGCGCCACGACCTCGAGGCGCTCGAGAAGGACGGCGAGCTGTCCTCAGACGACCTTGAGTGGGCCGAGAAGGAGCTCGAGAAGATCACCCACGAGCGCGTCGGCGAGATCGATCGCCTGCTCGCCCACAAAGAGCAGGAGCTCCTGGAGGGATGAGCGAGCCCCGGGCCAACGAGCGGCCCGGCCGCAACGAGGCCGGAGCACCCCGGCCCGAGCCCGAGCCCGAGGGGCGAGCCCCTGAGGCAGCGGACGCCCCTGAGGCGCCCGAGCGGGGACCGAGCACCGAGCAGCTGCGCATCACCGCCGTCCAGGCCGCCGTCGCCGCCGGGCTCGTGCCCTCGACCGGGCGGCGCCCGAGCGAGGACGAGGAGGAGGCGCCCCCGGCGCCCCCGGCGCTGCCGGACTGGACCGACCCCCCGACGGGGCAGATCCCCCGGGTGCTGATCGACCGCGAGCATCTGGACGAGGACGGTCAGGAGATCGAGCGCCAGATGCGCGGGCCGACCTGGCGCGAGGCCGCCTCGGACTGGGACGACGACGCCGACCTCGGGCTGTCGTTCCTCCTCGAGGACGAGGGCGAGGACGAGCCGTCGCCGAAGATCGCTGGCCGCGAGGACACCGCCACCGACCTCGAGGAGCTCTACGCCGACCTCGACGCCATCGCCCCTCCGGCCGGCCGTCCTGCGCCGGCGAGCGCGCCGCCGGCCTTCGCCCGCGTCGACGAGCCCGCCGCCGCCACCTCCGAGCCGGCGTTGGCGCCCGACCCGCCCGCCGCCGCGCCCGCCGAGCCCGCCGCCCCGCCACCCACCGCCCACAAGCGCAACCCGGTCGTCGCCACGGCGACCGGCGTCGGCATCGGGGCGGTGGCACTGGCCTGCTTCTACGGGGGCGCCGCCAGCACCTTGGCGCTTGTCGCCGTCGTGCTCACCCTGGCCGCCGGCGAGGCCTTCGCCACCTTGCGCCGCGCCGGCCGCCGGCCGCTGACGCTGCTCGGCCTGGCGGCGGTGCCCATGGCGGCCGTCGGTGCCTACCTGTGGGGAGCACGAGTGCTCCCCGACGTGCTCGCGGCCAGCTTGATCATCGCCATCGTCGCCACCTTGGCGCGCGGCCGGCGATCCGCGCCGGTGCGCGATCTCGGGGCCACCTTCTTCGTGATCACCTGGGTCGGCGTGCCGGGCGTGTTCGCCGCCTTGTTGATCTCCCCGGCGCACTTCCCCGACCGCCACGGCGTGGCGTTCTGCTTCGCCGCGGTGGCGGTCACCGTTGCCCACGACGTCGGCAGCTACGCGGTCGGCAGCCGCCTCGGCAAGCACCCCCTCGCCGCCCGGGTGAGCCCGAACAAGACCGTCGAGGGCTTGATCGGTGGCACGGTTGCTGCCGTCGTGGTGGCGCTCGCAGGGACGAGCTTCATCCATCCGATCTCGATGCTCGCCGCCGGCCTGCTGGCGCTGGTCGTGGCGGTGCTGGCGCCGCTTGGCGACCTCGCCGAGTCCCTGGTCAAGCGGGACACCGGCGTGAAGGACATGGGCCGCCTCCTGCCCGCGCACGGCGGGGTCTTCGACCGGGTCGACGCGCTGCTGTTCGTGCTGCCCGCCGCCTACGGTCTGTTCACCGCCCTCGCCCTGCGGTGAGGCCAGAGCGCGACGACAGCCAAGGAGGCTCTCGGCGATGAGCGATCAACAGGCGCCGATGCCCGCCAGCGGCCTTGCGGCCGCGGTGGCCGCCGCGGCGGCGACGCGGCCCGAGGGCGCGCTCGCCGCGCCCTCGGTGCGCAGCGTGTCGATCGTCGGCTCGACCGGCTCGATCGGCGTGCAGGCGGTCGACGTCGTGAGCGCCGAGCCCGAGCGCCTGCGCGTCGTCGCGCTCGGCGCCAACCGCTCGGTGGCCGCGCTCGCCGAGCAGGCCAGGGCCTTGCGCCCCGAGGTCGTGGCGATCGCGGACGAGACGCTCGCCGGCGAGCTGGCGGCGGCGGTGCCAAAGGGCACCGAGGTCCTCGCCGGGCCGGCCTCGCTCGCCTTGATCGCCGGGCGCGGCGACGTCGTCCTCAACGCCGTGGTCGGCTTCGCCGGCCTGCCGGTCACCCTGGCCGCGCTCGAACACGGCCGCCGGCTGGCGCTCGCCAACAAAGAGTCCCTCGTCGCCGCCGCGCCGGTCGTCCAGGCGGCGCGCGCCCGGGGCGGCGAGATCGTGCCGGTCGACTCCGAGCACTGCGCCATCCACCAGTGCCTCGGCGAGCGCCGCCATACCGGCACCGACTGGCCGGGCAACCCGACGCCCGGGGGGCGCCACAGCGGGGCGCCGGCGTCGCCCGCCGATGTCGACCGCCTCATCGTGACCGCCAGCGGCGGGCCCTTCCGGGGGCGGCGCGCCGAGGACCTGATCGGCGTCGGGGTCGAGGACGCGCTCGCCCATCCGACCTGGAAGATGGGGCCGAAGATCACCATCGACTCGTCGACGTTGATGAACAAGGGCCTCGAGGTGCTCGAAGCCCACGAGCTGTTCGGGGTGGACTACGACGACATCGAGGTCGTCGTGCATCCCCAGTCGATCATCCACTCGATGGTCGAGTTCTCCGACGGCACGACGCTCGCCCAGCTCTCCCATCCCGACATGCGCCTGCCGATTGCCTATGCGCTCACCTATCCCGAGCGCGTCACGCGGCGCTTCGGGGCCATCGACTGGCGCGAGCTCAGCCAGCTGGACTTCGAGTCGCCCGATCTCGAGACCTTCGCCTGTCTGCGCCTCGCCTATGCGGCCGGGCGCGAGGGCGGGAGCGCCCCGACCTTTTTGAACGCCGCCAACGAGGTGGCCGTGGCGGCCTTCCTCGAGCGCCGGATCAGCTGGCTCGAGATCGCGACGGTGGTCGAGGCGGTGCTCGAGTCACACGACCAGCGCCCGCTGCGCAGCACCGAGGACGTGCTGGCGGCCGACGCCGAGGCGCGCCGCCTGGCGGCGCGCGCGGTCGCCGGGCGGGACCGCGGGTGAGCAGCGCCCCGGCGAGCCTGCCGCCGCCGGCGCCACCGCGCTCGAACCGGGCGGCGCTCGTGCGCCTCGCAGTCGTCGTCGCGCTCGGTGTCGTCCTCGCCGTCGTCCTGCACGGCCTCGCCATCTTGGTCGTCATCGTCTCGCTGATCGCGATGGTCATGCTGCACGAGGCCGGGCACTTCGCGACGGCCAAGTGGTCGGGCATGAAGGTGACCGAGTACTTCTTGGGCTTCGGGCCCCGGCTGTGGTCGATCCGGCGCGGCGAGACCGAGTACGGGATCAAGGCGATCCCCGCCGGCGGCTACGTCCGCATCGTCGGCATGACCAACCTCGAGCAGGTCGCCCCCGAGGACGAGGGCCGCAGCTACCGCCAGGCGAGCTTCCCGCGCCGCCTGGCGGTCGGAGTCGCTGGCTCGGCGATGCACTTCGTCATGGCCTTCGGCCTGTTGTGGGGGATGTGCGCCTTCTCCGGGCTGCCCCAGGGCACCGCCGTGACGCGCCAGGTGGCCGCGGTCGTGCCCTTCGTGAGCGGTCCCTCGCCGGCCGAGCGCGCCGGGCTGCGCGCCGGGGACGTCATCGTGGCGGTCGACGGCCGTCGGGTGAACAGCGAGGAGGAGCTCAAGCGGATCATCCTCAACAGCGCCGGTGTGGCGCTGCACCTCACCGTCGAGCGCAACGGCGCGCGCGTCCCGCTCACCATCACCCCGGCGCCCGAACGGGGCCAGGAGGTGCGCGCCCCGAACGGTGCGATCGAGCACTTCGCCACGACCCGGCGCGGCGCCGGGGTGATCGGCGTCGACTTCGCCACCGTGGCGGTGAACCGCACCTATGGCATCGGCGGCGGCCTCGTCGAGGCCGGCCACCAGCTCGGGGTCTACACGAGGGAGACCGCCACCGGCATCGCCGACGTCTTCTCGCTCCACGGCCTCGGCAACCTCTACCACGCCGTGGCGACCGCCACCCAGCACCAGCCGGCGGGCGGCGCGGGAGCCGGCAGCGCGTCGGGGAACAGCACGTCGTCGTCGAACAACCAGGTGCTCTCCACCCTCGGGGCGGCCGAGGTGGCGGTGCAGGCCGCGCACCGCGGCGTCTCGGACCTGCTCGTCATCTTGGTGGCGATCAACATCTTCGTCGGGATGGTCAACCTGTTCCCGATGCTGCCGCTCGACGGTGGCCACGTCCTGATCGCCTGCTACGAGCGGATCCGGTCGCGCCGCGGCCGCCGTTACCACGCCGATGTGGCCAAGCTGATGCCGATCGCCTACCTGTTCCTGGCGCTGATCCTGCTCGTCGGCCTGAGCGCTCTGTACGTCAACTTGCTGCATCCCCCGACGCTCGGCTGAGGCCCCGGCCATGCCCGGTGGCGCCGCGGCCTACGCTTGGGGGTGGCTGAGCGCTCCGTCGCCGCGACGGCAGCGGGGCCGAGGAGGACCGACAATGGCGAAAGCCGGCGTGAGCGTTGCCGCGAGGAAGACGACCCGCCAGATCATGCTCGGCGGCGTGCCGATCGGCGGGGGCGCCCCGGTCAGCGTCCAGTCGATGACGACGACCAAGACCGCCGACGTCGACGGCACCTTGCAACAGATCTACGCCCTCGCCGCGGCGGGTGCCGACATCGTGCGGTGCACCTGCAACGAGCGGGAGGCGGCCGAGGGTCTGGCGCGCATCGTGCCCCGCTCACCGGTGCCGATCGTCGCCGACATCCACTTCCACGTCGAGATGGCCCTCGCCGCGCTCGACGCCGGCGTGAACGGCCTGCGCCTCAACCCGGGCAACCTGCGAAAGCCCGAGGAGATCAAGCTCGTGGCCAAAGAGGCCAAGGACCGTGGCGTGCCGATCCGCGTCGGGGTCAACGCCGGCTCGCTGCACCCCGAGCTCTACAAGCGCTTCGGCGGCGCGACGCCCGAGGCGCTCGTCGAATCCGCCCGCCAGGAGCTCGCCTACTTCGACGAGGTCGACTTCCACGACGTCAAGATCTCCGTCAAGGCCTCGAGCGTGCCGCTCATGATCGAGGCCTACCGCCTCGCCTCGGAGACCTTCGACGCCCCCCTGCACCTCGGGGTGACCGAGGCAGGGCCGCCGCCGAGCGGCCTCATCAAGGCGACCGCCGGCATCGCCACCTTGCTCGCCGAGGGCATCGGCGACACGATCCGCTACTCGCTCACGGCCGACCCCGTCGAGGAGGCCCGCGCCGGGCGCCAGCTCCTCGAGGCGCTCGGGCTGCGCGAGCGCCGGGGCCTCGACCTCATCGCCTGTCCGTCGTGCGGCCGCGCCGAGATCGACGTCATCGGCGTCGCGAAGCGCGCCCAGGAGGCCCTCGAGGCGCGCAAGCTCCCCTTGCAGGTCGCCGTGATGGGCTGTGTGGTGAACGGCCCCGGGGAGGCCCGCGAGGCCGACCTCGGCATCGCCGCCGGGCGCCACAAGGGCCACCTGTTCATCAAGGGCAAGATCGTGCGCGTCGTGCCCGAGTCTGAGATGGTGGAGGCGCTCGTCGCCGAGGCGGACAGGATCGTCGCCGAGGGCATCGAGGCCCGCCTCGCCGCCGCCGACGCCGCGGCCGAGGCCGAGGCCGAGGCCGACCGGCGCCAGCTGCTCGACGAGAAGGGCGCCGACGCCAACCGCTCCGAGGAGGTCGTGATGCGGATCCGCAAGCACCTCGACGAGCGCAAGCAGGACCCAGGAAGCGGCGACGGACCCCCCCCGCGGGCCTGAGGCCCACGGCGGTGGCGAGCGGATCGTGATCCGCCGCCCCGCCGCCCACGAGCTCGACGCCGTGCTCGAGATCGACGAGGCGAGCTTTTCCTGGAAGATGTCGCCCGCCGAGCGGGCGCGCGCCGCCGAGAGCGTCGAGGCCGGGGTGGTGCGCGTCGCCGAGCTCGGCGGCGAGCTCGTCGGTGCGCTCGGCGCCTTCTCGGCCGAGATGACCTGCCCGGGCGGGGGGCTCGTGCGTGCCGTGGCGGTGAGCAACGTCGCCGTCCTGCCGACCCACCGGCGCCGGGGCGTCATGTCGGCGTTGCTCGCCCACCTGTTCGCCGAGGCGCGAGGCTCCGGTCACCTGCTCTGCGCGCTCTATGCCAGCGAGGGCGGCATCTACGGCCGCTTCGGCTTCGCCCCGGGCAGCTTTGCCGCCACCTACCGCCTCGAGCGCGGCGCGGCGCGCCTCGCCCGGACCGCAGCCGGCCAGCCCGCGGTCCGCCTGCTGCGCCCCACTGAGGCGGCCGAGGTGCTGCCGGCGGTCTTCGACCTCGCCCGGCGCCAGCGCGCCGGGGAGCTGGAGCGCACCCCGGGCGGCTGGGCGGCGCTGCTCGAGGAGCCGACCGGCCCGGCGGCGCGCTTTGTGGCCGCTGCGGTCGCCGCCGGCGAGGTGATGGGCTATGCGATCTACGAGGTCGTCTCGAACGCCCCGGCCGGGTGCGCCCAGCCCGAAGCGCCGGTCGCCGAGCGTGTGGCGCGCCTTGTCGAGCTCGTCGCTCTCGACGACGCCGCCTATCGCGCCCTGTGGTCCTACCTGATCGGCGTCGACCTCGTCGCCACGCTCGTCACCGGGCCGCGCCCGCTCGACGAGCCGCTGCGGTTCTTGCTCGAGGACCCCCGGGCGCTCGAGGTCCGTCGGCTCGAGGACCACACGTGGCTGCGGCTGCTCGACGTGCCCCGGGCGCTCGCGGCGCGCCGCTACCGCGGTGCGGGCTCGCTCGTCTTGGAGCTGAGCGACGACCACTGCCCCGGAAACGCCGGCCGCTTCGCGCTCGTGGTCGACGCCTCCGGGCAGGCGAGCGTCGCGCCGAGCGGCGAGCCAGCCGACCTCGTCTGTGATGTCGCCGCCCTGGCGGCCAGCTACCTCGGCGCCACGAGCTGGTGGACGCTCGCGCGCGCCGGCGCCGCCAGCGCGGCCACCCCGGCAGCGCTTGACCGGGCGGATCTCCTCTTCGGCACCGCTGAGCAGCCATTTTGCACGCCTGGGTTCTGAGGGCTCCGCCGGGGTGCTCAGCAAATGTCCAGGGAGCAGAAGGTAGAATGAGCGCTCGGCCCTCCGCATGACGCGCACGTCGCCGTCGGCCGCGGCCCGGGGGCATACAGGGAGGACATCGCAGTCATGGCATCGTCGAGCCGGCCCCAGTCCGGTCAGGGCCCGAGCGGGGGTCCCCGCCGCCTCGGCCAGCAGCCAGCGCGCTCGGGCGGCGGCCGCCAGAACGCCAACCGCCGTCCCGCCAGCAACCAGCCGCCCCGCCGCCAGAGCGGCGCCCAGCGCCGCTACGACCGCTCCCGCCGGCGCCGCACCAACTGGGTGGGCTGGGGGGCCGTCGCCGTCGTCGTGATCGCCCTCGGGACGATCCTCGGGATCCGCTTCTCGAGCGGCTCGAGCGGCTCGAGCGGCTCGAAGTCGTCGGCGATCACCGGCGCGGACCGCAACCCCGCGCCGGCACCCGCCGCCGAGGTCAAGGCGATCACGACCATCCCCGCCGCGGTCTTCAACTCCGTGGGGACCGGCGGCCAGCCGGTGCCCTTCTCGGTGACCGCCAAGCAGCCGGCGCTCACGAGTGGGGGCAAGCCCCGACTCGTCTACGAGGGCGGCGAGTACTGCCCCTACTGCGCCGTCACGCGCTACGCGATGGTCGCCGCGCTCAGCCGCTTCGGGACCTTCTCGAACCTGAAGGAGACGGCGTCTGGGCCGAACGACGGCGACATCCCGACCTTCAGCTTCGTCGGCTCCAGCTACCACAGCAAGTACGTCGCCTTCAGCCCTTATGAGGCCGCAGACCGCAGCGGCAACCCGCTGATGAAGGTGCCCGCCCAGGTCTCGGCGCTCTATACGAAATACGACGGCAACCCGAACACCGGCAAGGCGTCCAAGTTCGCCAACGGCAACTGGTCCCAGCCCGGCATCCCCTTCCTCGATCTCGCCAACCGCTTCGTGGTGGCGGGCACGTCACCCGGCCTCTACCAGGTCGTGGCGAGCGGCGTCCTCACCAACGGCGGCCCGGGTCGCCAGGCGATCGCGAACGCCATCCACGACCCCTCCTCGGCGATCGGCAAGTCGATCCAAGCCAGCCAGTTCATCGCCGAGGCGAACTACCTCACCGGCGCGATCTGCATGAGCGACGGCGGCAAGCCCTCCTCGGTCTGCGCCTCACCGGGCGTGAAGGCGGCGATCTCGGCCCTCTCCAAGGCCAAGACGGTTAGCTAGACGCGATGGCCAAGCGATCGAGCGCGACCCGCGGGCGCCAGGCGCCCGCGGGTGCCACCGCGGCGCCGATCCCCGCCAGCAGGCCGGATCGAGACGCGGCGGGTGAGGCAGGCGTGGGGGTGACCTGGCGCGCCTATGCGACGCCGATCATCTGTCTGCTCGGCCTGGCGGCCGCCACCTACCTCACCGTCGCCCATTACACCCAGTCCGGCCTCGCCGTCTGCCCGGAGAACTCGGTCGTCAACTGCTTGAAGGTGACGACGAGCCCCGAGTCGTTCATCTTCGGGATCCCCGTCGCGCTCCTCGGGGCGATCTACTTCGTGCCGATGCTGGCGCTCTGTGTGCCCGCGGCGTGGCGCTCGGCGAACCCCTACGTGGCACCGGCGCGCATGGTGGGGGCGCTTGCTGGGATCGGCTTCGTCTTCTACCTGCTCTATGCCGAGCTCTTTGAGATCAAGGCGATCTGTCTTTGGTGCACGAGCGTGCACGTGCTGACGTTCCTGCTCTTTTTGTGCGTGATGACCGGGTGGGCGGATGGGCGCGCCGCCTACTGGGCGCGCCTCGACGCCGCCGCGTAGGCGGCACCGCTCAGGCGAGGCTGCGCACCACGGCGTCGATCACGGCGTCGAGGATCTTTCGGCTCGTGGCAAAGTTGAGGCGGAAAAAGCCACGCCCTTGCGGCCCGAAGTCCACCCCCGGCGAGAGCGCGACCCGGCCCCGCTCGAGCGCGAGGTCCGCCGGCTCGGCACCGAGCTGCAGCGGCCGGGCGTCCACCCAGGCGAGGTAGGTGGCCTGCGGCGGCACGAGCTCGAGCGCCGTCTCGGCGGAAAGGCGCGCCGCGAGGTGGTCGCGGTTGGCGGCGAGGTGCGCGATGACCGCGGCCAGCCAGGCGTCGCCCCCGCGCCAGGCGGCGAGGGTGGCCGCGACACCGAGCACGCTCGGGGTGCCATAGAGCGCGAAGGGGGCGGCGTCGCGGCGCTCGCGCAGGGCGGGCGGGCCGATGTGGGCGAGCGCGCAGCGGATGCCGGCGAGGTTGAAGGCCTTGGTGGCCGAGGTGAGCGTCACCGTGCGGGCGGCTTGCGCCTCGCCGAGCGAGGCGAAGGGGACGTGGTGCGCCCCGGGGTAGGTGAGCTCGGCGTGCACCTCGTCACTGATCACGAGGAGATCCAGGCGCTCGGCGATCTCGGCGAGCGCCTCGAGCTCGTCGCGGGCGAACACCTTGCCGGTGGGGTTGTGCGGATGCACGAGCAGCAGCGCCCGGCAGCCGGCGCGTTCGAGCTCGCTCGCCGCGCGCTCGACGTCAAAGCGCCAGGCGCCCGCGCGCTGCTCCATCGGGATCCCCACGATGCGGCGTCGCATCGCCCGCAGGCTGGAGAGGAAGGGCGGGTAGGTGGGCGTGTGCAGGGCGACGGCGTCGCCGACTGCGGTGCCAAGCTCGAGCGCGAGCTGCACGCCCT
Source organism: Actinomycetes bacterium (assembly GCA_021798985.1). Classification (GTDB taxonomy): domain Bacteria; phylum Actinomycetota; class Acidimicrobiia; order Acidimicrobiales; family Bog-793; genus JAKABX01. Next base: position 111,157 of record JAJZBI010000003.1, read on the forward strand.
GGATGATGTCGCACAGCTCTCGCACCGCGCCCGGCTCGACCTGCCAGCCATAGCGGGCCGCCATCCGCTCGCTCAGCGCCTCACGCAGCGGCGATCCGGTGGGCCAGTCGGGATAGCCGAGGTCGCCGCGGTCAACCATCGTCACGATCGCCTCGCGCACCGCCGGCAGCGGTGCGAAGTCCATGTCTGCCACCCAGGCGGCCAGCACGTCGGGGCCATACCGCCGCCACTTCTGCCCGCCGCGGCGTCGCAGCTCGGCGAGCTCCACCCGGTCGAAGCCGAAGTCGTTGCTCATCGGGCGCGCTCCAGCTCGACGACGCGTAGATCGGCGACCTCTCTCCCCAAGAGCTCGAGGACGTGGGGATGGCAGGTGAACACGAGCACCTGATGGCTGGCAGCGGTGGCGGCGAGCGCTCGGGCGAGCGCCGCGGCGCGCTCGGGGTCGAAGTTGACGAGGACGTCGTCGAGCACGAGCGGCAGGCGCACCGAGCGCTCGGCGAAGGTCCCGGCGAGCGCCAGGCGCAAGCAGAGGTAGAGCTGTTCGGCGGTTCCCCGGCTGAGGGCGCCGGAGTCGACGCGCGCCCCGGTCGGAGCGAGCGCGTCGAGCCCGTGGCTGCGGCCACCCTCGGACTGCTCGCGGGCGACGAGGCGGTCGTAGCGGCCGGCGGTCACCTCGCTGAACAGCTCGCCCGCCCGGCGGATCACGAGCGGCTGGCGCTCTTGCTCGTAGCGGCGCAGCGCCCGCTCGAGCAGGGCGCGCGCGAGGCCGAGCTCGGCCCACTCGCGCAGGGCGCTGGTGAGCTCCTCGCGCACGGCCGCCGCCTCGAGCTCGAGCTCGGCGATCTCGCTCGAGTGCAAGAGGGCCTCTCGCCGGGCCGCGAGCTCCGCCCGCTCACCCACCCGCGCGTCGTGCTGCGCGTCGCGCTCGGCGAGCTCGGCCTCGAGGCGGCGCTGCTCGAGCTCCCATTCGAGCACGGCACCGCGCTCGAGCTCGTCGCGCAGGCGCTCGGCGGTGGCATCGGCGCCGAGGCCGCGGCGCAGGTCGGCGCGGGCCGCCGCGATGCGCTCGCTCAGCTCGCTGCGCCGCCGAGCCGCTGCCGCCGAGCGCTCGGAGCGGCCGAGCAGCTCGGCGAGGAGCGCCAGCGCGTCGCCCTCGACCGCACGGCGCTCGCCGAGCTTGTCCGCCAGCGCCTCGAGCTCGCTGCGGTAGCCGATCAGTGAGCGCTCGATGCCCTCGCGCTCGCGCTCGAGGCGGGCGCGCTGGGCGAGGAGGCCTTGGAGGTGCGCGAGGCGGCGCAGGAGGGCGGCCAGCGCGGCCGGCTCGGCGCGCGGAACCCCGAGCCGGCGGGCGAGCGCGGTGGCGGACTCTTCGAGCAAGGACGCGTCGCGCTCGAGCTCGTCCGCGCGCGCCGTCAGTCGCTCGAAGGTCGCGGTGGCGGCCTGCTGGCTGCGGATGTGTGCGTCGAGGTCGCGCCGCTGGCGCTGGTGGTCCTCGTGGCGGCGAGCCCGTGCCTCGAGCGCGGTCACTGCCACCGGCTCGAGGCCGAGGCGTTCGGCGGCGCCTTGTGCCGCCCGGTTCGCCTCCTCGAGGCGGACCCGAAGTGCCGACGCGCCGTCCGTTGCGTCGGTCGCGGCCATGCGACGCTCCTGGCGCAGGGCCACGGCGACCAGCGCCAGGAGGATCCCGGCACCAACGAGCGTGACGATCCCGGCGAGCGCGGCCCCGCGCTGCAGCGCCCAGGCGCCGCCGGCCGCGAAGACCACGACGAGCCCCATCAAGAGCACGGACGTGGCGCGCGGAAGGCGGCCACCCCGTCGAGCGGCAAGCTCGGCGAGGCGCTCCTCGCGCGCGGCGGCGTCGAGCTCGCTCGCCAACCGGTCCCGCTCTGTGATCCACGCCCGCGCCTCGGCGAGCTCGAGCGTCTCGGTGGCGAGCGCGTCCGCACCGGGCACCTCGGCGCCGACCGCCGGCGCCTCGGCGAGGAGTTGGTCGAGCGCGGCGCGCGCCGCGTCGCATTGGAGGCTGGCCTCGCGGCGGGCGGCGCCGGCGGCGAGGCAGGCCTCGGCGAGCTCCTCCGCCGCGGCGAGGTCCTCCGCTCCGACGGTTGCGGCCCGCTCCCACCACGCCTCACCACCGGTCTCGGCGAGCGCGGCGATCTGCTCCTCGCCGCGACGGTCCAGCAGGGCGAGCTCGGCCTCGAGCTCGACGAGGCGGGCCCGGCGCGCCTCGTCGCCAGACAGGGCGGCTTGCAGCGCCTCGAGCTCGGGTCGCAGCGCGATCAAGAGCTCCTCGTCCTCGTCGGGCGCGAGCGCCTCGAGCTCGTCCTCGGCGTGCCGCAGGCGCTCGAGGCTCGGCCAGCTCGCAGCGAGCCGCTCCAGCTCGCCGATCCGCCGGCGCAGTGCCTCGCCGTGGCGCCGGCTGGCGGCGAGCTCATCGTCGAGCGCCTCGAGGCGCTGCGCGACGCTCGAGAAGCCGGCTGCCTCGCCGCGCAGCTCGCGCAGGCGGCCCTCGATCTCCTCGCCGCGTCGCTGCAGTGCGTTGGCGGGGGCGTCCTCCTTGCGCGGCCGGAGGATCTCCCCGCGGCGCTGTTCGAGCGCCTTGATCGCCGCGCCGGCCGAACGGCCGGCGCCGAGGATCCCGGCGGAGAAGACGCGGTCGCGGACCTCGTCGGCCTCGAGCGAGTCGAGCGAAGCGAGCTCGGACAGGCCGAAGGCGAAGACCGAGGAGAACAGGCCGGCGTCGGCCTCGCCGAGCAGGGCGCGCAGCTCGTCCTCCCCGCCGAGCGAGCCGTCGGGCAGCGTGAGGACCGCCTTGCGCGTCTCGACGTGGCGCTCGAGGACATAGGGCCGGCCCGAGTCGTCGGCGAGCAGCAGTGCCCCGCCGTGGCGACCGCCACCGAGCGCGCCGTAGAGGCGCTCTTTTCGGCGGCGGTCGGGATAGCCGAAGAGCACCTGGCGGATGAAGGCGAGGAGCGTCGTCTTGCCGGCTTCGTTCGGGCCGAACACAACGGTCATCCCCGCCGACAGGTCGCTCACCTGGTGGTCGACGTGCACGCCGTAGCCGTCGATGCGCCATCCGGTGATCCTCACGTCGCTCGGTCCTCTCCGAGGCAGGCGAGGGCGCGTTCCAAGGCGGCGTCGATGAGCGCGGCGGTGCCCTCGGCGTCGAGCAGGTCGCCGAGCCGCCGCGCCATGGAGCGTGGGGGAGCGCCGATCTCGGCGAGCAGCGCCTCGGCCGCCGCAGGATCGCCGAGGAGGCCCTCGCCAAGCGCCAGGAGGTCGGCGGCGAAATCGCCGCGCGAGCGGAGCGCCGCACGCTCGAGCGGAGCCGCCGACGCAACGACGAGCGAGTCCCACCAGCACAACGGGCTCGCCCCCTCGGCATCGTCTCGCAACGCGGCGAGCAGTTCGTCGTGCACGCCCTGGCGGACGAGCTCGTGGTGGAGCGGGCCCCGGCCGACGAGTCGACCGCGCAGGACGACGGCGCGCCCCTCGGCGCGCTCGACTTCGGCGCGCCCCGCCTCGACGAGCGCCGTCGCGAGGCCAGAGAGATCCGAGCTGGCGGCGATGTCGAGCGTTGCGGTGCAAAAGCGGACAAGATCGCAGGGCACGAGCTCGACCTCGCGCACCGCCCCGTCCTCAACGGTCGCGACGACCGCGCCCTTCGCACCCTGCTCGCTGGCACGGGGACTCCGCGCCTGGCTGTTGCCCGGATAGACGACCCATGGCCCTCCGGCGCCCCCTCGGGCGAGCACCTGGTGCTCGTGGATGTGGCCGAGCGCGAGGTAGTCGAGTCCCGTCCGGCGCAGGTCCTCGAGGCTGCAGGGGCTGTAGTTGGCGTGGCCTTCGGCGGCACCTTCGACGTTGCAGTGCAACAGTCCGATGTGCACGCCGGGGCCTCGTGGCCGCGTGAAGTGGCGCGCGAGGTTCTCGGTCGTCGCCGCCTTGGCGTAGCTGAGGCCCTGCACGGTCGCGATCACCTCACCGGCGCGCTCGACCGTGACGACGTGGACCTCGTGGGGATCGCAGCCGAAGATCGTCACACGCTCGGGCCAGGACGTGATCGCCGACCAGCCGGTGCGCAGCGGGTCGTGGTTGCCGTGCACCACGAACGAGGAGATGCCGACGTCAGCGAGGCGGGCCAGCCCGTCACGAAATCGCAGCTGGGCGCGCAGGCCCCGTTCGGCCCCGTCATAGACGTCCCCCGCGACGAGCAAGAACGCCGCGTCGCGCTCGAGGGCCAACTCGACGATGGCGTCGAAGGCGGCAAGGGACGCCTCGCGCAGCTCGCGGGCGACGCGTGGCGCGACCGAGCCGATACCGCTGAAGGGCGTGTCGAGGTGGAGATCCGCCGCGTGGACGAAACAGAAACTAGAGGCCGCCACGAGCGCTCAGGTTACCGACGGGCTGTGACTCTCATGATGGTCAAGTCCCGGGAACGGGAGCTTGGCCTGACCCGAAGCGTGTGACTGGCTTCGTGCCTTGTCGTGTGATCTGTCGGTCGAGCTCTCGTCCCGAGAACGCGCACCAGCCGGTCGGACGGACGTGACCTGATAGGAGCCTTGGCCAGCACCATGAGAGTCCTGTCCGCCGTCCCGGCCGGTGGTGCCAACCCCATCGGCGACGAGGAAGGCCAATGACCAGCATGACAAGGACGAGCCGGGTTGTCATCGGCGGGGTGGACACCCACAAGGATGTCCACGTCGCGGCGGTGGTCGACGAGGTCGGCAAGATCATCGACACGGCGAGCTTGGCCACGAGCGCGAAGGGCTGCAACGAGCTTCTCGCGTGGATGCGCTCGCACGGTGAGCTCGCGAAGGTCGCTGTCGAGGGCACCGGCTGCTATGGCGCAGGCCTCGCCCGGCTGCTCGAGGACGAGGGCGTCGAGGTCGTCGAGGTGAACCGGCCGAACCGCCAGGCCCGGCGCCGGCGGGGCAGGTCCGACACCGTGGACGCCGAGGCAGCGGCGCGTGCCGCGCTCAACGGCGAGGCGACCGTGGCACCGAAGGCCAAGACCAGCGTCGTCGAGTCGATCCGGGTGCTGCGCGTCGCCTTCACCTCGGCGCGCCGGGCCCGCACCCAGGCGGCACTCCAGATCCGGGATCTCATCGTCACCGCCCCCGACGAGTTGCGTGCGGAGCTCGGGTCGCTGTCGAGCGCCGATCGGGTGGCTCGCTGTGCGCGCTTTCGTCTCGGAGTGGACGCCTCCGAGCCGCTCGCGGCGACCCGGGTCGCCCTTCGCACGCTCGCCCGTCGCTACGAGGCGCTGAGTGAGGAGATGGGCGGGCTCGAACAGCACCTCGACGAGCTGACCGCGAAGGCCAACCCGGTGCTTCGCGGCGTGAAGGGCGTCGGGGTCGACGTCGCCGCCATCTTGCTCACCGCGGCGGGCGAGAACCCTGATCGCCTGCGTAACGAGGCGGCGTTCGCCGCCCTCTGTGGCGTCTCGCCCGTGGAGGCGTCCTCCGGCAAGGTCGTCCGCCACCGGCTCAACCGAAGTGGCAACCGCCAGGCGAACCACGCCCTGTGGCGCATCGTCATGGTGCGCCTCACCTGCGACGAGAGGACGAAGACCTATGCCGCTCGCCGACGCGCCGAGGGCAAGTCCGACCGTGACATCGTCCGCTGCCTGAAGCGCTACGTCGCCCGCGAGGTCTTCCGCCACCTGACCGCCCCGGAGACCATCCCCGCCGGCGAGGAACTCCGTGCTGCACGCCAAGGCGCCGGTCTCAGCCTCGCCATCGTCGCCCAAGCCCTCGGCACCTGGCCGATTCGCATCTCTCGCCTCGAGCGCTCTCTTGACTTCGACACGGCGCTCGCCCGTCGCTACGAGGCCTTCCTCGCCGCCGAGCTCGATGCCGGTGCCCGCCAGGAGGAGAATGCCGCTTGACAACGATAGGAGCATCGCGCTGCGGGATCCCGCGTGCGCGCAGATCCGTACGCGCGGCGGCGCTCCGGCGCAACTTCACACCCTCTTCTCAGTTTCTCGTACCCCTGCACCCAGCTGAGCGCGAGACGATGCCCTATCGGGGGCCGTGCGGGGCGCGGGCCGCGGCCCGCTCATGAGCGGAGGGCGGCGGGTGAGGCGAAGCGCAGGGGCGAGTCGGCGAAGCGTCGGGCTTAGCGGTGAGCACGACCCAGCGGGTGCACGTCAGCGGAGCCGCTGGCGGATCGCCGGCTTCTACGCGATGCTCGTTGGCGCATTCGGTGCCCTGCTTGGCTTCGGGCTCACGTCGATCTTCTCGACCAATACCGGTGCCAGCGAGGCAGTCCGCACCGCGACCGTCGGCACGGGCACGGTGCAATTGCTCGAGACGGCGACGGGCAACCTGTCGGCTGGGCAGACGGCGGTGCTCAACTTTCCCCTGAGCGGCACCTTGCGCGAGCTGAAGGCGGTCGTCGGCCAGAAGGTTCACGCCGGTGAGGTGCTGGCACGAATCGACGCGACCTCGGCCGCCGACACCTTGGCCCAGGCGCGCGCCCAGCTGGCGAGCGCAGAGCAGAGCCTGAGCCAGGCAGAGCAGGGCACGACGGCATCAAGCGCCGCCGCCAACGCGCAAAGTCTCGTGAGTGCCGAGTCGTCGCTCACCAGTGCCGAGCAGACCCTGCAGACCGACGAGACGGCACTGCGCCAGGCTCAGTCTGCCAACGCCGCCCTCGAGGCAGCCGGCTGCCCGCCGGCGGCGAGCTCCACAGGCGCGTCAGGCTCCTCGGCGGTCAGCAACAGCGGAGGATCGGCTGCCTCCACCTCCTCGACGAGCGGCGCGCCCTCGCCTGGGAGCAGTAGCACGGGATCGAGCTCGAGCACGGCCACGGGATCGAGTGGCGGCTCGTCAGGTGTCGGGTCGAGCAATTCGCAGAACGCGAGCACCGGCGCGCCGGGTGGTACCTCCTCGGGCGCTGCAGGCGCCACGACCACGGCGGCGGATCACACCGCCGGGGCGAGCTCCACCAGCACCGAGCTGCTCGCGGCGCTGGCCGAATCGAACAACACCGTGGCGCCACCGAGCGCGCAGACCGGCGCCGCGAGCGGCATCGGGGACAACGACGCGACCGTGAGCGGATCGCTTGACCCGAACGGCAGCGACACGAGCTATGTCTTTGAGTACGGTAGGTCTCAACGCTACGGCCACACGACGCCAGCGGCGAGTGCCGGCTCGGCGACGACCGCCCAGTCAGTGAGCGCGTCGATCAGCGGACTCAAGCCCAACACGCTCTATGTGTTCCGCCTCGTGGCGACCAACGCCGCCGGGACTACCGTCGGCGCGGCTGAAAGCTTCACCACCGCCGAGAACGCGTGTGTGAGCGAGCAGCAGACGCTGGTGAGCGATCGTCAGGACCTCGCACACGCCGAGGCGTCGTTGACTGCCGCCCGTGATGGGCTCAGCGCCACCAAGGCCCAGATCGCCGAGTCGACGGCGCCGAACGCCGCGACGATCGCCGAGGATCAGGCCGCCGTCGACCAGGACCAGGCGACCGTGTCTGAGGACGAGGCAAACCTCTCCCAGACCGTACTCGCCTCCCCGATCGACGGGACCGTGACTGCCGTGAATGGCGCGCCCGGACAGAGCGTCTCTGCGGGGACGAGCAGCACCACGGTGGCGAGCTCGGCCGCGATCGCGAGCTCGTCGTCAGGTTCTGGCTCGGCCGGCAACGGATCGAGCTCGTCGAGCGGGCTCGTCACGGTCGAGAACCTTCAGGCAATGGATGTCGTGGTGGACTTCCCTGAGGCCGACATCGGCGTGCTCGCGGTCGGCGAGCCGGCGACCGTCACCCTCCCGGCGCTCCCCACGGTGGAGCTCACCGGCAAGCTCACGGCAATCGCCCCGATCCCGATCTCATCCTCAGGGGTCGTCGAGTACCCGGTGACGATCGCCGTGGGCGACCCTGGCTCGCAGGTGCACGTTGGCATGACGGCTGACGTGAGCGTTGTTGCAAAGAGCGCCACTGACGTCTTGGAGGTTCCCTCTTCGGCGATCACAACGGTCGGTCGCACCTCCACAGTGACGCTGCTCGAAAGCGGGCAGCAGGTGCAACAGACGGTGAGCGTGGGGATCGTCGGCAGTTCGACGACCCAGATCCTGAGCGGCCTCCACGTCGGTGAGACGGTCGTGTTGCCGACCGTTGCCCTTGCAAGTGGGAGTGCAACCTCCCCAGGCGGTGGCGGTGGCGGTGGCGGTGGCGGTGGCGGTGGCGGTGGCGGTGGCTTCGGCGGGGGCGGTGGCTTCGGCGGGGGCGGTGGCTTCGGCGGGGGCGGCTTCTTCCGGGCAGGTGGCGGAGGGTGACCCCCGGACCGCCTCGGCACCCGCCGGTCATCGCCCTGCGCGGGATCGAGAAGACCTATCGGACGGGTGGCAATGTCGTGCGGGCGTTGCGCGGCATGAGCCTGGCCGTCGAGCGAGGCGACTTCGTGGCGATCATGGGCGCCTCGGGCTCGGGCAAGTCGACGCTGATGAACATCATCGGCTGCCTGGACGTGCCGACGCGTGGTCACTTCTGGCTCGACGGCGTGGACGTGCGCTCGCTCGACGAAGAGATGCTCGCGCATTTGCGCTCGCGCAAGATCGGCTTCGTCTTCCAAGCCTTCAACCTCATCGCGCGCACCACAGCACTCGCGAACGTCGAGCTCCCGCTCGTCTACGCCGGCGTGCGTCCCGCAGCGCGGCGCCAGCGCGCGCTCGATGCGCTGGCAGCAGTCGGGCTGGCGGGACGGGAGGACCATCTGCCTTCGGAGCTCTCGGGTGGCCAGCAACAGCGCGTGGCGATCGCCCGAGCGACCGTCACGAACCCGGCGCTGTTGCTCGCCGACGAGCCGACCGGGAACCTCGACAGCACCGCTCAGCACGAGGTGATGTCGATGCTCACCAAGATGAGCCTTGAGGGCCGCACGATCGTGCTCATCACCCATGAGCACGACGTCGCCCAGTACGCGAAGCGCATCGTCCAATTCCGGGACGGCCAGATCATTTCCGACCGTCGCGCGGTCGCGGTCGGAGATCCCCCTCCGCTCATCGAGAGCCATCCGGTCGAGCAGGTCGCATCGCCATGAAAGCGCTCGACGGGATCGCGATCGCCCTTCGTGGCATCGCGGCGAACAAGCTGCGTTCGGCGCTCACCATGCTCGGGGTGCTGATCGGCGTCGCCGCCGTCATCATCTTGATCGCGGTCGGAACCGGTTCCTCACAGGCGGTCGAGGCGAGGATCAATGCGCTCGGGACCAATACGGTCACCGTGCTCAGTCGTGGAAGCTTCTCGAGCAGCTCGGCTCAGATCGAGCCGACGCAGCTGACGCTCGCGGATCTCCACCAGATCCAGGATCGAAGCCTCGCGCCCGATGTCGCCTCCGCCTCGCCGGTCATCTCAACGAGCGTGACGGCGGCCTACGGGACGGGCTCGACCACTGCCTCGGTCGTCGGTACAACACCCTCGTACCTCAGCGCCGACGACTACCAGGTGGAGGCGGGAAGTCCGCTGACGAGCGCCGAGGTGACCGATGGCGCCCAGGACGTCTTGATCGGACAGACGGTCGCCGCCGATCTCTTTAGCGGCGGGCAGAGCCCGCTCGGCCAGACGATCTTGCTGAATGGAGCGAGCTTCAAGATCGTCGGTTTGCTCGCCGCCAAGGGTTCGAGCGGGCTGACCAATCAAGACAACGTCGTCATCGCCCCCTATACGGCGGTCCAGAGCGAGCTCACAGGAGAAGCCTCGACGTTCAACGAGCTCATCGTTCAGGCAACGTCGCAGAACGCCCTCCCGGCCGCGGAGGCCGAGGTCGAGCAGATCCTCGCGACCGCCGAGGACACGACCATCTCCAATCTCCCCTTCACGATCATCAACCAGGCGTCCCTGCTACAGACCGCGGCGTCCACGACGGGCACCTTCACCGTCTTGTTGGCTGCGGTTGCGGCGATCTCACTCCTCGTTGGCGGTATCGGCGTCATGAACATCATGCTCGTGTCGGTCACCGAGCGCACCCGCGAGATCGGCATCCGCAAGGCCATCGGTGCGCCAAAGCGAGCGATCCTCGCCCAGTTCCTCTATGAAGCGGTCGTGCTCTCGCTGCTCGGCGCCGTTGCCGGCGTGATCGTCGGCGTCATCGGCTCGCATTTCCGAATCGACGGGGTCCAGCCGGCGGTCGCTCCCTATTCGATCTTCCTGGCACTCGGCGTGGCGCTCGTGATCGGCGTGTTCTTTGGCTTCTACCCCGCGAATCGCGCCGCCTCGCTCCGGCCGATCGACGCGCTTCGCTACGAATGACGCACCAAGGACGAGGACGTTCTCATGGCGACTGATGACGAGCCAACACGAGACCTACCGCAAAGCTCGGCGCGGGGGTATCCCTTCGATGATGATGATGAGAGCGTCTTTTCGAGCCTGTCGGCCAATGATGACGGCGATGCGTGGCCCGAGCGCCCGCGGCGCCGTGGCCTGACGATGCGCGTCCCGACCGCTGTGCTGGGCGCGCTCGTCATCGCTGCCGGTGCCTTCTGGGTCGGGGCGATTGTCCAGAAATCGGACGGGACGACCACCGCCAGCGGCATCAGCTCGGCGGCATCCCGGTTTCGCAGCCTGTTTCGCGCTTCGGGATCCTTTGGTCGAGGCGGGGGATCGACGCCGGCGGGCGCCACCAGCTTTGGCGCTGCGGCGACGGGGATCTTGACGGACGTGAAGGGCAACACGCTCTACCTCACAGACGCGAGCGGCAAGCTCGTGACGGTGACGATCTCGCAGTCGACGGCGATCACGCGCGAGAGCGCGGCAACGCCTGCGACCCTGCAGCTTGGCGACACCATCGTGGTCCGAGGTGCGACCGCGAGCTCCGGCGTCGTCCGTGCGACTTCGGTGGTCGCGAGCGCGAAGGGTGTCTCGACTGCTGCTGGTGCTGTCGGCACCGGTGCCGTGAGCGGATCGAGTGCAGGCGGCTCGGCCTTTGGTCCATCGGGTGCCCAGCGTGCTCGTGGGCGGGGGACTTCAGGTGGATAGTCGATCAAAGGCGAGCCGCCGGCTCCGCGGCGTGCAAGGAGGAATCGTGGAGGTTCTTGGTAATCCTGCATCGCTACGGCGCGCCCCGGTGCTCGCCGCAGGCATCGCTGCGTTCGCGATGGCGGTGATCGCGACGTGGTCGGCGACCGCCACGGCGAGTGCCCGCGCCCCCGGCGCGCATCGCTGCGCGGCCAGCGCTCATCCCGGCGCGAACTTCGCGAACTGCAACCTGACTGGGAGGAGATTCATTGGCGCCGAGCTGAACGGCGCGGACTTCGCTGGCGCGAATCTTGCGCGGACGCGCTTCATCGGCGCCGACCTCGAGTCGGCCAACTTCTCCGGAGCGGATCTTCGCGGGGCGACACTGCAGCGCGTGTCGCTCGGCGGCGCCAACCTCCTCACGGCGAGCCTCGCGGGGGCGTCGGCGAGCGGTGTCGCCGGTGCCCGGATTGTCCTGCCGCCGGGTTGGAACCGCGTGGCTGGGTACCTCGTTGGCCCGGGCGCGCGCCTGGTCGGTGCTGACCTGCGTCGTGCGGACCTCGCGTCGATGTCGCTCGCGGGCGCGAACCTGATGGCCGCCAACCTCACCGGTGCTGATCTCGCAGGCGCCAACCTCGACGCCACGGTGCTCGCCCGCGCAGCTCTCGATGGCGTGAAGTCGGGAGCAGGCTCGATTACCGGCACGCCGGCCTCGCTGCCGGGCGGCTGGGCGCTGATCTCAGGATATCTCGTCGGCGCCAAGACGGACCTGTCCGGTGTGACGTTGGCGAACGACGATCTGCGCCACATCAACTTCGCCGGCGCCGATCTGACGGGGGCCAACTTGTCTGGTGCGACGCTGTCGGGCGCGAGCTTGAAGGGCGCGAGCTTGAAGGGCGCCAACCTCTCGTCGGTCGTCTTGAGCGGTGCGAACCTGTCCCGGCTCGATCTCGCAAACGCCAACTTGTCGGGTGCCACGCTCACCGACGCGAACCTGCTCGGTGCCGACCTCGCAAGCGCCGACCTGTCGGGAGCGACACTCACGGGTGCGAAGCTGCGCGCGAGCGATCTGGTCCGTGCCAATCTTCGTAACGCCACGGTCACCGGGGTGAGCATCACGGCGGCGAATTTCTCCCGTGCCACTCTCGGCGGCGTCGTGTCCGGCGAGATATCTGGTCACCCGAAGGCGCTCGCTGCGCACTACAAGCTCGTTGCTGGGTACCTCGTCGGCCCGAATGCCGACCTCCAGGGCGCCATTTTCACGAACGCCAACCTTGCCCACGTCGACCTCGCGGGTGCGACGCTTGCGAACGCCGATCTGACCGGAGCGCGCTCGGGCAAGATCAGCGGCACGCCGGCGTCGCTCCCGTCTGGGTGGAGCCTCATCGATGGCTATCTCCTCGGGACGGGTGCCAACCTGGCGGGAGCGAACCTCTCCAGGGCACACCTGGCGGGCCTCGCGATCGGCCAGACGGTTGGCAACCCCGCCGCTCTGCCGGTCGGATGGGGCGCAGCGAACGGCTATCTCGTCGGCCCGGGTGCCGACCTTGCGGGTGCGAACCTGACCAACGCGAGCCTGGCTGACGTCGACGTGTCGGGCACGAACCTTGCGGGTGCGACGCTCACCGGAATCTCCTCTGGCGGAGTCAGTGGACAGCCGCTCGCGCTCCCGAGCGGCTGGCAGCTCATCGACGGCTACCTCCTTGGCGCCGGCGCAGATCTCAATAACGCGACGCTGAGCGGTGCCGATCTCGCCGGAGTGAACCTGAGCGGCGCCAGCCTGGAGGGGGCGAGCCTCACCAATGCCAACCTGTCGGGAGTCAACATGTCGGGAGCCAACCTTCTCGATGCTTCGCTGACCGGCGCGGGAATGGGCGCGGCGCAGCTGTCGGGCGCGACGGTGACCGGGCTGGTGTCGGGAAGTCTGTCGGGGACGCCCGCGTCGTTGCCGAGCGGCTTCCAGGTCGTCTCGGGCTACCTCGCCGGGCCTGGCGCCAACCTCGTCGGGGCCAACTTCAGCAATGCTCAGCTCCCCTCGGGCCTCTCGCTTTCGGACGCCGACCTGCAAGGCGACGATCTGCTCGGCGCCAAGCTCACCGGTGTGAGCTTCGCCGGGGCGAACCTAGCCGGGGCGGAGCTTGGCGACGTCGTGGCACCGGGCGTCAATTTCTCCGGTGCCGATCTCTCCGGTGCCGATCTGTCCTTCGGCGTGCTCTCGAGCGCGAACTTCAGCGGCGCCGACTTGACGGGTGCCAATGTGAGCTCGGCGACGTGCTCGAGCGCCAACTTCTCGGGCGCGATCCTGAGCGACGCCAACGTGACTGCCGCCACGCTCAGCGGAGCGAACTTCGCGGGCGCCTATGCGTCGGCGATCATCGGCACATCGACGCCAGCGTTGACGGAGACGGCGGGCACCGTCAACCTGTCGACCGCGGCCTGAACCGGCTGCTCAGAGCGCCCTGTCCTGCGCCCGATCGCGCGCGAGACGGCGCCGCTCAGTTCGCGTTGGCCTCGCCGGATGGCGAGGCGACCCGAGAGGCGATCGCCACGGCGCCAGCCAGTGCCGCGCCGGCCGAGGAGGCAAGGACCAGCCAGCGCCCCTTGGCCGGAAGGCGACGGAAGGAGATCAGCGTGGCGATCGTGTCGCCGCTATCGGACAGGGCACCGAGACCGACCCAACGCGACAGCGCCGCCGGGTCCCGGCGCGATCCGAGCGCCCCGAGACCAAGCGCCAGGTCGCGCCCGCCAAGTGCCCGACCGAGCACGGCGACCTGATGGGGCGTGTCTGCCTCGCCGACCCACGGGCGCGCCACGCGGTCAGGGGCGACGTAGGCGACGACCCCCAAGGCGACGCGGATCGCTGCGATCGCGAGCCCAAGCGGCCTGCCGAGCATCCTCAGTCGTTCCATGTCCTGTCCTCCTGCCCATCTCCGGCGCGTCTCACCCGCAGTATTTAGCGCTAAAATAACAGCGTGGCCCTGCTGCGGGATAGAACAAGCTTGGCCTGGCGGCGCCTGGTGGACGAATTGCTCGAGGCGGCCCTGCTGCCGAGCTGGGCCTCGAGCGGCTACCGCGCGCGTCGCGCGATGTGGGGCTTCGAGCCGCCCGCTCCACTTTGTGCTGGGTCGATCGCGCTCGTGACCGGGGCGAGCCGTGGGATCGGCGAGGCGGCCGCCCGTTTGATCGCCGCACCGGGAGTGCGCGTCTTCGTCGTCGGGCGGGACCGCGCGGCACTCTCCGCAGCGGCGACCGAGCTCGCGCGCTCGAGCGGGGCGCAGGTCCACGCGCTCGGTGCCGACCTCGGCTCGCTCGAGTCGGTCCGCGCGCTCGCGAGCGCGGTGCGCGCCTCAACGGGCCGTCTGGACCTGCTGGTGCATTGCGCCGGGGCGATGCATCAGACCCGCGCGCTCTCCCCCGACGGCATCGAGCGCACCGTGGCCGAGCACGTCGTGGGGCCACACTGCCTGACGCGGGAGCTCGAGCCGCTGCTCGCGCCGCGCTCGAGCGTCGTGTTCGTCTGCTCCGCCGGCATGTACAGCGAAGCGCTCGATGTCGACCGCCTGCAGATCGACGTCGAGCCGTTCCGGCCCGCCCGTGCCTACGCCAGGGCCAAGCGCGCGCAGGCCGTGCTCGGGGCACAATGGGATCTCCGGCTGGCGGCGCGCGGTGCCCGGGCCTACGTCATGCATCCGGGCTGGGTCGACAGCCGGGCGCTGCGCGAGGGACTGCCGCGCTTTGCGGCGCTGATGTCCCCGCTGCTCCGTTCGCCGCTCGAGGGCGCCGACACGATCGCCTGGCTGGCGAGCACCCGACCGCCTGGCCCCTTCGGCTTGTACCTCGACCGCCAGCCGCGACGCCTCCATCGCCTGGTGCACACCAAGGTCGAACCGGGCGAGGAACAGCGGCTCTGGGACTGGTGCGAGCGCGTGGTGCGTCCCCGCCCCGTGGAGGTCGTGGCATGAGGATCGCCGTCGTCGGTGCGGGCATCTCCGGGCTGAGCTGTGCCTACTGGCTGGCACGGCGCCACGAGGTGACCGTCTTTGAGGCCGATCGGCGAGTCGGCGGCCACACCAACACCGTGCGCGTCGACCTGGCGGAGGAGACCCATCACGTCGACACCGGCTTCATCGTCTACAACGAGCGCAACTACCCGGCTTTTAGCGCCCTGCTCGGCGAGCTCAACGTGGCGACGCAGCCCTCGGAGATGAGCTTTAGCGTCTCCTCGCCCGACCCGGACTGGGAGTACCGCGGGAACGGGCTCTCGCTGTACGCCCAGGCCTCGAACTTCGTGCGGCCGTCGTTCCAGCGCATGCTCATCGACATCTTGCGCTTCAACCGCCATGCGACCGCGATGCTCGAGGGGGGCGGCGAGCGGGGCAGCCTCGAGGACTTCCTTGCCGAGAACCGCTACGGCGCGCGCCTGCGGCCCCACTACCTGGTGCCGCTCGGCTCGGCGATCTGGTCGGCGGACCCGACGACCTTCGCCGACATCCCGGCGATGACGGTGGCGCGCTTCCTGGCGAACCATGGCATGCTCGCCCTGTCGGGCAGGCCGAGCTGGCGGACGGTCGTCGGAGGAGCGGCCCGTTATGTCGATGCGCTCGTGCGGCCCTTTGCCCGCCAGATCCGGACCGCGACGCCCGTCCGATCGGTGCGGCGCGTGGACGCGGGGGTGATCCTTACGAGCGATCGACATGGCGACGAGCACTTCGATGCGGTCGTTCTCGCCGCCCATAGCGACCAGAGCCTCGCCATGCTCGCCGACCCGAGCCCCGAGGAGTGCTCGGTCCTCGGGGCGATGCGCTACCGGGACAACGTTGCGACGCTGCACCGCGACGCGCGCGTGTTGCCGCGGCGCCGGCGGGTTTGGGCGAGCTGGAACTACCACCTGCCTCCCGGTGGCAGTGCGACGCCGACCGTGACGTATTGGATGAACCGTCTCCAGCGCATTGCCTCCAGCACGCCGCTGTGTGTCAGCTTGAACCGCTCGGAGGTCATCGATCCCGACCTCGTGCTCGGCGAGTGGACCTACGCCCACCCGGTCTATGACGCGGGCTCGGTCGCAGCCCAGGCGCGCCGCTCAGCGCTCCAGGGCAAACGCCGCACCTGGTTCTGCGGGGCGTACTGGGGATATGGGTTCCACGAGGACGGTGTCCAGAGCGCGCTCGCCGTCGCCCGGGCGCTTTGGTGATGCACAGCGCCTTGTACCGCGGCGAGGTGCGTCACCGCCGCTCCTCGCCGCGCCCGCACGCCTTCTCCTACGCGGTGACGCTTTGCTATCTCGACCTCGGCGAGCTCGACGAGCTGCTCGGCGCGCACCGGTGGTGGTCGACGCGGCGCGGCTTTCCGGTGCAGGTGCGTCGCAGCGACTACCTCGGGGACCCCGAGGTGCCTCTGCACCTCGCGGCTCGCCGCGCGGTCGAGGCCGCGCTCGGCAGCGACCCGGGTGGGCCCGTCCGCCTGCTCACTCAGGTCCGCACCTTTGGATGGTGCTTCAACCCGCTCAGCCTCTACTACTGCTTCGACCGATCCGGTCGGGCGCCGGTCGCCGTGGTCGCCGAGGTGACCAACACGCCATGGGGCGAGCGCTACGCCTACGTGCTCGGGACGCGAGACGACGGCACGGTGGATTGCTCGTTCGACAAGGCGATGCACGTCTCGCCCTTCATGGCGATGGACCAGCGCTACCGCTTCGTCCTGAGCGCTCCGGGCGAGCGGCTTGACGCGGCCGTCTCGGTCCTTGAGGGCTCCCGGAGCGTCCTTGAGGCCTCGCTGTCATTGGAGCGCTCGCGGCTCGACCACCAGGCGATGAGCGAGCTCATCTGGAAGGAACCCTTGGGATCGCTGCGCGTCTCGGCCGAGATCTACCTCCAAGCCGCGAAGTTGTGGGCAAAGCGCGTCCCGTTCCATCCTCATCCGACTCGGCGGGCCGCGTGAGCGGCGTGAGGACGCTGCAGCTCGCTGCTCGCCGGCTGCGCCCGGGAGCCCATCGGGCGGCGCGCGTGATCGTGCTCGGCCTGCTCGAGGGCGTCGCCGGTGGCGAGCTCGTCGTCGAGGACCCGATGGGCACCAGCCGCTTCGGCCCGAGCGGCGGGCTGCGGGCGAGCGTGAGGGTCACCGACGGGCGCGCCTTTCGAGCGGTGATCGGCGCAGGCAGCGTCGGGCTCGCCGAGGGCTACATCGAAGGCTGGTGGGACTGCGACGATCTCGTCGCGTTGCTCCAGATTGCGGCGCGCCGCCTCGGGCCGACGCGGCCGGTCCTCGAGCGCCTCTCGACGCTGCGCGGCGCGCTGATCGACGCCGTCGATCGCCGGCGGGCGTCATTGGCACGCGATCGCCGCAACATCGCGGCCCACTACGACCTCGGCAATGACTTCTTCTCGTGCTTCCTCGACCCGACGCTCAGCTATTCCTGCGGGGTCTTCTCCTCGCCCGACGAGGCGATGGAGGTGGCGTCGCGGCGCAAGCTCGACGGCATCTGCGCCAAGCTGGCGCTTCGTCCCGGCGACCATGTGCTCGAGATCGGCACGGGCTGGGGCGCCTTCGCCCTCCATGCGGCGCGCCGCTATGGCTGCCGGGTCACTACGACGACGATCTCGTCGCGCCAATACGACCATGCCCGGGCGGCGGTCGACGCCGCCGGGCTCGCGGGGCAGGTCCAGGTGCTGAACGTCGACTACCGCGAGCTCGAGGGTCGCTTCGACAAGCTCGTCTCGATCGAGATGATCGAGGCCGTCGACTGGCGCGACTACCCGAGCTTCTTCGGTCACTGCGCCAAGCTGCTCGGCGACGAGGGCCTGATGGCGCTCCAGGCGATCGTCATCGACGAGCGCCACTACGCTGCTGCACGCCGGCGCCAGGACTTCATCAAGGCGATGGTGTTCCCCGGCTCGTGCATCCCCTCTATCGGCGCGCTGACCTCGGCGCTCGCGCGCGGCGGGGACCTGTCGCTCGTCCACCTCGAAGACATCGGCGCGCACTACGCCGAGACGATCGAGCGCTGGAGCCAAGCCTTCGCTGCCCATCGCGCACAGGTCGCCGCCCTCGGCTTCGATGCGCGCTTCATGCGCCTGTGGGAGTTCTACCTCGCCTACTGTCGAGCCGGCTTCCTCGAGCGGAGGATCTCCGATGTCCAGGCGATCCTCGCCAAGAGTGGATGGCAGGCCACGCTCAGTGAGAGTCTGCGGGGATGGACATGAGCCCCAACGGGGAGGAGCTCGTTCCCCTCGACGAGGCGGCGCGGCGCCTCGGCGTGCACTACATGACCGCGTATCGCCGCGTCCGGGTCGGACGGCTCCCGGCGGTCCAGCACCATGGGCGCTGGTTCGTGCCCGCCACAGCGCTCGCTGACCCGCCCGCCCAAGCCCCAGAACCGCTCGGTCGGGTGCGGCGCGCCAGTGGAGAGCGCCGCGAGCACCTCACCGAGCGGTTGCTCGCCGGGGACGCGGCGGGCTGCTGGCTGTTGATCGAACAGGCACTTGCGAGCGGGAGGGCTCCCGAGGCCATTTATGTCGAGCTGCTCGGCCCGGCGCTGTGCGAGATCGGCCGGCGCTGGGAACGCGGCGAGATCGGCGTCGAGCGCGAACATCGGGCGAGCGCGGTGGCCCTGCGCCTCGCCGGCCAGCTCGCGCCCCGCTTCGTCCGTCCCGGGCGCAAGCGCCACGGCGCCGTGCTGCTCGCCGGTGCGCCGGGCGACTTCCATCTGCTGCCGCTCGTGATGGTCGCCGATGTGGTGCGTGGGCACGGCTACGTGGTGCACGACCTCGGTGCCAACGTGCCCGAGCGCTCCCTGCTCGCCGCTGTCGAGGCCACCGCCGATCTCGCCGTGATCGGTCTCAGCGTGAGCTGTGAACAGACCAAGCGGGCTGCCGAACGGGCGGTGCAGCACCTGCACCGCAGCGTCCCGGGCGTGCCGGTCCTCCTCGGTGGCCCGGCCCTTGCCAGCGAGGACGCCTCCCTCGCCCTCGGCGCCGACGGCTGGGCGCCCGACGCCAGCGGCGCGGCGCGCCTCATCGAGGAGCGAACCGGCTGAGCGCGCCGCCCTCGATCCTTTGGTTCCGCCGCGACCTCCGTCTCGGTGACCACCCCGCCCTCGCCGAGGCCGCGCGCCACGGCCCGGTGGCCCCGCTCTTCGTGCTGGACCCGCGGCTGCTGGCCGCTGCCGGCGATCGGCGCGTTGCCTTCTTGTTCGCTTCCCTGCGCGCGCTCGATGACGACCTCGCCCGCCTCGGCGGCCACCTGATCGTCCGTCGCGGCGACCCGGCCACCGTCGTCCCGGCGCTCGCCGGCGAGCTTGGCGCCCGCGAGGTGGTCGTCACCGAGGACTTCGGTCCCTATGGCCGAGAACGCGACGAGCGCGTCGCCCGGGCGCTCGGACGTGTTGGGCTGCACGCCGTCGGGACGCCCTACGCCGTCGCCCCGGGGGCGCTGCGCACGGCTGGCGGGGGCGCCTATCAGGTCTTCGGCGCCTTCTACCGCGCCTGGCAGCGCCACGGCTGGGGACCGCCGGTGGTGTGCGACCTGAACGGCGTGGCGTGGCACGGCGCGCCCGGCGAACCGGTCCCTGCCGATCTGCCTGCGGCGCCTCGCCTCCTCGGCTTCCCGGCGGGCGAGCACGCCGCCCGCGCTCGCCTGGAGCGCTTCGTGGCCGATGCGCTCGACGAGTACCAAGCGCTCCGCGACCTGCCGGGGGTTGCGGGCACCTCGGGGCTATCGCCCTACCTGAAGTTCGGGGCAATCCACCCGCGCACCGTCCTCGCCGAGCTAGGCGAGGCGCACGATCGCTTCGGTCGCGAGCTCGCCTGGCGGGAGTTCTACGCCGCGGTGTTGTTCGCCGATCCCCAAAGCGCCCGTCGTGCGGTGCACCCGCAGCTCGCGGGCTTGGCGGGGCCGGGGGAGATCGCGCACCTCGAGGCCTGGAAGGCGGGGGAGACCGGCTATCCGATCATCGACGCCGGTATGCGCCAGCTGGCGAGCGAGGGCTTCATGCACAACCGCGTCCGGATGCTCGTCGCCTCGTTCCTCGTCAAGGACCTCCATCACGACTGGCGGGTGGGCGCCCGTCACTTCATGGAGCACCTCGTCGACGGCGATCTCGCGAGCAACCAGCACAACTGGCAGTGGGTTGCCGGGACCGGTCACGATGCCGCGCCCTACTTCAGGATCTTCAACCCGACCACGCAGGCCGAGCGCTTCGATCCCGACGGTCGCTACGTCCGGCGCTATGTCGAAGCGCTCGCCCAGGTCCCCGCTCGCGTGGTGCACGAGCCGTGGCGCGCGCTGGCCGCGACCCGCTACCCGCCGCCGATCGTCGATCACCACGAAGAGCGCGAGCGCACGGTCGGCGCGTACCGGGCGTTGCGCGCCAAGGCGTCCCGCCGTTCTTGAATGGCAGTCCTTGATCGCTTGCTATGACTGGCACCGTGGAGCTGCGCGACCTCGAGGTGGCGCTCGAGGCGGAGCGCCAACGGGCAGCGCAGCGACTCGTCGACGCGGACGCCGAGTTCGAGGAGATCGTCGCTGCGACGAGGAACGCGAATGCGGACGACGAGCACGATCCTGAGGGCTCGACGATCGCCTACGAGCGGGCACGGGTGGCGACGCTGCGGGCGAAGGCAGTCGGGTCACTCGCCGTCATCGAGGGCCAGCTCGCCCGCCTCCGCCGGGGGACGCACATCTCCTGCGAGCGATGCGGTGCCGAGATCGTGCTCGAGCGCATCGCTGCGGTGCCGACCACGCGCCATTGCATCGCCTGCGTGACGACGCGCACGACGCGCTTGTCGCGCGGTGACTGAACTGAGCGCCCGCGTCAGCTCGCCGTGGTGGTGGTCGTGCTCGAGCTCGCCGGCGAAGGACGGAGCGGCGCGCACGCCTTGAGCGCTGCGGCGACTTTTGGATTGGAGGAGTTGAGGCCCCCAAAGCCGTGTCCCGGCGTCGGGGGGCTGTTTGCGCCGGAGGCGCTCGTGGAGCTGGTCGAGCCAGCGGCATCGGCTGGCCGGCTCGGGAACGTCACGCCGTGGATCTGAAGGCAGTTGCGATAGGCGGCGAAGGCTGTAGTGTTGAATCCGCCTCCCGAGCCACCGAAGCCGAAGCCGCCCTTCGGCCGCAGGCTGGCACACGCCTTGGAAGCAGCAGCGAACTTTGGGTTGGAGGCAAAGCCGCCGAAGCCACCGGCGGGCCGACCGGTGCCAGTGGTGCTGGAACCGGTCGCCGAGCCGGAGCCCGGCGTCGTGGTGCCAGGGCGGCGGAAGGCCGGCAAGCTCACACCGTGCTGCTTGAGGCAGTGGGCGTACTTGGAGAAACCTGCGGTGCCCACGTGTGTCGTCGCACGAGGAGTGTTGGTGCTGGTCGTCACCTTCGGGGCCGAGGTCGTCGTCTTCGAGGCAGCTGGGGCACCGCCTCCACACGCAGACAGCATGAGTGCGGCGGCGAGCGCCGCCCCGCCGAGCGCGGCCGGGCGCGCGATCCGTTTCAGCAGGCAGGAGCGGCGGATGGCTGTCAGCGCTGGCACGAGGCGGATGGTGCTCGCCGTGTATCAGAGTGGGCTGGGCGAAGGCTGAGACGTGGCGTAGAGAGCGGGCAAAGGCCTGGCGAGGCGGGCGCGGCGCGCCGGACTAGGGTGAGGGTCGCAGGGCAGGGCGGGAGGAGAGGCGTGGCCTTCGAGTTGCAGCAGGTGCTGGCTGAGCATCGCGGCGAGAACTTCAAGCTGTATGCCCGTCACATCAATCCCCAGCTGGTGCGCGTGCTCCGGTCGATCGGCTTCGACCGCTTCTACGAGCGCGGCGAGGGCGCCTACCTCTACGACGCGGACGGCCGCCGCTATTTGGACTTCCTGTCGGGATTCGGGGTGTTCGCCCTCGGCCGATCCCACCCGGTGCTGAAGCGCGCGCTGCACGAGGCGATCGACGCCGATCTGCCCAACCTCATCCAGATGGACGCCGCCCTCTTGCCGGGCGTGCTGGCGAGCGAGCTCACGCGGCGCTGCCCACCCCAGCTCAGCCGGGTCTTTTTCACCAATTCGGGCACCGAGGCGGTCGAGGCGGCGCTGAAGTTCGTGCGCGCCGCGACCGGGCGGCCGCGCGTGCTGTACGCGAGCCATGCCTTCCACGGCCTCACCTACGGCTCGCTGTCGCTGAACGGCGGCGCCGACTTCCGCAAGGGCTTCGGGCCGCTGATGCCGGGCTTTGACGAGGTGGCCTTCGGCAACGCCGATGCGCTGGCCAAGGCGCTCGCCGCGCGCGACGTCGCCGCCTTCGTGGTCGAGCCGATCCAGGGCAAGGGCGTCAACACGGCGCCGCAGGCGTACTGGGACAGCGTGCAGGAGCTCTGCCGCAAGCACGGCACCTTGCTCGTCGTCGACGAGGTGCAGACGGGCCTCGGACGGACCGGCCGGCTGTGGGCGCACGAGCACTACGGGATCGTCCCCGACGTGATGACGGTCTCCAAGGCCCTGTCGGGCGGCTTCGTCCCCGTCGGGGCGATGGTGTGCTCCGAGGCCGTCTCCGATGCCGTCTACAGCTCGATGGACCGGGCGGTCGTGCACTCCTCGACGTTCAAGAACAACCAGCTGGCCATGGTCGCCGCCCTGGCGACCCTGCAGGTGATCGACGACGAGAACCTCGTGGACCGTGCCCGGCTCACCGGCCTCGCCTTCGAGAAGGGCCTCGCCCCGCTCGTCGAGCGCTACGAGCTGTTCCACGCCGTGCGCGGCAAGGGGCTGATGATCGGCCTCATCTTCGGCGAGCCCGAGTCGTTGCGGCTGCGGACGCGCTTCAAGGCGCTCGAGCTCGCCCGCACCGGCCTGTTTGCCCAGACGATCGTCGGCCCGCTTTTCCAGCGGCACGGCATCCTCACCCAAGTCGCGGCCGATGGCGTCAACGTCGTCAAGTTGCTGCCCCCGCTCGTCTGCGGTCAGGACGAGGTCGACCTGTTCGTCGGTGCGCTGGACGAGGTGCTGGCCGAGGCGCACCGCGGCTCCTCGCTCGTCTACGGCTTCGCCCGGACGCTCGCCAAGGCGTCGCTTCAGCGCGACCGCTGAGGTCGCCGGTGCTCGGAACAGCTCGCGCCCGGGACCGGGCGCGCCGATCGACCACGCGCTGTTCGGCCCTGATGGGCGCGCTCGTTGCCGCGGGGCTCGCGCTCAGCGCCTGCGGCGGCGCCGGGTCGGCGGCGACCAGCACGACGGCCTCCAGCACCACGACGAGCACGTCGACCACCACCACCACGACCACGTTGCCCCGACCGACCCGGGTCCGCAGCTCGGGCGCCTATCCGGGCGGCTTCAGCTACGGCGGGGTCTCGCGCCTTCCGGTGATCCCCGTGCCCGACGGCCAGAGCGTCGCGCCGCCAGCGCCGACGGGCTCGCCGGCCCAGGCCGGTGCGATCTTCCTCGCCTACCGCCAGGTCGGCTCGGGGCCCGACCTCGTGCTGATCGCCGGCCAGCGCGCCTCGATGTCGTGGTGGGACCCGCAGCTGATCGAGGACCTCGCCCAGCACTACAAGGTGACGTTCTTCGATCTGCCTGGGGTCGGCTACTCCGAGCCCGATCCCCGGGCGACGAGCGTCGCGGCGCTCGCCGATTTGACCGCCGGGCTCATCGACGACCTTGGGATCACCGCCCCGACCGTGCTCGGCTGGGGGATGGGCGGTGAGGTGGCGCTCGCGCTCGCCGAGCGACATCCCGGCATCGCCGGACGTCTGGCGCTCGTCGACACCTCGGCGGGCGGTCCGAGTGCGGTGCCGCCCTCACCCGCCGTCCAGCGCCTGCTCGCGGACCCGAACGCCACGATGACCGAGCTCGCCCGGCTGCTCTTCCCGACGCCGGCGGCCCAGACCACCTGGCTCGAGGCGCTCTCGCAGATGGCGCCCGACGACGTCACCGCCAATGCGATCCGTGCCCAGGCGGCGATCCAGTCTGCCTACTTCACCAGCGATCGCTCCGTCGCGGCCGGGCTCGCCACGATCACCGTTCCGGCGCTCGTCATCGACTCGAGCCACGACGTCGTCATCCCGCCGGCGAACGCGGCGGTGCTGAGCGAGGGGCTCGCGCACGCGCACCAGCTGGTCCTGAAAGACGCCGGCTACGGCGGCATCTTTTCCGACGAGCCCACGGTTCTCGCCGCCCTCGAGCACTTCACCGGCTGAGGGGCGCCGGTCGGCGATGCAGGGGGACGACGACCTCGTCGTGAGCCGGAGCTGTGTGATCCGCTCGAGCGAGCTGCAGTGGCGCTTCAGCGGCAGCGGGGGCCCAGGAGGCCAGCACGCCAACACCGCCAACACGCGGGTCGAGCTGCGCTTCGACATCGCCGCGTCGGTGAGCCTCGGGCCGCGCCAGCGGGCCCGCCTGCTCGAGCGCTTCGGCCCGCTGCTGCGCGTGGTTGCCTCCGACGAGCGCTCCCAGCTCGCCAACCGGGCGCTCGCGCGGCGCCGCATGGCCGAGCGCATCGCCGATGCGCTCACCGTGCGCCCGGCGCGGCAGGCGACCCGGCCGACCAAGTCGAGCCAGGAGCGGCGCCTTGCGGAAAAGCAGCGGCGGTCCCGCCTGAAGCGCGGGCGGAGCGCGGGGGATCAAGAATAGTGAGTCCGGGGTCGCGCGGGCGCCTTGGTCACTCGCCCGGAGTCGTCGCGGCGGTGGTCGGTTTCGTGCTCATGACCGCCAACCTCCGCATCGCCATCGCCGCGCTCTCGCCGGTGCTTCCCCAGATCCAGAGCTCTTTCGGGCTCTCCTCGGCGATGGCCGGGTTGTTGACGACGCTCCCCGTCGTCTGCTTCGGGGCCGTCGCCTTCGCCGTGCCGGCAATGCGCCGGCGCGCCAGCGACCACGTCCTGCTCGCTGGCGCGCTCGGGGCGCTGATCGCCGGGATCGCCCTCCGCCTCGCGCCCTCGGTCCTCGCGCTCTTCGCCGGCACCGTCGTGTTGGGCGCAGCGATCGCGTTGAGCAACGTCGTGCTGCCGAGCGTCGTGCGCGCCGAGTTCGCGACGCGCATTCCCCTCATGATGGGCCTGTACTCGATGGCGCTGTCAGCGGGCGCCGCAGCTGGCGCGGGGCTGACGGTGCCCTTCGAGCGCGCGCTGGGCATCGACTGGCGCCCGGCGCTCGGCCTGTGGGGGCTGCCGGCGGCGATCGCGCTCGGGGTGTGGCTCGGCGAGGTCAAGCGCCACCGCCGCCGTAACCCGGCGCACCGGCCGGGCGCCTCGCGCCATGACATCGCCGAGGCGAGCGCTTCGCGCCGGCTGTGGCGGGACCCGCTCGCCTGGTCAGTCACCGGCTTCATGGGCCTGCAGTCGCTCGGCTTCTACGCCGCCTTGGCCTTCGTTCCGACCTTGTACCAAAGCCACGGCCTCAGCGCGGCGCGGGCGGGGTGGCTCTTGTCCTTCTCAAACTTCCCGGCGATCCTCGCCTCGCTCTTCGCGCCCTTGGTGGCGCGCCGCATGGGACGTGGGGACGTCGCGGTCACCGTGGCGGTCGCTTGCTGCGCCGCGGCGTTCTTGGCCCTGGCGATCGATCCCGTTCCGCTCGCCTATGTCTGGATGACCCTGCTCGGGCTCGGCCAGGGCGCGGCGATCGCGCTCGCCTTGAGCTTCATCGTGTTGCGCTCGCCAGATCCCGCGCACGCCGCGCGCCTGTCGATGATGGCGCAAGGCTGCGGCTATCTCCTTGCCAGCCTCGGACCGTTGCTCCTCGGCATCATGCACGACGTCGCCAACAGCTGGTCACCGGCGATGTACCTGCTCGGCGCGCTCTTGGTCCCCGAGCTCGCCTTCGGGTTGCGCGCGGCGAGCGACCGGGTCGTCGGAGGTGCGAGCCCCGGCGGAGCCCGGGCCGTACGTGCGAAGATGGCCCGCTGATGACGAGGGTGCTTGTGCCGGAGGCGCCGGCATCGTGAAGGGCCGTCGCTGGCTCGTCCTTGGGGTGGCGGCGGGGATCGCCGTCGGGATCGGCCGGCTGCCCTACTTCGCGGGGGCCGCCGTGTCGCTGTCGGATACCGCCGAGCACCTCGTTGGCACCGGGGGCCTCGACCTGTTGCACGCAGCGGCCCGCCACGGCGCGCCGCAACGGGTGATCGAGGCGCTCACGGCGATCGTCGCGGTGGCGCTCCCCGGGGTGACGGCGCTCTTGTTGGTCGTGGCCGCCCGCAGCACGCTCCGGTTGCGCTCGCTGATCAGCCTCCTGCTCGCCGCGCTCGGGATCGCGTCGTTCTTCTACCTGCCCCACGGCGTCGCCGCCGGGACCGCGGCACTCGCGCTCGTCGCCGCCGGAATCGCCGTCGTCGCGACCGGGCCACTCGTGGCGGCGCCGCTCGCCGCCGTCGCCGGCCTGATCGCGGTCACGTTCCTGCCGCGCCTGCTCGTCCACAACTCGACGGTGCCGACGCTGCCGATCGAGCGGCTGCACGAGGCGCTGTTCCAAAGCGCCGGTGCCCCGATGTGGCTGCGCATCGTCGTGCTGATCATCGCCGCGCTTCCCTTTGGGTTCGCGGCGCGCCTCGTCATCGCCTGACGGGGTGCGACCACCGGGCGAGGAGTTCGCCGTGGGGGACGACGAAGTAGCCGTCCGCGCTCGCCGCCCATTCTCGCCAGGCGGCGGCGATCTCGGCGAGCTCGCCGATCGTGGCGTGGCCGCCTGCGATCGCCTGCTCGGCGAACGCGGAGTGCTCGACGCGCTCGGCCCACAACCCGCCCCACCACGCCCGCTGGTCGGGATCTGCGAAGCACCACGCCGTGGCGGTGACCTCGACCTCGGCGAGACCGGCGGCGTGGGCCCAGGCGAGCAGGTGTCGCCCCGCCGCCGGCTCGGCGTGATTGGCTCGGGCGAGCGCGAGGTAGAGCTCGAGCCAGCGCTCGAGCAAAGGATCGTGCGGGTACCAGTGCATGCCGGGGTAGTCGCTCTCGCGCACCGCCAGCCACCCGCCGCTCGCGGTCACCCGCGCCATCTCGCCGAGCGCCGCCACCGGGTCGCTTAGGTGCTGGAGGACTTGGTGCGCATGCACGACGTCGAAGGACCCGTCGGCAAAGGCGAGCGCGTAGACGTCGCCGGCCTCGGCGCGCACGTTGGTGAGGCCGCGGCGCGCGAACTCGCGGGTTGCTTCGGCGAGGACCTCTTCGGCGCGGTCGACGGCGACGACCTCGCCTGGGGCGACGCGCGCCGCGAGGTCGGCGGTCAAGGTTCCCGGTCCGCAGCCGACATCCAAGAGTCGCTGGCCCGCCTGGAGGTGGGCGAGGAGGTAGCCGGCGGAGTTCTCCGCCGTTCGCCAGCGGTGCGAGCGCAGCACGCTCTCGTGGTGGCCGTGGGTGTAGCGGTCGGCGGGCATGCGCCAGCCTGCCTGGGGATGCTCACCGTCCGCAACGACTCAAGGGGAAGGCGCGCCTTGGAGGGCGGCGACGAGACCGTCGGGGTCGGCGACGGTCACCGTCAGCGCCTCGTGGCCCCGCCGCCGAAGCGGTGAGGGGACGGGGGTGGCGAAGTGGACGCAGACGCCAGCCCGGGCGTTCGTGCCAAAGGTGAGTCCGCTGTCGGCGAACGAGCGGCGGATCCCGATCGCCTTCCACCAGTGATAGGGGCCGGTGACGTGCGCGCCGAGGACGTTGGAGCGCTTGGTCGCCAGGCGGACCGGCCCGAGCCGGGCGAAGAAGCCCGCGGCGTCGAGCGCGACGCCATCGCGGGCAACGTCGGCGCCGATGAGGGCCAACAGCACGGCGAAGCGCCGGTCCACGGCGTAGGCGAAATGTTGTTGGTCTGATGGCATCGATCGGGTCTACCGGCGATCGGTCGGCTTCCGGCTCGCCGATGGGCGATGTGGGAGGCTTTAGCGATGCTCCACCAAGGCGTCGTCGCCGACATCGCGCCGACTCGCTCGCCGCGCCGCGGAGCGCTGCAGCGCTACCGGGTGATGGCCTTCACCACGGCCATCTTGCTCATCGTGCTCGTCTTCGTCGGCCTGCCGCTGCAGTTCGCCTTCCACCACCCCGGCGTCGCCGACACGGTCGGCACCTTGCACGGGATCTTGTACCTGATCTATCTCGGGACCGCCTTCCAGCTGACCCGCCAGCTCGCCATCTCTAAGGGCAAGATGCTGCTCGTCTTGCTGGCCGGCACCGTGCCGTTCTGCGCCTTTGTCGCCGAGCGGGCGATGACCCGGCGCTATGTCGAGCTGGCGGGCACCCCGGGGGCGCCGTCGGTCGCACCGGCGGTGGCGTGGCGCCAGCGCTGGTGCTCCCGCCGGGCGCTGCTGTTGCACCTCGAGGTGGCCGTGCTCGCGCCCGGGTGTGCGCTCGCCGGCTGGTGGCAGGCGACGCGCGCGCTCGCTGGCAACACCCTCAGCTGGTTCTACTCGGTCGAGTGGCCGGTCTTTGCCGTCTTGGCGCTGATCGGGTGGTGGTATCTGATCCACGAGGACCCCGACGCCTACCGCGCCCGCAAGGCGGCACCGGCCACGCTCCGCCCGCTCCCCGGCCCCGTCGCCCGGCTCACCGTCGAGGCGGCGACCGGCCGCTTCGCCACGGCCTTGGCGGTCCTCGTCGGCCTCGAGCTCGCGCTCGGCGTGGTGACGCTCGTCCTCGTGCCCTTTGGCCGCCCGAGCGGCTTCACGCCGCCGAGCCACGTCGCCCTCTACCAACTGCACGCCGCGCTCGGCATCCCGCTCGCCATCGGTGCGGTCCTGCTCGTGGCGCGGGTGCGCGGGGCCGAGCGCATCGCCCGGCTGAGCGGCATCGTCGGCGCGCTCGGCGTGGCGCTGGCTGGAGCGGGCGGCCTGCTCACCGCCAGCCACCCGCTTCGCCTGGCCGGCATGGGGATCATGCTGCTCGGCAGCGCGATCGCCGGCTTCGGCTACCTGTTCCCCACGCTTGAGAAGGCGAGCGCCCGCGACGCGGCGTGAGCGCCCGTGACGCTGAGTCCTCAGCTGGAGGACGTGGGCGACGAGGCGACGCTCGGCTCGAAGGACCAGACCTCCGACGACACCGCCACGGGACCGCCGTCGGCACCGGGACGGGCGGCGTCGGCGTGGCCGTGGGCGAAGGCGGGGGAGCTCACCCAGGCGGCGAAGGCCTCCTCGTCGCGCCAGCGCGTCACGACGAGCCAGGTGCTGCGGCCATCGGTGGGGCGCAGGAGCTCGAAGCCCTCGAAGCCGTCCTGGTGATCGACGGCGCCGGCGCGAGCCGCAAATCGCTGCGCCAGCTCGTCCCCGCCGGTTTCGGGAACGGTGATGGCATTGATCTTGACGATGGTCATGGCCCGATTCGACCACAGCGCCGCCCGCAGGAGGCCGCGGCGGCCCGCGGTAGCGTCGGGCGACCGACGCGGTTCAATCACTACAGGGGGGCCGATGATCTTCATCGCCGCGAAGTTCAAGGTGCGTGCCGAGTTCGCTGAGGACTGGCCCGAGATCGTCGGGCCCTTCACCGCCGCGACGCGTGCCGAGCCGGGGTGCCGCTGGTTCGACTGGTCGCGCAGTGTTGAGGACCCGAGCGAATACGTCCTGCTCGAGGCGTTCGCGGATGGTGACGCGGGGGCCGCGCACGTGAGCTCGGCGCACTTCGCCGAGGCGCGACGGACCCTGCCGCCACATCTCGTCGCGACGCCAGAGATCATCAATTTCACGATCGACCAGGACGGTTGGTCCGCGCTCGGCGAGCTGGCGGTCCCGGCGAGCTGACCGATCCCACGGCCGCGCTGCGGGGGGCGCTCGCGACGCGCCTCGCCGAGGTGGGTTGCGTCGCCGCCGAGGAGGAGGCGGCCGAGCTGTGGGCGGCGGCCCACGGCGATCTCGGTACCCTCGATCGCTTCGTGGCACGGCGCGTTGCGGGTGAGCCACTGGCGTGGATCACGGGGCAGACGACCTTTTGTGGCGAGGTGATCGTCGTCCACCCTGGGGTGTACGTGCCGCGCTGGCAGAGCGAGCCGCTCGCCCGTGAGGCCCGTCGCCGCCTGGCGCCGGGCGGGGTGGCGGTCGACCTGTGCACCGGGGCGGGCCCGATCCCCGTGGCGCTCGGCTGCCGGCGCGGGTTCGCCCGTGTGATCGGTACCGACCTCGATCCCGCGGCGCTGGCGTGCGCGGCGGCGAACGGCGTCGAGGCGATTCGGAGCGACCTCGCGATGGCGCTGTTGCCCGCACTGGCCGGCGGCGTCGATCTCGTCACCGGGATCGTCCCCTACGTGCCGAGCGAGGAGCTCGCACGCTTGCCTCGCGACGTGCTCACCCACGAGCCGCTCGGCGCCCTCGACGGGGGGTCGGGGGGAACGGTCCTGCTCGAGCGGGCTGTCGCCGAGGCGGCGGTCCTGCTCCGCCCGGGAGGCTCGTTGCTCCTCGAGCTCGGCGGCGACCAGGCCGACGCGCTCGCCCCGGCGCTCGCCGGACACGGCTTTGGCGCGATCGTCGTCGCTCGCGACGAGGACGGCGACGTCCGCTCGCTGTGGTGCCGGCGCGCCTGAGGACCTGGTGCGCGCCGCGCTCGGCAGCGATGCTGGGGCAATGCAGCGATCCGTCGAGGCGCTGATTGCCGAGGGGGCGGCCGCCGACATCTCTGGCTGGGACTTCTCCTTCCTCGCCGGGCGGGCGAGAAAGGAGCGCCCGCCGTGGGGCTACGCGCTGGCGCTCGCGGACCGGCTGGGACAGGTCGCGTCGGCACTCGACCTCCAGACCGGGGGCGGCGAGGTCTTCGCCTTCGCGCTGGGTCGAGCCCGGCGCGTCCCGGAGCGAGTCGTGGCGACCCAGTCCTATGCTCCGAACGCCGCATTGGCGCGCGAGCGGCTTGGTGCGCTCGGTGTCGGCGTCGTCGAGATCCCCGACGACGCCCCCGTTCCGGTGCCCGACTCGAGCATCGAGTTCGTCTCGAGCCGCCACCCGGTGACGAACAACTGGAGCGAGATCGCCCGCGTGCTGCGTCCCGGGGGCCGCTTGTTCTCCCAGCAGATCGGCGCGGGCACCAACCGCGAGCTCACAGATTTCATCATGGGACCCCAGCCCATCAATCCCGCCCGCCGGCTCGACCGGGCGATCGCCGCCGCCACCGCGGCCGGCCTTGTCGTGAACGACGCCCGTGAAGCGACGCTGCGGGTCGAGTTCTTCGATGTCGGGGCGGTCGTCTACTTCTTGCGCAAGGTGTGCTGGACCGTGCCGGGCTTTTCCGCCGAGCGCTACCACGACGCGCTCGTGGCGATGCATGAGCACATCGCCCAGCACGGCGCCTTCGTCTGCCATTCGCGTCGCTTCTTGCTCGAGGCGCAGCGCTCGATCGATGCGGTGCACCCATCGAGGCGCTGACCGCTCGATCAGGGCGCGCTGGGCTGGCTGGTCCGAGCAAGCGGCAGGTCGAGCTCGAAGCTCGAGCCTTCGCCTTCCACCGAGCTCAGCGTGAGTCCCCCGCCGTGCTGTTCGGCGAGGCTCCGAGCGATGTGGAGCCCGAGCCCGGTGCCCGCGATACCCGCTTGGCCGGCGTTCTGCGCCCGGAAGAAGCGTTCGAACAGGCGCGGCTGATCCTCGAGGGGGATGCCCATCCCGCTGTCGGCGACCTGCACGCGCGCGCGATCGTCTTCTGATCGCACCGTGATCGACACCGACCCGCCCGCTGGCGTGAACTTCACGGCGTTGCTCATCAAATTGAGCAGCACGCGCTCAAGGGCGACGCGGTCGCCGATCACGCTCGGGTCGTCGTCGGCGTGGCCGACCGACAACCGCAACGCCTTGCGCTCGGCTTCGGGCAGGATCACCTCGACCACCGCGCTGACGAGGCGGTTGAGCGCCACCTTGTCGCTGCGCAGGCGGGCGCCGTTGGCCTCGAGCCGGCTGACGGTCAACAGGTCCTCGATCAGCGCACCGAGGCGGACCGCGTTGCGCTGGACGACCTCGACCATCGCCGCCTGCTCGGCGTTCAGCGCCCCGGCGTCGCCGTCGTGGAGGAGCTCGAGGTAGCCGCGGATGCTCGTGAGCGGCGAGCGCAGCTCGTGGGAGACGGCCGAGACGAACTCATCCCGGGCCCGGTCGAGGCGCTGCAGCTCGCGCACGAGACGCCCTTGGCGCTCATAGAGCGCCGCGTTGGCGAGCGCCCGCTCGACGTCGGCGCCGAGGCTCGCCGCAATGTCGCGGCTCTCCTCGTTCCACGGTCGCAGCTCGCCGCGACGGCCGAGCACGAGCAGCCCTGCGGTGGCACTGTCGACCCCGAGGGGGCACACGGTGAGCTCGCGCAGGCCGGCCGCAGCGAGCGCCGCGGCGACCTCGCGGGCGTCGGGCGCGGCGGTCCTTGCGAGCTCTTGGTCGTCGAGTCGGACGCGGACGGGTCGGTTCGCGCGCTCGGTGAGCAGCTCGCCCAGGGCGCCGATGCGCCCAGTGAGATCAGGCAGGAGCTCGGCCTGCCACATGCCGACGCGCTGCGCGCCGTCTTCGAGCACGATCGCCACGAGATCGAGGTCAAGGGCCATGGCGACGCGCACCGGCATCTCGGCGAGCAGCGTCTCGAGCTCGAGGCGCTCGCTCAGCTGCAGCCCGAGCTCGCGCACGACCGAGCGGAGCCGGTCCCGATAGGCGCGCACCGCAGCCGCCTCGTCGATCGCGTCGGCGAGCTCGTTGGCCGCCTCGGCGACCGCCTGCACCTCGGCGGTGCCGCTCACGGTGGCCCGGAGCGAGCGCTCACCGCCGCGTTGGCGGGCGAGGATGCCGGCGAGATCCTGGAGCGGCGGGGCGACCTGGCGTGACAGCGACCACGAGCTAACGGCGCCGATGAGGAGGCCGAGGAGGGTTACCAAGCAGATGACGACGACGGCGTCCCGCTCGTCCTGGTGGGCGTCGCTGTCGGCCGTTGCGATCGCGGCAGCGAGGCTTGCGGTGAACCGGGCGTTCGTCGCGCGCAGCGCGTCGAAGTCTCGCTTGCCGGCGGCGAGGCTCAACCCGCCGGTCGCCGGCGTTGTGTGCAGGGTCTCGACATAGTGGACCGAGGGGGCTGCGTAGTCCTCGAGCCAGGCGGTGCCGAGTGCCACCTCGCGCCTCAGCTCGGTCTGCTCGCTCGGGTTGCCGGCGGCGAGTCGGCGCGCCCGGGCGACGGCACGCGGGTAGGCGGCGCGCCCGGCGCGATAGGGCGCGAGGAAGGCGGGCTGGCCGGTGAGCACATAGCCGCGCTCGCCTGTCTCGGCGTTCGTGAGGGCCTGCAGGATCGCCGCGTTGGCGCTCGCCAGCGGCTCGAGCTGCTGGGTGATGCGGTCGACGCGCTGGGTGATGACGCCGATCGCCGCCACCCCCGCTGCTCCGGCGAGCACGGTGAGCACGAAGAGCACGGCGACGTTGCGTCGCAGCAACCGGCGGATCGGCTGGGCGCTGCGGCGCGAAGGCGCCGGCTTACTCGCCACGGCCGCCCCCGCTTGGTGCCAGATCGGCGGGCGCTTCCAGGGTGAAGCCGGTCCGGGTCATCTCGCCCCAGACGGCCCGTTTGCGGCGCAGTGCGGCCCAGGTGCCCTGGAGCTGCCAGAGCGCGGTCAGCTGGCGGTAGCCGAAGTTCTCAAGGGTGGCGGCCGCCACCGCGATCGCGAGGTCGCGCCAGCGCGCGTAGCGATGGAAGGAGAGCTCTTCGATGACGAGGGCGGCGATCGACACCAGCAACCCATAGCCGAGGGCGACGAGGAGGAAGACGACGCCGAAGACGACGTTGATCGCGCCCAGCGCCAAGGCGACGGCGACCGCCGCGAGCCCGGCGATCTGGATGAAGGGGGCGAGGTACTCAAAGACCACGAAGTACGGCATCGCGAGCAGGCCGATCCGCCCATAGCGGGGATTGCCGATCATCGAGCGGTGGCGCCAGAGCACCTCGGCGAGGCCACGCGCCCAGCGCCGACGCTGGCGGGCGAGCACCCGGGCGGTCTCAGGGACCTCAGTCCACGAGACCGGCTCGGCGACGAAGACGACGCGGTAGGGGCGGCGTGCCTGGCGCATGGCCTTATGGAGGCGCACGACGAGCTCGGCGTCCTCGCCGATGCAGGTCGGGTCCAGGCCACCCACCTCGATCACCAGGTCCTTGCGGAACAGACCGAAGGCACCGGAGATGATGAGCAGGCTGCCGAGGCGGGACCAGCCCGTGCGCCCGAGCAAGAAGGCCCGGAGGTACTCCATTACCTGGATCCGCGCGATCCAGGGCCGAGGCATCCGGACCTCCATGATGCGGCCGTGACGGATGCGACAGCCGTTGGCGGCCCGGATGACCCCACCGGTCGCGATCACGCGCTCGGGATCGTCCATGAAGGGCTGGGCGACGTGCAGCAACGCCTCGGGATCGAGGATGGAATCGGCGTCGACCATGCACACCAGGGGGTAGCGCGAGGCGTTGATGCCGACGTTGATGGCATCGGCGCGCCCGGAGTTCTCCTTGGTGATCACGACGAGCGGCGCCGCCCCCGCAGCGACGAACTTGGCGGTCGGCGGCACGCGCGTCGGGATCTGCTCGACGACCACGCAGGGCATCTCGATGAGGTCGAAGGCGCGCTCCAACACCGAAAAGGAGTCGTCGGTGCATCCGTCCAGGACGACGACAACCTCGAATTCGGGGTAGCGAAGGGCGAGCATGGCCGCCACGCTCGTCACGATCCCAGCTTGTTCGTTGTAGGTCGGCAGGATGATCGAGACCGGCGGTGCCAGCGGGTTGACGAAGGTGTCGTCGTAGCCGAGCGCACCTTGCAGGCGACCGTGGCGCACGAACTCGATTGCCGCCAGGGCGATCAGGGCGAGATAACCGGAATTGATGGCAAAGAAGTAGGCGAGCACGAACCAGTCCGTCGCGACGAGCACGTGGCCGACGTCACTCCTCACGAGAAGGCCTTCAGCTCGCTCCCAGCTGGAGCGCCAGCACGCTCACCACGATGGGCGAAGACGAGCGCCGCCTTGGCGTGCAGCTGCGCTGGCCCGCACGCGCTCGTGGCGAGCTCGGACAGTGCCGCTTCGCCCGGTGCCTTCAGCGCGACCAGGCTCTCGGCGGCGATCGCCGCCAGCCGATCGGGGCCCGTGGCGACGACGGCGGCAAGGATCGGGACGGCACCGAGGTGGCCGAGGCGTCCGAGTGCTTGCACGGCGAGGCGGCGCAGGTCCTCGTCCTCACCGTGCTCGGCGGCTTCGCACAGCACGCTGAAGGCTTGTGGTGCGCCGAGACGTCCGAGCGCGCGCAATGCATGCAGCCGAAGCGCTCTCGCCACGTCGCTGCCACACGCTTGAAGCAGTGCCGGGACGGCGGAACGCGTGCCGAGGAGGCCGAGGATCTCGGCCGCGCGCTCGCGCACCTCGCTATGGGGATGTCCGAGTGCGGCGATCAGGCCGGGCGCCGATGGCTCGCCGAGCCGCAGGAGCGCTTGGGCGACGAAGCGGTGGGGTACCCCCGAGCCGGGCTCGAGCGCAGCAATGAGCGGTCCCACCCCCGCGCTGCGCCCGCTGCGACCGAGCGCGCGCACGGCGGCGGCACGGACGAACGCGGAGCGGTCGCGGGCGAGCATGCTGAGGCGCGTGACCGCCTCGTTGGTCCCGATCGTGCCGAGGGCCTCGGCGGCGACGGCGCGCCGGGCGGCACGAGCCGAACGCGACGCGGACAGTGCGCGTTCTAAGGTGCCCAGTTCGCAACAGAGCGTGATGAGCGCGCGCTGGGACTCGCCGCGCAGCTTGGCGGTGAGGGAGAGCACGGACGGCTCGAACAACCGCCAACGCGCCGGCGCGAGGCGCCGGAAGCCCTCGAGTGCTGCGAGATCTTCGCTCGCGATCATCGCGAGGAGCTCTTGACGCAGCGGCGCGATACGAGCATCACGCTGTCTTGCGCGGACGAGGCGTGCAAAGCGCGCCGCCACGACGAGCACCAAGAGGAAGGCGACGAGCGCCGCCATCGCCTCGACGAGGTCGACGGCGGCGGTCACCTCCGGGAGCGGGCGAGGACGGCCTCGACGCGACTGAGGAGCTCTCTTGGGCTGAACGGCTTGACGATGTAGTCGTCGGCGCCGTAGGCAAAGCCGGTCTGCACGTCGGCCTCTTGCGCCTTTGCCGTCAGCAACAGGACAGGGATGCTTGCGGTGCGCGCTTCGCTGCGCATCGACCGACAGACATCGAAGCCCGACATCCCGGGCATGCTCACGTCGAGGATCGCGACCTCGACGAGGCGGTCAGCGAGCGCACCGAGCGCGCTCGGCCCGTCCTCGACGGCGACGACCTCGTGGCCGGCGTTGGACAGCTTGAAGGCGACGAGGTCGCGAATGTCGCGGTCATCGTCGGCGACGAGAATGAGGCTCACGGGTTCCTCCCTGTCCCGACCCTTGCCTCAATTCAATAGCGGCGCCACGACTCGCTTCACATCAGCCCAGGTGAAGGGCTTGGGAAGGCGCAACAGGACGCCCGGATGCTCGGCCTCGTCGAAATCAGCGACGGACATACTGACCATCGTGCACGTACCGCCCCGGCGGTTGCTCAGTCGGGCGATCACCTCCCAGCCGTTGATGCCGGGGAGCAAGATGTCGACGATCGCCACGTCGGGGGGGCGGCTGCGGGCCGCCTCCACCCCGAGCTCGCCCGAGCTCGCCAGCGTCACGGTGCAGTCGAGACGCCGGAGGTAGGCGCCGAGCAACGCCGCGACGTCCTCGTCGTCCTCGACGACCAGCACGTGGCGGAGCGGAGGCGTCGCGATCGACATGGCGTCATTGTTATCGGTCGACCTGGCGGTCCGCTGAACCGTGTCCTGGAGCAAGGGCGCAGCACTGCGGCCCTGGCTAGCGTGGCGCGCGTGAACGGCCCACATCCCGGTCCACGTCGCGACCCGCGCGTGGAAGCGGTGCGGTCATGGGTTGCGCACTTCGGCGCGCGCAGCGCGCGAGAGCTCGCATCGAAAGAGCGCTTCTTCGCCGAGCTCGCGCGCCTAGGTGCCCCCTTCGAGCGGAACGCGGACCCGGTGCACGTGACGGCGTCGGCCGTCATCGTGGGACGGCGCGGGACGGTGCTCCACCTCCACAAGCGGCTCGGGATGTGGCTGCAGCCAGGCGGTCATGTCGAGGCGGGCGAGGCACCCGAGGCAGCGGCGCTGCGCGAGGCGAGCGAGGAGACGGGGTTGGCGCTTCGCCACGTTTCGGTGGAGCCGCAGCCCTTTCACCTCGACGTTCATCCCGCGGGCGAGCATCTGCACCTCGATCTGCGGTATTTGCTCGAGGGCGACGATGCCGATCCCAGTCCTGCGCCAGGTGAGAGCCAGCAGGTCCGCTGGTTCAGCCTCGACGAGGCCATCGCACTCGCCGACGACGGCCTGGTCGACGCGCTGGTGCGGGTGCGCCCGACGTGAGACGCGTGCGCGGTCTGGCGAGGAAGGCCGCGCTCGGCGGGCGAGCGCTCGCGACGCGTCGATGTCGCCTGGTGGGCGCGCACGCTCGGGCGAAGCGTCAGGTGAGGCCCGGGCCGGCGTTCCGCCGACGCCGGAGCAGCTATTCGGTGCCATCGCTGCGGCGTTCTCGAATGGCGAGGTCGACTCATCGGGGAGTTGTTCAGCGACGACTCGCCTGCCACCAGCGGCCAGTGCACGCTGAAGTCGCGCGTTCGGACCGTGCATTCGACGCCGGCCGTGCCGAGCGCGACCGCTGTGCAGCACCTCCACGAGGGATCAACGTCGTTGCTGGTTGCCCTTGCGCGCCTTTCCTCAGGACTCGCGTCGACGTCCTCGCTTCCGCCGAGTGCGAGCATCGCTGACCGAGCGCCGCCGGCCTCTGCCCGTCGGGGGATCGAGCTCGATCCAGAAGTACCAGCGCGTCCCACGCTTGCGGAAGTGACCCGCCATCTGCCCACCTCGCCGTCAGCAATCCGCTAGCAACGGACACGGCAGAGTGGGCGAGCTGGCGATCGCTTGACCTGCCGCCTGGGCACAGGCTCGTGCGGGCGGAGAGACTCGAACTCTCACCCCCGAAGGGACCGGGACCTAAACCCGGCGCGTCTGCCATTTCGCCACGCCCGCGTTGGTGACCAGCGTAGTGATTCTCCAGGTCAGCGGTCGGGCTGATCGGCAGCGGCGGCGAGGTAGCCTTGGGTCATGACCACAGAGATCGCCGTGCCGAGCCCGGGGTTGGTCCAGGCGCTCGCCGCTCCCGGGGACGCCAGCGCCGAGCTCTTCCAGCGGCTCTTGCGCGAGCGAATTGTCTTCCTCGGCACTCAGGTCGATCAGGCGTCCGCCAACAGCATCTGTGCCCAGCTGCTGTTGCTCGAGGCGGAGGACCCCGACCGGGACATCGCGCTGTACATCAACTCGCCGGGCGGCTCGGTGACCGACGGTCTTGCCATCTACGACACGATGCAATACGTCCGCTGCGACGTCTCGACGATCTGTTTGGGCTTGGCCGCCTCGATGGGCCAGTTCCTCCTGTGCGCCGGCGCGCACGGCAAGCGCTACGCGCTGCCCCACTCGCGCATCTTGATGCACCAGCCCTCGGGCCAGATGCAAGGCCAGGCGGCTGACATCGCGATCCAGGCCGAGCAGATCGTCTACTTGAAGCGGATGATGGCCGAGCGCATCGCCGAGCACACGGGCCAGCCGGTCGAGCGGATCGAGGCGGACTCGGACCGCGACCGGTGGTTCACCGCCGAAGAGGCTCGCGAGTACGGCTTCATCGACCAGGTGATCACCTCGGCACGCCAGGCCACGAGCCTGAGCGCGGGACAGTAGCGGCCCAAAGGACCGCAACGCCCGGCTCGGGCGTCGTTCAACTCGTCGTGGTGGCCGGCGGGATCGTCTGATCGGCGACTCCGGTGTGGTCCGGCCCGTCGCGCCAGCCGGCCCACGCCGGTGCAATCGCCGGCTTGGTCGGCAGCGGGTAGTCATAGAGCAGGCCGGTCGAGGTCACCTGGCGCGGGCCGCCGCAGGCCTCGAACAGGTGCCACCCGCTGCCGCGGCCGTGGCCGGGCACGTCGAAGACCGCAGCAGAGTTCAGCATCGAGCTCGTGTTGATCGGCGAGCCCGCCGAGGTGCCGAACAAGAAGTCGCCGTTCGCGCCGTTGAGCGCGTACATCCCCGCCGACGAGCCCACCACCACGTCGTTGACCCCCTGTCCGGTCAGGTCGACCAGCACCGGCGAGGAGAAATCGTTGCCGCCGGGCAGCTTCTGGCTCCACAGCTGGTGGCCGCTGCCGCTCCAGGCGTAGACCATCGAGGTCCCTCCCGGGTTCGTGCACGCCGTGCACCAGCTGGTGTCCACCACCGAAGGGGTCGAGCTGCCAGGCAGGGTGCCGATCGCGGGCGAGCCGAAAGCGGGACCGGCGGTCTTCACCGGCCAGCCCGGCACCGCACTCCCGTTGTCGGCGTAGAACGCGAACAGCTTGTAGGAGTCGCTCTTGTAGGGGGGCGGCTCGCCGAATCCGGTGCCGACCACCACGGCCGGCCGCCCGGTGGCGTCGATGACCCCGATCGCCGGAGAGGACCAGATCGTCTGGTTCTCACAGTGCTGCCAGGAGAGATGGGGTCCCCCATTGCGGTAGGTGTAGTCGCTGATGAAGCCGCCGTGGCAGCCCCCGCGGCCCGAGGCGTCGCCGCCGATGAAGATGTCCTCTTGGTCGCTCGTGCCCCGCAGGTGGAACAACGCCGGGGACGACCAGATCGTGTCGAGGTTGTTGACCGGAAAGCCCGGGACGAGCTTTCCCTGCGGCGTGAGCGCGTACAGGTCGTGGTCCCAAGAGCCGAAGACGATGTCTTGCTGGCCGTTGCCCGTCACGTCACCGATCGCCGGCGTCGAGAAGACGCCGTTGTGGTAGATGTTCGGGCCCGTCGTGCTCCACTCGTTAAAGATGATCTTGGTGGCAAAGCGGAAGCGCACCGTGCCGTTGGCGTTGAAGGCGATGAGCCCGCCCTGCTGGTCAGGGACATAGGTCGAGCCGGCGCCCACGATGATGGTGGGGGGTTGGTTGCTGCCGTCGAGATAGGCGATCGTCGGGCTCGACTCGACCGCGGTCGGCACTCCTGGCGCGATGTCCACGGCCTGGGGCCAGCCCGCCAGATTGCGACCCGTCCGAGCGTTGACCACATACAGGTAGCCGCTCTCGGTGCCGAAGGCGACCACCGGCACTCCGTCGATCACGCCCGTGGCCGGCGAGCTGAGGGCGACAGGGCCGACGGTGTCCACCCAGTCCGGCTGGGGGAACGACGGCGCCCCGGTCGAAGCGAAGGCGCTCGCCCCTGCCCACAGCGGCGCGAGCAGCGCCGCGAGCACGAGCGCCAGCGCGGCGCGCCACGCGACGGGGCGGAGGGGGGGTCGCTGGTGCGGCATGGAGCATCAACCTCGACTGCAATCTCGCGCGCGGGCGCTCGACCGGACCGCCGATCGGCTCGGCCGCGGACGCGCCGTCACGCGCCGCCCGATCGTACCGAGGCGCGCGCTGGCGGTGGCGTCGCTCTCTGCCCGAGTGAACCTGAGGCGCCGAGGCGACCTGAGGGGTGCCCGAGCGGGCCTCGAGCGTCGACGCGCGTCCCCCGTGGCGCCGCACGAGCGCGCCGCGGCGTAGCATCGGCCCACCGAGACGGGAAGCGAGGTCCGGCGTGACAACTAGCACCGGCCGCCACAAGCGGGTGGCCTTCGTCGCTCCCCGCTATGGGCGAAGCGTGGTCGGCGGCTCCGAGGCCGTCATGGCCGAAGCCGCGCGCGGCCTTGCCAGGCGCGGGCACGAGGTCGAGGTGCTCACCACGTGCGCCACGAACCACTACACGTGGGCGAACGAGTACGAGGAGGGCGCGAGCGAAGAGGATGGCCTCACGGTGCGGCGCTTTCGCACCAGCCACACCTTCTCCCGCCTCGTCTCGATCGAGCTCGAGCGGCGGATCGCGGCCGGTGACCAGGTCAGCGCGCTCGAGGAGGTCTCCTGGCTCAATGGCCGGCTGCGCGTCCCCGGCCTCTACCTGCACCTTTTGGCCCACGCCAGCGAGTTCGACGCCGTGATCTGCTCGCCGTATCTGTTCTGGACGACCATCTATGGCGCCGCGGTGGCGCCCGAGCGCACGATCGTCATGCCGTGCCTGCACGACGAGCACTACGCCTGGCTGCGCCTCGTGCGGGCGACGCTCACCGAGGTCGCCGGGGTGTGGTTCCTCTCTGAGCCCGAGCACGAGCTCGGCCACCGGATCGCGCCCCGCCTGTCGCCTCGCCACGGGGTGCTCGGCGCAGCCGTTGAGCTGCCCGAGGCCTACGACCCCGCGGGCTTTCGCAGCCGCTATGGCCTCGAGCGCCCCTTTGTCCTCTACGCCGGCCGCCGCGAGGAGGGAAAGGGCTGGTTCAGCCTGCTGCGCGCCTTTGAGGCGGCGCTGCTGCGCCACTCGCTGCCCTTCGACCTCGTGACCGCCGGCGTCGGCGACCCTGAGATCCCTGACGAGCTGACGAGCCGGGTCATCGACCTCGGCTACCTCGAAGACGGCGAGCTCCCTGACGCCTTCGCCGCTGCCGACGCGCTGTTGCAGCCGAGCGCCAACGAGAGCTTCTCGCGCACGATCATGGAGTCCTGGCTGGCGGGCACGCCGGTCGTCGCGAACGGCGCCGGGGCGGTCGTCAACTGGCACTGCGAGCGCTCGGGCGGCGGCCTCACCTACCTCGACGAGCTCGAGCTCGGCGAGTGCCTCGCTTTCATCGCCGAGGCGCCGAAGTCCGCAGCCGCGCTTGCCGAGCGCGGCCGGGAGTACGTGCTCGCCAACTACACCTGGGACCAGGTGATCGACCGGCTCGAGGCCATGCTGGCGAGCTTTGACTGGGCGGGGCGGCCATGAGGGTGATGTTCGTCGGCACCGTGCCCCCCGTCGGCGGGCCGAGTGCGCTGGCCTTTGCCGCCGAGGCCGCGCGGGTGGGCGCCGAGGGCCATCAGATCCAGGTCGTCTCGGCCGACATGCGCGCGGTCTCCCACCAGCACGCCCGCCTGCAGGGCTTCCACCTCCCGATCCGCCTCGCGGCCGCCTCCCGGCACTTCGACCGCCTGGTGCTGCGCTTCGAGCCGAACCTCCCCTTCCGCCCCGACACCCAGCGCTTCGAGCGGGCACTGCTCGGCGGCCTGCTGAGCTGGGCGGTGCGGGGTTTCGGCGAGGTCAGCGTGTGGATGGACTCGCCGATGCCGATCCCGGCCGGTCTCGGTGGCCGCACGATGGCGGGGCTGTGGGCCAAGGCCGACCAGATCGTGGTCGCCAACGAAGAAGACCGCCTGCGCATGCTCGAGGTCCCCGGCGTCGGCCCGGAGCGGGTCATGATCGCCGAGCGGCGCGAGCC
Source organism: Actinomycetes bacterium (assembly GCA_021798985.1). GTDB lineage: Bacteria > Actinomycetota > Acidimicrobiia > Acidimicrobiales > Bog-793 > JAKABX01. The sequence goes on from JAJZBI010000003.1 coordinate 153,332, forward strand.
GCTCGGGGAACGCAGCGTCGGCGAGGGCTGGCCGAGCGCCGGCGACGGCGTGGCCGACCCGCGGGCCGAGATTTTGGACCTGGTCCGCCAGCGCGCCCGCAACGCCCGCCGTCAGCGGCTCGCCCGCCAGGCCACGCGCCGCGGGCGGCCGATCCCGCCCGAGCCCGAAGAAGACCTGCAGCACCTGTTGATGGTCGAGGGCGACCCGACGCTCGAGCGCCGGACCCTGCCGCGCCTCGTCCTGCACCGCCTGCTGCGCCCCTTTGGTGTGCTCGTGCGCGGCTCGCGGGCGAACAGCCCGTTCGGGCGCCTGGTGAACCGCGGGCGGCGGATGCTGCGGATCTAGCGCCGGCCTGCTCGCGCCGAGCGGGCCGGCGCGTTCGGGAAGAGCACGTCGAGGAGCGCCCAGGCGGTGTGATCGAAGCTATTGGCGGTCGCGAAGCGCTGCGCGGCGCGGCGCAGCGCCGCCGAGCGGGCCGGGTCGTTGATCAGCTGGCTGATCGCCGTCGCCAGCTCCGCGACGCTGATCGGCGTGTCGAGCGCGACGACGGCGTCACCGGGAAGGCTGCGGGCCCAGCCGGTCCGGCTCACCACGGTCGGCACCCCGACCGCCAGGCACTCGCCGACCGCCGCGGACGCCTCGCCATTGAAGCCGGCGCGGAGCTGGACGGCGACCGCCGTGCGAGACAGCGCCTCGAGGTAGGCCGAGGGCGAGAGCGGGCCGCTCAGCACGAGGCGACCGGCGATGCCAAGGCGTCCGGCGAGCTCGCGCAGCGTGCCGGCGAGCTCCTCGGCGATCGGGCCGATGAAGGCGCAGCGCAGGCCGGGCTGCTCGTCGGCCAACTTTGCGCACGCCTCGAGGAGGAGCTCGGGCTGCTTCATCGGGTCGACGATCCCGAAGTGGGCGATGAGCGGGTCGGCGCCCGCGAGTTCGGGCACGGCGAGGTTCGTGCCGACCGCATCGAAACCGGCGCCGTGCAGGCCAGGCACGCCGAGCGCGAAGGGCAAGACCGCGATCTTGGCGGCGTCGTTGGGGCGGGCGTCGAGGCGTGCCAGCTCCGCAGCCGCCGGCGAGCTCACGAGGAAGTGCTCGGCATGGGCGATCGCGTCGCGCGCCATCAACAGGCCGTAGCGCTCGCGGTCGTGCGCGGAGATGTCACGGCCCCAGCCGACCTCGCCGGGCAGCGAGCCGGTGGGGTAGAGCTCGAAGATGGCCCGGGTCAACGCGTCGTCGGGCAGGGTGGGGTCGCCGAAGCGGAAGTGGTAGAGGTTCGAGAGGCGGACGTCGTGGGCGAGCACCGTGCCGCCGCGGCGCTGCAGCACCGACAGGGCGCCGAGGTGGTGGTGGCTGTTGCCGAGCGCGTAGCAGACGGCGTCGTAGTGCCCGCACAGCGCCTCGACGGACTCGAGCGCCTCGGCGGGCCACACGGGCACCTCCGCAGGCGCCTCCTGGCCGTCGGTGGGGCCGTCGGCGAACGCGTCGACCGTCACCTCGCCCGTGGCGACGAGGGCCTCGGCGAGGTGGTAGCTGTAGCCAGCGACCCCGCTCGGCGCGGGAGGGAAGGGGCTGACGAGCGCCACCCGCCGGGGAGCGTGGCGAGCGCGCCCTGCGGGTGGCCAAAGCGGCCGCGGCAAGCGGGGCGTGCTGGCTTGGGCCAGGCGCTCGAGCGCGGCGGCGGCCACGGCGGCCTCGTGCTCGGCGCTCGGCAGGCGACGGGCGGCGGCGCGGGCCCGCTCGAGATGGCGGGGCTCGAACAGCACCGACAACAGGGCCGCGCCGATCGTCTCGGGCCGGCTCGGATCAAAGCGAGCCGGCGCCTCGAGCAGCTCGTCGAAGGGGGCGACGTCGGAGGCGATCACGGGCACGCCACAGGCGATCGCTTCGGCGACGGGCAGGCCGAAGCCCTCGGCCGAGGAGGGGTAGCAGACGAGCTTGGCACCCTGCAGCACGGCCACCATCTCGGCCTCGCCCACCTCGCCCGTGACGGCGAGGGAGTCGGAGTACCCGCCGAGGCTGGCGAGGTGCTGGTAGTGGTTGACCGTCGATTCGCCAAAGGCCCCGGTGATCACGAGGCGGTGCGCGTCGCGCACGTCGGGGGGGAGCAGACCCCACGCCTCGACGAGCCGCTCGGTGTTCTTGCGCGGGTGGCTGCCTGCTGGTGCCAGCACGTAGGGCGTGCGCCACTTTTCCCCGAGCACCTTGGCGAGCAGGGCGGCATCGGGAGGGCCGGGCACGAAGTGCGGGGCGGGGGTGGGCCGGACGACGCTGATGCGCTCGGGCCGGACGCCGAGCAGCTCGATGACGTCGCGGGCGACGGCCTCAGAGATGACCTGCAGCTGCTCGGCGCTGCGCACGAGCTCGAGCCGCGTCTGATAGCGCCGCCGCACGAGCGGGTCGGCGAGCTCGCCCTCGGGGTTGTGGGCCGGGATCAGGTCGTAGACGGTCAGCGAGCGCGCAAGGCCGCGTGCGGCAATCCGCTCGGGCCAGATGGTGACGAGGTCGAGCGCCGGGTCGAAGGGCGAGAGCGCGTGCAGCGCTCGGGCGGACTCGAGCGCTGCAGCGCTGTGCTCGACCAGGGCGAACTTCCCGGTGGCGAGCAGCTCCTCGCTGAGGGCGGGCGGGGCGAGGCGGGAGTCGAGCAGATAGGCGCTGACGAGGTCGGGCGCGTGCGCCTCGAGCCCGGTGATCCACTGTTCGGCGTAGCGGCCGATGCCTCGCCCGCGGCTCATCGGGCTCTGCAGCGCCGAGGCGTCGACGACGATGCCGCCAGCGCCTTGGCGCCCGCGCCGGGTCACGCCGGAGGAGCAGGCGCCTCGGCGCTGGCGCGGTCTTCCAGGGCCTCGAGGCGCGCCTCGTGGGCTCGCAGCAGCCGGCCGACGAGCTCGGTCGCCTCGCGCTCGGCCGTCAGGCGCTCGGCGAGCTGGTGGCGCAGCTCGGCGAGCTCGGGCCGCACGCGGTCGAGCTCGCTCGCTTGGTGGGGGAGGTAGGCAAGGTCGCGCTGGAGCTGCTCGAGGGCCAGCTGGAGCGGGGTGAAGCGCTCCTGGATGTCGGTGAAGCGGTCCTCGAGGGTGCCAAAGCGCTGGCGCAGCTCGAGCATCTGCTCGCCGAGGGCAGCGAGGCGCTGCTCGACGCGGTCGATGCGCTCGGCCGCCGAGTAGTGCTCGTCCCCAAGGCGCCGCAGCTGGTCGGGGAGCTGCTCGAGGTCACGCCAGACCGTGCGGGCACGGGCGAACGCGGGACCCGACGACGGCTCCTGGTCGTTGTTCGTGGCGGCGCTCATGTGGCCGGCATGCTACCGAGCGCGCGCACTGGGGTGCAGGCAGGATGGATCGGGCTAGCCAGCTGCCTCGCGGCGAATATGTGGGGAGGGCGAGTAGGCTCTCGCAACGGTATGCGTGCGGCCCAGTTGGTGTCTGGCTGGCCCGCGCACCGGCGCCGGGAGCCAGTTGGTGCAGCGCCTGCTGAGAAGAAGACGAGAGCTTTGACACAGGGCTGCGAGGGATACACGCCATGAGCACCATGGGCGGAGCAGGGCTGTCATCTGCCAAGCCGCGCACCGGCCTGGCCGAATCGCTGACGCCGGTGCGGGTCGTCTCGGGCGAGCGGGAGCTGCCGGCCCGGGTCGTCTCGGCCCGCGTCCCGCTCGGCACGCGCGTTCGCGAGCTGTGGGCCTCGCGCGAGCTCTTCGCCTTCCTCGTCCGCAAGGACCTGAAGGTCAAGTACAAGGGCAGCGTGCTCGGCCTGTTGTGGTCGCTGCTCAACCCTGCGGTGATGCTCATCGTCTACGACATCGTCTTCACGAAGTTCTTGAAGAACAACGCGCAGGACTTCGCCCTGTACCTGTTCGCGGCCCTGATCGTCTGGATGCTGTTCCAGACCGCCCTGATGGGCTCGTCCTCGGTCCTTGTCTCCAACGCCGCAATCGTGAAGAAGGTCGCGTTCCCTCGCGAGATCCTCGCGCTGTCCCAGGTGGGCACGGCGACGGTCTTCTTCGGGTTCCAGATGATCGTGCTCGTGCTGTTCCTCGTCGGGCTGAGGATCGCACCCGATTGGACGCTGCTCCCGTTGCTGCCGTGGGCGATCGTTGACCTCGTGTTGTTCACCGCCGCGCTCTCGGTCTTCTTGTCGGCGGTCACCGTCTACATGCGCGACATCGAGCACCTGATCGTCGTGCTGCTGCTGGCATGGCAGTGGGGCATCCCGATGGTGTACTCGTTCAATTTCGTGAACGCTGGCGACCACCGCTGGATCGCCGACTTGATGCTCGCTGACCCGCTCGCCCCAGTCGTGCTCGTATTCCAGCGGGTGCTCTATGGCCTGCGGGGCACGGTGGGTGCGCACGGCGTGGTCACGCCGTTCGGCACGAACTACCCGATTGGCTTCTACATCGAGATGCTCGCGTGGGTGCTCGTCGCCTCCCTCGTCCTGTTGGTCCTCGCGCTCTTCATCTTCGGGCGCATCGAGGGCAACTTCGCCGAGGAGCTCTAGGCCCGATGGGTGCAGCGATCGAGATCCAGCAGGTCTCCAAGCGGTTCCGCCTCTACCAGGAGAAGTACTCGACCCTGAAAGAGCGGGTGATCCACGCCGGTCAAGTGCCCCACGAGGACTTCTGGGCCCTGAGAGAGGTGAACGCGGAGATCCCCGCTGGCCAGACCGTGGGCATCCTCGGCCGCAACGGCTCGGGCAAGTCCACGCTGCTCAAGTGCATCGCCGGGATCTTGCAGCCGACGAGCGGGCAGGTCGTCGTGCGCGGCCAGCTTGCCGCGATGCTCGAGCTCGGCGCCGGCTTCCAGCCCGAGCTGTCGGGCCGGGACAACGTCTATTTGAACGGCTCGCTCCTCGGCTTCTCCCGAAAGGAGATCGACCAGCGCTTCGACGAGATCGTCGCCTTCGCCGAGCTCGAGGACTTCATCGACCAGCAGGTCAAGTACTACTCCTCAGGGATGTACGTGCGCCTCGGATTCTCGGTGGCGGTCTCGGTCAACCCCGACATCTTGCTCGTGGATGAGGTGCTGGCCGTCGGCGACGAGCGCTTCCAGGAGAAGTGCATCGAGCGCATCCGCCAGTTCCAAGAAGAGGGGCGCACGATCGTCGTCGTCTCGCACTCGCCCGACACGATGCGCGCCATCTGCAACTCGGTCATGGTGATCGAGCACGGCCGGCTTGTCACCTTCGGCGCCGCCGGGGAGTCGGTGCGGATCTTTCGTGAGCTGTTGCTCGGCACGTCCCCCGGTTCTTCAGCCGAGACCGTGCCCTCAGACGGTGCGCCGGTCCCGCTGCTCCGGCCGATCAAGATCACCGGGGCGAGTGTCGATTATCCGCGCAAGGACGAGCGCCAGTACCTCGAGAGCGGCGAGCCCCTCACGATCCGTGTCGGCTACGAGGTCCTCGAGCCGCTCGAAGGGCTGAGCTTCAAGGTCGCGATCCTCACCGAGGCCGGTGGCAACGTCTTCAGCTCGACCTCTGGCCGCGCGACGGAGGGCATGGTCTTTGGCCGCGGCATCGGCAGCGTCGACTTCGTCTTCGACCAGGTGCCGCTGCTCGACGGCCGCTTCGTCGTCACGATCACGGCACTCGACGCGCACGAGGTCACCTTGGAGCGCGCCGACAGCGCGTGCGTCTTTGAGGTCATGAACCCCGGGCGGGCGACGGGATCGGTGGCGATGCCGATGCGCGTCGCCGTCCAGCCCCCCGGCAGCCTGGCCGCCGCGTACTGATCGCGCCTGATGCCTGAATCTTCACCGATGACCCCTTCGACCGACGCGCTCGACCTCGATGGCGTGCTCGCCGCGGCCACCGCCGAGGCTGCGGCGCTGCGGACGAGCGGCCGCTGGAGCCAAGTAGACGACGATCGCCTCGCCGAGGCGTTCGAGACGGCGGCCACCCAGGCGCTGCGGGTGCCGGCCCTCGCGGAGCGATCGACCGAGCTGCGCCGGATCGCCCGCAAGGTGCTGCCTGCGGCGGCGCGTCCCCAAGCGCGCCGCGCGGCGGCGCTTGCCGACCGCCTGGCCCGCATCGCCTTCGAGCGGCTCGAGCACACGATCGATCGGAGCCGGGGCCGGTGAGCACCATGGCGCGGCGCCCCGAGCGCATCGACCAGATCATCCCCGCCATCGTCGAGCACGACGCCGTCAGCAACCACACCTTCGAGGCCCAGCGGCTGCTGCGCTCGATGGGTTTCGTCTCGGAGATCTACGCCCGCATCCTCGGCCCCGGCGTCGAGGGGCGCGTGCACCCGCTCGCCGAGCTCCCTCAGCTCGCTGGCGATCGCCAGTGGCTGCTCTACCAGCACTCGATCGGCTCGCCGGCGGCGGACGCCTTCGTGCGCCACCAGGGACGACGCCTGCTCGACTACCACAACGTCACGCCGGCTCACCTCGTCGAGCGCTGGATCCCCCCGCTCGGTGTCGAGTCACGGCTCGGCCGGGTGCAGCTCGCCGAGCTCGCCCCCAAGGTCGCCTACGCCTTTGCCGACTCGGGGTTCAACGCCGCCGAGCTCACCGAGAACGGCTTTGCGGTGGTGCGGGTCGTCCCGGTGCTGATCGAGAGCGGCAACATCGAGGCCACGCCGGATCCGGTGGCGATGGCTCGCCTGGCGGCCGAAAAGCGGGCGGGTGGCAGCGACTGGCTCTTTGTCGGCCAACTCGCCCCGCACAAGGCGCAGCACGACATCGTCAAGGCGTTCGCCTGCTACCGGCGCAACTACGACGGCAAGGCGCGCCTGCGCCTCGTGGGCCGGGAGATGGGGAACGCGTATCGCGACGCCCTGCGGCGCTTCGTCGCCGCCGCCGGCCTGAGCGATGCCGTCGACCTGGCGGGGTCGGTGCCGCTCGGCACGCTCGCGGCCTATTACGCGACCGCCGATGTCTTCGTCTGCTGCTCGGACCACGAGGGCTTCTGCGCGCCGATCGTCGAGGCGATGCACCGCAAGATCCCAGTCGTTGCCTACTCCGTCGCGGCGGTGACCGAGACGGTCGGGGAGGGCGGGATCCTGCTTCCCGACAAGGACCCGGCGCTCGTCGCCGCCGCGGTGCGGGAGGTCAACGAGCGCCCGAGGCTGCGCGCCCAGCTCGTCGAGGCCGGCCAACGCCAGGCGGCCCGCTACAGCTTGGATGGTGCCCGCAAGGCCTTCGTCGCAGCAATCAGCGAAGCGCTCACGCTCCCTTAGCCCGGATCGCCCTCGCGGCGCCCCAAAGGACGAGGGGCGGGAGGGCGAGCAGGTAGCCCGCTCGATCTGGCCCGGTCCATGGATTCGGCGCAATCGCGCCGAGCGCCCGCGTGGCGCAAGGTCGAGCGCGCCGCCCGCACGTCGCTCGCAGGCCACGGGCGCCAGATCACGCGCGCCAGCATGCGCCGTCCAGCTCTGGCAGGCACGGCACACCCGGGCGCCGCTGGCGAGCTGGGCTTCAGCCGAGCTCGGGCCGCGGTGGCGCCGCGTCGGGGCTCGGGGCCGCGGGGTGGGCGGCATGGGCCTGCGCGAACGCCGCGCGCACCACCGTCGGAATGCGCCCGCGCTCGGGCACGCTGAGGCCCGCTCGTCGCGCCCAGGCTCGGATGGCGGCGGGCGCTGGAGCAGAGGGATCCGCCGCCGGCGCGAGGGGGCGGAGCGCGATTCCTGCCGCGCGCTCGCCCTCGGTCAGTGTGGTGGCGACCCAGGTGTGCGCGGCGGCGAGGAAGCGGTAGGTCCACTCCTCGGCCAGCGGGCGGGTCTCGCAAAAGACGATGGGGATCGTCGGCCAGCGCACCTGGCATTCGGCGAGCTGGTCGGCGACGAGGGCGGGGCGGACGTGGGCGAGCTTGAAGATCTGTGAGTAGCGGTCCTCGACGACGACCGCGGCGCGCGCGACGGCGGCGAGCTCGCCGAGCGCGTAGCGGAGCCGCCCGGAGAGCAGCGTCGAGACGAGGTCCGGCAGGGACTTGCGCTCGACCACGGCGACGAGCAGGCCCTCGCGGGCGATGCCATAGTCACCGCAGGGCAGGCCACGCTTGGTGGTCCGGACCTGCTGGCTGGCGAAGCGGTAGGGGTAGTGCTCGTGCGCGTCGACCAGGATCTCGAGCTCGGTGATCCCCGCCGCCCGCGCGCTGGGGAGGCTGACGGCCGGACGGGCCTGCTTGCGGGTGCGCGGTGACTGCCAGAAGACCGCTTGGCGCCCGCGAGCCGTCGTGAAGACGATCTGCGAGCGGTTCTCGCGGCTGCGGTCGGCGACGAGGTCGATGGCGGCGCCGCGGCGCACACACGCGCGCAGCGGTACCTGCTCGACGATCTCGGGCACCTCGGGCCATTCATCGGCCGGCACGGGATGGCAGTACAGGGCGTTGGTGCGCGGCCAGGTGCCCGAGGTGCGGAGCACGAGCCCGCCGTCGAGCGGGACGCGCAAGAGGTAGCGCAGGCGAGAGCCGGGGTCCGGGTTGGTGGCGATCAGCAGCTCCTCCACGGCCCCAGTCTCGCCGCCACGACGCCCGAGCGCGCGACGTCAACGGGCCGCTTCGCGCGACCAGCCCGGTGCCCCGTGAGCGGGAGGCGCGCCGACGCGCCCTTCGCTGACGGGTCGTGGCCCACCACCCCTGAGACGTCGGCGCGAGGAGGCTCGATCGGTCGGCCGAAGCGAGGCCTGTGGCGCGTCAGTCCCGAGCTCGCCACAACGGCGACCGCCAGGGCGAGATCGCCGCATCGGTCGCCGCAAGGCCGGGTCCGAGCGCGGCGGGCGGTGGGCCGCATCTCCCTACCCGTCCGCGCGACGCGACGGCGCGGGCCAGGCCCGCAAGGGCTTTGCCGCGAGATCACGCTTCCCTAGCATGTCGGTCCCCGTTCAGCAGGGCGAGACCTCGTAGCATCTGAACCATCGCTGCATTCCGCCATCGTTGGCTCGCGCCCCGGCGCCCGGCTCAGCTCGCCGGGCTCGCCGCCGTGACCGCTGGGCTCTTGCCCGCAAGTCTCGCCGGCGCGTCCGGACACGTCCTGCCGGCACCCATCTCGAGGATCGAGCTCGTCGGGCACGGCTGGGGACCGGGCATCGGGATGGGCCAGTGGGGCGACTTCGGCTACGCCGTGCGCTACCACTTCGGCTACGAGCGCATCTTGAACCACTTCTACGGCGGCACGCGGCCGGGGAGCCTCGCCTCGCTGCACGATCCGGTGAACCCGACGATCAGCGTGGTGATGCTCGAGAACGAGGACCTGGCCAACAACCTCGGCTACGACCCGGTGGTCACCTCGGCGGCGGGCTTCAGCGTCGTCAGCTCCTCCGGCCCACCCGGGCCACCGCCAGCTTCCAGCTCGACCACGACCTCTTCGCCTCCGGTGAGCACGACCACCTCGAGCACCTCGACCACGACCACGGCGCCGTCGCTTCCCGCGACGTCCTCGACGAGCGGCGCTGGCACGACCGCTTCGAGCGTTGCCGCCGCACCCGAGCGCCTGGTGCCCGCGGCGGGCGCGACGACCCCGAGCAGTTCGGTCTCGAGCACTTCGGTCCCCACGAGCACGCTCACGCCGACCGCGAGCACCGCCGCCGGTGGGCTGCAGCCGATCGGCGGGGTGGTGAACCCCACGCCCACACCTGCCGGCCGCCGCTATCGCATCCCAGCTGGTGAGGCCGTGGACTTCCGCCTGCAGCCGAACGGCACCTGGAACGCCTACGTCGCCGGTTCGTGCAGCGCCGCCCTGCACCACCCTGCGACAGCGCGGCCGCTCGCGACGAATCTGGTCGATCCGGTGGCGAGCCCGAAGAGCGCCTCGCCGTCCGCGCCGTTGCGCTCGCTGCTGACCTTGTGCCGCCACGACGGCGTCGACCAGCGCCTGCGCGGCAGTATCGAGGCCTACGACCGTCAGGGCTACGAGCGCACGATCAACCTCGTGCCGCTCGAGTCCTATCTCGAGGGCGTCGTGCCGGGCGAGGTCTCGGCGTCCTGGGGGACCGACGGCACCGCCGCCGGAGCGCCCCAGCACGAGCATTGGGGCTTCCAGGCCCTCGAGGCCCAGGCGGTCGCCGCGCGCTCCTATGAGGAGGCGAGCGCGGCGAGCGGGGGTTGGGCCGGCTACGCCGACATCTGCGACAACACCTACTGCCAGGCCTACGTCGGCGCCGCCTATGAGACCCGCCTCAGCGACCTCGCCGTGACCGATACCACCGGGCAGGTGCGCGTCCGTGGGCCGGGAGCCGGCGTCATCGCCACGACGAACTACTCCGCCTCGACCGGCGGCTACACCGATGGCGCCCAGTTCCCGGCGGTGCCCGACCTTGGGGATGCCTGCGTCGTGCCAGGACAGCCCCTTGAGTGCAACCCGGTGCACACCTGGGTGGTCACCGTGAGTGCCACCGAGCTCACCGCGGCACTCCCGCGCCTCGGCAAGCTCGTCGCTCTTGGCGTCACCAGTCGCAACGACAAGGGCGCCTTCGGCGGGCGTGCCCTGTCGGTCGCACTCGTCGGGACCGACCGGCGCGTGGTCGAGAGCGGCGACGCCGTGGCGAGCGCCCTCGGGCTGCGCTCGGACTGGTTCGCGGTGGCCAAGGTGACCCGCGCGGCCGGCCCGACGAGCACCCCCACGGAGCCGGGCAGCACGACCACGCTGCCGACCACGACGGTGCCGATTCCCACGCTGCCGGGTGGCACGCTGCCGACCACGACGATACCGACCACGACGGTTCCGACCACGACGGTTCCGACCACGACGGTGCCGATTCCCACGCTGCCGGGTGGCACGAGCGGCAGTACGACCACGCTCCCGGCGGGCACCTCGCCCACCGCCACGGCGGGGTCGTCGGGCTCAGAACGCCGGGCGGGCGGCTAGAGCTTGTAGCCGAAGCTGCGGAGCAACTCACGCCGTTCGGCCTGGTCGTCCTCCGCCTCGATGCCAAGCGGCACCTCGCCATCGATCACCCCGAGGATGCCGCGTCCTTGGTCGCTCGTGGCCACGATCACCTGCAGCCGATTGGCGGTCGCGCAGAAGATCCGGCAGACCTCCGGGACGGCCTTCAGCGCGTTGAGCACGTTCACCGGGAAGCCCTCGCGCAAAAAGACCACGAAGTGGTGCCCCGCGCCGATTGCCTGCGCGTTGCGGACGGCCAGGGCGACGAGCTCCTCGTCGTTGCCTGAGTGGCGGATGAGCCGCTTGCCCGACGCCTCGCAGAAGGCGATGCCGAAGCGAAGGTGAGGGCTGGTCCCGACGAGGGCCTCGTGGAGGTCCTCGACCGTCTTGATGAAGTGCGATTGGCCGACGATCACGTTGAGCGCGTCGGGGTTGTCGATGGCCACGAGCTCGATCTCCATGGCGCCAGCCTCGCGCGCGGTCGCCGCTCAGTCGCTGAGCAGTGACTCGGGATCCGCGGCGAGCGCCACCCCGGCGCCTGAGAGCATCTCGGCGCGCGTGCGCGGCATGCCGCTGTGGCCCCTCTTGTTGCTGCGGACCCCGAGCACCTGGTGGATGCTCGTGCGATTGGCGGCGAAGTTGAGCGCCGAGGCCGCCATGTACAGTCGCCACACGCGGGCCCGGCCCTGGCCGACGAGGCGGATCGCCTCGTCGAAGTGCGCTTCGAGGTTGCGCACCCAACACCGCAGGGTCTGCGCGTAGTGCTCGCGCAGGCTCTCGACGTCGCGCACCTCAAAGCCCCGCTGCTGCATGGCGCTCACCACCCGGCCCACCTCGAGCAGCTCGCCGTCGGGGAAGACGTAGCGGTCGATGAACGAGGCGCGCTTGAAGGCGGTCGAGCTCGCGCTCGATCCCGGGCGCGAGATCGCGTGGTTGAGCAGGCGGCCCTCCTCGCGTAGCAAGGTGCCGAGCCGCCCGAAGTACTCGCCAAGGCGCGCCTCGCCGACGTGCTCGAACATCCCGATCGAACAGATCGCATCGAACGGCCCGTCGGTGATGTCGCGGTAGTCCTGGAGGCGGATCTCCACCTGACCCTCGAGGCCCTGGCCGCGCACCCGCGCCGCGGCGAGCTCCGCCTGGGCCTTGGACAGGGTCACCCCGACGGCCTCGACGCCGTAGTGGGTCGCGGCGTGCAGCACCATCCCGCCCCAGCCGCAGCCGACGTCGAGCAGCCGCATGCCCGAGTGCAGGCCGAGCTTGCGGCAGACGAGGTCGTACTTGGCTCGCTGGGCCTCGTCGAGGGTCGTCTGCTCGGTCGAGAACAGGGCGCAGGAGTAGGTCATCGTCTCGCCGAGGACGAGGCGGTAGAAGTCGTTCGAGATGTCGTAGTGGTGGGCGATCGCTGCCGCGTCGCGTGCCTTTGAGTGCCGCAGGCCGCTGAGGCGGATCTCTTCGTCGGGCAGCGGTGGACGGGGGCCGAGGGCCCCCGTCGCCGCGGCGGCGCGCGCCAGGCTGCCCAGCATGGTGGGGGCAATGCGCAGCGATGCGGCACCATCACGGACCACCAGGTGGTCATGTAGGTTCAAGATGGCATCGAGTTCACCCTCGACGTCGAGCGCGCCGGCGACGTAGGCGCGGACGAGGCCGAGCTCGCCGGGAGCCCACAGGAGGTGGCGGACGGCGAGCGGGGAGGACACCACGATGGTGCTTGCGCCCTCGCCCAAGCTCGAGCCGTCCCAGAACCTGAAGGCCACCGGGGGCTTTGGACCGAGCAGCGACTCGATCACGGGCCGGAGATGGGACGCAACAGGGCGTGGGCGGCTCGGCGATCTCATGGCCCCCTCCTCTTGGTCATGATGGCGACGACGCGCAAAAACGTTAGCGAGCCTCAGCGTGCGGGCACACCGATCGCGGGCGGCGGAGCGAGAGCGGCGGGCATGACGACGATCGAGATGACGACAGCGTTACAGTTCTAAGTGTCCCTGGCCCCGGCTGTCGGGCGGTTCTGGCGCTCGCGCTGGTGGCGAGTCGGCCGCTTCATCGTCGGCCTCGTCGCGGCGGGGCTGGTGCTCTATGCCCTGAATGGCCAGCGCGGCGAGCTCGTCGGTGCCTCCAATGCGCTCGCCCGCTTGCGCCTCGACTGGCTGGTGCTGGCGATCGCCTCCGAGGTCGTCTCCTACGTGTCCTTCGGAGCGCTGCAGCGCCGCTTGCTGCGATCGGGCGGCGTGCGCGCCGGCATGGGCGCGATGTCGGCGCTTAGCTTCGCCGCCGGGGCGATCGCCGCCTCGATCCCCGGTGGCCCGGCCTTTTCGAGTGTCTATGCCTTCCGCCAGTACCGCCGCCAGGGTGCCGGCGAGGCGCTGGCTGGGTGGACGCTCGTCGCGACCTTGGTCTGCGCGGCCCTGACGCTCGGGCTGGTCGCGACGGCCGGTATCTTGCTGGCGTTCCGCCAGAGCTCGGCCTACGGCCTCGTCGGCGTCGTGTTGGGGGTACTCGTCGTCGCTGGCGTGGCGGACGCGATCGTCTGGCAGCGGCGCTGGATCGCCGAGGTCGCGATCGCCCTCCTCGGCCTGTCGCGCCGTCTGGTGGGGCGGCCCAAGCGCCATGCGGTCGAGGTCGTCGATGCCATCATCGCCCGGCTCGGCTGCGTCCGGCCGGGCTGGCGGGACCTCACGGCGACGGTGGCCTTCGGCCTCGGCCAGTGGCTCTTTGACTGCGGCTGCCTCGCCCTCTCCTTCCTCGCCGTCGGCGCGCCGGTGCCCTGGCGCGGCCTGCTGCTCGCCTACGGCGCCGGGCAGCTCGCCGCCAACCTCCCGATCACCCCGGGCGGGCTCGGGGTGGTGGAGGGCAGCCTGACGGTCGCGATCGTGGCCTTCGGGGGCGCCGAGCTGTCGACCGTCGCCGCCGTGCTCTGCTACCGCATCATCAGCTTCTGGGGCTACCTGCCGGTGGGCTGGGCCGTGTACGGCCTGAGCGGGTGGGCGCATCGCCGGGCCGACCGGGCGATTTGCCCCCCGGCCGAGGCTTCGAGCGAGCCGAGCCTCCTCGCTGGCCAAGAGGCGGTGGGGGAGTGACTCTTCGCCCCTTGACCGCCCGGCGGCTGGTGGCGAGTCTGCGGCGCGCCGGCGCGCTGGGATGCCTGTGCGCCATGGCCGTGCTGGCCACCGGGTGCAGCGCGGCGCGGGTCGGCATCGGTCCGAACGCCAACCCCTGTTATCGGGCGGTGGCGGCGGCGGCAGACGCCCTGCACCACAAGGGACACCTGTCCGGGGTCGAGCCGACCGACACGGCCAGCCTGCTGCGGGCCCTGCGGGGGCTGCGCGGGCACGTCCCCGTGCCGCGAGCCCTCACGGGCCGACGCGAGGGGGTCTGCGTCGTCAGCTACACCGGGCAGTTCCTCCCCGGGAGCGTGCGCGCACCCTGGCTGCTGCTGCGGGCGCCGGCGGACCTCGCCGCGGTGGTCGTGCGCACCCGCGACGCCCGGCCGCTGGCGACGATCCTCACCAGTCGCAGCGCCGCCCGGCGTGCCCGGATCGCCGTGCTCAACCCCTGACGTGCTGCCTCGGCCAGGCCGGCGCCCCCGTGCCGGCGCGCTCAGCGCTCGGCGGCGGCCGCCGCTGCGGCGCGGCGCTCCTTGCCCCGCTCGCGGGCGCGGTCGGACTGGGAGAGCACGGCCTTGCGCAGGCGCACCGAGGACGGCGTGACCTCGACGCACTCGGTCTCGTCGGCGTGCTCGAGGGCCTGCTCCAAGGTGAGCTGGCGGAAGGGGGGGAGGCGCACCAGCTCGTCGGCCGTGGACGAGCGCATGTTGGTGAGCTTCTTCTCCTTGGTCGGGTTGACGTCCATCTCGTCCGAACGCGAGTTCTCGCCGACCACCATGCCTTCATAAACCTCCTCGCCTGGGCCGATGAACAGCTCGCCCCGCTCGGCGAGGTTGGCGAGCGCGTAGCCCGTCGTCTGGCCCTTGCGGTCGGCGACCAACGAGCCGCTCGTGCGGGTGCGGATCTCGCCGAACCAGGGCTCGTAGTCCTCGAAGCTGTGGTGGAGCTGGGCGGTGCCGCGCGTCTGGGTCATCACCTCGCTGCGGATGCCGATCAGGCCACGGGCCGGCACGAGGTACTCGAGCAGCACCCAGCCCGTCGGCTGGTGGACGATCCGCTCGGTGCGGGCCTTGCGGCGCGCCAGCAGCTGGGTGAGCGTGCCGAGGTGGTCCTCGGGGACCTCGATCGACAGCCGCTCAACCGGCTCGTGCAGGCGGCCGTCGATGATCTTGGTGAGGACCTGGGGCTTGCCGACGGTGAGCTCAAAGCCCTCGCGCCGCATCGTCTCGACGAGCACGGCGAGCGCCAGCTCGCCGCGGCCTTGGACCTCGAAGGTGTCGGCGCGCTCGGTCGGAAGGACGCGGATCGCGACGTTGCCGAGCACCTCGTTGTCGAGGCGCGCCTTCAACAAGCGGGCGGTCAGCTTGGTGCCCTCGCGGCCAGCGAGCGGGGAGGAGTTGACGCCGATGGTCATCGCCAGGCTCGGCTCGTCGACGCGTAGCACCGGAAGGGCCCGCGGCTCGACCGGATCGGCGAGCGTCTCGCCGACGGTGATCTCGTCGATGCCGGCGACGGCGACGAGGTCGCCTGGCTCGGCCAGCTCGACCGAGACGCGCTCGAGCCCGTCGGGGGCGAGCAGCTCGACGCACTTCGCGCGCTCGATGGCACCGTCACGCCGGCACCAGGCGAGGGGCTGGCCGCGGCGCATCGTGCCGGCGACGATCCGACAGATCGCCAGACGGCCGAGGTAGGGGGAGGCGTCGAGGTTCGTCACGAGTGCCTGCAGGGGTGCATCTTCGTCGAAGACCGGTGGTGGCAGATGTGAGAAGAGGGCGGCGAGCAGCGGCTCCAAGCTGGCCCCGGGGGGGCGCTCGGCGACGGTGGCTTCGGGCTGGTGCGGCGAGAACCAGCCGTCGCGGGCGCTGCCGAACAAGAAGGGCACGTCGAGCTGGGACTCGGGCGCGTCGAGCTCCAAGAAGAGCTCGAGCGTCTCGTCGATCACCTCGGCGATGCGGGCGTCGGGGCGATCGACCTTGTTCACCACCGGGACGACCGGCAGGCCGGCTTCGAAGGCCTTGCGCAGGACGAATCGGGTCTGGGGTCGCGGGCCCTCGGCGGCGTCGACGAGCAGCATCGCGCCGTCGACCATCTTGAGGGCGCGCTCGACCTCGCCGCCGAAGTCGGCGTGGCCCGGCGTGTCGACGATGTTGAGCCGGCGGTCCCCGACGCGAAAGGAGGCCTGCTTGGCGAGGATGGTGATGCCCTTCTCCCGCTCGAGGTCCATCGAGTCAAGGACGCGCTCAGGTACCTCTTCGCGGGCGTGGAAGGTCCCCGCCTCGCGCAGCAAGGCATCCACCAGCGTGGTCTTGCCGTGGTCGACGTGGGCGATGATCGCCACGTCCCTCAGCTCGTCGCGCTGGGCCACCTGCTCCTCCTCGGTTTGCTCATCTGTTCTCATGCCGCCCAGAGGGCGGGCGGTAGGTGGAACGGTCCGCTGCCGCTTAGATTCACGCCGTGGCGAGTAGGCCGAGTCGGCTTGAACGGATCACGAACCTCTTCCTGGCGCTGCTCGAGACGCCGCGGCCGCTCTCGCTGCGCGAGATCGGCATTGCCGTCGCGGGCTACCCCACCGAGCCGACCGCGCTCCGCCAGGCGTTCGAACGCGACAAGCGAACCTTGCGAGACGAAGGCGTTCCCGTCGCAGTCGAGCGCATCGACGGCGAAGAGCAGGTCGGGTATCGCATTTTACCAGAGGAGTACTACCTGCCCGACCTCGGCCTCAGTCCAAGAGAGCAAGAGGCGCTCGCGTTCGCGCTCGCCGCGGTCCGCCTCGAGGGCGGCGTCGGGCGCAGCGCGCTCGAGAAGCTCTCGCCCGAGGCGGTCTTCGATCTCGCCCCGATGGCGGTCCTGCCGGCACTCCCGGCACTCCCGGTGCTCCAAGAGGCGATCCGCCGCCGCTGCGTCGTGATCTTCGGGTACCACGCCCGCACGCGAGAGGTCGAGGGCCACGAGCTCGTCTTCCGGCTGGGCGCCTGGTACTTCGCCGGCCGCGACCGCTCGGCAAATGGGGAGCTGCGGACCTTTCGCGTCGACCGGTTCGAGACGCCACCTTGCCTCGGCGAGCCGGCGGCCTACGAGCGCCCAGTGGCTGCTGAGCGCGGGGAGGCCGTCCGCCTCGCGCCGTGGACGGGCGGGCCCGCCCTCGAGGAGGGCGGTGTCGCGCCACTGCAGGTGACGCTCGAGGTGGACGTGCGCGAGCTCGCCTACGCCCGGGGGGTGTTCGGTGAGCACGCCCTCGTCGAGCGCGGCGCGGACGGCTCGGGCCGCTTCGTCTTCCCCGTGGCCGACGAGGACGCCTTCGTCGCTTGGGTGCTCGGCCGTGGGGACGCCGTCGAGGTCATCGAGCCGCCAGTGCTGCGCGAGCGGGTCGCCGCGGCGCTCGCCGCGCTCTGCGGGGAGGCGTCATGAGCGAGTCCGGGCGGGCGGGCGCGCGCCTCAACCGCCTGCTTGCGCTGCTCGCCTACCTCGCGCGGGTCGGCGAGGCGCCGATCGCCGAGCTCGCCGAGCGCTTCGAGATCCCCGCCGCGACCCTCGTCGCCGAGCTCGAGCTCGCCGCCTGCTGCGGCCTGCCGCCCTATACGCCCGACCAGCTGCTCGAGCTCGTAGTGGACGACGAGCGGGTGACCGCCCACGGCCTCGAGGCGCTCTCACGCCCGCCGCGGCTCACGCCCGAGGAAGGCCTCGCGGTGGCGGCGGCGGCCCGGGCGCTGCTCGCGGTCCCGGGCGCGGACGCCGGGCCGTTGCGCTCGGCGCTCGACAAGCTCGAGGCGGCCCTCGGCGAGGACCGCGTCCTCGTCGATGTGGACCTGCCGCTGCACATGGGAAAGCTCCGCACGGCTGCCGAGCGCCACGAGCTCGTCGAGATCGACTACCTCGGCGCCTTTCGCGGCGGCGAGACGACGCGCGTGGTCGAGCCGCACGAGGTGAGCCTGCGCGAGGGCCGCGCCTACCTCGACGCCTGGTGCCACCTCGCCAAGGGCTGGCGGCGGTTCTCGCTCGAGCGGATCCAGGCCGTCCGCCCGCTCGGCGAGGGCTTCGTCCAGCGCGAGCTGCCTGAGGCGATGTTGCGCCCAGGCGCCTTCAGTGGCGGCCAGGCGGCGCGCCGCACCAAGATCTCGGTGCCGATCGAACAGGCGGGCGTGCTCGCCGCCCACGCCGACGGCCCGATCGAAGAGCGTGACGGGCGGGCGATCGTCCCGCTCGCCGTGGCCGACGAGCGCTTCCTCGGGCTCGTGCTGCTGCGCCTTGGCGCCGACGCCTGGGTGATCGAGCCCGAGGAGCTGCGTGGGGCGCGCCGCGATGCCGCGCGCCGGGCGCTGCGGCGCTATCGGCGCCCGGCGGGCGAGGCGCGGTAGGGGGAGCGGGAAGCCCGCTGCCTAGCGTGCGGCGGTGCTCAGCGTCGCCAAAATCCGCCATGGTGGCGAGCGCTACTACTTCGCCTCGCTCGCCGCCGAGGAGCGCCAGGCGGGCCTGCGCGAGGCGCCGGGCACCTACCTCGGCGCTGGTGCCGCCGAGCTCGGCTTGAGCGGCACCGTCGAGCTCGGCGAGTTCTCCCGACTGCTCGCCGGCGAGCATCCCCGCGAGCGCACGGTGACGCTCAGCGCCAGCCACCACCGGGTCGAGATCGTGGCGTTCGACTGCACCTTCTCGGCCCCCAAGGCCGTCAGCGTCCTCGAGCGGCTTGCGCCGAGCGAGCTAGCGTCGCCGGCGCGGCACGCGCACGAGCGGGCTGTCGGCTCGGCGCTCGCCTACCTCGAGCGCGAAGCGGCGGTCGTGCGGCGCCAGATCGCGGGCGATCGGGTCGCCGTCGCGGCGAGCGGGGTGATCGCGGCCGGCTTCGTCCACCACACGAGCCGCGCGCCCGACCCCCACCTTCACACCCACGTCGTGATCGCCAATCTCGCCCGCGACCCCCTCGGGCGCTATTCGGCGCTCGATGCCCGCCGCCTGTTCTTTGAGCTGGCGGCCGTCCGGTCGCTGTATGAGGCCGAGCTGCGCTTTTTGTTGAGCACCGAGCTCGGCGTCCGCTGGCGGCGGGCCGAGCACGGCGGCATCGACCTCCTCGGGATCACCGCCACGACGCGCGCGGCCTTCTCGCGGCGCAGCGCGGCGATCGCCGAGCACCTCGCGCAGGGCGGCTGGAGCTCGCCGAAGGCGGCCGCGCTCGCCGCGCTGCGCACGAGGCCGCCAAAGGACCGGGAAACGGCCCTCGAGGACTTGGAGACGCCCTGGCGCGCCCAAGCCGCCCGGAGCGGGCTGGCCGCCTCGCGCTGGCGCCGGGTGGCCCCTGAGCGCCCGGTGACGCCGAAGATCGACGGCGCCGCCGCCCTGGCGGGGATCGACGGTCCCTTCTCCCGCAGCGATCTGCTCGTCGCCATCGCCCGCCAGGCGCTCGGCGGCGCACCGGTCGCGGCGCTCGAGGCACAGGCCGATCGTCTGCTCGCCCTCGGCGGGATCCGCCGCATCGAGCCCGCGCCGCTGGTGTTGCGCGGGCCAGGCCGCCCGATCCCCGTCGGCATGCGGCTCCCGCGCTACCGCCGGGAAGGCGCCATCGAGGACGAGCGCCGGCTGCGCGAGCTCCTCCGGCCGGCACCTGCGATCCTCGATGCTCTGCGCGGACTGGCGGGAGGCGGCCTCGTCGTGCTCGAGATGGGGTCGGCCGCGGGGGCAGCGCGGCTGTGTGAGCTCATGGCGACGACCCGCCGCTCGGGGGTCGCCGTGCACGCCTGGGGCGCCGATGACGCGGCGCGGGCGTGGCTCGAGCAGCGCGGCGTCGCCTCCCCGGCACTGGTGGTGCCGATCGCCTCGGCGCGCTCGGTCACCGTGCTGTTGGGTGCCGATCGGGCGCGCCTGTCCCAACTGCGAGCGCTCGCCGAGCAGGCGCAGCGGAAGGGGGCGGACGTCGTGTTGGTCATCGACGCCACGCCTCGCGCCGCGCCGGGCAGCCAGCGGGCGGTGTTGCGCGCGGTTGCCCAGCGCCTCGAGCGCGGTCCTGATCGGGGCGATCGTGGCAAGGAGATGTCGAGGGAACGCGGCGATTTCCTTGGCCCGCGACGGGGCGTCCAGCGCCTCGAGCAACGCCAAGGCTGGCAGCGCTGGCGCTGAGGAAACCCTCAGCGGCCGGGGCGCTCCCACCAAAGGCCGTCCCGCCCGCGCTCGATCTCGTCGATCCGGCGGGTGACGCGCCGTTTGAGCGACCGGTCCTCGAACAGGACCGGGAGCTCCACCTTGCGCGGGTGGCCGCGGTCGATGAGCAGTGCCGTGCCGAATGCCAGCTTGGCGATCGCGTCCTGGGGCAAGGCGGCGGAACGACGGGAGCTCAGCGAGTGCTGGGTCGGGTGCAGCGGTGAGCGCCAGGCGGCGCTGTGCAGCGGGGCGTCGCGCTCGCCCGCCAGGATCGACAGGGCGTGCAGCGTCCGGGTGTCGCCGAGGCCGCCGAGGATGATCTTGTGGCCGAACAAGGACAAGAACCCGTCGGCGATCGGCCCCCAGCGGGCGCGCGCCTGAGAGAGGTCCTGCAGGCAGGCCAGGGTGACGAGGCCGTGGCTGCCACCTTCCGCGACGAGCTCGGGCAGGTCGTGCAGGGGTGCGATGTTGGCCAGCTCGTCGAGGATGAGCGTCACTGGCCCCGGTGGAGGGCGGAGATAGACGTGCGCCCGCAGGTCGCGCACGAGGCCAGCGATGAGGGGGGCCAAGTGGCGCTGTTGTTCTGCGGAGGCGACGACGTAGAGGGTGTCGTTTCCCTCGATCAGCCCGGCGAAGTCGATCGGCGCCTTGGTGGTGCTCTCGAGCGCGGGGGCGGTGCGGTAGGCGGCGAGCACCGAGGAGGCGGTGGACCAGATCCCGCTCAGTTCGCGCTGGTCGGTTACCACCAGGCCGGTCAAGACGTCGACGGCGAGCTCCACATCGGCCTCGTCGAGCAGGGCCATCGGAGCTTCGGGCTCGCGGCGGTTGACCCACGAGACCATCTCGTCCATGCCCACCTTGCCGAGATGCGCGGCATGCAACAAGCAGGCCAGGAGCGCAGCGGCGCGTTCGTTCCAGTGGGCGGCATCCCCGTGCTGACCGGGGCGGCTGGCACCGACCATCGACTCGGCGACGACGACCGCACCCGCCCAGTCGGCCGCAGCGAGAAGCGGCGACCAGCCGACCACGTTCACGCCCGGGGGCGCCTTGGTCGCCCCCGAGGGGTCATAGAGCAGGCAGTTCCCGATCTCGCGGCGATGGCGGTAGGTCGCGTCGAGTACGTCGCGCTTGGTGGACGCCACGACCACGGCGCGCCCGGCGAGCACGTTCGGCACCACCACGCCCCTGGTCTTGCCCGACCGCGGCGGACCGAGGACGAGGACGCACTGCTCGCTCCCCCCGAATACCGGCGTTCTTGCGGTCCCGAGGTAGCAGCCGCAACCGTAGTGATCCGAGAGCGACCGCAGCGCGAGCGCGTGCTCGGTTACGGTCTTCGATGGCATCTCGCCATTGCAGGCACCCGCGGCTCCCGCTCGACCTACCGTCGCGAGCAGCCACCGGCACCGCCAGGGCGAGAAAGCTCAGAGAACAGCGAGATGATGAGCACGCTCGACCCCCACTTGGCCCTGAGCGGCTGCGATTTGTGCGCGGCGGGTCTCGAGCACTGCCATGGCACGGCGATCGCGCACCGCTCCGGCGGCATTGAGTGCAGCGACGACGTCGCATGCACGATCCCCGAAGCGGCCCACGCGCAGCGCGTCTCGTGCGTCGAGATCGACGATCACGGTTGTTGCGGGGCCTTCTGCGGCGATTTTTCTCGCTCGCTGGCCAATGCGTCGCGCGGGTCGAAAACGGCATCGCCGCGCGGCTTGATGACCACAAAACCATTGAAAAACAAGGAATATCGCGAGTATCGCTTCGAGCGACGCACGCCGAAACGCCCGGTGACCTGGGGACTCAAGGGCCGTCGGGAAGCGAGAATGCTTGCATTTCTCCGTGGCATCGCCTTGTATAGCGGAGACTCCGTACCAGAACAGGAGATGACCGTGAACAGAACCGAGCTCATCGAGGCGGTGAGCGGCGACACCGGGCTTACCCGGCAGCAGTCTGAGGCCGCGCTCGATGCCATCGTCTATGAGATCACCTCTGGTGTCCGCTCGGGCAACCCCGTGCGGATCACCGGATTCGGAACCTTCAAGCTGCGCGAGCGCGCCGCTCGCCGTGGCCGCAACCCGCAGACGGGTGCTGCCGTTCGCATCAAGGCCTCCAAGGGCATCGGCTTCTCGCCGGGCGTGAAGCTGAAGAGCGACCTCAACGCGCGCGGCGCGGTCGCCAAGCCGAAGTCCCTGACCCCGGCGACCAAGGCCACCACCACCCGGACGACGACGCGTGCCGCGGCGGCGACCGCCGGCCGCGCGACCGCCAAGAAGGCCGCGCCGGCCCGCAAGGCCGCCTCGAGCACGGCGGCCAAGAAGGCGACGACCACGCGTAAGACGGCCGCCAAGAAGACCACCGCCCGCAAGGCCACGGCCAAGCGCTGATCGATCCGGCGCGACGCGCCGATCACCTGCAGATTCGATCGACCCCGGCGGAACGCCGGGGTCGATCGCGTTGGAGCCGAGCGCGGCGCGGCCGATCTGCGGACCGGCGACCAGGCGGCGGGCTAGCCTCCCTCGTTCACCCGGTTGCCGATGTGCCTGCCGAGGCAGCAGCGGCGAGGCGGACGGCGATCGGGAAGCCGTGTGATTCACTCGGGACCGCCACCAGGGCGCGAAGGATCCAGGCGGCTGTCCTTGGAGCTGCCTGGTGGCGCCGGCTGGCGCCGGCACGGAGTCGGGCGTTTCAGGCGAACGCCGCTCGCAGGCGGGCGAAACCGAGCGCGAGCTGCTTGGCCCAGCACCAGCTGCGATCGAGCCGCAGGTGGGCCACGCGCCCGTGCCGGGCGAGTCGTGCGGCGATGTGGAGGATCTTGTAGCGGAAGTTGGCGATCTCACAGTGGGCGAGATCGGGGTCATCGGCGAAGCAGATCAGCTTCGACCAGCAGACGAGGTCTGCCGCCGCCAGCACGCACTCGAGCCAGGCGCGGTTCTCCGGCGCGAACTTGCTCGGGAGGTTCGAGAGTCCGGCCGCCTTGGCCTGGCGGATGCGGTCCTCGACCCGGGCGTGCTGGCGGTGAGAAAGCTCGAGGCAGGAGATCGGCGAGCGGTCGCGCCCTTCACCGGGACGCGGGCAGCAGATGAAGGCGGTGTGGCGGAACCCGGCCTCGAGATCGAACAGGCTGAGCTGCGCACCGGGATGGGGACGCTCCTTTCTGACGATCACCCGGGAGCCCTCGGGCCACGCGGAGAGGTCGAGCAAGCGGGTCACCTCGGCGACGAATGCGCCGTCTCTCACTGACCCGTGCTCTTCGACCGCCTTGCGCCAGGAGTACTTCGACACCGCACCGATCGCGGCTCGGACCTCTTTTGTGATCGGGAAGCCGAAGCTGAAGCCGCAGCCCTTTTCCTGGCACGCCCGGGCGAACACATGGGTCGCGCCGGCCGAGTCGCTGCGCACGAGGACGGAGGGGCTCGAGAGGTCGTCTTTCACCGGACAGGCGTGCTCGGGAAGCGAGGCGAGTGCCATCTCGAGCAGCTGGATGTGGTCCGCCGCGGTGTTCGAGCCGGCGTT
>JAJZBI010000050.1 GCA_021798985.1 Actinomycetes bacterium
CGGGGGCTTTGGCGCGCCCGCACGACGTCACCCACTCCGAGACACCGCGCCGGAGTTCCTGCTCGATCGTGTCGCCCTACGGGCGCCACAGCCTTGACAAGGGGCGCTCCTTCATAGATGACAGACGAACTCGTCGATGCCGCGGCACGCGACGGCCTCGTCGACCGCGACTCGGTCCACGGCCGGCGCCTTGCCGGCGCCCCCGAGGCGCATCCGCAAGATGTCGTCGAGCGCGCTCTCCACCTCGTCGGCTTGGTTGGCGTCGGGGAGCTCGGGGACGATGCGGCCGCCCTCGGCAAAGGCCAGCCGGCCAAGGCGCCGCCGCCTGCTGGGCTCGCTCGCCGGGCCGGTCGCCACCTCGCTCAGGCGACGGATCGCACCGGCGATCAGCGCCAGGTCGTCGTCGTCGCCCGCGATCAGCTCCTCGAGCGCCACCTCGGCCTCGTCCTCGGTCTCGCCCGCGGGGCGAGGCCGCGCCGGGCGACAAGGCGCTGTCGCGGCGCGGCGGGGATCGACCGGCGCCGCGTCGATGCTCCTGCCTGAGGCGGCTTGGGCCATCGCCGGCACCTCAGGACTCGGGCGGGCCCGGGGCCGCCTCGCCGCCCGCCGCCCCTCCGCTCGCATCCTGAGTCCTGGCGACGTAGTCGCCCAGCCACGTGTCGATCGCCGAGAGCGCGGCCTCGAGGCTGCCGGGCTCTTCGAAGCGATGGGTGGCCGCCGAGATGACGAGCAGGCGATTCGGACAGTTGAGATGCTGGCGGGCGTCGAAGTTGCGGTTCACGAGCGCATGGTCTTGGCCACCGACGATGAGCAGGGTCGGCGCTATGACACTGCTCAGGCTGCCGCCGGCGAGATCGGGTCGCCCGCTCAAGGAGATGACGGCGGCGACCTCGCTCGGAAACGCCGCGGCGGTGACGAGCGCGGCGGCTGCGCCCGGACCGATGCCGACGAAGGTGACGCGACGGCTGGAGTCCACCCGCGCCGTCACCCACCGCTGGGCGGCCGAGAGGCGGCGCGCGAGCAGGGCGACGTCGGAGAGGCGACGTCGGTCGTGGCGTTCGCGCTCGGTGAGCAGGTCGATGAGCAAGGTCGAGAAGCCGATCGTGTTGAGCCCGGCGACCAGCCGGCGATTGCGCGTCCCATAGCGGCTGTCGCCCGTGCCGTTGGCCACGATCACGAGCCCTGGTGCCGCCTCGCGCAGCGCTAGGTAGCCGTTGAGATGGGCGCGGTCCGCCACGACTGCGAGACGGTCACCGGCCATCTGCGTGCTCCCGCGCTGGGCCGTCATGGTGGCCAAGCCCCTGGGTGGCGTGGGTCGCGCGCATTGTCAGCGGCAGGTCATTCGCCCGCCGGCGAGGTTCGAGTTCAGATAGAGCGTGTCGAAGTCCATGCGGTTGGCAAGCGGACAAACCCGTGCCGCTGGCGGCGCCCCCTGGTCGACGTATTCCACCTGCAGGACCGCCTTGTGTGCTCGGGCAAAGCGCGGGAAGAAGGCGTTGCAGGTGGAGTAGTCGAAGCACTGCTCGTCGAGCGCGAAGTCGACGTGGGGCAGCATGGCGGCGGCAAATGCCGGCTCGTCGCCGTTCTTCAGCGCGAACGCGAGGCCGAGGTGGTGCGCGTAGTCGGCGAGCTTGACGTCATAGGCGACGTTGATGGCCCGGGTGATGGGGAACCCGGTCTTGTCGGTGTAGGAGTCGTCGATGTCGGGCTCGATGGCGTCGAAGCCCTTGCGCGCGCACATCGCGATCCGCCCCTTGATGATCGACAGCACGGCGTTGCTCCGGATGTCGAGGTAGCGCTCGGCGGGGTAGCCGGGCATGACCCGTCCGAGCACGAAGGTGGGGAATCGGCGGTAGTCGGGTCGGTAGCGCTCAGCGGCGCCCACCTCGATGTAGCAGATCACCCGGTCGCCGCGCCGGTGGAGGGCCGCGACCGTCGCTGCGCTGTTGTCGAATCCGTCGATGTCATAGACCGTCGGATTGGCGGCGGGCGCCCCGGTGTAGGTCTTGGCGGCGATGCCCATGTCTGCGGCGTTGTTGAGCCGCAAGGGATGGTCGAGCTCCCACTGCCACTGCAGCGGGCCGGTCGGCGGGCGCCAGATCCGCGCGGGGCCGGGCCGCCGTGCCGCGCTGTGCCGGGAGGCCGGCCCAGCGGTGGTGAGCACGCCACCGAGCGCCGTCGCGACGAGCGCGAGGCCGAGCAGGGAGCGCTGCGATGATCGATCAGGTGGGCGACCTGTTGCGGCCGGTCCCCGCACCGAGCGGCCGGCCAGGCGACGCAGCCAGCGAAGCGCATATGGGGGAATACGGGCCATTGCCTGCATTATGGGCGCGTGCTCGGGGCGCGCAAACCCTGGAAGTTTCCCCGCGTACCCGGCCATGGACGCGAGAGCGGGGCGCCCGAAGGCGCCCCGCCCCACGCGGCCGACCGATCCGGTCGCGTTCTTCGCGTCGCCGCTAGGACAGCTGGGCGATTGCGGTGTGCAAGCGCTTCTGCTGGGCGAGCAGCGTCTTCAGCCGCAGCTGCAGGCGCTTCTCGGCGGTGACAAGCTTGGCCTGCTGAGGCACGTGGCGCTTGATCGCTGCCTGGTACTTGGCGATCGTGTGACGGGTCACCGCAATCGCCTTGGTGACCTTCACGAGCGCCTTGCGGTCACGCGTGAGCGCCAGTGCCTTGACCTTGGAGGTGCTCACCGCGGCCGGAGCCGGGTTGCTCGCCTGCTGGGTCTGCTGCGCCGGCGGCGTCGTCACGGCGGGCAAGGGCGCTGGCGCGAGGTTGACGGAAGCTGGCGCCGGAGCCGGGGCGCTCACTGGGCTCGAGGAGCTCGAGCTCGTGGAGCTGGTGCTCGACGAGCTGGACGAGCTGGAGCCGGACGAGCCACCCGACGCGGCGGCGGCACCGTTGGTGAAGTCGACCTCGGTGAGGGTCTGCTCACCGATGACGACCGCAACCGACGAGGCCTTGCCCGATCCGCCGAGCATCGGCGAGCCGACCATCACGGGCCACGTCGTCAAGGTCGGAACGCCCGCAACGTACTGGGTGAGGTACTGCGGGATCACCGAGATGGACTGTGCGGCGTGCCCAGCGGTTGCCAGCTGGGTGACGGTCACCGTCGAGTTGAAGGGGAACTGGAACGGGTCCGTGCTGCTCGAGCCGACGATCTGGCAGGAGCCGAGCGGCACCGTGACGGTGTCGGGGTAACCCGAGACCGTGTAGCGGTAGCTCGTCGCCGTTCCCGGCGTCGAGCTCGCCAGCGCGCAGATCTTCAGCGTGCCGGGGTCCGCGACCTCGTCCTCGAAGGTGACGACGGCCTCATTGGTCGGGTCCTTCGGCGAGGTGATCGGGGTGCCCACGATCACGGTGATGGTTCGGTTGGTCAGGTTGAGGCTGTTTGGGACGACCGACAGCGCTCCGCCGGCAAAGATCCCCTCGACCTTGGTGCCCGGCACCACGCCCTCGGTGATGGTCACCGAGGTGCCGGGGCGCAGCATGGTCGGGTTCGAGCAGACGGGGTTGAACAGCGTGCCCGCGGTCAGGCTGACCGGGAGCGGAGCGCCGTTCGGGCCCGGGTCACCGCTCGCCGAGAAGGCGAAGGGGAACAGGGTCGAGGCTCCGCCCGGCTCGGCGCCGGACTGTGAGTCCCAGGCCTTGCAGACCTTGAGGGCCACGACGTTGTCGGTGTAGGTGACGTCGGTTTGCACCGAGGGGTCGCTGCTCGCCTCGATGCTCACGTTCGCCACACCCGTGGTGAGGTCAGGCGCCGGGGCGACGAGCATGTTGCCGACACCGTTGCGGGTGGCGACGATGCCCGTCACATACAGGTTGCTCCCGGCCTCAGCGGTGGTCAGGGTTCCCGCCGGGACCTGGATCGGCTGACTGCAGGCGCCCGCGGGAACCGTCGTGGTCCCGGTGTAGCCGTCCTCGCCGCTCAGGGTGAAGCTGTAGTTGCCGAACAGGCCAGATCCTGCCTGTGCCTGCTTGCAGATCTCGACGTAGCCCGTCACCGGGTCGTCGGTGAAGTTCACGGTGGCGACGTTCATGTCCGGCGTCACCGTGACGGTCGCCGTCTGGTTCGGCAGGTCAACGTTGGTCAGGTAGGTCGAGCCGGGAAGGGCGGTGATCGCCGAGGCCTGATACCAGGGCTGGGACTCCTCGGTGATGGTCACGCTCCCGGCGTTGACCTTGATCGGTGCGCTGCAGTTCCCAGACTGCACGCTGACTGTGCCGCCACCGCCGGACACCGTGAAGTTCACTACGGGCTGGGGGTTCATGTTGATCGTCGGCGGTGTGAACGCCTTGCAGATCTCGACCCACCCATGTCCTGTAGTCGACGCTGATGTCGGGGCAGCGGCGAAGGCCGCGGCAGGCAGTGTTGAGCCGACCGCGACCGCCAGCAGGGCTGTCAATCGCTTCCAGCCCGGAAGGGGACGCTTCATGAGATGACTCCAATCACTCCATTAATGGATCGCGCGTGGGGCGTCACGTCGAACGGCTGGCCGGAAGGCCTCGTGCTGGTTGGCGGACCGGTCACCTCCCCCACAGCACCTCATGCCGGGTCCGTGCCTCGGACCACACGCATCGCCCATCTGGCGCTCGGGCCGTCTCGTGGGGGTCCGCCCGGTGTCTGAGCAGCGTCGCGGGCGCGTCGCGCGCGCCCATCTCGCGAAAAGCGATACACGATTCGTGCAGGAAGATGCCCAGAAGCACCGTTCCGGACGGCGCGGCGGGCGAGGGTATCGGCAAGAAAAGAACCGGGAGAGCGGGAGCTCTCAATTCGCACGGAGCGAGCCGAGCGCGCCCGGTCCTGGCCTCAGTGCGGCGCGAGCAGCGCCAGCATCTCCTCGGTCGGCTCGCCCGAGCCCAGCTCGCTGTGGAGGATGGCGCGGTAGCGGTGCACCTGACGACGCGCGAGCGCGCCGTTGCCCTCGGCCAGGTACACGCGCATCAGGGCGCGGTGCGTGCTCTCGCGCAAGGGATCGAGCTCGACGGCCGTGCTCGCGGCGCGGGACGCCTGGACGCGCATGCCGGCGAACAACAAGGCATCGACCAGCACCTCGAGCGCGTGGATGCGCAGCTCGTTGATGCGGGTGCGCTCGAGCGTGATCCACTCGTCGTACCAACCGACGAGCAGTTCACCGGGGTTGGCGAGGACGGCGAGGTGCGCGAGCAGTGCATCGGGGTCGTGCGCGTTCCGCTCGAGGAGGGCCGTGGCGCTGGCCACGAGCTCGTGCACGTCGACCCACACCGCGTCGCTGAGCGCGAGCGCGCCGTCCTCGGCGGCGATGAGGCCCGGACAGCGGCGGCGCAGCGACCACAGCACCCCGCGCAGGCGCTTCAAGGCAACCGTGTCGAGTACCTCTGGCCAAAGCGTCCCGGCGACATAGGAGCGGCGCTGGCGGCCCTGGAGGGCCAGCAGGACGAGGAAGCGCTGGGCGCCGATGGTCACCGAAAGGGGAGCGCGGCGATAGCGCAGCTGCCAGCTCCCGAAAAGGCTGAGCTCGGCGAGCGGCTCGGTGCCGCCGAGATCAGACGGCGTTGTGGTCCAGGTCACGATCGGTCCCCCCGCTCCTTAGCTCCAAGCGCCAGAGGTCGCTCAGCGACTCGCGCAGCGCGATTCGGGGCTCCCAGCGCAGCGCTGAGTGCACGAGCCGGGTGTCGGCTTGTTGCCACGCCACGTCCGCGGAGCGCAAGGAGTGGCGCCGCGTCTCGACGATCTCGCCCATGTAGCCGGCGATCGCCGAGAGCACGAGCACCACCGCCCGGCTCATCACGGCGCTGCCCGAGCCGATGTTCAAGACCGGCGGCAGCGCGCGCTTGGAGTCGAGCGCCATGGCGACGGCCCGGGCGATGTCACGAACGTCGACGAAGTCTCGGTAGGTGTCGAGCGGGCCGAACTCGACGACCCCCAGGTGCTCGGCCAGCGCGAGGTGCAGCGCGTGTGCGGCGTGGCCCGCGAGCGTGTGGGTGCCGATCCCCGGCCCGATCGCGTTGAAGACCCGGAGCACGGACGCCTCGAGGTCGTCGCGCGCGACCGCGTCGACGATCATCTCGGTCGCGATCAGCTTGCTCTGGCCATAGGGGCCGGTGGGGCGACACTCGTCGCCTTCGCCGATCGGCGTGCCGGCTTCGTGTTGGCCGTACTCGGCAGACGAGCCGAGCTGGATCAATCTGATGCGGCGCGACGAGCTGGTGAGCGCGCGGATCAGCTTGTCGACGATGCCGACGTTAACCGGCCAGAGCTGCGCGGGGCTGCCGGTGGTGAGCCCGGTGCAGTTGACCACGACGTCGGGCTCGACGCGTTGCAGCAGTGCCGAGAGCTCGGCAACGCTGGCGGTGGCGAGGTCGAGCGGGATCCAGCTCCGCTCGAGCGCGTCGCTGGGCGGCCGCTGCCGTGCGACGTAGCGGGCGCGCACGTGCGTCGACGCCTCGAGCGCGCGGCGGACCTGCGAGCCGATCGAGCCCGCGGCCCCGAGGACAAGGGCGCGCTCCACGTCACGCGCTCGGGAGGAGTTCGTCCTTGAGGACCGAGAAGTCCTGGTTGGCCTGGTCGTAGTCGTCGGGCCGTCCGATGTCGAGCCAGTAGCCGTCGAAGGGATAGGCCGCCGGCGGCGTGCCCCGTTCGATCAGATCCCGCATCAGCTCGTCGAAGCCGAGCTGGATCCCCGGCGGGTACTGCCGGAGGGTCTCCTTGGAGAAGGCGTAGACGCCCATGCTCACCGCGTAGGCGAGCACGGGCTTCTCGGTGAAGCTGGTGACGCGGCGGTCGGTGAGGTCGAGGACGCCGAAGTCGATGCGATGCTCGCGCAGGTGCGTCGCCACGGTGAGCGGCGCGCCGCTTTCGATGTGGGCGCTCAACAGATCGGCGTAGTCGATGTTGGTGAGGACGTCGCCGTTCGTGACGATGAAGTGCTCCGGCAGCCGGTCGAGCATCCGCAACACCGGACCGAGGGTCCCGAGTGGGGAGTCCTCGCTCACGTAGTCGACCCGGATGCCCCACTGCTGGCCGTTGCCGACATACGCGCGCACGATCTGGCCGAGATGGCCGATGGCGAGGGTGGCACGGGTGAAGCCGCGCCGCGCCAGCTGACGGAGCACCACCTCGAGCACCGAGTGATCGTCACCGAGCGGCACCAAGGGCTTGGGGATGAGCGTCGTGTAGGGCCGGAGGCGGACGCCCTTTCCTCCGGCCAGGATGACCGCCTCACTGCCGCGCCGGGCGCGACCGTGGTTGACCGGGCGCCCGTTCGGGTTGGCTCCGTTGCGATGATAGGGAACCATCGAAGACCTCCTCTTGTCGTTGGGTCGCGGCGATCCTCAGACCGCGTATTCGTCGACCCGGTAGGTACCGAGATGTGCTGGCGCGCTCATCCACTTCACGGTGAGGGCGAGCCCGTCCTCCAGGCTGTGCATCGGGCTCCACCCGGTCAGGGCGCGCAGCGCCCCGCTGTCGCCGACGAGGCGGTTCACCTCCGAGGCGGGAGGACGCAGGCGCTCTTCCTCCTCGCTGATCTCGACCGAGCAGCCCATCACCATGCCGACGATGCGGACGAGTGCCCCGACGGAGACCTCGCGCCCGCTCGCGGCGTTGAGCACGCGACCGACCACGCGCTCGGCGGGCGCGGTGCCGACGGCGACGAAGGCCGCCGCGGTGTCCTCGACGAAGTTGAAGTCCCTCGTGGGGGTCGTCGAGCCGAGATGGACGGTGTGGCGACCCGCCGCGAGCTGGGAGATGACCGAGGGGATGACCGCCCGTGCGGACTGGCGCGGCCCATAGGTGTTAAACGGGCGCAAGGTGACGGCCGGGATCCCAAAGGAGAGGTGGTAGGACTGCACCAGCTGATCCGCAGCGATCTTGGACGCGGCGTAGGGGGACTGCGCGTGCAAGGGGTGGCGCTCGTCGATCGGGACCGTCTGTGCCGAGCCGTAGACCTCACTCGTCGAGGTGTGGACGAGCCTCGGCGTCTCCTCGTGACGGACCGCTTCGAGGATGTTCAAGGTGCCGAGCGCGTTCGTCTCGAGATAGGAGGCGGGCGCCTTATAGGAGTAGGGGATGGAGACGAGCGCGGCGAGGTGGTAGACGGCGTTCGCGCCCTCGACGAGACCGAGCGCCGATCGGGCGTCGCGCACGTCGCCGGGGTAGACCTCGACCGAGCTCATCGTCGCCGGGCCGAGGGCATCGAGCCAGCCGCGATTGCCAAAGGAGTTGTAGAGGGCCATGGCGCGCACCCGGTAGCCCTTGGCAACCAAGAGCTCGACCACGTGTGAGCCGATGAATCCCTCTGCACCGCTGACCGCCACGAGCTCGTTCATCGCACGCTCCTCGTCTGGTAGATGAAGCTTGATCTCTCTATCGTGATGTCCGTCATCGTGTGGTGACTGCCTTTCCATCAGCGGTAACTGAAGGGATGTGTCACGGCGCGCCAGGCGAACGTGGCGAGGGTGGCGGCGAGCACGCCAGTCGAGAGCGCGAAACCGAGTCGAAGCTCGAAGTCGCTGAGGTGTCGATCGGCCAGGTAGCTGCCCGCCAGAAAGGCCAGACCGCTTGCCCCCGCACCCGCCCACGCAATGAGCACGAGGCCGACGCGCTCGAGCAGGGCGAGGATCAAACCGAGGAAGTAGGCGGCCGCAAGCGCCGCCTCGGCGGCGAGCACCAGAACCGGGACGCCGTGGTGGCGGGTGGCGAGGATGAGCGCGGTGAGGACGCTGGCGACGAGGATGGTCGCGCTGTACCAGCCGCTCGCGACGCCGAGCGCGCCGCGGGCGGCGCGCCGGAACGCCGCGAGGGTGTTCGCGCTGGCGAGCGCCCGCCGGGCGCGGTGGGCGAACGTTCGGACCTGCCATTCCATCGGGCCGAGGCCCGCCAGGACCGGCAGCGCGATCGCGCCATTCCAGCCACCGGGAGCGGGGTGGTGGGTCGCGAGGACGATCAAGATGGCGAGCGCGATCCCGCTCGCGGCGCCGAAGAAGAAGTGGCGAACCGATCGCACGAGATCGAGGGAGGAGATCCCGGCGAGCAGGTGCCGGCCGAGCCGGGCATGGCGGAGCGCGACGGCAAGGGTTGCGGCGGCGGTGAAGGCGGCGAAGCCGCCGACGTAGGCACCCGGGACGTGCTGGCGCCCGAGGGTGAAGTACAAGACCGCTACGAGCGCGCTCGGCCCGATCGAGAGCGCGAGCAGCGAGGGCTCCTCATGGGCAAGGGCGATCGCCCACAACACGACATACAGCGAGAGGCCGCTGGCAGCGGCGACGGCAATCGCCCCACCGCCAAAGAGGCTCGACGCGCCAAAGGCCAGCCCGGCGGCGAGCGCAGCCGAGCCGAGCAGCAAGAGCGTCACCGCCTTGCCGGACGGCAGCGATGCACCACGCAAGGACGACAACAGCGCGGCCGACGCCTGGCTGGCGCTCCATCCACCGACCAGTGCCATGGGCAGCGACCAGCTCGGCAGGTGAAGCCGCAGACTCGAGGTGAGGGCGACCGAGAGCGCGCAGGGCAGGGCGAACATCAGCCCGCGCGCGAGGTCGGCAGGCCGCCCCGGCCGCCAGGTCGTGGGCTCCCGCGCAGGAGCGAAGTGGAGCGAGGTTGTGGTGAAGAGGCGGCGAGCAGCGACAAAGAGGCTCTGCTCGCCGAAGTTGCGGCGAAGGACACCGTCGCTCAGTCCACTGGCCTCGAGGGCGGCGGCGACTTCGAGCGGGCTCACGGCGCGATGGATGGCGCGCTGGGTCGCTGCCGGCAGATCTGCGATCCCGAGACCGGGGACGGGCTGGGCGCCTCGCGGCAGCGTCGCGGTGAGGTCCGGTGCGCTCATGATGCCATCTGCTGCTGGCCGAGCATCTGATAGAGCTGGCGGTAGCGGGAGTTCGACTGCTCGAGGGTGAAGTGCCGACGCACTCGCGCCCGCGCGCGCAGGCCAAGTCGGGCGCGGCGCTCCGGGGAGGCGAGCAGGCTCAAGCAGGCGGCGGCGATCGCCTCGGGGTCTCTCGGTGGCACGACAATCCCCGTGTTGCCAACGGCTTCGCGCACCCCACCCACGTCGGTGGCGACGACGGCCTTTCCGGCCGCCATCGCCTCCAGCACGGTGTAGGGGAGCCCTTCGGAGATCGAGGAGAGCACGACGACGTCGGCTTCTTGGTAGGCGGCGGCCACCGAGGGCGCGTGCCCTGCGAAGACCTGGTCGGCACCGAGGCCGAGCTCGTCGGCGAGCGAGCGGCAGCGAAGGTAGTAGGCGTCCCGCACGCTCGGCGCGGTGCCGTAGATGCGCAAGCGGCAGGCGGGCATCGCCTCGTGCACGGTGGCGAGCGCGCGCAGCAGGGTCTCGACGTCCTTCAGCGGATCGATCCTGCCGACGAAGGCGAGCGTGGGTGCGGCCTTGGGCTCGGCGCTGATGATCGCGGGGCTGAACTCCGCGAGGACCACGCCGTTCGGTACGGGATGGACCCGCGCCGGGTCCGCGCCGGTCTCGGCCTCCCAGGTGGCGTTGTAGTGGCTGCCTGGCGCGATGAAGTCGGCCTGTTCGTAGGCGAGGCGACCGAGGTGCTCGAAGAATCCGAAGAGGATGCGTCGAACGTAGGTGCTTGCCCGGCGCAGGCCGTCTTCGAGGTAGCGCTCGCGGAGATACAGACCGTGCTCGGTCAACAAGAACGGCACATGGCGGCGGCGCTTTGCCTCGATCGCGATGAGCGCCGAGAGACCGTTCGCGGTTGCATGCACGATGTCGCTGTCGGGAGGCGGCAGCGCGAGCGGTCGAAGGCAGTGCTCGAGCAGCACGAGCGCGCGCACCGCGTCACCGAGCGCCGGTGGAGGGACGCGGGCGCCGGGGCGGGCAGCGAACAGCTCGGCGTCGCCGAGCACGTCGATCAGGCGTTCGGCGAGCTGGGGCGAGGCGAACAGGCGACCGAGCTCTCCCGTTGGTGCGAGCGCCGCCATCTGGGCGAGCAGCGCTTCGAACTCGTCGTCTTGGTCCTCGTGCAGCAAGCTTGAGAGGAAACGGGAGCTCGCCTCGAGCCCTGCGGGATCGGGCTGTCGTAGGGCGAGGGGCTCGGGTCCCTGCCACAGTGGGACCGCACGGACTTCTGCGACGTTGGGGGGAAGGTCCCAGACGCGGTGCTCCGAAGCGGTGGCGCACAGTGCGGTGACTCGGTACTCGTGATCGCTCAGGCCGTGGATCAGCCGATCACACCAGACCGCCACGCCGCCCCGATGGAAAGGGTAGGTGCCTTCGGTGACGAGGGTGACGCTCAATCCCATGAGAAAAGGTTATGGCTTGGAACTGCAATGATGAACCCTAATGTTTGCACTGAAAGTGCGGAACGTTCATCACAGAAGTTCTGTCAAGCAAGGTTGCGCTCGCATCTCAACCCCTGGGTTGAGACGGCAGTAACCCTCAGGAATCGCGCGTCGCGGCTGGTGACGCGTCGGGGCCCGTCGCACCGTTGTCGAGCAGGGCGCGCAGCTGGCCGCGCGAGCGGATGTTGAGCTTGCGGTACGAGCTGCGGAGGTGGCCCTCGACGGTCTTGGTGTTGACGCACAGCTCGTCGGCGATCTCGGCGTTGGTGTGGCCCTGCGCAGCGAGTGCGGCGATGCGGAGCTCGCTCGGGGTCAGCGAGCGCACGCCGCTCAGCGCGAGGTGCCGGGGGCGGGCGCCGGTGGCGCGCAGCGCTCGCGCCGCGGCGGTGACGAGCGGGGTCGCGCCGCAGCTGAGCGCGAGGTCCGCGGCTTCTCGTAGCGCCTCGCGTGCCATGCGGATCGGCGCGCCGGCCTCATGGAGCGCGACCCCGAGGTCGACGAGCGTCGCTGCGTGCTCGAGGCGCGCCTTGCTGGCATCGAGATGCTCGAGCGCTTCACGCAGGGTCTGCAACTGGGCGTTCGGTGGGAGGTGGCGGGCGAGCGAGCGCAGCGCCGCACCGAGCGCGCGCTCGGAGCGGACCGTTCGCGCCGCGAGCACCTCGTCTTGAGCGACGCGCTCGGCCTCGGCCGTTCTCCCGAGTGCGGCGAGCGCTTCGGCCTGGATGCGGCGCCACGGACTCACGGCCGGATTGTCCACGCGGACCGCGGACGCGCTCACGTCCCGCACGACGCTGAGGGCGTCCTCGAAGCGCCCCTGGGCGAGCAAGAGGGCGGCGCGCTGCTCGAGCAGGACCCGCCGCTCGGGCGTGTCGGCGACGAGGTCGACGGCGTCGCAGCGTTCGACCGCGGCGGCCGCCTCAGCGAGGCGACCCTGGTGGGTTAAGGTGGCGATGCGGTAGGCGGTGGCGAGCGGGCGACCGCTCCACGCCAGCTTGCGCGTGAGGGCCAGCGCGCGGGTGCACTCGGCTTCGGCGGCAGGCAGCTCGCCTTGAACGAAGTAGGCGACAGCGAGCGCCGTCGAGAACTCGGCGAGCGCGATCGGGCCGAGTCGACCCACGGCCTCTTGAGCGCTACGTGCGACGCGCTCGGCCTCGGCCGCCTCGCCGCACTGGGCGAGGGCCATCGTCGCCCGGGCCCACAGACGGAGCCGGAGCGGATTGTCATCGGCAAGGTCATGGCCGAGCAGCGCCGAGCGCAACAAGGTCGCCACCGTCGATGCCTCGCCATGGCCGTTCGCGCATCGGCTGAGGCCGAGCACGGCGGCCGCGACGCGGTCGCCGCCGTCTGGCGCCAGGTCGGCCTCGCCGAGCAGGGGAAGCACCGCTTCAGCGGCGTTGCGCAGGGCGGCGGTCGAACGGGAGACCATCGCCTCGGCCGCCGCGACGTGCACGCGCAGCTGGGCCTCGTCACCAGGAAGCTCAGCAGCGACCTGTTCGAGCTCGGCGAGGACGTCGGCTGCGACCGGGTCGTCCTCGAGGGCTGCGAGGACGTCGAGGGCCGCAGCGACGCTTGCGGTCGCGCCGGCGCCTGCCCGGCGTGCCCGGCGCAGGTCCTCGAGCGCGGAGCGCTCGCCGACGGCGGCATCGGCCCGTGCGAGCTCCAACAACAGTTCCGCCCGCATTGCTGGCTCCGGGAGCTCGGTGAGCGCCCGCTGCAGGTCGGCGCGAGCCGCCGCGACATCGCCGCTCTTCGCGGCGAGGCGCGCTGCACCGATCAGGATGGAGACGGCCCAGCCGTCTCCGGTCGGGTCACTCGCGAGAAGGTGCCGCGCGATCTCTTCGAGGGTCGCCTCCCGCTGCTCGAGGAGGCGGGCACAGCGCGCGTGCAGCGCGGAGCGGCGGGCGGCATCGATGCTCGCATACACGGCGTTACGCAGCAGGGGCACCTGGAAGGCCAACGGACGCTCTGGCCGCAGCAGGCCGAGCTCCGCGAGCGCGTCGGCGGCTTCGCTCACGGCCGACGGCGCGATCTCGGCGATCTCGGCCACGAGGAGCGCGTCGGCTTGGCGGCCGAGCACGGCGAGTGCCTCGAGCAGCGCCCGCGAGGCGCGGTCCAGCGGGGCGAGCTGCACGCGGACCTCACGCACGGTCGTGGCCGGGGCAAAGCGGCGCAGAACGGCGGGGTCGGTCGGCGGCACGCTGTCCCGGCTGAGCTCGAGTGCGAGCGCGTGCAGGAGCCCGGGGAGCCCGCCGGTGAGCTCGTGACAGGTGGCGACGAGCGCGTCAGAAGGTGGACGCCCGAGGTCGGCGGCGAGCATGGCGCGGGTGCCCTCAGGGCTGAGCGGCAGGAGCGATTTGTGCTGCGCGCCGGGCTCAAGGGCGATGCGATTGATCAAGGTGGACACCTCACCGGCTCCGGTGGAGGCGACGAGCAACCGGATCGGGCGGCCGCCGAGGTGGTGGGCGAGGTGGCACAGGGCCTGCGCCGATTCGGGATCGGACCACTGCGCGTCGTCGAGCATGACGAGCAGGGCGTGGGTGGCGGTGAGCTCATCGAGCGCCTCGTCAACGGCGCGCCCTACCACCGCGGGGCCCGCGGGGTCAGCCAGCGCGTCGTGCTCCTCGTCGAGCAGGCGGCGGAGAGCGTGGGCGATTGCCGCCCGGCTCGGGCCGAGGGAGTCGAAGAGCTGGCGCAGCACGCCGAAGCGAACGGTGGCCTCGAGGTCACTGCCCGCGGCGCGCATCACGAGCCAGTCCCGGCGGCCGGCAGCGGCGGCGAGCGCGTCGAGGACGCTGCTGCGGCCGCTGCCGCGGCGCCCTTCGAGGACCACGGCGCTCAGGTGGGGTTCGGCTTCGGGCGCGAGCAGCGCCGCGAGCTCGCTCAGGAGGCGCTCTCGCTCGGCCAGACGAGAATGGACCGCCGGCCCGAGCTCAGCGGAACGCTGCAGGGGACGACCCGAGCCACTCGTGGCCAGGGCGGCTGCGCTGAGCGGAACGGCGTAGTTCGCCTGGCGCCATGCCGAAGACACACGAGCAGGCTGCGCTCCGGTTGCCGGTGGGACTAGGGGCGAAGGTTGCACGCGTTGGTGCCACTGGTCATCGCGTGCGAACGCCGTCATCGCGTCGGCCCCGAGGGCTCGGTGGCGTGGCGACGCGCCCACGTTCGGTGGTAAGCCATGTCACCGCTGCGCCGCTGGCGCAGGCTTGACCGTGACGACCAGGTGGGCGGTGCTCCGTCCAGCCCGGTTGGAGGTCTTGACCGCGACGGCGAAGCGACCGGTCGCCCGCTCGTTCGCCCGCACGGTGACGACCAGGTTGCGCTGGCGGTCCAGCCCGACCCTGAGGCCGGCAGGGAGCTTCGCGGTGATGATGACGCGCGGGCGCGGCGTGCCGGCGACCTTGATCGTGGTCCGCGCCGGCTTACCGGCCACCACGACGACGCTGTTCCGCATCAAGCGGGGGCGCTGGTCGATCACGAGCTTGTAGGACTGGTGCACGCTCCCCGCCGCGCTCGTTGCATTGAGGGTGAGCGTGACGATGCCGGCGGACCGCGGCGTGCCCCGGAGGATCAAGGCGCCAGGGGCCGTCGTCCTTGACAGTCCGCGCGGGAGGCGGCCCTTCAGCACGCTGATGGCCGGTGCCGGGGTGCCGCGCGCCACCACCTTCACGGTGAAGCGCTTGCCGACGATTCCACGAGCCTGGTGGGCGCCGGGGAACCAGGGGGACTGTTGCGCCTGGGGAGCCGGGCCCGGTGTCGTCGTTCCCCCGCCTCCCGGAGCCGGCCCGAGCGGAGGTGCGGGCGAGATCAGGGGCGGAGGGGTGACGGACCCGCCACCAGGAGGTGCCGTGCTCGTCACGGCCAAGGTGAAGGCCTGGGTCGTGGTCCCGAAGGCGTTCGTGGCGCTGAAGGTGAGCGGCCAGGTTCCTGGCATGGCGACCGTCCCGGACAAGACGCCGGTGCCGTCACCGTGGTCGGTGAAGCTCACGCCGCTCGGGAGCGTCCCGATGACGCTGAGGGCAGCGGGCGGCTGGCCCGTGGTGGTGACGGCGAAGTTGAAGGCCGCGTTGGTGCCGACCTCGAGTTGGCTCGGGCTGGTGAAGACCGGTCCGTTGGTCACGGCCAAGGTGAAGGCCTGGGTCGTGGTCCCGAAGGCGTTCGTGGCGCTGAAGGTGAGCGGCCAGGTTCCTGGCATGGCGACCGTCCCGGACAAGACGCCGGTGCCGTCACCGTGGTCGGTGA
>JAJZBI010000051.1 GCA_021798985.1 Actinomycetes bacterium
CTGCCGGTGCCACGCCGACCCGCCTCAGCCGCACGGTCCCTATTGGCAGTGGACGGCGAAGGTTGCTGGCAAGACCGTGAACCGCCGCCTCACTGACCGAGAAGCTGAGCGTTATCAGGAGTGGATCGGCAACGACCGCAAGCTCCGCTCGCTCATCGATGAGTTGCGCGACGTCGCAGAAGCGGCGACCGACCTCATCCTTGAGACCGAGGTGAAGGTTTAGTTACAAGCTTAGGCCTTGGCTGCGCCCGAGAGCGGGACCTCCCAGACGAGCTGGGTGCCGGTTCCCTGCGCGGCGGCCTGGAGGCGGAAGCTGCCACCGAGGTCGGTGGCACGCTGTCGCAGGTTATGCACGCCGCGGCCTCCGTCGCGATGGCCGTTGCCGGGCCCCTTGCCGTCATCGATGATCTGGACGAGGAGATGGCCCACCCGCGCGGCGACTGACAGTTGCACGTGGCCTGCATGGGCATGGCGCACCACGTTGCTCAGGCCCTCCCGGATCACCGCCAGTGCGTTGGCGGCGATGGTGTCGTCGATGAGGCTGTCGATTGGCCCCTCGAAGCGCACCTGTGGCTCGAAGCCGAGCCCGACCGCGGCCTCGCGCGTGAGGGCTAGGATCTCGGCCCGCAGTCCCTGCTCGGACCGCTTGGCGACCTGCAGGGAGAAGATCGTCGAGCGGATCTCGCGGATCGTGTCGTCGAGGTCGGCGACCGCTTGTTGGACCTGCTCGGCGGCCTGGCGCGAGGAGATCGACCGCACGGTCCCCTGGAGCGCGAGGCCGACGGCGAACAAGCGCTGGATGACGCTGTCGTGCAGCTCCGCCGCGATGCGCGAGCGGTCCTCGGAGAGCGCGAGGTCCCGCACGTGGCTGTGCAGTCGGGCGTTCTCGATGGCGATGCCCGCCGCGCTGGCGAGTGCGGTCGCGAGCCCCTCGTCCTCTTCGGAGAACTCGGGCGCGCTGTGCTTCTCGGTGAGGTAGAGGTTGCCGAAGACGCGGTCGCGCGAGATGAGCGGCACACCGAGGAACGAGTGCATCGGCGGGTGACCCTCAGGAAAGCCGGCGCTCATCGGATGCTCGGCGAGGTTCTTCAGCCGGATCGGACGGGGATCGGTGATCAGCAGGCCGAGGATCCCCTTGCCTTCGGGGAGGCTGCCGATCAGGCGGGCCTGCTCGGGCGGGATGCCCTCAGTGATGAACTGCGCGAGTCCCTCGCCCGAGTCGTTCAGCACGCCGAGGGCGCCATAGGTGGCATCGACGACTTCGCACGCGCTCTGCACGATCCGCCGCAGGACGTCGGGCAGGGAGAGGTCCGAGCCGATGAGCAGCACCGCCTGGACGAGCGCGCGCAGACGGCGGGGGTCGGTGACGCGGTCCACTACGTCGGCCTAGGCGCGCTCTGGGCGCGAGCGAGCGGCGAGCCGGGCGGCGTAGGCGGCCGCCTCGCTGCGCCGCTCCATGCCGAGCTTGGCGAGCAGTCGTGAGACGTAGTTCTTCACCGTCTTCTCGGCGAGGTACATCTCCTCGGCGATCTGGCGATTGGTCTTGCCCTCGCTGATCAAGGTCAAGATCCGGCGCTCCTGCTCGGACAGGCCGGCGAGCGGGTCCGGCTCGGGCGCAGGGTTGCGGATGCGCTCGAGGACGCGCGTCGTGACGGCGGGATCGAGCAGGCTCTCGCCCTGGGCGACGCGTCGGATCGCGGAGATCAGCTGGCGGCCGTCGATCTGCTTCAAGACGTAGCCCGACGCCCCCGCCATGATGGCGGCGAACAACGCGTCGTCGTCGGCGAAGCTCGTGAGCATCACGCAGGCGATCTCGGGGTGGGCCGAGCGGATGTCGCGGCAGACTTCGATGCCGCCGGTCGCATCGCCCGGCCCAAGCCGGACGTCCAGCACGGCGACGTCTGGACGGGTGTGCGCCACGCCCTCGAGCGCCTCCTCGGCCGTCGAGGCCTCGCCGACGACCTCGAGGTCGTCCTCGGCCCAAAGGAGGTCGCGAATGCCCCGCCGGACTATCTCGTGGTCGTCGACGAGGAAGATGCGCGCGGTCATCGCGCCATTGTCGCGAAAGATCGAGGGGTCCGTCAGCCTTCTCGCTCCGTCGCGGCGCGTTCGGCGATCGCGGCGCGCTCCGCGGCGTCGCCGAACGGCCCCCTTGGGGCGGACCTCCGCCGTTGCGGCGGGGACCTTTGGCCATAGCTCGACCGGCGGCTCCTCGGAATGCTGGAGCAGTGACGACGCGGCCCGCCCCGTCTTTTGGGGGAGGGGGCCCGGAGAAAAGGAGGGGGCAGTGCCGAGACGCACCTTCGACCTCATCGTGAGCTCAGCGGGATTGCTGATCGCCGCGATTCTCATCATTGCGGGGAGCCTGCTGACCTGGGGCTACAACTACGTCGGCGACCAGGTGCATAACCAGCTGGCGGCCCAGCAGATCTTCTTCCCCTCGGCGGCGGCCTTCAAGAACGCGAAGCCCGGGACCGAGATCACGCCGGCGATGCGCCCCTATCTCGAGCGCTACGCCGGCCAGCAGCTGCTGTCCGGGCCGCAGGCCGAGGCCTACGCGGACCACTTCATCGCACTACATCTGCAGCGCATCGGTGGCGGGAAGTCCTACGCGCAGCTTTCGGGCGAGTCGCTCGCCAACCCGAACGACCGCGCGCTGGCCGCCACGGTGCAGACGATGTTCCAGGGCACCACGCTGCGCGGCCTGCTGCTCGAAGCCTACGCCTTTGCCACGATCGGCTCCTTGGCGGGATGGGGAGCGGTGCTCGCGTTCTGCGGTGCCTTCTTGTTGGTGGTGCTCACGGGGTTGGGTGTGCTCCATGCTCGCCGGGTCGCGCCGGAGGACGAGCTGTTCGCGGCCAGGGCCACAAAGAGGAGCGAGGTGGCCTGAAGGGCGACGGCGAGGCCACCGGCCCCGCTGCGTGCCAGTGCCGAAGCAGCGCCTCCGGCGTGAGGCGAGGGGCGGGTCGGCAACCGTCGACCCGCCCCTTTGCGCCTCACGTGCCACGAGGCGGACGATTTCCAATGCCGTGAAGGGGACAGTGATGAGGTCTGGCATGCTGGTTCTTGGGGCCGAGCGAGGTGGCGACCCGGCGGTCGCCACGGCGGCCACCTTCGATGATCTCGCGTACTTTCAGGCCGCGAACTACCTGACGCTCGGCCAGCTCCACCTGCAAGGCAACCCGCTCCTCGCCTCCCCGCTTCGGCCCGAGCACCTCAAGGCGCGCCCGGCCGGTCCGTGGTCGCCGGCGCCGACGATCAACCTCTGCTACACCCAACTCAATCGCTTCAGCCGCGAGCGCGAGGTGCCGAGCGCGATCGTCGTCGGATCGCCGGCTGCCACCCCGGCGATGCTCGCCAACTGGTGGCTCGACGGGACCTATCACGCCGAGGCGCCCGGGCTCGCCAGGGACGCGGCGGGGATGCTGGCGCTGTTCCGTCGCTTTGGGATGCCCGACGCCGTTCCGGCGGCGCTCCGCTCCCGGCTCGGTCGGGGGGACGGGCGCGGCTGGCTCGGCGCGGGGGCGCTGCGCGGCGCGCTGCGCAGCGCGTGCGACGGCAGCGGCCGGCTCGTGCTGTGCGTGCTCAGCCGCTCCGAGACGCTCTCGGCCCTCGTGGTCGCCGAGGAGCACCGAGCCGGCGGCCATGGGGCCGAGGATGCCGTCGTTCCGCTGATCTGGGTCCCCGCCGAGCACTTCGCCGAGCGCGAGGGGGCACTCGTCGCCTCGCTGCGCCGCGAGCTCTACCGCGCCGGCTACCAGCCGCTCGTGGTCGCCCGCGGCGCCGCCTGCACCGTGCACGCCGAGCTCGGCGAGGCGCTTATGCATGCCTACGCGATGGCAAGCGACGCGACCGAGCGTCCAAGCCGCGCGCTCCGCCCGGCGATCGTGCTGCGGACCCCGCCTGGCTGGGAGCGGCCGTTGCGCGCGGACGGGACCCCGACGGCCATCGAGGCCGATGCCGAAGGCCGCCTGTTCAGTTCGGCCGCGCACGCGCCAGAAGTGCGCGCCGCGCTCGAGGAGTGGCTGCTCGCCCTCGACCCTTCGGAGCGCTTTGGTGCTGACGGCGTCCCGAGCGCGCGCCTCGAGCGATTGGTGCCGCCGAGCTCGCTGCGCGTGGGGGCGCCGCGCGGCGCTTGAGCCTCACGGGCACGTCGCCAGCGCGGCCGCATCCCTGCGGCGCCCCGCGCTACGGCGTCGGCGCCGTGCCCGGCGGGCGGTGGCTCGTGCCGTGCGCGCCGCGCCGGTGGCGTCCCCCGGTCGGCGCCCAGGAAAAGCGCCAGGCGGCGAGGCCGGTCGCGCCGAGCGTCCAACCGGCGAGCACGAGCAGCTGATGCACCGTCGGCCCGTGCGCCGCCCCCCGGGCGAAGGCGGCCTCGAGGGCGCGGGCCACCGGCGCCGCGGGAAGGGCGTCAGAGAGCGCGCGCAGCCAGTGTGCCTCGGTGGGCGCCGGGAAGAAGACCCCGGAGATGAAGGCGATCGGGAGGAGGATGGCGTAGCTCACCGGCAGCGCCGAGTCCGCCGAGGTGACCAGCGCGGCGACGGCGACCCCGAGGGCGAAGGAGGCGACGAGCCCAGCGGCCGCCGCCGCCGCAAAGGGACCGAGGCCGCCGGGTGCCAGGTGCGCGTGCAGCAGGTTCAACCCGATCAGCGTGACGACGGCCACCGAGCCGGCGCCGACGACGAGGGTCGCCCCGAGCCGCCCCGCGAGGTAGACCCAGCTCGGCAGGGGAGTGGCGCGCAGCAGCTTCAAGATGCCGCGCTCGCGCGCCAAGGTCGTCCCGACCACGGTATCGACGAAGCCGGCGTTGAGCACGGCGAAGGACGCCATCGCGGGCGTCAGGAACTGTGCGACGCGCACGCCACCGAGCGAGCGCAAGGTCATCTCGGGGGTCACGAGGTCCAAGGCGACGAGGAGCATCACCGGCACGACGAGGGTGATGAAGGCTGGGAGCGGGCTACGCACCAGCATGAGCAGCTGGCATCGCACCTGTCCCGGCACGAGGGCGAGCGGCGATCGCG
Organism: Actinomycetes bacterium; assembly: GCA_021798985.1. Classification (GTDB taxonomy): domain Bacteria; phylum Actinomycetota; class Acidimicrobiia; order Acidimicrobiales; family Bog-793; genus JAKABX01. The sequence goes on from JAJZBI010000051.1 coordinate 5,022, forward strand.
GCCCGAGGGAGAGGTCCGGCTCGCTGAGCGCGTCCTCGATCACGGCTCGGCGGTCAGCTGGAGGTAGGCGTCTTCGAGCGAGGGACGTCGCAGCTCCAGCTGCTCGATGTCGATGCCGTGATGGCGCGCCCAGGCGGCCAGCTGCTCGATGGCGGCCAGCGGCTCGCGGGTCGTGAGCACGCTCCGCCCGCCGCGGGTCACCTCGACGACCCACGGCCCCTCGGGCAGGGCGACGTGCGGGCGGGTGCGAAAGGCGATCTCGCTCGTCCCGAGCGGCGCGGCGGACCGGAGGGCGTCGGGGCTTCCGGTCACGAGGACCTTGCCGCGCTGCATCACGACGACCTCATCGGCCAAGACCTCGACCTCTTCGAGGTAGTGCGACGTGAGCAAGATGGCGGCCCCTCGGGCCCGCAGCGAGGTCACGACCGCCCAGATCTGACGCCGGCCCTCGGGGTCGAGGCCGGTCGTGGGCTCGTCGAGGAAGAGCACCTCGGGGTCGCCGGCGAGGGCCAGTGCGAGCTCGAGGCGGCGGTGCTGGCCTCCTGACAGCGAGCCGACCACCGTCCGCTCCTCGCCCTCGAGGCCGACCGCGGCGATCAGGTCGCTGACGCGCCGGCGGGGGTGGTAGAAGCCGGCGTGCAGGGCGAGCAGCTCGCGCACCCGCAGCGTCGGCTCCGTGGCGCCGCTTTGGAGCACGACCCCAATGCGGCTGCGCAGGTGGCGGTCGCCACCGAAGGGGTCGCGGCCAAGCACCCGCACCAGTCCGGCCGTCGGCCGCCGGTAGCCCTCGACGATCTCGATCGTCGTGGTCTTGCCGGCCCCGTTCCTGCCGAGCAAGCCGAGCACCTCCCCGCGCGCGACGCAGAAGCTGACGTCTTCGACCGCCACCCGCCGCCCGTAGCGGTGGGTCAGGCCGCGCACCTCGATCACGCCGGGCATCGCGCCCGCCTGGCCGCGGGATCTCGGCCCGAGCTCTGGCCGTCGAGCTGCGGGGAGCGCCCTGCTGCCAGTTGCCCGGGGCACGCGCCGTGTGCGCCGAGGCAGGTCGGCGAGTCGCCGTCATCGAACACGCGTCCGGTCGCGGTCGGGCGGTGCGACGTAAGCCAGTCGGTCTCGGCACATCCTGGGGGCACGACGACCACCTCGGGTGTCAGCCTCCTCCCGCCCGCACGAGCCGGCCAGGGCCGAACGGCCTCGTCCCTCGAGCAAGCGGCCCGGCGCCGCACCCTCGGCTCGGCGCGACCGCGCGGCCCCGAGCGCTACGAGCAGCTGCTCGAGGCCGTCGAGGAGACCGACGACATCGACGCCTTCGACGCCATCAGCGCAGAAGAGGGCGACAACATCGCCTGGGACCAGGTCAAGGCCGAGCTCGGCTGGTCGTGAGGCGATACCGGGCCGGGGTCCGCCCCACCGCGATCCGAGCGCTGCGCAGGCGGGACCGAGGCTTCGCCCCCGCCTGGCCGGTGCCATCGCCCTGCTCGCCGAAGACCCCCGCCCGCCGGCATCGCGTCCGCTCACCGGCCGCCCCGCCGAGCGGGTTCGTGTCGGTGGCGACCGGATCATCTCTACCATCCAAGATGACCTCCTCCTCGTCGCCGTCGTGACCCTCGACCATCGGCGAGATGTCGACCGGTCGGCGCACCGAGGCCCGGCATGGCATCGCCCAGACCGCGCTCCGCCCGCCCGAAGTCGGCACGGGCGATCCTTTCGCCGTTAGGACGACCAGCTCGCCGCCCGAGCGCGGCTATTGCGGAGCAAGGTGGAGGACCGCCACGTGGTCGCCGTCGTGGCCGCGCGCTCGGTCACAGCGAACCTCGCGGTAGCCGCCGACGTCGACGGCACGGCTGGGGTGGCGCTCGACGAGCCGCGCTCGAGCCCGACACGCCGCCGCAGCGCATTCCTGCGCGACATCCAGCGAAAGCTCGATCGTGATCTCGGTCGCGGTGGGGAGCGGCAGCGGGCGCGCCTCTAGCGGCGAGCCCTTCCGATTCGCGACGAATCGGCGGGGCGTACTGAGGTCGTCCTCGAAGGATCGTTCATCCAGCCGTTCGCCGCTTTCGTCGCCCGCCATGGTCCTGCCCTACCCGAAGGCCCGACGAGCCGCTTGGCCCGGTCCTTCACCGTCGTCGTCGATCGTGCGCCTCGCTTCGCTGGCGCCGTGTTCTCACTTTGGTGGGGCCCGGCTCGCGAACTCGCGGGACCGCCCGTCTCGATGGCGCGGCGGCACCCATGCATTGGGTGCCGCCACGGAATCGGGACCGTCGATGACACGAGCCTGCGAACCCGGCGCCGCGGAACTGAGACTCCAGCGCCATCGAACTGAGAACAGGGCCCCAAGGAAGTGGCCGTCAGGGGCGGTGGGCTGGGACGCGACCGGCCCAGAGCAACGCGGACGGCCCTTCGCCAGGCGGGGTTCAAGCTCGCCAGCGAGCTCACGACGGTTCTGATCGCGCGCAGCAGCTACAGCGAACAGGGCGAGACGCCGGTTCGGAGGATCCGGAGGGCCGGCAGCCACCTTGACGGGGAGGCTCTCCCGAAAGGCCGGCGGGATCAAGAGAGCCCAGTTCAGAGTGGGTTCCCCGCGACTTCGAGCGCGTTTCCGTCAGGCGACCCGACGCTCGGGGAGGTGATGCTGCCAGCCCCGCGATTTCACGGCTCGGGCTACCGCGGTTGCGGCGCGGAGGGAGTGCGTTTGCGTCGCACTCCCCGGTGGCGGGCCGAGAGCCCGGCCTCGCCAGACGGCTGGGCGCATGTGCTGACCGGGCCACGACCCTCACCACTTTCCGGCACGCCGGACCCTCGTGGGGTGTCCCAAGGTCCCTGGGTCCTCTTCAGGGCAACGCAGCTTGTGACCAGTCAACACTCTCGGCCCGTGCTGCTGCGACGACGGCGTCGTGGTCGTCATCGAGCCGGTCGAGGGGCCGTGCCCAGTCGAGCACGTCGAGCGGGGTGCCCCACCACAGCGCGAGCGCCCAGCCGCACATCGCGGAGGGCAGGGCGGCGAGCACCGGCGCGACCGCGGGGCTTCGGTAGGCCGGTCGCGGGATCGAACTGGAAGCCGGGGTAGATGGTGCGGCCGGCGTGGGTGACCGCGAAGGTCCGGCCCTCTGCCTGCCAGCGGGTCGCCGTCGAGCGCCGGTTCGTCGCGCGCGACCCGGCGAGCGTCGCGACCTCTTCGGAGCTCAGCGCTCCGACCTCGTCAAGGAAGGCCTGGCGTGCCTCAGCATTGCGGCGCGCCTGCGCGAACCATCCCGGCTTTGGTACCTGGGGGGCCGTAACGGCGTCGACGACCGCCTCGAAGGCGTCCTCCTCAAGATCGGGGCGTTCGTCATGTGGTCGTGGGGCCACGACAGGTCATCTCCTCGCTGATCTGAGGTCGCATTGGGGCTGCCGGAGAGGACGACGGACACGCCGGCCTGCACCATGACCTCGGCCTCGATCTCGAATCGCGCGACATCGAGGTAGGTGGCGCCGTCGGTTGATGTCGGCAATGATGCGGCCATCGCCGGCCCAGCGGAGACTTGCAAGTCCGTGTCGAGCACGGAGGTCGTCGAGCGCCTTAGCGAGTCGGACGAACTGCGGCTCTGTGACCGCTTTCATGCTTATCGACGGTAGTCGTCGCTGACCCGGTTACCCACCGGGATTCGCCGCCGACCGGAGACGCTAGACGTGGACGAGTTCGGCGATCTTCTTCGCGATGACTTCCATGGAGTCCTCCGCCGTGTCCAACCCGTTTCGGGAGCCGAGCAGAGGGCTGACCGTCCGAACCTCTTCGTAGGTCGTCTCGTGAACCACAGGGATCAGCTGGTCACGCGCCAGAAGTTCGGAAAGCTCCTTTTCGGAGACCCCTCCGTTGTTGACTCGTTCAAGCAGCGCAGGGGTGATGAGGACGAGACCAACACGCGACTTGGCCAGCCCTCTGTCGATCTCCCGCATAAACGGTCGCCCGAGCAGGACGTCCTTCTCGCTGAACCAGACCGACACACCCTCGGCTTCGAGCAGGTTGTGCAGCTCCGTGGCAGCGCCCCGACGGTCGTCCCACGCGTGGCAGAGGAAGAGGTCGCGAAGTTCAGGCAGCGGAGCTCGCGACTCGATCGTGCGGCGATAGGGGGTCAGCGCCCTGACCTGGTCGGGCGTATAGGCCAGGGATGAACCACCCGGCGACCACGTCGGCCGCGTTCCAGCGGAGGCCGACCCAGCACCGCCCGAGCCACCCCCAGCGCTCGGCGGCCGGTGGGCCGGCGAGTAAGAGGGCGCCGGCGAATACGACCGGTACGCCCCGTACGATCCGTACCCTCCGCCATGCACAGGGCAGGCTGCTGCGCCGCTTGCCGTGCGGTGTCCGTGAACCGGAGCCGTGCACCTCGCCATGGGGCAATACTACGACGCACCGATTTCGCCACGGTGCTTCACACGTCGCCGTGTACGCACACGACCTACTGATCTGGCTGGCTGCACGCCGGTTCAGAGTCGGCCGACCGACTCTGCGCCCTGCACCTGAAGCTGAGTCCTCTGATCCGGCTCACCGACAATGAGCTGCTGCAGCGAACAGTCCGGCGCCCGCGGCAAGCAGCGCCACCCCTCGAGCTTCATGTGGGCGAACGCAAAGCTGCTCGCGTGCAGACGCTCGCCGCGCCGGCTGGCGAAGTGTTTTGCACCGGCGAGATGCGCCCAGCGCGACTGAGCGGCGAAGAAGCGTTGGAGCGGCGCGGGTACCGCGATGTCGCCGCCGGGGCAGTGAAGGATGCCGGTCGCGTCGTACGAATCGGCGAGCGCGGCGCCTACCTCTCCGATGTCCCAGCCGAGATGGTCGGCAACCCCAGTGATCACCATGTGCGGCAAGAAGCTCCGACGCACCTGCGCGAACGGTCCGGCCGCGGGTCGGGTGGTGTGCTGGAGCTCAGCAAGCTCGACGAGACCCGACGGGCTCACGCGCTCCACGACGCCGGTACCTCGCGCCTTGCAGACCGAGTCACCTGCACCCTCCGTGAAGACGAGCGCCAGGAGCGGCACCTCAGATGCAAACCTGGTCGCGAAAGCCTCCACGACGCTGGGATGCCAGCGCTGCGCGCTCAGCACCACGACGAGCTGTGTGTCCTCGCCGACGAGCCATGCGGAGGCCAGCTGCCAGAGTTCGGCCTCCGAGTAGCGCCCAACTGGGGGCGGGTCGCGGTCGAGCGCGCTCAGCAGGTCGCGCAGCGCGTAGGACATCGTGCGGCCGCCGACGCGGGCGGAGACGACGACCGTTCCTCGATCGATGTCGTGCGCCTCGGTGAGCCGAGCGATCGCCCCGTGTTCCCAGTCACCGAGCTGGGCGACCAGCATCACGTGAGCTCGGTGATCACGGCGTCGGTCATGGTCACGTCGAGAACTGGGGGGAGGCCCAGCTCAACCGACAGGCTGTCGATGGCCTTCGCGACATTCTTCCAGTGGTGCAGGTTGTTCTTGAACTTGCCCTGGAGTCGCTGGAATGCCCGGGGGGTCATCTCCGCGAACGCCGGGTGCATGACCCCGAGCGTGGCGCGCAGCTCGTCGTCCTTTAGCCACTTGAACTCAGCGCGCCGGTCCACGCGACTCGCGAACTGGCTCGCCTTTCGCCGCATCTTCTCGAGCTGGAAGTCGCCGACGAAGAGGGCCGGGAAGGTGCAGCGCTCGAAGAGATGCTGGGTGTAACCGACGCCGGACGCACCCATGTTCTGGGCCTCGTCGAACACGAACAGACAGGGCACGCTCCGGATGAGACGGATGAGGTCGTTGTCGCCCGCGAGACCCAGTGCCGCCGGTGGCCGACCGGCAAGACAGTCCACCATCCGGGCGCGGATGAACTCGTCATCCGCGTTGGTCTTGCAGCTGAAGGCGGCGACGAGGACGCCGTGACGCCGGCCGGCAAGGAACGCGGCGTCGACACTCGCAGTCGTCTTCCCGGCGCCGCTCGGACCGTAGGCGATCGCCCAGCGCCGATGAGTCACGCAGTAGTCGGTGAAGCGCCTGAGCTTCGCGACGTTGTCGGTGGCGAACACCCGCTCGGGCTGGTTGACGATGTACTCGTCCTGGTCGCACCTAGCGGTCATCGTCGGCGTCCTTCCATGCTGCGTTCAGGTCTGCAACCCTCTGAGCACCGTCTTTGCTGTCCGGCGCTGCGCTCGTTCCGTTCTCATGCGCCCCGACCGCGTCGAGCTCCTCCGCGGAGATCTCACCCACGTCCGGGACCTCGCGGGCTGCCGTCGCTGGCGCGGTGCCCGCTGCCATCTCACGCGCTGCCGCCGCGGCCTCCTTCTCCTCCTCGGCACGCTCGAGCGCAGCGGCTGCCGCCTCGCGCCGGACGCGGTTCTGGTCCGCGTGGAGTTCCTGGCGGCGTCTGCGAATGCGGCCCTGGGTGGCTGCGGGAACCTCCATCACAGGCGTCAGCTGGTACGCCTGGTCGCCGACGCGCGCTTCGACGTAGGTCTCGTCGACGGTCGAGTACCACAGCTCCACGCTGCTGGTCCGTAGGTCCTGGAGGGCCTCGTGGGTCCACAACTTGGTGCGGTACTCGACGCGGCCCTGCCGGATGATGAAGCGCTCCTGGCGCGTGCGCTGCAGTGCGAAGCGAGCGAGCACCTCGTCAGGCACCAGGCGCTCGGGCTCGTGTTGCCGGCCACGCTGTCTGCACACGCGCCGGCCACGCTTCTTGAGGCAGAGCCGGCCACGCTCCTTGCACACGGCGGCGCCCGAGCCGAGACGGTCAGCATCATCAGTCCCGCGTGAGCTCGGCGACCGCCTTCTTCGCGCAGGCGTCGTCGACGAGGTCCTTGTTCTCCGACGCGGCGGCGATGAGCGCCGCGGTCGCAGCGTTGTTCAGCATCCTCGGCAGGCCGTTCGAGACCCGGTGCAGGCGGGCGACTGCGTCGTCGGCGAACAGCGGTTCCTCCCGCCCGCAGAGGGCGAGGTGGTGGCGCAAGTAGGCGGCGGACTCGCCGATGTCCATCGGCTTCATCGAAAAGCGCGTGGCGATGCGTTGGTCGAGGGCGGCGAAGGTGCCCATCCGCAGCTGGCGGTTGAGGGTGGGCTGGCCGACGAGCAGCCCGGCGAAGGGCGACGCGGAGTCCATGTGGGCGTTCGTCAACAGCCGCAGCTCCTCGAGCTGGGCGGGTTCGAGGAGGTGCGCCTCGTCACAGACGAGGATCACCTTGCGGTGGCGCTCGTCCTCCTCGGCGGCGAGCAGGTCCTGGGCCTGGGCCATCAGCTCGGCCTTCAGGTAGCGGGGCTCGGCCCCGAGCGCGCGGACGATGGTCACGTAGAGCCCTCGGGTCCCAAAGGCCGGGTTGGCGATGTAGATCACCTGGTGACGGGTCGGATCAAGTGCCGACACCGCGGCGCGCACCGCCACGGTCTTGCCGGCGCCGACGTCGCCGGTGATCACACCGAGCGCGGACTCGAGGACGACGAAGTGGATCCGGGCGACCGCCTCGGCATGGCTCTGCCGGCTGAAGAGGTCCTTCGGCGCGATCGCCTTGCCGAAGGGCGTGCGCGAGAGCCCGAAGTGCGACGCCCACGGTGCCGCGCTCATGCCTGGACCTCGAGCGCCTCGCCGGTGACATCCCGCTCGAACATCTGCAGCTGGGAGAAGTCGATCGGCGCCTCGGTGCCGGCTTCCTCCTCGTGCGCCTTCTGCACGAGGGCGAGGTAGTCGATCCCCGTCGCCAGAGCAGGTGGCCGCTCGGCTTGGGGAACGGCGCGATGGGTGTGGCGCCTCGTCACAAACGGCGTCGCCACTCCGGCGGGTCGGCCGTCATAGAAGACGTCGATGCGGGTGAGGTCAGCCGGGTCATAGCGCAGCTCGACGCGGCGAGAGACGAGCGCGGGATCGACGGCGTAGGAGTTTCCCTCGAGTGGGACCGTCGCGGTCTTCGTCACTTTCCTTGTCGCCGACCACAAGAAGGCCTCGTGCAGCTTTTCCTCGGGTGCGCCCCGGTGCGGACCGTCGGCCTCGAAGCGCTCGATCGGGGACTGGCGGGTCTCGGCGTGGATGCGCCGGTTCGCCACCTGAGTGGCCCATGCGGAGAAGGCATCGTTCAACTCCTCGAGCGAGGAGATACCTTGGTGCATGGCCTCTTCGAGGAAGGCTTCTCGGATATAGCGGTTGGCTCGCTCCTGCTTCCCCCGACCTTCAGGCGAGTAGGGCTTCGAATGGACAAGGCGGATGCCGAGCACCGCACAGGTGCGCGCCAGCCACGAGTTGGCGAACGGTGCACCATTGTCCGCATAGAGGACGCCCGGAAGCCCGCGGTGGCAGATCGCGTGACGCAAGAGATCCTGGCACGCCCGGGCGTTCTCGTGAGCGAAGAATCGGCCGTCCACGATGAGGCGTGAGTGATCGTCCACGATCAAGAACAGCTTGGCGCGCACTGACGCGTCGACCTTCGGGAAGGGCACGAACGGGCCGACCAACACGTCGGTAATCCAGCGGTCGTTCGATCTCTCGGCCTCGTAGCGGCCGAAGGCCTTGTGTTCAGCGGCGAGTGCCTCGCGGTGCAGGCCGGCACGGCGCAGCTGCTCGCGGATCGTGCGCTCGGCGACTCTGATCCCATGGCGGTGGTAGAGGATGGAGGCGATCTGGGCCGCCGAACGGGTCGGCAGCTCGAGGCGGAGCGCACAGGCCTCGTCGAACAGCTCGGGATGGGCGCGCACCGCGCCGGCGTCTGATCGCGGATCGGGCCGCAGGCCAGAAAGGCCGTCCTTCCGCCACGCCCGGATGAAGCGGTCGATGCTCGATCGTGAGTAGCGGCGCTCGGTCCCGTCGGGATGCTGGTGGGTGCGACTCGCGATGGCGCGCACGATCGCGCCGCGCTCGGCCTTGGTGAGACGGTCGTTCGTCGCCTCGGCGATCACCGAGAAGCGGTGGATCGCGATCTGCTCGGACGGGTCAGGTTCCACCTGTTCGGTCCTCCTTGTCATCGGGAGATGGGACAGGGGCCATGAAACGCCGCCTGCCGACGACGAGGTAGGGCGAGATGGTGTTGGCACAGAGCAGCCTCCCGCCGCACACGACCGAACAGAAGCGCCAGGCTCCAAGGACGGTCCAGCCCGGAAGTGCGCACGCAGCGGTGAAGGCGCGCTTGAGCACCCCGACGACGCGCCCCTTCCCGGTCGGCTCCGGTGCTGGCTTGGCACCCAGTTCGATCGCCAGGGCAGCAAGGGACATCACGAGCTCGCCGGAACGCTCGGCGACTCGGCGCAGCCAGCCACGCGCTGTCGTATGCGGGACGCCGAGCGCCCGGGCGACGGGCCGCACGCCGCTTCGCCCCTCGAGCACCGCCTCGAGCGCCTCACCGACCGCCTCCACGGCATCGAGGCGCTTGACCAGCACGAACGCGGGGAGAAGCGCGTGAGTGACCGCACAGGCCGGACAGCGCACCCGGCGGACGAAGAGGCGCACGCAGGCTCCGAGGACCCGGACCGGACGGATGTAGCCGGACCAGAAGACCATCGCCGCAGCACAGCCCGGGCAGTCCGGGCGCGGGACGTCGACGTTCTTGCCGAGCGACGCGTAGGCGTCGACGGACAGCGCGCAGGGCCATACGATGGCCACAGGTGGCAACACCGCCTTGGACCCCTTCTCGCGTTCGTTGCCAAACAGAGGCGCGGGGAGGGGTCCCTCGCGTTCAGGGACGCCTCATCCTCTCCGCTCGCCACGTCGTCCGGCCAACTGCGCGTCGTCAAAGAGCGCGGCCGATCGCCGTGCCAGGGGCCTCAGGCAGTCATGCCGCTAACAG
>JAJZBI010000004.1 GCA_021798985.1 Actinomycetes bacterium
CGTGTCCTGCTCAAGTCCATTCCAACGTGCAACATGGTGTCCGGGGCCTCCTTCGTGTGGTTGGTTCCGTTGAGAACCCAACATCCCACTCGGGGGAGGCCCCACCTCCTGCATGGCATTCAGTCGTTGACGGGCTGTCAGTCGTTGACGGGCCGTCGGACGTTAACGGGCTCGTTGATGGCCTAAAGGACATTGATGGGGAGTCCGTGGTGCTGGTCCGCCAGGCCAGCGCCGAACGACCGGCGAGGCCGCTCGGGCGAGCACGGACCCTTCGCGACGCGGCGCCCTGGAGCCGCCCAGGCCTGACGCCGGCCCCGCTCAACGCAGCAGCGAGAGCACGCCAGCACCGACCAGCGCGAAGAGCGCGACGAATCCCGCGGTCGCGGCGATCACCCGCCAGCCGAGCGTCCTCCCGACCATTGCCATCGAGGGCAGGCTGATCGCGGGGAGGGCGATCAGCAGCGCCCCGAGCACCGCAGGGCTCACCCCGACGGCCGCCAAGCCGAGGAGCACGGGAACCTCACCAGCGGTGGGGATCACGATGAGCACGCCGGCGGCGGCGGCGATGAGCACCGCGAGGAACCCCCAGTGGAGCGTGTCGGCACCGAGCGGCATGAGCCACCCCCGAAACGCGCCGATCAACAGGACCACGACGAAGTACTCAGGGACCAAGGTGATGCCGAGGCGGGCGACCGCAGCGACAAAGCGTCGCGGCGCTCGCCGCAGATCGAAGGGTTCTGCACCGACCGCCGAGCGTGGCGCTGACACCGCTGCGCCCTCTGGGGAACCAGGGACAAGGCGCGTGGCGATCGTGGGGACGACGAGCACGAGCAGCGCGCCGACAGCGACGCGAGTGACGGCCCACTGCCACGGCGCCACGAGGAGCAGGAAGGCGATCACCGCAGGATTGAGCACCGGATTTCCGAGCCAGAAGCCGAGCGCCGACGCCCGCGGCGCACCGTTGCGGCGCAAGGTGACCGTGAGCGGCGCGCTGCAGCACGTGCACATCATGGCCGGCACCGCAATGAGCGCCGCGATGACCGTGCCGCCGAGCGTGGACCGTCGGGTGAGGAGCGACGCAACGCGCTGGCGAGGGATCAGGGCCTCCATCGCCGCGGCGATCACAATCGCTGCCACGAGCGCAACCCAGATGTCTTGCCCATAGGCCACCGTGAAGGACCAGGCGCTGTGCCAGCTCGGCGCGCTCTTTGCGGGCACGCTCCCCGTCTGGAGAATCGAGGACCCGCTCCAGGCTCGGGTGTCCCAGAGCTTGCCGAACTTCCCGGCGTAGGGATACCACTTTGCCCAGGTCACCCCGGCGGCTGCGATCACGAAGAACGCGATCGCCGCCGCGACGAGCGTGCGCCGAGTGTGCTGGCGCTGCATGAAGCGCGGGGTGCCCCCGCCTTGTGGGTCGAGCGAGATCGCGCCAACGGGCGGCCTGATCGTCGGGTCCATGCCTGCTCCTTCCTCGAATCGAGGACGGCGCGCGACCACCTACTCCCGCGTCGAGGACCAGCCCCGACCGAGCGCGCGAACGAGCGGCACGGGATCTTCGCCCGTCATCGTCGCGTCAGCGATAACCGGGCTGCTCAGGACGCGGTGCACTCGGAACCTCGCCACCCGACCGGGCGGCACGGCGCGAGCTCAGTGGCGGTGGCGCATGCCGCCCCCCTTCCGAGCTCGCGTGCGGGCGCGACCTGCGCCCGGGGCGCGTTACCCAGAGCTCGACGGCGGCAAACCGCGGGGAGCCGGCCCCTCGCTCGGGACGCGTCGGGCAGGTCAAGCATCTTCTAGGGCGCGGGGTGCTGGTGGAGCGCCTCGAGCCGGTGGAGCGCCACGGTCGCGTGCGCGAACGCGCCTCCGGCCCGCATCTCGGCGGCGACCCAGATCGCCTCCATGATCTCCTCATCGCTGGCGCCGTGCTTGGACGCCAGCTCGCTGTGCCCGGCGATGCAGTAGGGGCACTGTGTGACGTGCGCGACCGCCACGGCGATGAGCTGCTTGGTCTTTTTCGGCAGCGCGCCGTCGGCGAAGACGGTCCGGCTGAACTGCTCGAAGGCTTGGTGGATCTCCGGCGCGAGCTCCCTGCGACGCTTGGAGATCTCGGCGGTCGCCGGTGGATAGATGCCGTCTGACCAAGACATGACTCTCCCTTCACCTTCGCGGTGTGCACCGCGATGCTCTGCGCACGTGCCCGCGCGTTAGCGGACGAGCGCACCCGATCGAACCGACCGCCGCGCCCCGGCCTCGCCCCAGCAAGGGCCCCGACGGTCTCGGCCTCAGATGCTAGCGCCGCTTCTCTAGTTGGTGCTAGATAAATACGCACCGATCGCCAAGCCTTCCGTCCAGACGCTCGACACGGCAGTTCCATCGTGTAGCGATATTCGTCATCCGCCGTGCGCGACCAGCGCGGGAGCGCCACGACGTCTCCACGCAGGTGAGGGGACGAAGCGATAATGGCGCTGCGAGCAGCAATGATCGCCCTCGCGGTGATCGGCTCGGTGATCGGCTCGGTGATCGGCTCGGTGGTCGTGGTGGGGGCCGTGCGGCTCGCCGTGGTCGGCCTGTGGGCCTTCCTCACCGGCGCCGCCATCGACCGCTGTGGGCGCTACTACCTACAGACTCCGGGTGCTCCCCACGCCTGCCGTGTTCAAGGGACGCTGCTCCCCGTGGCCCACCTGAGCGCTCACTCGGCGCGAGCAGCGCACCGGGGGCGACCAGGTCGTCTGCTCCATCACCGATCGCCGGCAACGCGGCGCGGTGCTGCCCCGAGGCCGCGATTGGAGGCGCGACCATGGCGTCGCGCGGCCGTCTCCGACGGGGCGGCGGGCCACCGGCTAGCGCCGTCCGTCAAGTGCACAAGTCTGCCGGTACCTGGCCGTTACCAGTAAGCGCAAAGCACCGCTTCGGTGCCCACTGACGCTCACCCGCCTCGCCGACAACTCCAAGCTGTTTGCGCTGAACGCCAGCATCGAGGTGGCGCGCGCCGGGGAGCATGGACGTGGCTTTGCCGTCGTCGACGAGGAGGTTCGCCGGCTCACCGAGCAGTCCAAGCAGGCGACCGGCCAGGTCGAGTCGATCCTTGTCGACATTCAGTTCGCGACGATCGCGGCGGTTCAAGCGAGCGATGACGGCCAAGCGGTGGTCGCCAACGGCTTCGCGTTCGCCGAGCGCGCCGCCGCGGGGATCCACAGCCTGTCGGGAACCATTCGGGCGGCGTCGGATACGCCAGCAGAGATCGCAGCATCTGTCCAGCAACAAAGCGCTGCTAGGACGCAGATGGCCGCCGTGATGCAGGAGATCACCGCCAGAACGGCCTCCTTCCTCGACGGTGCCCGCCAGTCGCAATCGGCTGCCGAGGCACGCAATGGGCGCTCCCGCAAGCTCGTGGCGCTCGCCAGCCGCTATCGAGTCTGAGACCACGGCGCGGGCGCGGCCCCGCGCCAGACGAATGCCCCGCCGCTGCTTGTTCGTGTTCGCGCGCGCCAATCGCGGGTCCACCGCCCGGAGTTCCCGCGCCGCTCCCGGCCGCTCTGCTCCCCCAGTGCGAGTTCGAGCGCGCTCTTCCACCTGACGAGCCTTCTCGAGCGCTTCTCGCCGGCGGTCGCACCACCTCCCCGATGGGTGATGGCGGGCGCGAGACCGCGCCGGTGAGTACAGGGAGGCCAGCGACCAGGACGGCGGGCGCGAAGGTCGCGCAGGTGCGCAATGCATGCGACGTGGTCCCAGCGGAATGCTCGAGCACCGGGGCGCCATGGCGTGCTCGGCCGCCGGCCAGGCCCGCTGAGGTGGGCAAGGAGACCAAGGTCGGCTGCCCCGGTGACTTTCGTCCGCGCGCTCGGCCCGCGGGCCGCCGCAAGACTGCAAAAAGGCGCCCGTCGTGTGGCGCCAGCTGGAGGTGAGCGCTCATGGCCCGCCCACTTCGTGGAGCTGTGCTCGTTCCCGTCCTCGTTGGTGCCGCCCCTCGCTCACATGGCCACCACCTGACCCCTCGAGCGGGCGCGGCGGTGCTCATGGCCGCCGCCCTCATCACCACCGCAGACCTGGGCGTCGCCGGTGCCGCGACCGGCAACTTCACCGTGACCGGATCGCTCGGCACGGCGCGCGCCAGCGCGATCAGCGCCCGCCTCGCCAACGGCCAGGTGCTCATCGCCGGTGGCGAGGCCGCCGACGGTACGCCGCTTGCCTCGGCCGAGCTCTACAGCCCCGCCACCGCCAGCTGGTCGCCGACCGGCGCGCTCCCGCTGCCGGTGACCCAGGCCGCCATGAGCCTGCTCGCCAACGGTGACGTCCTGCTCGCCGGTGGCCTGACCCTGTCGGGCGGCTCGGTCGTCCCAACCGCCGCGACCGAGATCTACCACGTCGCAACGGGAACCTGGACGACGAGCGGGTCACTCTCGGCTGCCTCCTATGGGGCCGGCGCGGCGCTGCTGAGCGGTGGGGATGTGCTGTATGCCGGCGGGTTCACCTCGACCGGCACCCTCGCGCCCGCGAGCGCCGCCGCCCAGCGCTTCAATCCGTCGAGTCAGACCTGGTCGGCGACCGGTTCGCTTCCTCTCGGGGTCGCCCGTGCCCAGATGCGCGCCCTCAGCGACGGCAGCGTGCTGCTTGCTGGCGGCCAGACGAGCGTCCAGGGCGCGCTCTCCGCCCTCGCCGAGGTCTACCACCAGGCCACCGGGAGCTGGACATCAGTCGCCCAGCTCCCGACCGCGGTCGCCGGTGCGGCCACGGTCCTGCTCACCAGCGGGCAGGTCCTTGTGATCGGGGGGACGACTGCGCCGGGCGTGGTGCCAAGCGCCCTCACCCAGCGCTACGAGCCGACCACTGGCTCGTGGACGATCACCGGATCGCTGCCGAGCGCGAGCGTCGGCGGGATCGGGGTGCTCCTTGGCTCTGGCCAGGTGCTCTACAGCGGCGGGCTCACTGCGGTGGCCAGCCCGACGAGTGCCGCCGCGCTCTTTGACCCGGGCACGGGGCAGTGGGTGTCGGCGGGGAACCTCACCGTCGCCCGGTCCGACGCCGCGGCGGTGCGCCTTTCTGATGGCAACGTGCTCATCGCCGGCGGTCGCACGGCGAGCGGCGTGACGGCCGTCAGCGAGCTCTACGGCGGGGTCGCGCCCATCATCACGAGCGCGGCGAGCTTCGCCATGGCCGTCGGGATTCCCTCCCGCTTCACCGTGACGGCGACCGGCACGCCGACGCCGACGCTCAGCCTGAGCGGCGCCTTGCCGGCGGGGGTCTCCTTCTCCGCCGCCACCAACGGCACCGCGGTGATCTGGGGCACGCCGGCGAGCTGGTCGGTGGGTCGCTACGACCTCCTCATCACCGCGTCGAACGGGATCGCGACGCCCGCCACCCAGCACTTCGTGCTCAGCGTGGCCTACCCGAGCGCGCCGACGATCACGAGCCCGGAGAGCTTCCTTGCCCACGCCGGCACGTTCAACAGCTTCAGCGTGGCAACCTCGGGCTGGCCGACCCCGACGATCAGCGCGTCGGGCCTGCTGCCTCCGGGGCTCGCCTTCCATGACAACGCGAACGGCACCGCGACGATCGCTGGCGTCGTGGCGAGCTACGTGAGCGGCGACTGGGCGCTGACGATCGTGGCGAGCAACGGCGTGTACGCGAGCGCCAGCCAGCACCTCGTGATCAGCTTCCCGAGGGCGCCGCAGATCACGAGCGGCGCGAGCTTCGCGGTCCATGACGGGGTCGCGGCCAGCTTCACCGTGACGACCTCGGGCGTGCCCGCCCCGCGCCTCTCCCTCGCCGGCGCGCTCCCTGAGGGCTTGAGCTTCAGCGACCACGGGGATGGCACGGCCACGATCGCCGGCACGCCGAGCGTGGCCGCCGATCGCGACTTCACCGTCTCGCTGACGGCCGAGAACGAAGCGGGACGCGCGGTGGCCGACCTGCACATCAGCGCCTTCGCGGCGCCCGGACGCGTCGCTTCGGGCACGGGGTATTGGTACGTGAGCGCCCGCGGTCGGGTCGTCGCCAAGGGCGCCGCCCGCATCCTCGCCCCCATCACCCCCCAGCACCCCCGCCAGATCGTCGGCATGGCGAGCAGCCTGCAGGGCGCTGGCTACTACCTCGTCAGCTCCTCGGGCGGGGTCTTCAACTACGGGGACGCCATCTGGTACGGCTCGATCGCAAGCAAGCACCTCGCCACCCCGACCGTCGCCATCGCCGTGACGCCGAGCGGCCGGGGCTACTACCTGATCACGCGGGCGGGCAACGTCTTCTGCTTCGGTGACGCCCACTTCTTCGGCTCGACCGCGCGCCGAGGCCTGCCGCCGCTCAGCGGCATGGCCCTGATGCCGAACGGGACCGGCTACTGGCTCGCCACGACCAAGGGCAACGTCTACGCCTTCGGGGCGGCGCGCTTTGTCGGATCGCCCGCGCGCTTGGGCCTCACCGCCGTGCGGGCGATCGCGGCGGCCCCGGACGGCCTTGGCTATTGGGTCGTCGCCGCCAACGGGCAGATCTTCAACTACGGAAGCGCCCGGCACTTCGGCTCGATGGCGGGCCGGCCGATCCCGCCGGTGACGGCCTTCGCCCCGACCGCGGACGGCGGCGGCTACTGGCTGCTCACCCGCGCCGGCAACGTCTTCAACCTCGGCGGCGCCCGCTTCTACGGCTCGTCGATCCACCAGCCGCTGGTCGCTCCCTACACGGGCTTTGCGGCACGCTTTTGAGGTGATCGAGGGCCGAGCGCCCTCAACGCACCCGCCGGCGCCGGCGCATCGACACCACGGGGCTCAGGCGCTCGGCGCGCCGAAGTCGACCTCGGCAGTGTCGAGCACCCGGGCTTCCCGGCCCGGGGCGCGCTGGAAGGCCCAGTAGAGGTTGGTGTGGGCGATCACCTGCTCGGGTGGCGGGGCGCCGTACTCGCTCAGGTCGTCGGTCGTGTGCGCGTCGGCAACGAGCGTGGCGTCATAGCCCCGCGCGATGGCACCGTGCAGGGTGGAGCGGATGCACGCATCGGTCTGCGCCCCGGCGATGACGAGGTGGCCGACCCCGAGCGCCGCCAGGTGCGCTTCGAGGTCGGTCGCCTCGAAGGAGTCGCCGTAGCGCTTGTGCACGAGCGGCTCGCCTTGGTTGCGCACGAGCTCGGGGACATAGCCCCACGCCTCGCTCCCCTCGACCAAGTCCTCGTCGCTGTGCTGCACCCACAGCACCGGGACCTTGCGTGTCCGGGCGCGCTCGACCAGTGCGGCGACGTTGGCGACGACGCGATCGCGCTGATAGCCGTTGGCCACGACGCCGTTCTGCACGTCGATGACGACGAGCGCCGTGCGGGGCCGGTCGCAAAGCGTGGTCATGGAGGCCTCCCCTCCTCGGCGACACGCTAGCCGCGCGCGCTGACGCCAGTTCGGCCTACGGCGAGTCGCTGAGGGACATCGCGCTCGCGAACTGCGCCGCGTACAGCCGGGCGTAGGCCCCGCCGGCCTCGAGGAGCGAGCGGTGGGTTCCCTGCTCGACGATCCGGCCAGCCTCCATCACCAAGATGAGGTCGGCGTCGCGGATGGTCGAGAGCCGATGGGCGATCACGAAGCTCGTGCGCCCCACGCGCAGCGCCGCCATCGCCCGCTGGATCAACAGCTCGGTGCGGGTGTCGACCGAGCTCGTCGCCTCGTCCAGGATCAAGATCGCCGGCTCGGCGAGGAAGGCGCGGGCGATCGTGATCAGCTGCCGCTCCCCCGCCGAGACGCTCGAGCCCTCCTCGTCGATGACGGTGTCGTAGCCCTCGGGCAGGGTGCGCACGAAGTGGTCGACGTGGGTGGCCCGGGCCGCCGCCACGATCTGCTCGCGGGTGGCGTGGCGCGCGCCATAGGCGATGTTCTCGGCGATGCTGCCGCCGAACAGCCAGGTGTCTTGGAGCACCATCCCGGTCTTGGCCCGCAGGTCGTCGCGCGCCATGGTGGCGATGTCCACCCCGTCCAGGGTGATCCTGCCGGCGTCGACCTCATAAAAGCGCATCAATAAGTTGACGAGCGTCGTCTTGCCGGCCCCCGTCGGCCCGACGATCGCGACCGTCTGGCCGGGATCCACCCGCAAGGAGAGGTCGCCGATCAAGGGCTGGTCGGGCGAGTAGGAGAAGCTGACGTGCTCGAACGCGACGCGCCCTTCGACGAGGGGCACCACGCTCGGCGCGGCGCCATCGGGCGCCTCCTCCTCGGCGTCGAGGAGCGCGAAGACCCGCTCGGCCGAGGCGACGCCGGACTGCAGCAGGTTCGCCATGCTGGCGACCTGGGAGACCGGCTGGCTGAACTGTCGCGAGTACTGGATGAAGGCTTGCACGCCCCCGAGGCTGAGCTGGCCCGAGGCCACCCGCAGACCACCGACGACGGCGACGAGCACGTAGTTCAAGTTGCCGACAAAGGTCAGCGCCGGCTGGATCAGCCCCGAGATGAACTGCGCCTTGAAGCTCGAGGCGAACAGCGCCTCGTTGTGCTCGGCGAACGCCGCGGTCGCCTCGGCGCGGCGCCCGAAGACCTTGACGAGCGCGTGGCCGGTGTACATCTCCTCGATGTGGCCGTTCAGCTGGCCCGTCGTCGCCCACTGGGCGAGGAAGTGCGGCTGGGCGCGCTTTCCGATCCGGGCGGCGATGGCGACCGAGGCGGGGACGGTCACGAGCGCGATCAGCGCCAGCACCCAGGAGATCACGAACATCATCACCAGCACGCCGACGATCGTGAGCAGCGACGTGACGAGCTGGCTGAGGGTCTGCTGCAGGGTCTGGGAGATGTTGTCGATGTCGTTCGTCACCCGGCTCAAGATCTCGCCGCGTGGCTGGCGGTCGAAGTAGGAGAGCGGCAGGCGCGACAACTTGGCCTGGACGTCCCCGCGCAGCCGTTGGACCGAGCGCTGGCCGACCATCGCCGTCAGCCGGCCCTGGAACAGCCCGGCGACCGACGAGCCGGCGTAGACGGCCAACACGAGCGCGAGCACCTGGCCGACGTGGGCGAAGTCGATCCCGCCGCGCTGCAGCGGCGTGGCGTTGATCAAATCGGCGAGCGTCCCCTGCCCACTGTGGCGCAGGTGCGCGACTACCGCCGCCTTGCTCACCCCCGCAGGGAGCTTGCGCCCGAGCACGCCGGCGAAGATGAGGTTCGTGGCGTCGCCCAAAAGGCGCGGGCCAAGCACCGAGAGCGTCACGCTGGCGATCCCGAGGACCAGCACGGCGGCGATCCGCAGCCGCTCGGGGGCGAGCGTCCGCAACAGGCGGAGCGCGGAGTTGCGGAAGTCGAGCGAGCGCTCGAGCGGGGCGCCGCCCATCATCGCCCGGTGGCCGAAGCCCCCGCCGCCGTGTGGGGCGCGCCGCTCGGGGGTCGTCCCAGGTGGCCGGCTCACGCGGCTTCTTCCTCGCTCAGCTGGGAGAGGACGATCTCGCGATAGGTGGCGCACTCGGCCATGAGCTCCTCGTGGCGGCCCGTCCCCACGACCTCGCCCCGCTCGAGCACGACGATGCGATCGGCGTGGCGGATCGTGCTCACGCGCTGGGCGACGATCAGCACCGTCGCGTCAGCGGTCTCGCTCGACAATGCGGCGCGCAGCGCCGCGTCGGTGGCGTAGTCGAGGGCCGAGAAGGAGTCGTCGAAGAGGTAGAGCTTGGGGCGGTGCACGAGGGCGCGGGCGATGGCGAGGCGCTGGCGCTGGCCGCCCGAGACGTTGCTGCCGCCCTGGGCGATCGGCGCCTCGAGGCCCTCGGGCATCGCCTCGACGAAGTCGCGCGCCTGGGCGATCCCAAGGGCGCGCCACAACTCCTCGTCGCTCGCGTCCGGGTTGCCGTAGCGCAGGTTCGAGGCGACCGTCCCCGAGAACAGATACGGGCGCTGGGGGACGAGGCCGATCAGCTTGCTGATGGCGTCACCGTCGAGTCGGCGCACGTCGACGCCGTCGATGCTCACCGTGCCGGCGGTGGCATCGAACAGGCGAGGGATCAGGTTCAACAGCGTGGTCTTGCCGCTGCCGGTGCTGCCGATCACCGCCGTCACCTCGCCGGGATTGGCGACGAGGTCGACGGCGCGAAGGACCGGCTCCTCGGCGCCGGGGTAGCCGAAGTCGACGCCAGCGAGCACGAGGCGGCCGGTCGGCGCGGCGAGCACCACGGGGTCGCGCGGCGCCTCGACGCTCGGGGCGGTGTCGAGCACCTCGCAGATGCGCTCTGCGCAGGCCTCGGCGCGCGGCACCATCACGAACATGAAGGTCGCCATCATGACGGCCATCAGCACCTGGACGAGGTAGCTCAAAAAGGCGATGAGGGCGCCGATCTGCATCGAGCCGTCGCCGATGAGATGCCCGCCGAACCAGAGCGCGGCGATGCTCGCCAGCTGGATGATCAGCATCACCGCCGGGAACATCAGCGCCATCAGCCGGCCGGTGCCGAGGCCGACGGCGAACAGCTCGTCGTTGGCCACCCCGAAGCGCTCGCGCTCGTCGGTGTCGCGCACGAAGGCGCGCACCACCCGCACGCCGGAGATCTGCTCGCGCAGCACCTGGTTGATCCGGTCGATGCGGCGCTGCATGGCGCGGAACAACGGCCGCATGCGCGAGACGATGAGCGCGATCACGACCGCCAGCACCGGCACGACCACGACGAGCAGCCCCGAGAGCGCGACGGACTGGTTGAGCGCCATCAACACGCTGCCGACCCCCATGATCGGAGCGGTCACCATCAAGGTGAAGGTCATCAAGGTGAGCTGTTGGACCTGGAGCACGTCGTTGGTGGTCCGGGTGATCAACGACGGCGTGCCGAGATGGCCGACCTCGCGCAAAGAGAAGTCCTGGATGTGGCCGAAGACCGCGCCGCGCACGTCGCGCCCGAGCGCCATCGCGGTGCGCGCGCCGTAGAAGACGGCGCCGATCGAGCAGAGGATCTGGCCGAAGGAGACGGCGAGCATCACGCCGCCGTTGCTCAAGATGTAGCCGGTGTTCCCCGCCACCACGCCGTTGTCGATGATGTCGGCATTGAGCGTCGGAAGGTAGAGGGTCGCAAGGGTCGAGCCCAGCTGCAAGACCACCACCGCGAGGATCGCCCGCCGGTAGGGGCGCAGATAGGCGCGCAGCAATCGGAGCAGCACGTGGGTGTCCTTGTTCGCGTACTAAGTACCCTTGGGGTACGTCGTACGCTCAGAGTACACTGTCTTTTCGATGTCGAGCGAGCCCGTGACGCCGCCGAGCAGTTCGTACTGGAGCGGCTATGAGATGCTGTGGGGGTTGCGCGCCCCCACGCGCCGGACGGCGCTCGACCGCCTCCAGATCGTCGACGCGGCGATCGCCATCGCGGATCGCGAGGGCCTGGCGGCCGTCACGATGCGCAGCGTCGCCCGCGCGCTGCACTGCGCGCCGATGTCGCTGTACCGCCACGTCCCCGACAAAGAGGCCCTCGTCTCGATGATGGTGGACCGGGCGATCGAGACCTCGCGGCGCGGCCGCAGCGAGGCGGAGCCGCCGGCGAGCTGGCGGGAGGGCCTCGAGCTCGTCGCCAGCTCGATCTGGCGCCTGTGCCGAGCACATCCCTGGTTCGCCGAGGCGAGCATGGCGCGCCCCCCGATCACGCCGAACGGCATCGCCGGCTTCGAGTCCGCCCTCTCGCTCTTCGACGGCCTGCCCGTCGACATCACCACGACGGCGCAGTTCGTGAGCACGGTCTTCTCCACGGTCGTCGCGTCTGCCTTCAGCCTGGCGATGAACGAGGCGGCGCGCCTTCGGGCCCAGCTCAGCGAGCGCCAGCTCTACGCCGAGGCGGCGCCGGTCTTCGCCCAGATCGTCCAAAGCGGCGCCTATCCCCGCGTCGCGGACTTCATCGCGAACGCCAGCCACCGCGACGACGAGGCCCAGATGCGGGCGCGGGTCGAGCTCATCTTGGACGGCATCGCCGCGCGCCTTGCCAGCAGCCCAAGGCCCGCCCCCGGGGCCCGATCATGGCGCACCTCTGGCCGCGACGCTGCACCTTCGGGCAAGGTTGCTCAACGCCGCGCGCCCGGTTGACGTAGGCAACCCGTACCCGGCGGCAGGGTAAGCGCCGCACCCGCACGACAACGCCTCGCGCCCCCGCGCGGGGCGTTGTCGCGAGCCAGCCGCCCCCCGCCTCGAGCCCAGAGCTGCGCAAGCTCCTGCACCGGGCCCACCGCTTCAGGTGTGCCGCGTGCTCCAGCGTCGCGCCAGCGCGCTCGCCCGCCCGGCCCCGAGCCGCCGGCCGGCGCGCACGGCGGCGGGCCGGCTCGCCGCATCGAGCGGGTTGTCGCCGATAGCGGCCACCGACGCCTCGTCGGCGCTGATCACGACGACCTCCGCCGAGCCCAGCGCCGCGATCTCGCGCTCGAGGCTCCCCCACGGCGCCGTCTCCTCCGGGAGCGGCTGGAGGATGAGGACGCGCCCCGCGCCCTGCGCGAGGTCGGCGTTCGTCATCGAGCGCACCGCGCCGTCGATATAGCGCCGACCGCCGATCTCGACCGGCGGCCAGATGCCCGGCACCGCCGAGCTGGCCGCGACGGCGTCGCGCAGCGACACCCCCGCGGCAGCGGTGAAGACGCGCAACTCCCCCGACTCGGCGTCCACGGCCGTCAGCCGCAGGTCGCACGCCGGCCAGGCCGCGGTGGGCAGGCGCGCCGCGATTGCCCGGAGGCGCTGGTCCGGCTCGACGGTGCGGGCGGCGAGCGCCATCGCCCCGATCCTGCGACCCGCCGCCTCGACGTCCCTCGCCCCTCGGGCGAGCTCGGCGAGGCCGGTGAAGATCTCATAGAGGTTGTCGCTCGTCGCAAGCTCGGCCGTCGGGGGCACCAGCTGGGCGTCGGCGAGCTTGGCGAGCGGCAGCCCGCTCGTGAGCTGCACCGCCACCGTCGCGCCCGCAGAGGTCCCGACGATCATGTCGGCCCCGAGGATCACCGAGGCGAGCTCGGGCGCCGCGGCGACGAGGCCATCGAGCACCCCGAGCTCCCAGGCGATGCCGGCGAGGCCACCGCCGGCGAGCACCAAGGCGGTGCTCGCCGACTCGCCGACTGGCTCCATGTCCGTCACCGACCCACCATCTCTCCTGTCGAGCATTTGCCCGGAGCTCGGCCCGCTCTCGACGAGCGGCGGGTGGTGCCGATGGCTCGTCGCGGGAAGGTCGACAGCCTCGCAGGACACGGCCCGGCCTGCCAGCGCCGCGCGGCGAAGGCGAGGGCGCGCCTCACCCCGCGCCGAGCAGGCCGAGGTGGTCGAGCGCGAGGTAGCCGAGGTCGACGTCGGTGAGCGCCCCACCGCGCAGATGGCGGCGGAACGCTGCGAGCGAGCAGGTGCGCACCTCGCAGAACTCGCCGGGCTCGGGGCTGGGCGGCCCGACGATGTGCGCGTCGCGCGCCACGACGGCAAAGCGCCGGGTCCGGCTCGACGCCGAGAGCCACGACGCCCCAGCGAGCTCCAGCTCACCGGCATAGCCCGTCTCTTCGCGAAGCTCCCGGGCGGCAGCGACGAGCACGGCTTCGCCGTCTTCGACATAGCCGCCGGGCAGCTCGTCGAGCAGGACACCTGGCCCGGGACGGAACTGGCGCACGAGCACGACCTCGCGCGCCGCGGTGAGGGCGAGCACGCCGACCGAGGCGTCGCGCCCATAGACGTCCCAGTCGCTCTCGCTGCCATCTGGCAACTGGAAGGTCTGCGTCTCGATCGGGAGGTAGCCGGCACTCCCCGGCCGGCGCGACAGCAGCTTCCAGGTGGGGTCCATGGCGCCATTATCGGCGCCACCCGCTGGGCTGGCCGCCGCATCGACGCATCCGGCCCCGAGCGGCCCGAGGCATCACCGGCGCGGCGGCACCCACCTCGAGGGGGCGGGCGAGCGGCCACGCCGGCGTGGCCGGCGTTGGATCGCCGCGGCGAGGGTAGGGACGCGCGATGAGCAAGTACCAGGTCAACCAGGACGGCGTCGCAAAGGCGCGCCAGATGATCGAGTCGCATCACTACGACCTCGACACGCCGTGGTCAGACGGCGCCCCCTCGGCCGAGGGGGCCAACGAGTTCATCGAGCGCCACGGCTACGACGGCTACGGCGAGTGGCACCTCGCGATCGACACGGAGGCCTCGCAGGAGACCAAGGACCGCTACGGCTTTCCCTTCGGTGACTTCCGGCGCGTCAGCCGTGCCGCGCTGATCCACGCCAAACAGCGCGCCGCGCAGAACGGGCACGACGCGGTGGCCGATGCGGCTGGTCAGCTGCTCGAGCGCCTCGATCGGGCGCACGCCGCCTGAGCGTCGAGCACTCCCCCGCCGGCCTCACGCGGGCAGCAACGCGAAGCCCTCCGCCGCCGCGCTGGCGCGCAGGGGACCATGGAACGCCGCGAGCATGGTGCAGGAGGGATCGGCCCGTCGCGTCGCCATCGCGCTCGCGAGCTCGATGCCCTCCTGGGCGCGCAGGCCGTAGCGGGCGCACAGCCGCGCCGCCTCGTTCATCACCTCGGCGCCGAGCCGCACCACGGCGAAGCGGGGATCGTCGCCAGCAGCGCCGAAGTAGTCAGCCTCGAAGGCCGCGGTCAGCACCTGGGCGTCGTCCGCACTCAGCTCGCCGATGCGGTGCTTGCGCCACAGCGCGGCGGGGACCTGCACCCGCACGATCTGCGCCACGGCGAGCGCGTTCAGCGCCCGCATCTCCTCGAACCCCGACTCGTCCGCGTACAGCTTCACCAGCGCCGTCGAATCGGCGAACGTGCTCAAGAAAGGTGGGCCTAGCTAGAGCTCGCGGGCGATCAGGTCCGAGAGCGGCGTCCCCTCGCCAGCACTGGCGCGCGCCCGCGCCACGCGCTCGGCGGCCGGCCGGCGGTGCGGCCCGGGCTCGACGTTGACGAGCAGCCCAGCGCGCGCCAAGCGCTCGCGGAGCCGCTCGGCCTCACTGCCCGCCAAGTCCGGGTCCGTCGCTGCGTCGAGCACGGAAGTGACGTAGTCGTTGAGGCTCTTGCCGCGACGCGCCGCGGCGAACTTCACCCGCTCCATCAACTCTTCGGGCGCCCTCCAGCTCATCTGGGCCATGCTCGCACAATAGCATCGCGGTTTGCATGCATGCTTGCATCCTCGGGAGCATGCGTAGGAGCATACGCACGTGCATGCGTGGTGTCTAGCAGCGGTCCCTCGCGCTGTCGCTACCGTTTGCTACGAAGACGCCGATGGAAGCCCGACCGCGCCACCTCCCGGCGTACGCCGTCCGCCGGAGCCCCCGAGCTCGCGTGCCGCGCCTCACCTACGACCCGCGTTTCGGGCTGACGGTCGTCGTCCCGGCCCGCTACGACGAGCGCCGCATCGAGGCCCTCGTCGCCGACAACCTCGGCTGGGTCGACCGCGCCCGGGGACGACTCGGCCCGCAGCGGGCGATCGACCCCGAACGCGACGGTCCGCTGCCTCGCAAGCTGTCGCTGCGCGCCATCGAGGCGGAGTGGGCGGTCCGCTATGCGCCAAGCGGTCGTCGCGTGCGCGTGGAGGTGACGGGCCGCCGCGAGCTCACGGTCCGCGGCGTCAGCGCCGGCGTGCCCCAGCACGCCCAGCAGGCGCTCGCCGACTGGCTCTCGGTCCAGGCGCGACGGTCCTTCGAGCCAGCGCTCGCCGAGCTCGCCGGGCTGCTCGAGGTCCAAGAGCGCCTGCGCGCCGTGCACATCCGGGTCCAGCGGAGCCGCTGGGGCAGCTGCTCGGCACGGGGCAACGTCTCGCTCAACCGCAACTTGCTGTTCCTGCCCGAATCGCTGGCCCGCCTGGTGCTCGTCCACGAGGCCTGCCACCTCAAAGAGCTCAACCACTCGCCCCGCTTCTGGGCGCTCTTGCACGCCCATGAGCCCGACGCAGCCGCGCTGCGGCGCGAGCTGCGCGACGCCTGGCGCTATGTCCCCGCGTGGGCCGAGCCGGCGGCCCCTTGAGCAGCGCTGCCGCAGCGCGCGCCGAGCCAGATAGCCTGGCGGCCGTGAGCGCGAGTGAAGTGCGTGCCGCGCCGCCCGCCACGAAGTGGTCGAGCGCCGACACGGTCATGTGCCGGCTGCTGTGCGTCCAGACGCAGCCGAAAAAGCGGGTCCGTGAGCGCGACGTCCAGCGCATGTTCTCGACCGGCATCGTCCTCTCGGCGCTCCGGTGCCTGCTCACCTACATCGTCCTGCCCTTGCTCGGGCCGGTGCTCGGGGTCTCCGGCGGAGTCGGCCCGGCGATCGGCCTGCCCCTTGCCGTCGTCGCCCTCGTCTTCGACGTCCTTGGGATCCGACGGTTCTTCGTCGCCCACCACAAGAACCGCTGGCAGGCCGCCGCCGTCTACCTCGGCGTCATGGGCCTCGTCGTCGCCTTGATGGTCATCGACGTCATCGACCTCGTGCACTAACCCTCAACCTCAACTAGAGGTTGAGGGTTCCTCCTGAGCTGCCTCTTCTCTCGGCTGGCGCCGACGTCGGCGCGCCAAACTTGACGTGGGCGTCAAGAACTCCGTTAGCATGCGCAACGACTTCCCCGGAGCGCCCCACGGGCCGACTCCGCCGACGCGCACAGAAAGCGAAGCTGCATGGATCGACCCAGCCCTGCGACGCCCGCCGAGGCGCTGCACCGCGACGGCTACAAGTGGATCGCCCTGTCGAACACGACGCTCGGCATCTTGATGGCGACGGTCAACTCCTCGATCATCTTGATCGCCCTGCCGAACATCTTCCGCGGCATCGGCCTCAACCCGCTGAGCCCCGGCAACACGGGCTATCTGCTGTGGATGCTGATGAGCTTCCTCGTCGTGACCGCCGTCTTGCTGGTCAGCCTGGGCCGCGTCGGGGACATGTTCGGCCGGGTACGGATGTACAACCTCGGCTTCGCCGTCTTCACGATCTTTTCGATCCTGTTGTCGGTGACGTGGCTGAACGGGTCGGCGGGCGCGCTCTGGTTGATCTTGATGCGCGTCGGCCAGGGCGTCGGCGGCGCCTTCTTGTTCGCCAACTCGAGCGCCATCATCACCGACGCCTTCCCGCACCACCAGCGTGGCCTGGCGCTCGGCATCAACACGATGGCGGCGATCGGCGGCTCGTTCATCGGCCTCGTGCTCGGCGGGCTGCTCGGCCCGGTGCAGTGGCACCTCGTCTTTTTGGTCTCGGTCCCCTTCGGGCTCTTTGGGACCATCTGGGCCTACCTCAAGCTCGAGGACTCCGGCATGCGCACCCACTCGCGCATCGACTGGTGGGGCAACGCGACCTTTGCCATCGGTCTCGTCGCGGTGCTCGTCGGCATCACCTATGGCATCGAGCCCTACGGCGGCCACACGATGGGCTGGACGAGCCCCTTCGTCCTCGCCTGCCTCCTCGGCGGGATCGCCATCCTCGGCGTCTTCGGCATCATCGAGACCCGCGTCGAGTCGCCGATGTTCAAGCTGCCGCTGTTCAAGATCCGCGCCTTCGCCTTCGGCAACATCGCCACGCTGCTTGCCGCGCTCGCCCGGGGTGGGCTGATGTTCCTGCTCATCATCTGGCTCCAGGGCATCTGGCTGCCCGAGCACGGCTACAGCTTCGCCCAGACGCCGCTGTGGGCAGGCATCTACATGCTGCCGCTGACCGCGGGCTTCCTCATCGCTGGGCCGCTCGCCGGCGCGCTGTCGGACCGCTTCGGCGCCCGTCCGTTCGCGACGACCGGGATGGTCTTCACCGCCCTCTCCTTCGGCCTCCTCGTGGCGCTGCCGGTGAACTTCTCCTACGTGCTCTTCGCCCTCGTGTTGTTGTTGATGGGCCTGTCGATGGGCGTCTTCTCCTCGCCGAACCAGGCAGGCATCATGAACAGCCTCCCGCCCGACAGCCGCGGGGCGGGCGCTGGGATGGTGAACACCTTCATGAACTCAGCCCAGGTGCTCTCGATCGGCGTCTTCTTCACGCTGATGATCCTCGGCCTCGCCGCCGGGCTGCCACACGCCCTCTACAGCGGCCTCGTCGCCCAGGGCGTCCCCGCCGCGGCGGCGCACCAGGTCTCCACCTTGCCCCCGGTCGGCAGCCTGTTCGCCGCCTTCCTCGGCTTCAACCCGATGCAGCAGCTACTCGGGCCGACGCTGCACCACCTGCCCCACGCGCGGGCCGCGTACCTCACCGGGCGACGCTTCTTCCCCGGACTGATCGCCGGGCCCTTCCAGACCGGCCTCGATCGCGCGTTCACCTTCGCGATCGTCGCCGCGCTCGTGGCCGCCGGCGCCTCGTGGCTGCGCGGCGGGAAGTACGTGCACGGGATGGCCGAAGAGGGCGGGGAGACGCCGATCGCCCCGGTCGGTCCGGTCGCACTCGACGACGCCGGCGACCCGATCGTCCTCGGCGATCCCGAGATCGCGGCCGAGCCGTAGCGATGTCGCAGCCGACGGGCGAGTGCGCTGATCTCCGCATCGGCGAGGCGGCGGCGCGGGCGGGCGTCTCTGAGCGCACACTGCGCTACTACGAAGAGCTCGGGCTGCTGTGCCCCGCCGAGCATCGCCCGGGCGGCAACCGCCGCTACGGCGAGGCGGAGATCGAGCGGGTGCGGCGCATCCGCCACCTCCAAGAGCTCGTCGGCCTCAACCTTGACGAGATCCGCTCCGTGCTGGCGAGCGAGGACCGCATCGGGGCGCTGCGCGCCCAGTGGCACTCGAGCGAGGACCACAGCTCGCGTACGGCGGTGCTGCGGGACGCGATCGCTGCCACCGAGCCGCTTCTCGCCCAGGTCACCGACCGGCGCCAGCAGCTCGACGCCTTCCTCGGCGAGCTCCAAGCGCGCCTCGAGCGCTACCGCACCTTGCTCGGGGAGCTCGAGACGACCCACTAAGCGGGCGGTGCCGCCGTCTCGGGTCGCAGCGCGTCGGCCTCTCGAGCGGCGACCGGCTCCGCCACTGCGCACCGGCGCCACCCTGCCAAGGCACCACGCGATCGATCCGCCAGGTGGGCGCCGCTACCGCGAGGCGATCCTCGCCCCCGGCGAGCGCGTCGAACGCGCGCAGTGGTGACCGCCTAGCGCCGCGCGTCGTTGGTCGCCCGGGACGGCGGGCTCGCCTCGGCGCCCCACGCCGACGAGCACGCCGGGCCCGAGTCGGTGCGCGCCGTCTGCGACCACCTCGGTGCCGACCACATCCGCCACGGGATCGGCGCCATTGAGGATGCGGCGCGAGTCGCCGAGCTCACCGCCGATGTGCGGCACCGATCTCATCGCTGAGCACGAGGTCGTCGCCGCGATGGGGGCCGATCTCCGCTAACTGGAGGAATCCGCGATGCCCAGGGCGCGCGGTGGCGAGGCCCCGCGCCAGCACGTGGCCGGCCCGGGCGCGATGGCGCACTGGCCGGCGCCGCGACCGACCATCCGGTAGGGGTCGGTCGCTCGATTCGGGCCGCGCCCGGCTGCTCACCACGGCGCGTGGTCGAGAACGCGCTCAATCCCACTCTTCGCGCGTCCGTTGTTCGGGGTGGCGGCGCAACGGAATGCCCCGCTGACTCGGCCCACGGACGGGCTCGGCACGGCGCCCTGGCGCCTTGGTTGCGATCGTCCGCGAGGGGTTGACACAGTGAGCAGTGGGATCATCGGCATCCTCCAGTTCGCCATCGACGGCATCACGAGCCAGCAGAACGCGACCTCGAACAACATCGCGAACGAGGCCACGCCCGGCTACACCGCCACCGAGGTCAACTTCGCCCAGAGCCTCTCCCAGGCGCTCGGCTCGCCGGGCACCCAGGTCGCGCAGGTCTCCTCCTCGCCGTATGCCGGGGTTCCCGCGACCAATGGCAACAACGTCGACATCGGCACCGAGATGGTCAACGCCGAGCAGGAGACGCTGCACTACCAAGCCGTCAGCGAGTCCTTGAACGCCCAGTTCCGCCTCATCCAAGGGGCCACGGGAGGCAGTTACCAGTGAGCTCGCTCTTCTCCGTCCTCGGTATCGCCGGCAGCGGCGTCGACGCCATGCAGACCTGGCTCGATGCCGCCGGCGGAAACATCGCCAACGCCAACGACGTCGTCTCGCCCAACCAGAAGACCTACGCGGACGAGGAGACCTTGCTGTCGCCGACCGGCGCGCCGGGCCAAGCGGGCATGGGCGTGCAGGCGAGCATCGTCCTCGGCCCGAACAGCGGCGTGCTCGCCTACGCCCCGAACAACCCGCTCGCCAACGCCCAGGGCGACGTCAAGTACCCGCAGGTGTCGACCTCACACGAGCTCGTGAACCTCATCCAGGCCCAGGACGCCTACCAGGCGAACACCTCGGTGCTGCAAAAGGCGATCTCCGCCTACCAGTCCGGCCTCACGATCGGCAGCTGAGATGTCCATCGCCGCGATCCCCTCGGTCCCGAGCCTGCCGCCGCTGCCGAGCATCACCCCGCTCTCCTCCAGCCCCACGACGCCGGCGAGCGGGACGGACTCGTTCTCCAACCTCATCGGCAACGCCGTCAACGCCCTCCAGCAGGCCCAGAACAGCGCCTCGAGCGCCGAGGCCCAGGCGGCCGCCGGCCAGGGAAACCTCGCCGACACGATGATCGCCGCCTCGAAGGCCTCGCTCGACACCCAGGTGACGACGGACCTGTTGGACAAGGCGATCACGTCCTACAACTCGATCATGCAGATGAGCTTCTGAGATGGCCCTCGTCCCCGCCGACCTCTCCCGCTTCAAAGAAGGCGCCCGTCGCTTCGCCTCGGGTTTCTCCCGCGGCCAGAAGACGGTCACGGTGCTGGCGGTCGTGGGCGCGATCTTGGTCGGTGTCATCTTCATGTCGATGTCGGGCAAGCCGAGCTACTCGGTGCTGTTCACCAACCTCCAGCCCTCCGACGCGGCGGCGATCACCAACCAGCTGGCGAGCAACCACGTGCCCTACCAGCTCGAGAACGGCGGCTCGACGATCCTCGTGCCCCAGAACGCGGTCGACCAGCAGCGCCTCGTCGCGGCGGCGGCGGGCCTGCCCTCCCAGGGCACCGTCGGCCTCTCCCTGCTCGACAAGGAGGGCCTGACCACCTCCCAGCTCACCCAGCAGGCCGACTACCTCCAGGCCCTCCAGGGCGAGCTCGAGCAGACGATCGACGCCATCACCGGGGTGCAGAGCACCCAGGTGAGCATCGCCCTTCCTGCCAACCAGACCTTCGCGCTCGGCAACACCAACCCGACCGGCGCCTCGGTGCTCGTCAGCCTGAAGCCGAACTTCACCTTGAGCTACGGCCAGGTGCAGGCGATCACCTCGCTCGTCGGCTCGGCCGTGCCGGGGCTGAACGCCCGCAAGGTGACCGTCGCGGACTCCAACGGCAACCTGCTCGCCGGCCCCGGCGTGAGCGACAGCGGCGCCGCGCAGTCCAATGCCCAGTCTGCCTACGACGCCACCGCGGCGGCCAAGATCTCGGCCTACCTGACAAGCGTCCTCGGCCCGAACAACGCCGATGTCCAGGTCAACGCGCAGCTCTCGTTCAACCAGGTCACCACCACGACCCACGGCTTGTTGTATGCAAAGAACGGCAAGGTGCAATCCGCGTGCACGAGCACCAGCCGATCGAATGAGAAGTACACCGGATCCGGCAAGCCCGCCGGTGTCGCCGGGGCGGTGACCAACACGGCGACGACGGCCAACGGCTCGGGGAACTACTCCCAGTCCTCGGTCCAACAGACCTGTGAGACCGGCACGATCGACCAGACGACCGTCGAGTCGCCGGGCAACCTCATGCGCCAGAGCGTGGCCGTCCTCGTCAACTCGCGCTCCCTGCCAAAGGGCCTCACCCTCACCGCCTTGCAGCGCGGCGTCGCCGCAGCGGCCGGCATCCAGGTCGCCCGCGGAGACGTGCTGAACGTCTCGGCCGCACCCTTCAAGACTCAAAAGCAGCTCGTGACGACGACCAAGCCGAGCATGCTCTCGCTCTACCTAAAGCCCGGCATCGCCTTGTTGTTGGTCCTCTTGGTGCTCTTGTTGCTCTGGCGGGCCTCCCGCAAGGCCCGCAAGGCGGCGGCCGCCAACGACGCGCTCTTGGACGCGATGCTCCTCGAGCAGCTCTCGCCACTTCCGGCGGCCGAGATCACCGGCGAGATCCCGGCCATCCCCGGCCCGGCACGGCGCGGCTCGGGCATCAGCGTCCAAGACATCGTCGACAACCAGACCGAGGAGGTCGCCTCGGTCCTTCGCGACTGGCTGCACCAGTCCTGATGTCGACCCTCACCAAAGCCCAGCAGGCCGCCGTCATCATCGCCCAGCTCGATGAGCACCGCGCCCAGCGGGTCTTAAAGGCGATGAGCGAGGCCGAGGTGATCGAGCTCATGGCCGAGGTCGCCCGGCTCCCGGTGATGACCGTCGAGGAGGTCGACGAGGTCATCCAGGACCTCGCGCTGCACGCCGGCGCGCTCGCTGATGTGCGCCAGGGCGGCACCGACATCGCCCAGCGCCTGCTTGCCGAGCGCCTCGGCGCCTCCCGGGCGGCCGAGGTGATGGAAGAGCTCCAGCACGTCGCCCAGGACCACCCGCTCGCCTTCATCAACCGCATCGACCCCGCCCAGATCGTCGGCTTCATGGCGAACGAGCACCCCCAGATCCTCGCCCTCGTCCTCGCGCACGTGCACCGCGACCACGCGGCGCGCATCGTCGAGCGCCTCGAGGACTCGCTGCGCGTCGAGGTCGCCCGCCGGGTGGCCAAGATCAGCCCGCTGCCCCCCGACGTCGTGCGCCGGGTCGGCAACGACCTCGAGTACCGCCTCTCCGCCTTCGTGCGCGGTGGCGGAGGCGCCTCGGACGTCGAGGGCCTGGCGACCGTCGTCGGCATCTTGACGAGCGCCGACCAGGCGACCGAGAAGCAGATCCTCGCCGACCTCGACGAGCGCGACCCCGAGATCGCCGAGATGATCCGCAACGAGATGTTCGTCTTCGAAGACGTCGTCCAGCTCGACGACATGACCCTGCAGACCGTCCTTCGCACGGTGGTGACCAAGAACGTGGCGCTCGCGTTGAAGGGAAAGCCCCAGGCCGTGGTCGAGAAGTTCACCCGCAACATCTCCCAGCGCGCCGCCGAGGAGCTCATCGAGGACATGAACGCGCTCGGCCCGCAGCGCCTCTCGGTGGTCGAAGCCGCCGAGTCGGCGATCGTGAAGGCCGTGCGGGCGCTCGCCGATGCGGGCACCATCACCTTGGAGCGAGGCGACGATGAGCTTGTCGGCTGAGCTCCCCCGAACCGCCCCGAAGGTACTGCGCGGCGCGGCCGCGGCGAGCCTGCGCCCTGCCGAGCGCCTCGGGATCACCGCGCCGGCGGCGCTGTTCGACCACGTCGCGCCGGGCGAGGAGGCCGGCGACGACCTCGCCGCCGAGGCGATGCGCGAGCGCGCCCAGGCCTACGACGAGGGCTACGCGGCCGGGCGCGCCGAGGCACAAGCGAGCGCCGAGCAGGCCCGCGTCGTGGCGATCGAGCAGCTCGCGGCGGCGCTCACCAGCGCCGCCCACCAGGCCGCCACAGAGCGCGCCGCGCTCGTCGCCGAGGTCAGCGGCGACGCGCTGACGCTCTGCTACGAGCTCGCCCGCACGATCCTCGGCGACGACAGCTTCCTCGCCGCGCTCGCGCCCCAGGCGATGGTCGCCCGCGCCCTCGAGCTCGCGCCCGACGGCGAGGACCTGATCGTGCGCCTGGCGCCGAACAGCGCGCTTGGCCCCGAGGAGCTCGCGGAGCTCTGCGACCCCGCACGCATCGCCGTGCGCGAGGACGCCTCGATCGAGCCGGGCGGTTGTGTCGTCGAGGTCGGCTCGTGCCGGATCGACGCCCAGATCTCCACCGCGCTCGAACGGGTCCGCAAGGTCCTCGCCGAGGCCAAGGGCACCCCGCTCGGGGCGCGGCCGTGACCCTGCTCGGTTCCGACAGCCTGCGCCAGGCGCTCGTCGACGCGGTGCAGCCGCGGCGCACCGGGCGGGTCTCGCGCCTCGTCGGGCTTCGCCTGGAGGTGCGCGGGCTGCAGGCCGCGGTCTCCGACGCCGTCATCGTCACCCGACAAGACGGCACGGAGCTGCCCGCCGAGGTCGTCGCCCTCGAAGGCGACAGCCTCGCCTGCATGCCGCTCGGCTCCCTTCACGGCGTCCGCTACGGCGACACCGTCGAGGCGCTGGGCGGCCCGCTCCCCGTCCGGGTGGGCGAGGGGCTGCTCGGGCGCGTGCTCGACGGGCTCGGCAACCCGATCGACGACGGCCCGCCGCTGCTCGACCTCGAGCCGGTCAGCGTCGCCGCCGATCCGCCCCATCCCCTAAAGCGCGAGATGGTGGACCGCCAGCTCTGCCTTGGGGTGCGCGCGCTTGACACCACGATCCCGTGCGGGCGCGGCCAGCGCATCGGCATCTTCGCCGGCTCGGGGGTGGGCAAGTCGAGCCTGCTGTCGATGATCACGCGCGGCACCGCCGCGCCGGTGTGCGTGCTGGCGCTGATCGGCGAGCGCGGGCGAGAGGTGTCCGAGTTCATCCACCGCGACCTCGGCCCCGAGGGCCTCGCCCGTTCGGTCGTCGTGGTCGCCACCTCTGACCAGCCCGCCCTCGTGCGCATCCGCGCCTCGTTCACCGCCACGCGCATCGCCGAGTGGTTCCGCGACCAGGGCAACGACGTCGTGTTGATGATGGACAGCCTCACCCGCTTCGCCATGGCCCAGCGCGAGGTCGGCCTGGCGGCCGGCGAGCCCCCAGCGACGCGGGGCTATCCCCCCTCGGTCTTCTCGCTGCTTCCCCGGCTCTTAGAGCGCGCCGGGGCCGGCGAGCGCGGCTCGATCACCGGGCTGTACACCGTGCTCGTCGACGGCGACGACATGAACGAGCCGATCGCCGATGCCGCCCGCTCCATCCTCGACGGCCACATCGTCCTCTCCCGGCGCCTCGCCACCGCCGGCCACTTCCCGAGCATCGAGGTGCTCGAGTCCATCTCCCGCGTCGAGTCCGCGATCACCACGCCCGAACAGCGCGGCCTCGCCCGCGAGCTGCGCGCCCTGATGGCCGCCTACCGCGAGGCGCGCGACTTGGTCGAGATCGGCGCCTACGTGCGCGGCACGAACCCGCTCGTCGACCGGGCGATCGACCTGCGCGAGCTGATCGACGCGTTCTTGCGCCAAGACATGGCCGAGGAGACCACCTTGGAGCAGGCCTGGGGCTACCTCGCCGCCCTGCTGGCCCCCGCCGTCGCCGAGGGCGCGCAATGAAGCGCTACCACTTCCGCCTCGCGGCTGTGGCACGGCTGCGCCGCGCCGAGCAGGAGGTCGCCCGCAACGCCCTGGCGGTCGCCAACGCCGCGCTGCGGGCCCGGCTCGTCGAGCGCGACGCCGAGGTCGAGCGCTACCGCACCGTCGCCAACCAGCACAGCGCGACGACCCCGGCGGGCCTGTCGGCCGAGCGCAACGACGCCGAGCTCGCGCTCGAGCGGCTGCGCGCGGCGGAACAGCGTGTCGCCGAGGCCGCCAGCACCGCCGCCATCGCGCAGGTCACCTGGCTCGCCGCCCACCAAAAAGTCGCCGCGCTCGAGCGCTTGGAACAGCGCCAGCGCGAGGAGCACGCGCTCGCCACGAGCCGCGAGGAAGCGGCCCTCCTCGACGACTTGTCGACCGCCCGCTACCTCGCCGACAAGGCCTCCGGGAGCGCGCGATGACCATGTCGGCGGTCCAGGGCTGGATGTCGGAGATCCAGTCCACGATGAGCGGCCTCGGCGCCGCCTTGTCGGCGGCCGCGCCGACGGGCAACTTCGCCTCGGTGCTTCAGAGCGCGCTCGAGGTGCTGGCGAGCCCGATCGATGCCGCCGGCCTCAATGCGCCGAGCACCCCGGCCGCCCCGACGTCCTCCTCCCCACTGCCCTTCGCAAACACGACGCCGGCGACGAGCGCGGCGGGCACGCCGAGCGGGACCGCGGTCGTGAATACGGCCGAGCAGTTCCTCGGCGTCCCCTATCTCTGGGGCGGCACGACCCCCGCGGGCTTCGACTGCTCGGGGCTCGTGCAGTACGTCTATGCAAAGCTCGGCGTCTCCCTGCCGCGCACGAGCGAGGAGCAGGCGCTCGTCGGCACGCCGGTCGCCAGCCTCGCCCAGGCCCAGCCGGGCGACCTCGTCTTTTACGCCGGGAGCGACGGGACGCCGAGCGCGCCCGGCCACGTCGGCATCTACATCGGCAACGGCCAGATGATCGACGCCCCCTACACCGGTGCCGACGTCCGCATCGACCCGGTCGGCACGCCCGTCGCCATCCGCCGCGTCCTTTCCCAGGCCGCAGCGGCGACAACCTTCGCCGGACTGCAGCCCGCCGGTGGCGCCGCGGCGCCGAGCGCGAGCACGCCGGTGCCGAGCAACCTCGCGCCGCTGTTTTTGGCCGCGGCCGCCAAGTACCAGGTGCCCGTGAGCGTGCTCACCGCGATGGCCCAGCAAGAGTCCGGATACACCACCACGGCAATCAGCAGCGCCGGAGCGGAGGGTCTCATGCAGCTCATGCCACAGACCGCAAGCTCGCTCGGGATCGACCCCTTCGATCCCGCGCAGGCGATCGATGGGGCGGCCCAGCTGATGTCGGGCTACCTGAAGCAGTTCGGCTCGCTGGCCGAGGCGCTGGCGGCCTACAACGCCGGGCCGGCCGCCGTCACCCGCTACGGCGGGGTCCCCCCCTACGCCCAGACCCAGGCCTATGTCTCCCAGATCCTCGCCCGCCTGGGCCAGGCCCCCGCCACCGCCACGACGGGCCCGGCCAGCCCAAGCCCCTCGGCGACGCCCGCCGGCATCCGAGCGAGCGCGGCGGTCGGCGCATGAAGGGCCTCAACGCCCTGCGATCGGGCGCGCCGGACGCGCCGAGCCGGCCGGCGTCGAGCAACAGCGCGAGCTCCCAAGCCGGTGGGTTCTCGAGCGTGCTCGCCGCCCAGTCGGGACCACCAGCACCCGCCGCGGCCAACGACGGCAGCGGCGGCGGCCAAGCCGGCGGCTCGCCGGACCCCCAGGCCGGCGCCGACACCGCCGGCGCGAACACGTCGCAAACAGCGGGTCCGACCGGCGCGCCATCGAACAGAACCGCGGGGGCGCCCGAGGCCGGCAACGCCAGCACCCCCACCCCACCGACCAGCACGGCGCTCAGCGTGCTGCTCGCGCTGCGCGCAGCCGGTGGGGCCCTCCCCGACCTCAGCGGCCCGGGCGCGCCCGGCACGACCGACGCGCAGGGCAGCACCGGTGGGCACGGCAAGGGCCACCAGGCGGACGCGGCGAGCAGTGCGCCGAATGGGAGCGGCCTGCTCGCCGCCATGGCGGCCCAGGCGGCCAGCACGGGGGCGCCCGGAAGCATCGCAGCCTGGAGCGCTGCCAGTGCCAAGGCGGCACCGGGCGCATCGGATGGAGCCGGGGCGATCGCCGGTGCAGCGGGCACCGGTGCGACGAGCGCGAGCACCGCGACCGCCGGAGCGAGCGCTGGTGCCGGGACCGGCGCACAACGCAGCACCGACAGGGCAACAGCGAGCCGCTCGACCTCGACGGGCGAGGGCACCAAAGCCGGACCCGCCAGCTTCGCGGCGCTGAGCGGCGCCGCCGGCAGCCCCCCCGACCACGGCGCAACCCACCACACCGGCCACCTGGCCGCTGCCGAGACGGGCGCGAATACTGCTGGCGGCTCGGGCAGCACAGCCCAAGCCTCGAGCGGCCCCGCGTCCTCGAGCGCCGACACCGCCGCAGCGGGCGGCGCAACCTCGCCCGGCCTTGCCCCCGACGCGCCAGCACCCAAAGCGGCCGCAACGGGCATCACGAACGCGACGATCGGGCAGGCCGCCAAGGCGGACGCACCAGGCACGCCAAGTGCCGGCCAGACGGCGCCGCAAGCCCAGGGCCCCGCGCTCGGTGCCCTCGGCGCCCCGAGTGCCTTCGGCCTCCCCGCCGCTCCCACGCACGGCGCCGTCGCCACCGGCGCGCCGAGCCCTGGCGTGCCGTCTGCGGCGGCGAACCAGCTGCCTGGGGTCGCCAGCCAGCTCGTCTCGGTGCTGAACCCGTTGCGGGTCAGCCCCGGCGGCACCCAGTCGATCACGCTCGTGCTCCATCCCGAGTCGCTCGGGGACGTTAGGGCTACCGTGACCGCAACCAGCAACGAAGTCGTGGTGCGCCTCGCCGCCTCGACGAGCGCTGGAACCGAGGCCCTGCGGGCCGCGTTGCCCACCTTGCACAGCGATTTGCGCGACGTCCGCCAGCGCGCCGTCGTGGTGCTGGCGGACGCCAATCCAAACGGTGGCGCGTTCGGTGGTGCCTTCGGTGGCCAGAACCCCGCCGCCTACCAACAAGGCGCCCGCACCACCCAGACGAGCCGCCTCGCGCCGAGCGCCGTGCCCACCCCGGCACCGGCGAGCGCCGAGCCCGTCATCACCGCGACGCGCGCCGCCACGGACCGCCTCCTTGACGTTCGCATCTAGGAGATCTCGATGAGCTACCTCGACGCCGTCCAGTTCCCGTCCCTCGTTGGCCAGTTGTCGATGGCCGCGGCGACCAACAACGCCACGGGCGGAACCAACGCCGCAGGCGCCAACGGGACCGCCACCACCTCCAACGCGAGCGGGGCGAGCGCAGCGGGGGGCAGCTCGAATTCGACATTGAGCCCGAACGAGCTCAACCAGCTCTCCAATCCGCAGCTCTTCTTGCAGCTGCTCGTCGCCGAGCTGCAGAACCAGGACCCAACCAACCCGATGAACCCGAGCACGATCTTGTCCCAGACGGCCAACCTCTCCCAGATGGAGGCCGTGAACTCGATGACCACGGCCATCGCGGCCGAGCAGCACGCGACCCAGACGAGCGAAGCGGCCGGACTGATCGGCCAGACGGTCACCGCCAGCGTCAACAAGACGCCCCTCATCGGCAAGGTCAGCCAGGTCCAGCTGAACAGCAATGGCACCCCGACGCTCGTGATCGATGGCACCGCCGTGCCGCTGTCCGCCGTCACCGCCATCGGCGTGGCCCCGACTGGCGGCACGGCCGCGACCGCCCCGGCCTCCGGCACCGGCGCGACCAGCGGAACGCCCAGCACCGGCACCTCGACCCAAGCGGCGTCGACCTCGACGGCCGGCGCGCAAAGCAGCGGAACGAGCGCGGGCGCTCCGAGGGGCACCCTCGGCACCGGAACCAGCACCTCGACCACCGCTGCGTCGACGTCCAGCGGTACCGTGCCGACCTCGACCAGCACCGCTGGGAGCAGCGCCACGAGCACCGGCGCGACCAGTGCAGCGCCGAGCGCCGGCACCACAACCTCTGGCGACACGGGCACGTCGAGCGTCGCGACGTCCTCGACCGGCTCCGCCGGAACCGGCACCGGCGCCTAGGCGCCCCGGCGTCACAGCACTCATCGTCGTTCTTGATCATCAC
Source organism: Actinomycetes bacterium (assembly GCA_021798985.1). GTDB lineage: Bacteria > Actinomycetota > Acidimicrobiia > Acidimicrobiales > Bog-793 > JAKABX01. The sequence continues at coordinate 29,262 of JAJZBI010000004.1, forward strand.
CTGAAGGAGCAAGGCAATGACCCAGCAGTCGATCCTGTCGGCGGTGTCCGGGATCCAGTCGAACCAGACCTATCTCGACAGCATCGCCAACAACATCGCCAACGTGAACACCAACGGCTACAAGTCCGAGAGCGTGCAGTTCCAAGACCTGCTCGCCCAGCAGCTGACCGGCGCGTCGGCCCCCACCGCGACGGCCGGTGGTGTGGACCCGATCGCGATCGGCTCTGGAGTACAGATCGGCACGACGCAGCTGAACTTGAACGAGGGATCCCTCGAGACCACCGGACAGGCGACCGACGTCGCGATCGACGGCAACGGCTACCTCGTGGTCAACAACAACGGCCAGCAGCTCTACACCCGCGACGGCGCGCTCACCCAGGACGCCAACGGCAACCTCGTGACTGCCTCGGGCGGCCTCGTGCAGGGCTGGATGGCCAACGGCTCGGGCACCGTCAACAACAGCGCGCCCATCGGCAACATCAAGATCCCGACGGGTGAGTCGATCGGCGCGACGCCGAGCACGACCTTCACCCTCGGCGGCAACCTGCCTGCCTGGAGCGGCAGCGCCACAGCCACCCCGCCGACGGTGACCACCACGCTCAACGGCTACGACGCCCTCGGCGATGCGATTCCGGTCACGCTGACCTTCACCGGCGTGCCAGGACACACGAACACCTATACGGTCCAGGGATCAATCCCCAACCAAAGCGGCAGCGGGCCCAACCCGACGCCGCTATGGAGTTCCCCGCAGCAGATTGCGTTCACGAGCTCCGGCCAGCTTGACCCGACAAATAGCTCCCCGCAGCTTAACTTGAATCCAGATGGCTCCTACTCGCTGGCGAGCATCCCCGTGACCACGCTGACGGGTGCAGGTTACAACTTCCCGACCGATGTCCCCGGCACCACAACCCCCCTCACCTGGTCGTTCAACCTACCCGCGCCCAACAGCGCCGGGGCGGTAACCCAATATGCGTCGTCCTCGAGCCTCCAACTCCAGGGGACCGACGGGCACACCTCGGGCACCCTGTCCGGCTTCTCCATCGCCAAGGACGGCACGATCACCGGGTCGTTCTCCAACGGGACCACGCTCGCGCTCGGTCAGATCGCGCTCGCCGACTTCGCGAACCCCGGTGGGCTCGCGGACCAAGGTGGCGGCCTGTACTCCTCGAGTCCGAACTCCGGCCAGCCGCTGATCGGCGTGCCGGGCGCCGGGGCGCGCGGCCAGCTGCTCGGCGGCCAGCTCGAGCAGTCCAACGTCGACCTCGGCACCGAACTCACCAACCTGATCAACGCGCAGGAGGCCTACACCGCGAACACCAAGGTGCTCACGGCCACCAACGCCGTGATCCAGGCGCTCGAGGCGGTCCAGTGAGCCAGGGCGCGGCGACGGGCGCGGCGCTGCGGGCGAACACCTCGAGCCCCGTCGTCGTCGACGTCGCGGCACGCGCCCGCCCCTTCGACTTGCGGCGCCAGGAGACCATCGAGCGCGCCCGGCTGCGGAGCCTGCAGCCGATGCTCGAGAGCGTCGGCCACCGCATCGGCAGCTCGCTGACCTTGTCGCTTCGCCAGCCGGTGCGCGCCGAGCTCGGCGGGCTCGACCAACTCAGCTGGGAGGACTACTCGAGCCAACTGCCCGAGCCGACGTTCTTGTCCACCGCGGTCTTCCTTCCCCACGAGGGTCGGGCGATCTTGCACCTGCCGGTGCAGTTGACCTTCCTCGCGATCGACTACTACCTCGGTGGTGACGGCCTCGTGCAACCCCAGCGCGACGGCCTGACCGACATCGAGCGCACCGTGATCGGCGGGCTGGTCGACGACGTCTGGAAGGAGATCCCCCAGCCGTTCGCCACCTTCGCGCCCCTGAACCCGGCGATGATCACCACCGCCAACAGCTCGCTCCTCATCCAGGTCGGCAGCCCGAGCGCCCTCTATCTCGTGGTGCGGATCAACCTCACCGTCGGGGACCACGACCCCAAAGAGATCCAGCTGTGCCTCCCGGCCGCCTTGGTGCTCTCGTTGATCGAGCAGCTCGAGCGGCACCAGAGCAACGGCACCAATGGGGGCATGGACCGCCGCCAGACCCGGCGCCGGCTGCTGTCGGCGCCCGTCGAACTGAAGGTCGCCTTCCCGCCGCTCGCGCTCACGCCGTCGGAGTTGTTGAGCCTCCAGGTGGGCGACGTCGTGCATATCGGCCAAATCGACCAAAACTTGCCCCAAGAACTTGATCTCACCGTCGAAGACGTCGTTTATGGAACCGGGGTCATCGTGGAGAACGGCAAACGCCTCGCCTGCACGATCCTGACCAAGAAGGAGGACGTCGATGAGCGTTGAGGATGGCGACGATCTGTTGGTCGCCACGCGGCCAACCGGCACGCCGGTAATTCCGAGCCTGCCGGGTGAGCCCGACGGCTCCGCCCAGCTGCGCGTTGTCGAGCCAGCCCCCCAGCCCGGTGCCCCGAACGACGTCTCGCGAGCCGGCAGGATGCCAATCGAGGCACTCGGCGACGTCGAGCTCAAGGTTGAGGTCGTCCTCGGCCGGGCGCGCCTTCGTCTCCAAGAGCTCCTCGATGTCCGTCCCGGCCAAGCCGTCGAGCTCGACCGGGCCCGCAACGCACCGGTCGACGTCCTCGTCAACGGCATGCTCTTTGCCCGCGGCGAGATCGTGGTGATCGACGACACCAACCTCGGCGTGCGCGTCAGCGAGGTCGTCGGCTCGGACCCGAAGGAGGCCTAGCCATGCCCACGCTGCTTGCCACGACCACCACGGCGCCCGACGTGTCGGTCGGCCACGCACTCTTGCAGATGGTGATCGCCCTTGCGGTGATCATCGCCAGCATCTACGCGCTGAGCAAGGTGCTCGCCCGCCTGCGCAACGGCACGCCGCGCACCAAGCAGAAGGCGGCCGGCGGCCTGCAGGTGATCTCCCGCCAGCCGCTTGGCAAAGAGCTGTCGATCGCGACGGTCCGCTGGGGCGAGCGCGAGGTCCTCGTCGGCATCGCCGGCTCGAACATCACCTTCCTCAACGACGCCCGCAGCGAGGACGCCGGCAGCGAGGTCCTGGCGCGCCGCTCCGGCCCCGCCGGCCCGGCCGAGCAGCAGCTCGCTGCGGCCCAGCACTTCGCCGACTTCTCCCCCGCGCTCCTCGACGCGCTGAAGCCCGCAGGAGTCCCGGCCACCATCTCGCCGATCGGCCAGAAGCGCACGCTGCTCGACTCGCTGCGCGACGCCACCTTGCGCCACTAGGCGCTACCCACCGCGCCAATTGGCGCGACGGCGCCGTTTGCGCCGTTCCTGAGTCTCCTCCTTGCGCAAGAAAGTGCCTTGATGCTCCACGTCCTCGCGAGCGGCGCCGTCACGATCAACTTCGGTCATTCGCTGTCCAAGCCGTCGACGAGCATCCTCATCATCCTGGCGGGCACCGCGCTGTCCCTCGCGCCCTCGCTGCTCATCTTGTTGACGGGGTTCGTCCGCATCATCATCGTGCTCGGCCTCGCCCGCCAGGCCCTCGGGCTGCAGACGACGCCGCCGAACCAGGTGCTGGTGGGGATCGCCTTTTTCGTCTCGCTGTTTTTGATGGAGCCGACCCTCGCCCAGATCAACCACGTGGCGCTGCAGCCCTACCTGCACGGGGCGATGTCGGCGAGCTCGGCGATCCATCACGGGGAGATCCCGCTCAAGCACTGGATGCTGCGCCAGACCGGGTCCCAAGAGCTCGCCTTCACCTCCAAGGTGGCGCACCAGAACTTCCAGCGCCACGTGATGTCGACGCCGCTCGCGACGATCATCCCGGCGTTCTTGCTCACCCAACTAAAGAGCGCCTTCATCATCGGCTTCGTCATCTTCGTGCCATTTCTCATCATCGACCTCGTGGTCTCGGCGACCTTGATGGCGATGGGCGTCGTGATGCTGCCGCCGACCCTGGTCTCCCTGCCCTTCAAATTGCTGCTCTTCGTCCTCGTGAACGGATGGGTCCTGATCATGCAGACCTTGGTGACGAGCTTCCGATGACCCAGGCCCAGATCCTCCAGATCGCGGCGGGGGCGATGATGACCGGGGCGAAGATCGCCGCGCCGATCGTGCTCGGGGCGATGGTGATCGGCCTCGTGGTGTCGCTGTTCCAATCGGTCACCCAGATCCAAGAACAGACGCTCACCTTCGTGCCAAAGCTCGTCGTCGTCGGCCTGATCATCGCGATCGCCGGGCACTGGATGCTCGGCCAGTTCGCGAGCTACACCGACTCGCTCTTCGCGACCGTCCCGCAGCTGCTCGCCAACGGCTGAGCCGCGCCGTGGCCTTCAGTTTCGACTACCGCTTCCTCATCGCCTACTTGTTGGTGATGGCCCGCGGGCTTGCCTGGCTGATGGTCGTCCCGCCCTTCTCGAACCGCCAGAGCGTCCCCCCGATGGTGACCATCGCCATCGCGAGCGGCCTCGCCTTTCTCATCGCCCCGACGCTGCCCGCCAGCCAGCTGCCCACCGACACCGCCGGGCTGATCGGCGCCCTCGTGATCAACGTCGTGACCGGGCTCGCGATCGGCTTCGTCGTCTTCTTGTTGATCTCGGCCGTGACGACGGCGGGCTCGCTGCTCGACCTGCTCGGCGGGCTCAACCTGCCCACCTCGATCGACCCCTTAAGCCTCGACCAGATCCCCGTCCTCGGCCAGTTCTACGAGCAGATCGCCGTGGTGCTCTTGTTCGTGAGCGGCGGATATCTGGCCGTGATCGACGGCTTCGTGCGCAGCTTTCGCGCGCCGGCGCTCTCGCTCGCTACTTTCGGGCGGCTCGACACCGTCCTCGTGCTCGACCTCGCCACCTACTTCCTCTCGGGCATCGAGATCGCTGCGCCCCTCCTCATCGTCTTGTTCGCCACCCAGATCGTCCTCGCGCTCCTCACCAAGGCCGCGCCCCAGGTCAACGTGTGGATCCTCGGTATGCCGCTGCAGGTCTTCTTGGCCATGATCCTCGTCGGCCTCGGCATCGCCGTCGTGCCGGACTTCCTCGGCAACCTCATCACCCGCGCCCTCGGGGACGCGAACGGGATCTTGGTGGGCCACTGATGCCGCCTGCTGCTGACAAGCACGCGAAGACCGAGAAGCCGACTCCCAAGCGGAAGAAAGAGGCGCGCCAGAACGGCCAGGTCCCCCGCTCGCCCGACGTCAGCAGCTGGGCCGCCGCGCTGGTCGGCTCGTTCATCCTCCCTCTCTTCTTCGCAAGCGCCAAGGGCCGCATCCTCGGCGTCACCTCCCAGGCGCTCGACGTCATGGGCAATCCGTCGGTCAACGGGGCGGTGCGCACCCTGTCGGCGGGACTGCGCGCCGTGCTGTACACCGCCGCCCCGCTCGCAGGTGGCTTCACGCTCTTGGCGATCGTGGCGAACATCGCCCAGACCGGGCGCACCTTCTCCTTCAAGGCCGCCCAGCCAAAGTTCAACCGCCTCAGCCCGGGAGCGGGATTCAAGCGCCTCTTCTCGCCCCAGAGCGGGCTGCAGCTCGCGCGTCAGGTCCTCAAGCTCGGCGCGCTCTCGGGGATCGGCTATGAGGCGATGCGGGGCCTCATGCACGAGGTCATCAACAAACAGCCGGTCTCCCTCTTGCCGCTGCTGTCCGCCACCGCAGCGAGCATCTTCAGCTTCATCCGAATCGTCAGCCTCCTCGGCCTGCTGATCGGCCTCGCCGACTACGGCGTCCAGCGGCACCGCATCAACCAGTCGATGAAGATGACCAAGGAGGAGGTCAAACAAGAGCACCGCAACCAGGAGGGCGATCCCCACATGAAAGCGCACCTGCGCAAGCGGATGTACCAGATCGCTCGCTCCAAGGCGATCCGCAACGTCCGCCAGGCCGACGTGGTCGTGACCAACCCGACCCACTATGCCGTGGCGCTCGCCTATGACGCCGGGCGGTCGATGGCACCCCGCGTCGTGGCGAAGGGATCTGACCGCCTGGCGGCGCGCATCCGCGAGGAGGCGGCGACCTTCGCCGTGCCGATCGTCGAGGACCCCCCGCTCGCCCGCTACCTATATGCGGTGTGCGACCTCGATGCACCCATCCCCAATGAGATCTACGTCGCCGTGGCGCGTATCTTGGCCTTCGTGTACTCGCTCCCCCCCACCGTGCGCAGCGCAATGGTGCATCGCCCCGCTCATTCCACCGTCCCCGCCGAGCCCGAGGCGATGGCGAGCCTCAGCGAGGAGCAGCGGCGCAAGATGGCCGCGGTCCTCGCCGGGGACGCCGCGTGAGCGCGCTCACCAACGAGGCGATGGCGCAGCTGCGCCACGTCCTCGATCGCGTCGGCTACGGCGAGCTATTCGCCACGATCGCCGGCGATCAGCTCTTCGCGCCCGACCGCGATGCGGCCCTGCGGCGCGTCGAGACCCTGCCGCCGCTCGAGCGCGCCTGTCTGCGGCTCTTCGCGCTCGACGAGGGCGAGCCGGACCTACCCCCCGCGCTCGACGGCCTCCTCGATGCGCTCGGGGCGCTCGGCCTCGTCGAGGAAGGCGACGGCCCGGTCCGCCTCGACGACCTCGTCGTCGTCCCGGTCCTTGGGGGTTACCTCCTCACCGCGACCCCGCCGGGTTGGCGGCCGAGCCTCTCGCCGACCGGGCGCGCCTACCTCGGACCGGACTCGCTGCGCGTGGCCCGGGCGCTGCCCACCGGCGCGCTCGGTTCGATCCTCGACCTCGGGACCGGCTGTGGGATCCAGGGCCTCCTCGGGGTGCGCCAGGCAGCCCACCGGGTCCTCAGCGACCTCGAGCCGCGCGCATTGGCGCTCGCCCGACTGAACGCCGAGCTCAACCGGCCCGGCGAGGACGTCGCCGTGGTGGCGGGTGACACCTACGCCCCGGTCGCCGACGAGCGCTTCGACCTCATCGTCTCGCTCCCCCCGTACGTCCCAGCGCTCCAAGGCGACGAGGCACTGGCGACGAGCGGGGGGGCCGACGGGGCGGACCTCGTCCGCCGGCTGATCGCCGGCGCCCCCGAGCATCTCTGCGCGGGCGGCGAGCTCGTCTTCTTCGCCCAGCTGCTCACCGACGACGCCGGGCCGCTCATCGCCAACGAGCTCACCACGCTCGCGCCGGGCCTTTCCGGACGGCTGTTGTGCAGCGACTGGCACGCGCTCCAGCCCTACGTGCTCGAGCTCGCCACCAAGACGGCCGCAGCGACCGGCACGGACGCCGCGGTGCTGCACGCCCGCTACCTCACCGCGCTGCGCGAGCACCAGGCGACGGGGGTCTGCACCGTGGTTGCCCGCCTCGTGCGCCCCGCGCGCGGCGATGGGAGCGAGGTGGCGGTGATCGGCCCCGATCGGCTGCGCGCCGCGACAAAGCTGCGGGCCGTCGATGCCTTGGGCTTTGTCGAGCGCGAGAACGGCGTCGAGGTCCGGCGTTTTGGCGGGCCGGCCCAGCTGCTCTCGCCACCCGCCGCGGCGCTGCTCCGCGCCTTTCAGGCCGGGGCGTCCATCGATGCCGCCCGGCACGCTGCGTGGGGTGATCCGCCCGGCGCCGATGCGCGCGACCTGCTCGACCAGGCGCTCGAGCGCAGCGCCGACCTCGTCCGCCTCGGCCTGCTCGAGCGCTCCGCGACTCCCCCGAACTGAACCCCGAGCGCTCGGGGCAGGAGCTTCAGCCCCAGTAGTCGACGAAGACCGGGGCCGGCGTCGGCTGGAAGCCGCCGGCGAGCATCGCCGAGACGACCCCCATCCGGTCGCGCAGCGCCGCTTCGAGGTCGCGCTGCTCATCGAGAAGTCGGCGGGCCCGCGCCACGAGCGCCGCCGGGACCGGCCCGTCGGGGAGCGCGACGGTCGAGGGCTCGGGCAGCGAGAAGACGGTGAGGCCGCCCCGGATCGCATCGAGATGGTCCTGCAGGCGATCGAGCGCCGTCGCCCAGGCCACCTCCTCCACCACGTGCTCAGGCACAGGCGTCCACCACGCTCGACTCGGCGCTCTGCGACGTCGCCGCCTGGCGGTTGGCGGCGGCGATCTGCTCGATCAGCTCCTTCACCGGGGCGATCCGGTTGCGCTGCTTGTGCAGGTTGCACTCGATCAGCTCGCGCAGGCAGAAGTCATAGACGCCGGCCAGGCTCTCGCCGAGCGGCGTCGTCCGGTCGAGCGGATCGCGCAGGGCGAACAAGATGTGCTGGGCGTGCACGAGGTGGTCGCTCACCTCTTTCAGGTCCCCGGCGTCGAAGCCCTCGCCCGCTGCGACGAGGTCGCGCCGGAGGTAGTCGAAGAGCAACAGCAGCCGCTGGGCGGGGCTGGCGGTCGCGACGAGATCGGCGAGATAGCGCTGCAACATGAGCTCGTCATGCGCGTCGGTCGTCATCGTGGGAACTCCTTGGACTGCGAACTGGCCCGGATGCGCGTCTAGAAGCCGGGGAGCTGGGCGATCGAGCTGGCGAGCGAGCTGCTCTCGGACTTGAGGTTGCCGAGGGTCGCTTCCATCTTGGCGAACTCGTTCTGCAGCACGGTCTGCTGCTGGGACTCCATGTTCTGGTAGTTGGTGATCTGGCCGTTGAGGCCGGTCGCCTCTTGTTGAAGCCCTTGGATCGTCGTGGTGATCGCCCCGGAGGTGACGTTCGCCGCCTGGTCGGTGATCGCGGCGAGCTGCTGGGCGAGGCCCGGGGCGTAGGTGAACGAGCCGAGGTCCGTCGAGCTCGTGATGTTCGACGCGTTGACGAGCACCGAGAGCCCCTGCAGGGTCGGATCGCTCGTCGGCGCCGCCAGGACCTGGCCGCTGCCGGTCGCCGCCACCCCGTTGATCGTCCCGACCACGTCGGTGCCAGCAAAGCTCGCGGGGCTGTTGGCGGTCCCGCCGCCGAGGCCGGTCGTGCCCGCGGCCGTGCTCGACGAGGAGACCGAGAAGGTCGCCGCCGAGCCGTAGTCGTTGCTCGTGATCTGGAGCTGGGTGCCGTTGTTGATGACCTCGGCCGTGAGGGACAGCTGCTGGGACCCGAAGGCGGCGTTCAGCCCGGCCGCCACGGCTGACAGCGACTCCCCCGAGCTCACCGCGTACTTCGCGGTCGCGCTCCCCTGGGTGATCGTGAGGTTCTCCGCGGCGGTCGTCGCCCCGCCCGACAGGGTCGCGCCGGTGTCGGTGGCCTGGGTGGCCGAGTGCGACACCGTCACGTCGTAGCTGCCGGGCTGGGTCTGGGTGCCGGCGTAGACGAAGCTCACCTCGCCCGGGCTGCCGCTCGAGGAGGGGGCGAACGTCCCGCCCTGGGTGAACAGGGCGGCGACCTGGCTCGGGTTCGCCGCGTACTTCTGCTCGAAGGTGGTCTGGTCGAACGAGAGCGTCCCCTTCGAGCCGACCGTGATCCCAAGCGCCTGGCCGTTGGCGAGCCCGGAGGTGCCCGCCGCGCTGGCAAAGGCCGACAGGATCGTGTTCTGCAGGTTCGTGAGCACCGAGGACCCCATCAGCGGCCCCCCCGTCTTGGTCTGCTCGTTGTAGCCGGCGTACTTCTGGATGTCCGCCAGCACCTGGTTGGCCGCGCTGACGAGCGCCGAGACCTTGCTCGCCTCCCCGGACGCGTCCGGGGACACCGTGACCGTGGCCTGGCCGGTGCCACTCACCGTCACCGCCGTGCCCTGCAAGAGGTTCTTGAAGGTGTCGGTCGAGGAGCTGAGCTGGTAGCCGGCGCTCCCCGAGCCGACGCTGACCTGCGCGTCTTGGGCCTGGGCGACCGTCGCCATCGAGCCGAGCACGCCCGAGGTGAGGCCCGAGGTGTCGAGGCTCACCGAGCCCGCCAGCCCGGTGGCGGTGGCGCCGACCTGGAGGAGGTAGGAGCCGGAGTTCTGCTCGACGGCCTGGGCCGTGACGCCGAGCCCCGAGCCGGCGATCGCCGACACCACCGAGGACAGGCTGCCGTTGCCCGTGGAGACGACCGCCGCGTTCGCCGTCCCCGCGCTCACGAGCGACCCGCTCGCGCCCGGGGCCGAGGCGACCGTCGCCGAGATCGTGCCGCTCGGGGTGTTCAAGGTGACGGCCCCGCCCGGCTGGATGAGGCTGAGGGTCGTCGCCGTCCCGTCCACCGAGACCACGGCGTTCGTCCCGGTCGCCGTGGCACCGGCGGTGAGCCCGAGGGGTGCGGTCGTGGCGCTGTTGACCGTCAGGCTGGCGCCGCTCCCCTGGTCGGTCGTGGCGAGCTGCAGGGCGCCCGAGGAGGTAAGCGAGGCCGTCACCCCGGCGCCGGCCGAGCTGGCGGCCGCGTTGATGGCGCTCACCAGGCCAGAGGGCGAGTAGGTGCCCGAGGTGAGCGTCAGGTTGTAGGTGTTCGAGCCGACCGTGAGACTGAGCGCGTTGTTGGCGCTCGAGATCGTGCTCGACGCGCCGAGGGGGCCCGAGCCGGCGACCGTGGCGGCGCTCGAGGACTGGGTCACCTGGATCGAGTGCGACCCGACCCCGAGGGCCGAGGTTCCGCTGAAGGAGGAGAAGCCGAGCGCAGCGCCCCCGGTCGCAAGGAACAGGGTCGGCGAGCTCGTCACCACCGTCCCGGTCGAGGCCGCGCCATCGGTCGACACCAGCATGTTCGCCTGCGCCAGCTGGTTGACCGTGAAGCTCAAGCTGCCGTTGATCGCCCCCGGGCTGGCGGTGGCGCTCGCCACCGAGGAGTCCGAGCTCGTCGCCGTCGCGAGATTCCAGGTGTTGTTCATGTTGAGCGCGTTCGCCGCGCTCTGCAGGGACTGCAGGTCGGTGTTGATCGCCTGGTAGTCGCTCGCCTCAGAGTTCAGGGACTTCTGCTGGTCCTGCAGGTTGGTGATCGGGATCTGGTAGCTCTCGAGCAGCGCCGAGATCACCGAGGAGGTGTTGATCCCCGAGATCATCCCGTTGACCATGAGCGGCGCGCTGCTCGACGCGCTCGTGCTGGACATCGGACTCGTCATCGCCTCACTCCTCGCGTGCCGCTACCCGCCCCGAAGGGCGGGTAGCGAGGACGTGACCTTCACCCGCGGCCCCCCTGGGCTGGGGCCGGCCAGCCCAGGAGTGCTCGCGTGGTTCATCAGATCAGCTTCAAGATCAGCTGTGGCGCCTGCTGGGCTTGGGCGAGCATCGAGGTGCCCGTCTGCATCAGGATCTGGTCGGTGGAGAACGTGGTCATCTCCTGGGCCATGTTCACATCGACCAGCTGGCTGTGCGCCGCCGTGAGGTTCTGCTGGCCAACGGTCAGGTTCGCGGCGATCGCCTGCAGCTCGTTCTGCACCGCACCGACATTCGCCTCGATGGAGTCGACCATGCTGATGGCGTTCTGCACGGCGGAGATCGCCTGCTGAGCAGAGGTGCTGCTGCCGACGCCGACACTGAGGTCCAGCGACGAAATCGGCTGCGTTGTACCAGTGCCGGGGGTACCGGAGACAGCACCAAACCAGTTACCGTTACTACTGCCGTACTGCTCGCTAACGCTGATCCCTGCGCTCCCGGCGGTGGAGGAGTACAGGGCGAGAGCGCCCTGCGTGGCGCCATTTCCGCCACTGGCCGTACTACCGGTGCCGAACGTGGCGGCGACGCCGATCGCGCTCAGCTGCTGATTGACCGCGTTGGTGAGTTGCGACTCCGTATACGTGCCTGCCGAAAGCGAAACCGTCACGGCCATGTTGCCGTTCGTCACTTGGAACGCTTCGCCACCGCTGCCAACGGTCACAGTGCTGGCCCCCGAGGTGGTGATGGCAGCGGTAGTTGCGACCGAGCTCACAGCGGTGGTCACGTTGTTGCCCACGCCGAGGCTCGTTGCGTCAGCGCTCGCGATCGAGAGCGTGATCTGCTGGGTGGAGACATCGAACGCGCCGACCTGAAGCGTCTGCTGCGTGAACGTCCCGTCGAGCAGGTTCGTCGTCCCGTAGCTGGTCGTCGACGCGATCTGGTTGATGTCGTTCTGGAGCGCGCTGAACTCCTGCTGGTTCGCTTGCAACGACGTCGGGTCCTGTGTTGCGCCGTTCGCCGAGGAGAGCGCCAGCTGGTTCATCGTCTGGAGGATGCTCGAGATCTGGTTCAACGCACCCGATGCGGTCTGCACCAGGCTCACACCATCCTGGGCGTTCGAGATCGCGACCTGGTAGCCATTCGCCTGGGACTGCAGCGCTTGGCTCTGCACGTACGCAGCGGGCCCATCGGCGGCCGTCTGGATCGACAGGCCCGTGGAGAGCTCCGTGATCGCCTTCGTCATCTGGGCGTCGGTGGAGTTCAGGGCGTTGTTCGCCGCAATCGCGGAGAGGTTCGTGTCCACGACGAGAGAAGACATCCGTTTCCTCGCTTTCGTGATGCCGGCCCGCTTCCGTGCGGACCGCTACGGCTGTGTCACTTCGACACAGGGCACCGGGATTGGCGCCACGCTTCTCTTCGGCACTTCCGAGCATCGAGTTGAGCGGTTTCTCCCCCGCTGTCGCACTCGGCTGGGCAGCCACCGCTGCGCTCGATGCGTTGGCCCAGCTCGGAGGACTCGCTGCTCGCCAAACCTGATGGGCTGAATCCTCAACCTCCACCCCTCCGGCTCCGTAAGGCAATGGACGATGCCCAGGCACCGCATCACTGGAGGACCCGATGGTCAATGCATTCCGGCGAACGCCCATCACGATCGCCGTGACGGTCAGCGACCTTCGTCAACAGCGCAAGCAGGCGCTCCGAGCGCTCGCTCCGCAGCTTAGAACGGGCGATAGCCTCGTCTTTCTCGGGCCCGGTAGCACCTCTACGCAACTGGGTGCATGGCGCGTCTCGCGCCCCACAGGTGCGATCGAGCGACCGAGCATGCTCCCCAAGCCCGCCGAGCTCGTCCTTATCTTCGACGCGCGCCTCGCGCCCAGCGACGACCTGATCACCGTGCTCGTCGAGGGGATCGCCGATCGCAGCGTCGGCGCGGTTGGGAGCATGAGCAACTGCGAGACCGACGATCCCGCGGTCGCGGCCCCCTATGACCCCGGCGATCTCGCCGCCAAGCGGGCGTTCCTTCGCGAGATCGGGGCGGAATACCCACATCGCTACCGCCCGGCACAGACACTCACGGCACCCAGCATCCTGATTCGTCGCCATGGCGAGCTCGCCGAAACCCCACTCGACCAACTGGCCACCCCGCATGGCCTACAGAGCGCCCTCGAATACCTCCAACAACGCGGGGAAGGCCTCCTCGTCGCAGAGCACGCCTACGTCGACTGCCCCCGAGCGCTGCTCCGACGCAGCGCTCCCCTCGTCTCGGCCTGCCTGATCGTGAAAGACGAGGCACACCAGCTGGAGGATTGCCTGCGAGCCGCCTCTCTACTTGCTGACGAGATCGTCGTCTATGACACCGGCTCCACCGACGACACGATCGCCGTCGCAAGGCAGCTCGGCGCGCGGGTGATCGCGGGCCACTGGGACGACGACTTCAGCCATGCGCGCAACGACGCCCTCGCGCACTGCCATGGGGAGTGGATCCTCTGGGTCGATGCTGACGAACAGCTGCAGTGCGACGAACCCGCCAAGCTGCTCGAATTCCTCGCCAGCAGCCCCGGCGACGTCGACGCCTATTTGGTGTCGATCGACAATTTGCAGGGCACCGACGCCAGCACGGTATTTACCCACCCGGCGGCTCGCCTCTTTCGTCGGGAGCGCGCCATGTGGGATGGGCGAATCCACGAGCAAGTCGTTCGGCGCAAGGACAAGGGCCCCGTTCGCCTCCAACACCAGGCACTGGCGCGCATCGTGCACCGCGGCTATCTCCAACAAGCCATGCGCGCGCGCAACAAATCTGAGCGCAACCTTCGCGTCGCCTTCGGAGATCTCTCGGGCGGATCAGCGCTCGACAAGGCAACACGCACTCTCTCGCTCGCGCGGTCCTACATGCTTGCTGGGCGTTACGAGGAAGGTCGCGAGCTCTGTAGCCGCGCGGTCGAGCTCGCCACTCTCCCGTCCACCTTACGTCTCGCGCTGCGGACCCTCGGTGACGCGCTCCTCGTCTTGCGGCGCTACGACGAAGCGCTCGACGTCGCGCAGCAACTCAAGCAGCAGGCCACGCGTCCCACGTACGCGTTCATCATCGAGGGCAAGGCGCGACTCGGCAAGAACGAACCCGAGTTGGCGCTCGCTGCGTTCGAACACGTCGGCGTCGGCCACGACGACGATGGATTTGAGCATCGCCCGTCGATGGTCGCCGTCCAACGTGCAGAAGCGCTCACCGCGCTGAACCGCCACGGCGAAGCCTGTGATGTCCTTCTCGACCTGCTTCGTGCGAGCGACGGCCTGGACGACCACATCGGCGTGCTCTTGAACCTGCTGCACATGGCGGGGCGTGAGCCGACCGAAGCGTACGATGCCATTCGGCCTGAGCGTCGGCTTGCGTTTCTTCCTCAGATCGTCCAGCTCGAGCGGTCCTTCGCGGACACCATTCTTGAATCGTGGCATCACCGTGACCCATCGTCGCTCCCGCTCCTCGCCGCGGCGGCCGAGGTTTCCTCCGACCTACCAGTCGAACGGAAACTCATCTGGTCGGCGCGCCTGCGCGCTGCCGGGATCTGGGCGGCGTGCCCGCTCGTGACCGCGACTGCCGACGGCCGGATCCCGGCCGCCACCCGCGCCTTGGCGGGCGCTGTGGCCTTCCAGAGCTTCGCCGACGAACGCGCCCGCGCTGGCTTCCGCGCGGCGGTGCGGGCCGCCGGGACCGACGAGCGGGCCGTGCTCGCCCAGCAGATCCCGGCGATCAGCCCCACCCTTGCCGCAGAGCTCGAGGCGCTCCCCGGCTTGGTCCGGCCGGATCACGCTGTGGACACCCTGCCAGAGGTTTCGCGATCAGTCCTGGTCATCTCGACGCGGGTCAGCGATCTTGCCGCGATGTCGTTCGCGCAACGCGCCGCATCTTTCGGCCACCAGGTCACGCTCCTGCAACCAGAGCCCTGCAATGCCACGCGCGAGGCGCTCCAGGGGCACGGGATCACGGTTCGCGGATGGACGGGCGCACCGGAGCCGGGCAGCCCGGCAGCACGGCGCGCGGCCGCAGTCATGTACGCGGCACGCCGGTACGAGGTTGTCGCACTGAGCGCCAGCCTCGCCGATACGGTGCACCAATTCCGCGAACTGTTCCCTATCAGCAGCGTGCTCGTCATCGACGAAACCTCTGAAGCGGACCATCTCGAAATTTCGAGCCTCTTTGGCATCAGTGGGACCGTTCCGAGCGCGCTGCGCAACGGAATCTGCATCGTGGCGGATTGGGAGGACGGCACGGACTCCACGCACCACGTCACGGCGACGCGGATCCTTGGCCTCCTCGACGAGCTCGTCAACGAACCGCTCACCTTCCTGAACGCCGTGCAAAGTCCCACGGCCCGTCAATGCTTTCCGGCCGCGCTCTTCCCAGCGGCCCTAGCCAATCCGCTCCCCTGGATCTCGACCGCCCGCGTCCTACTTGTCAGTGGGGTGCCCGACGCGCCCATCTGGAAGCGCCTCGGCGAGGTCACTGCAACCCCGGTCCTGATCGACACTCCAGGCCGCGACGTCCAAGACAGCGCACGCCAGCTTCGCTCTGCATACTCCAACGAGGAAGTCGAAGGCCGCCATCGAAGTGGGATAGGCCCGGCTACCGCTGGGCGCGTCGATCCCGTCGCGAGCATTCCCCGCAGATCGCCAACTCGACCGAAGCGGTCGAGCGGGGACGCGCCGGTCCATCTGAAGGGTTCCGTCTACGCTCTCGACAGCCTGGCCCAGGTCAATCGCGAGCTGGCGAGGCACCTCCACGTTCACCTTGGCGACCGGCTCCAGATCACGACCCCCGAAGCGCCAGCTAGCGGTCTCGCTCGTGCGGCGCAGCTGTCCGCGATGCAGGTCAACCACGGCGGGCGCGGGCCGACCGGCGGGAGCGTCGAAGTCCGCCATCAGTGGCCGCCGGATTTCTCGCCTTCATCAGCGGATCATCTCGTGGTCATTCAGCCGTGGGAGTTCGGCGTCTTCCCAGCGGAGTGGATCGGTCCGATTCGCGACCTCGTCGACGAGCTCTGGGTACCGACCACCTGGGTGCGCGACTGTGCGATGCAAAGCGGAATTGATCGGGACAAGGTATTCGTGGTGCCCAACGGCGTCGACACCGAGCGATTCACCCCCAACGGTCCCAAGTACCCGCTCCGCACTCAGAAATCGACGCGGTTCTTGTACGTCGGTGGCTGCATCGAACGAAAGGGCGTCGATGTGCTGCTTGAGACCTACCTCACCACATTTAGCCGCAATGACGACGTCTGCCTGGTCATCAAGCCCTACGGCTCCAACACGATCTATCGCGGTCTCAACCTCGAAGACGACATCCGCCGTGCCGCGGCAAGCAATGGTCCGGAGATTGAGCTGATCGATTCAGACCTCGATCTCGACGAGATTTCCGCGCTCTACCGTTCCTGCACCGCACTTGTACATCCCTACCGAGGTGAGGGCTTCGGGCTCCCCATCGCGGAAGCCATGGCAAGCGGCTTGCCGGTCGTGACGACCAACGGAGGAGCATGCCTGGACTACTGCGACGAATCGGTCGGTTGGCTCATCGACAGCCGGGTCGTTCCCACCGTGGTGCCACCCCTCACGCCGACCGGTCGCGGGTGGTGGTGGCTTGAGCCAACAAGGGAGCACCTCGCCGCAGCAATGCAGCAGGTGGCCGCCGATCACACGACCGCCCATGCACGCGGCACGCAGGGACGCGTCCGCATTCTCGAATCCTTCACCTGGCGACATGCCGCTGAGATCGCCGCGACGCGCCTCGATCTCCTCATTGGAACTCGACGCATCGGACCTCTGGAGTTCGCTGCGAAGGGCGCCCCAGCATGAGCCGCGCTCTGGATATCAGGCTTGGCGGATTGGTCCGGCGATGACCGCGCGATACGCCGCGCCGGTCTGGGTCGGACCACTGCTCTCCCCGACCGGCTTTGGCGACGAGGGCCGGGGCTTCGTCTCATGGCTCCGCCAGACCGGGGTGCCGATTGCCGCCCAGTCGCTGGACAGCGACGCGACCGGGTTGCTCTCTCGCCTCGTCCGCGATGATCCACAGCTCGTCAGGAACCTCCACGCTGCCCTGACGGCACCGCGTGAGCTCTCGTCGGCGACCGCGATCGTCCACGTGCCGGCCGCCTGGGGGGTCACTGCCCCGTCCGGCGTCGCGTATCGGGTTTGCCGGACGATGTGGGAGACAGACAGCCTCAACGTGTACCAGGTGAACTGCCTCAACACCTTCGACGAGATCTGGGTGCCCAGTTCGCATAACGCTCGTTCCTTCGTCGATGCGGGCGTGCGAGTTCCCGTCATGATCGTCCCCGGTGGCGTCGATAGTGCCGTGTTCCGGCCCGACGCGGACCCGCTGTACCTTCCCCAGGCGCGAGGCACGCGGTTCCTCTCGGTCTTTGAGTGGAGTCATCGCAAGGGCCCGGACGTCCTCTTGCGAGCATGGGCTGATGCGTTCACGTCAGCCGACGACGTCACCTTGGTACTGCGCTGCTATCCCCAGAACCGTTTCGGCGATGCGCGCGACCTCACGTCCGAGGTCGATGCATTGATCGCAGAGACGCTCGCAGCGTATGGCCGTCGCCGAGAAGATGGCGCGCCAATCGTCGTGATCGGCCGCCATCTCGCGCCGGGGGAGCTGCCATCCCTCTACCGGGCGGTCGATGCCTATGTGTCCCCCGCCCGCGGGGAGGGCTGGGGGCGCCCGCTCATGGAGGCCATGGCGACGGGCTTGCCCGTGATCGGCACGGGCTGGGGACCGCCGCTGGATTTCATGAACCCGAACAACTCCCTCCTCATCGAAGTGGATCGGCTCTCGGTGGTCGACGGTCAGATGGAGGTTGCGGCACACCAGGGACAGCGATGGGCAGAGCCCAGCACCGACCACCTCGTCGAACTGCTCCGCCATGTCCACACAAACCCTGGTGCCGCTCGCGCCGTCGGGCAGCGAGCCCGGCGCGACATTGAGCAGCACTGGCACTGGCGGCGAATCGCCGGCATCGCCGCCGAGCGGCTCGCCCACATCGCCACCGAACTGCGGCACGGCGCCGGGGTCGTCACCTGGTAGCGGTCTTGCGCCAGGGCTCCCAGGCGGCTCGCCTCACCCTGGGCCAGCTCCCCTCTCCCAGGCCCCTTGCGCGCCGGGGATCCTCGCGATTGGAGCATTCCTCGTGCTCGGCCGGCTGAGCCCGGGGGCCTCAAGTCACCCACGCCTGATGCCGTAAGGCGCGGGTGAGCAACCGGCAGCGACTCGGCATCTTCGGGGTGCCCACCGCGGTCATCTTGATCGTGGTGATGCTCGTCGTCCCGCTCCCCTCCTTCATCATCGACCTGTTCATCACGGTCAACATCTCCGCGGCGATCATCATCTTGTTGACGGTGATGCACGTGAAGAAGGCGAAGGACTTCTCCGCCTTCCCCTCGGTGCTGTTGGTGGCGACGATGTTCCGCCTCGGCCTCAATGTCAGCGTGACCCGCCTAGTCCTGCTGCACGGCTACGCGGGCGCCGTTGTCCAGAGCTTCGGCAGCTTCGTCATCGGCGGCCAGGTCGTTGTCGGGATCATCGTCTTTTTGATCCTGATCATCATCCAGTTCGTCGTCGTCACCAACGGCGCCGGGCGCGTCTCTGAGGTCTCGGCGCGCTTTTCCCTCGATGCCATGGGCCCCAAGCTCGTCGCCATCGACGGCGAGCTGAACAGCGGGATCATCGACGAGAAAGAGGCACGCCGGCGCCGCCGGGAGATCGATGAGACCTCCGCCTTCTACGGCAACATGGACGGCGCCTCCAAGTTCGTCCGGGGCGACGCCATCGCCGCGCTCATCATCACCTTCGTCAACCTGCTCGGCGGCCTCGGCATCGGCGTGATCCAGCACCACCTGTCGGTCAGCGCCGCGATCCACACCTACTCGATCCTCTCGGTCGGCGACGGCCTGGTCTCCCAGATCCCGGCCCTGTTGCTGTCGATCTCGACCGGCCTCATCGTCACCCGCGGCACGAGCGAGGACGACACCGACTTCGGCAACGACGTCGTCCGCCAGTTCCGCGCCCAGCCCCGGGCGATGCTCGTCGCCGGCGCGTCGATGGCCGTGCTGGCGGTGGTCCCCGGCCTTCCGCACCTCCCCTTCGTGATCATCGGCGTCGCGCTGATCGTCCTCGGCATGCGCCTCAAGCGGGCGGCGGAGGAGATCGCCGCCACCGAGGCCGAGGTGCCAACGCCGGTCGACCCCGCGGCGAACGACACCCCCCAGGCGCTCGCCACCCAGATGCGCGCCGAGCGCCTCGAGCTCGAGCTCGCCGCGGACCTGACCCCGCTCGCGGACTCCGCCAACGGCGGCGACCTGCTCGAGCGCGTCCGCGGCCTGCGCCGCAAGATCGCCCTCGAGCGCGGCTTTGCCATCCCGACCGTGCGCACGAGGGACAACATCAACCTGCCGGCGGGCACCTACGCCATCCGCGTCAACGGTGTCGAGGTGTCGCGCGGCGAGGCCCATCCGGGCCGGATGCTCGCCATCGGCCCGGGCATCGAGCTCCTGCCCGGCACCCCGACCGTCGAGCCGGCCTTCGGCCTCCCCGCCAAGTGGATCCCCGCCGAGGCACGCGAGCACGCCGTCGCCGTGGCAGGGATTACCCCGATCGATCCCTCCTCGGCGATCATCACCCATCTCGCCGAGGTCGCCACCCAGAACGCCGGCGCGCTGCTGTCGACCCAGCAGGTCCAGATCCTGCTCGATGCCACCAAGGCGACCGATCCCGCGCTCGTCGAGGAGATGAAGCTCGCCCAGCTCTCCCTCGTCGAGCTGCACAAGGTGCTCACCTCGCTCGTCGAAGAGGGCGTGCCGATCACCGACTTCGTGCGCATCCTCGAGGCGGTCACCGCCCGGGCCCGCCAGCCCAACCGGACCCCAGAGGCCCTCGTCGAGGCCGCCCGCGCCGCGCTCGGCCCGATGATCACCGCCCAGCACGCCCGTGACGGCAAGCTGGCGGTCATCACGATCGACGCCGGCCTCGAGCAGGTGCTGCTGGCCGGGCTGAAACAGACCGACACCGGCAGCCTGATCGCGACCGAGCCGCAGGTCACCGAGCACCTCGTCAGCGAGGTGCGCAACTGCTATGACGCCGGCACGCGCCAGATGCGCGAGCCGGTCTTGATCACGGCCTCCGCGCTCCGACCAGGGCTCGCCCGGCTCTTTGCCGCGGCCCTCCCCCGGCTGGCGGTGATGTCGGTCAACGAGATCGGCCGGCAGGTGCAACTCGAGAGAATTGGGGTGGTGGGCAATGTCAACGCCGTCGCAGCCATTGGTCTTTGAGGGCCCCGATCCCAAGCGGCTCTTGCTCGAGGTGTTCGCCGCGCATGGGCCGGGCGCCAAGATCTCCGAGCCGGTCGCCGTGCGCGAGGGGGGCGTCCTCGGCTTCTTCGCGAAGATGCACTACCGCGTGGAAGTGACCCCACCCGCGCCCGGCGGCTCGCCGGCCACCCCGGCCCCCACACCCGCTCCCCGATCCGTCGCTGCGGCCGTCGCCGCTGCGGATGCGACCGCAGCGCCCGGCGCCACGAGCGCGACCGGCGCGGCGCTCGCCGGACTCATCGCGCAGACCGAGGACGAGGTCGACCTCAACACGTCGCGCCAGGAGAGCTTCGAGGAGATCCTCGACAAGGTGGCGAGCTCGCTCGGCGAGGAGCCGGGTGCCGAGCTGGCGCTCCTCGGCGCCCCCGCGATCGCGGCCACGCCGAGCATGCCCACCGTCGCGCCGGTCACCCGCCCCGGTCGGGTGCTGCGCAACGACGAGCTCGCGAACGCCGTGTTCAGCGAGCTCCCGCTCGCCCCACTCGCACCGGGCGACGCGTTGGTCGCGCCCCGCCGACCGCCCATGTCACCAGCGACCAGTGCTCCTGCGGCACCGGTGCACCACAAGACCATGGAGGAGGAGCTCGCCGGCCTCGCCCTCGAGCCCGCCCGCCGCGGCGAGCTCGGTGGCGTCGTCATGCCGGCTGGCGTCTCGACCGATCTCGCGCTCGTCGGCTTTCCCCTCCGCCTCCTTGGGTCCCGTGCTGGTGAGCTCTCCTCGCTCTCCGAAGCGTTCGGGCTGGCACCGGTCGCCCGCGCCCTGCCGAAGACGGCGGGCAGCCTGATCGCCGTGGTCGGCTCGGGCGGCCGGGCGCTGTCGGCCGCCAAGGCGATCGCCGCCGAGATCGGCATGGAGCACGCCGCCATCCCCCGCGCGCTGGCCCGACGCGGCCGCAGCGCCGCAGAGGATCACCTCGTCGTGCACGATGCCACCGAGGCAGCCGACCTCTCCCCCGGCTGGCGGCGCGGCCGCGCCGTGGTCGTCACGGTCTCGGTGCCCGCGACCGCCGACGCCGGGGAGTGGACCCGTGCCGTGCTCGGCGGGCTGGCGCCGTCGATGACCCTGCTCGTGGCGAGCGCGGCGGCCAAGACCGAGGACGTCCAGGCGATGGTCCAAACCATCGGCGGCGTCGACGGGCTCGTGCTCGAGGACTGCGGCGAGACCCTCACGCCCGCCAGTGTGCTCTCGGCCGGCCTACCGATCGCCCGCCTCGACGGTCAGCCCGCGGGCGCCTCGGCCTGGGTCGCCGTCGCCGAGCGGGCCCTCGAACGCCGTTCCCGAGGCTGGTGAGCGCGATGCGGGGCGTCCGGCGCTTCGAGCTCGTCATCGTCGCCGCCATCGCGGTCTCCACGCCTTCGATCCTCCAGGCGCTCTCGGGCGGGATCAGCCTCACCACCGCCCTCGTCCGCCTCGCGCTGGCGCTTGCGGTGTGTTGGGCCGTCGGGGCGGTCGTCGAGGGAACCTTGGACAACTACGCCCGCCAGGCCCGCCACAAGGAGATCGCCGAGCGCATCGAGCGCGTCCAGGCTTCGCGCGCCGCCTTCTTCGGCGGCGAGGCGGTCGGCCAGGACACCGAGATCGTCGCCGGGCCCGGCTCGGAGCTCCCCACCGGGGGGAGCGGGCCGGTCCGGTAGCATCGCGCCGGTCAGAGACCGGCGCGAGCTCGAGGGAGGCGGCCATGCTGGTACTGCGGCGGCGCCCGCTCGAGTCGATCCTCTTCGACGGTGGGCTGAAGGTCACCCTCGCCGGGGTCGTCGACCAGCGCGCCTGGCTCTCCCTGAGCGCCCCTTGCCTGAGCGCCGAAGTCGTCCTCTCCCCCGTGCAGAGCACCGCTTCGTCGGTCTGCCTGGCGCTGCGCGGCCCGCGCGCCCTCACCGAGGAGCAGGACGGCCTGCATCTCGAGCTCGGCGGGAGCGCGGACGCCGTCGTCTTGGTGAACCGATCGATCGGCGACGTCCTGCACACGAGCGGCCTCACGCTGTCCTTGAAGGCCATCGAGGCGGGGCGCGCGGTGCTCCGCCTCGAGCTCGCCTGCATCACCGGGGAGATCGGGGTCTCGATCTTCTCGGTCACCGGCTCGGAGGCCAAGATCGGCATCGAGGCGCCCCGCGAGGTGCGCGTGCTGCGCGACGAGGTCTGGCGCGAGCTCGAGGCGGCCAACGCCGGCGCCGGCGAGGCCTGGAGCGAGTCGGATCTCGCCGCGCTGAGCGCGACGCGCCGCCGCCCCTGAACCCCAGGCGCAACCCTTCTCCCCCGCCTCCGATCGATGGCGCCTCCGGCCAAATCGCGTCCCGATCTGATCACCGGCGAGGACGGTCGCGCCCGTTGCGCCTGGGGCGCCCCAAACGCCGCCTCCCGCGCCTACCACGACGAGGAGTGGGGCCACCCAAGCACGGACGCCCGGTATGTCCTCGAGATCGTCTGCCTCGAGGGCTTCCAGGCCGGGCTGTCGTGGCAGACCATCTTGAACAAGCGCGCCGCGTTCCGGCGCGCCTTTTGTGACTTCGAGGCGCGCCGCCTCGCCCGCTTTGGCGAGAGCGACGTGGCACGCCTGCTCGACGATGCGGGCATCGTGCGCCATCGCGCCAAGATCGAGGCAACGATCGCCAACGCCAAGGCCGCGCTCGCCCTCGAGCGCGCCGGAAACTCGCTCGCCGCGCTCATCTGGCGCTTCGCACCGAGCCCGAGCAATGCCCCAAAGCGCCTCGCGGACCTTCCCGCCGCGACGCCCGCGTCGCGGGCATGCTCAGCGGCGCTGCGGGCGGCGGGCTTCTGTTTCGTCGGCCCCACGACGCTCTACGCCGCGATGCAGGCGCTCGGTCTCATCAACGACCACCTGGCAGGCTGTTCCGCCCGCGCCGGCGCCGAGGCCGCCCGGGCGGTTTTCCGGCCGCCGCACTGACCGGTGCTGTGGCGACCAGGGCCGGGACGACCGGGGCCGGCCGACCCGCTTACGCTCGGGTGCGAGCGCTTCTTGCGTCGACGGGCACGGCGGCGGCGAAGCCGGCGTCGTGCAGCACGATCTGGGTCGCGAGCTGGCTGCGGCGGTTGCAGATGAGCGGGCCCATCAGGTTCACCGTCGGGACGGCCCCCGGGCGGCGGGTGACGAGCACAAAGACGTCCACGTCGTCGGGCTCGGTGAGGCCGAGCGCGGCGGCGTCGCCCTCCTCGATGGCAAAGACGTAGTCGGAGAACAACAGCCCCGGCCGCACCACGATGAACTCGAGCCCGGGCTCGTCGATGGAGGAGAACGCCAGGAAAGGCTCGTAGGCCTCGCCCATGGAGTGCAACTTGAAGGTGAGCGAGTTCGGAAAGCCGATGAGCGGCCGAACGAGCGCGATGAACTGCTCGCCCGAGGGCGCGAGCGCACCGTCGGGCTGGGCGGTGCGGTCCTCGATCGTCAAGGTCTCTGTCATCGTTCTTGGTGCTCCCAACGAGCCGGGTTCGGCCCTCATAGGTACTTCGCCAGCGAATCGGTGCTCAGTTGCGCGGTCGCATAGAGCGCTTCTTGGTAGGAGGTCTGCTGCAGCTGCAGGCTCGTGATCGCCTCGGCCATGTTCGTGCTCTGGACGTTGCCGAGCTGCTGGGTGAGCGCGCTCACCGAGTCACTTGCCTGGGTGGCGAAGCTCTGCATGGAATCCTGCTGGGCCCCGAGCGTGCCGGCGGCAGCCTCCGCGTTATTGAGCGCCGCCTGCAGGTTGCTGTAGTCGCCGGGCAGGTCGCTCAGGGACCTCGGCGGGGTGCCCGAGGGGGAGCCCGGCGGCGCGGTGCCATTCAGATCGCAGATGATGGACTGCAAGATGCCGCTACTGCCGAGCAGGCCGCTCGCCCCCGAGCCGAAGATATCTGGGCCGGTCACCGAGACCGGGATCGAGGTCCCCGGCGCCACCGTGCGCGTCGGCGCATTCCCCGACCCGACGTAGGTGCCATCGGACTGATAGGCGATCGTCGCCCCCGCCGGGCTGGTCTGTCCGCCGGTGCCGGCGAAGATGGGCTGGCCCCCCGCATAGGTGGTGTTCGCCAGGTTGATGAGGTTCTGCATCGCCGCGTTGACCTGATCGGCGGTCGTCTGCAGGGTCGAGGCGTTGCCCGTCAGCGAATTCCCGCTCACTCCCTCGACCAGGCTGCGCACGCTCTGCAGCTGGTTGAGGATCGAGGTCGTCGTCGAGTTGGCAAGCGTCAGCCAGCCGATGCCGTCATTGGCGTTCGCCTGATACTGGTTCGCCCTCGTCAGGCCCGACTGCAAGCGCAGCAGCTGGGCCGCGCCGGCCGGGTTATCGGATGCCTGGTTGATCGCGTTGCCGGTCGAGATCTGCTGCTCGAGGCTCGCCAGGTTCGTCTGGTCGGCGACGAGCCCGGTGTCCATCGTGTTGGCGAGCGTGTTCGGCGTGATGTTGATCGGCGTCGTCGCCTCGATGAAGGACATGGCCGCTCCTACACCGCCGCCAAGAGCGACTGCATCGTCGTCGCGATGACGCTGACGAGCTTGGCGGAGGCTTGATAGGAGGCCTGGAACTGCATCAGGTTCGTGAGCTCGGTGTTGGTGTTGACCCCCGTCGCGCTCTGCAGCGCCTGGCTCGCCTGGTTCGCCACCGAGGTCTGCGCGCTCACCTGGGTGTTGACGTTCTGGGTGTCCGAGCCGATGTTCTCGACGAGCTGCTGGTAGGTGGCATCGGGTCCGCCCGGGGCGGTCGAGAGCTCCGCCATGGCCTGCGCGTTGGAGGCGTCGTAGGTCTGCGTCGCGGGCAACAGCGGTGGAGCCGATGCGGCCGCGAGCGAACTCGCGCCGTTCGGACCGGCAATGGTCGGGTTGACGGTGATCGTCGCGGCCGTCACGCTCGACGGGGTGGTGGTGCCCCCGCTCGCGGTGAAAAGTGGCAGCGTTGCACCCGACGTCCCCGAGGCGGTGTAGCCGGCCGCCAGTTGGCCGTTCACCGTGCTGGCGAGGGCGTTCGCCACGCCGTTCAGCTGATTGAGGTAGTACGGGATCTCGGTGTTGATCCCAGAGAGCAGCCCGGCGATCGACCCGCTCTGCACCGGCACGGCGACGCCACCGTTCTTGGTGATGATCGCGGTCTGGCCGTTGGCGGACGTGGTCGTCTGCAGCTGCTCGGCCTGGTTGCCCTGCACGAGCGCCACTCCACCAATCGAGATCAGCGCGCTCCCGTTCGGCTGCATCTGGACGTTCACGCCCGCCGATCCGGCGAGCTGCGAGGTGACCTGGTTCATCTGGTCGACGAGCTGGTTCGGATTCCCGCCGCTGCCCTTGGTGGCGACGATCTGGGCATTCAGCGAGGCCGCCTGGCCGAGCAGGGAGTTCACCTGCGCGATCTGGTTGCCGAGGCTGGTCGAGGTGTTGCCGAGGAGCTGGCTCAGCTGGTTCGCCGCCTCGTTCAGGCTCGTGACGAGCCCCTGGGCCTGGTCGATCACCTGGGTGCGCGGCGCGGGGCTCGAGGGGTCCTGGGCGATGCCGTCCCAGGAGGACCAGAAGTTCGCCAGCTGGCCGGAGATGCTCGTGTTCGAGCTCGTCTTGCTCGACGAGGCGGCGGCCGCCGAGGACTGGCCGAGCGGGAAGATGTTCTGGATCCCGCTCAGCACCTGCTGGGTCGCCGACAGACTGGACAGCGCGCCTTGGGCCTGGAGGTTGTTGGCGCTCAAGAGCGCGTTGTTGAGCTGGCCGATCGAGGTGACCGCGATGCCATCGCCGGTGCCATTCGGGTCCCCGCCGGGGAGCGCGGAGAGCTGCGCCTGCTCGGCGACATAGCTCGGGTTCTGCGCGTTGGCGATGTTCTCGGAGGTGACGTCGATCTCGGTCGTCGCCGCGGCGATCGATGAGGCGGCGATGGAGAGCCCGGTGTCCATGCTCAGGCCTTCGCGTCCAAGATCGCCGCCCCGCCGGCGCTCGCGATGGCGCTGCCGCTGGCGTCGTAGGCGGTACCGGTGGCACCACCGCCGACGCCGAGCAGGGCCAGCGCCTCGCTCGTCGCGAGGTAGCCGCGCGCCAACAGCTTGCGGTTCTCGGCGCACAGCGCGTTGATCCGCTCGATCACCCGGCGCAGCTCGTCGCGACCCTGCTCGAAGATGTAGCGCCACGGCTCGCCGGCCGCCTGGGCGACCTCGCGCAGCGTGGACTCGGGCGAGCGCCCAAGCGAGCGCGCCGCGGCCTGGCTCAGGCAGCGCCGGAACTCCGCATCGGCGCGCTGGACCTGCTCGATCGCCTCGCGCAGCTCGTCGGTCGTCTCGGTGATGTAGGCCCCCCGGCCGCCGGACAGCATCAGCTGCTGCACCTCGAACTTAAAGCGCAGGTGCCCGAGCGCCTCGACCTGGCGGGCGACCGCGCCAGCGAGTGCCTCGAGCTCGGCGTCACGGACAACAGCCATAGCCAGACATTCGACATCGATGGAGCGACAGTTGAGCGAATTCTGTCGCCGCCGCCTCACTGCAAGACGAAGCTCGTGAAGAAGACCGACTGGACCTGCTGGGCGCCCTCGCTCAGCCCGAGCGTCGCCTGGAACTGGTGCAACAGCTCGGCCTCGAGCCCGGCGCGGCCGGCCGGGCTGAGCAGGCCGACGTAGGTGTCGTGGCCGAGGTCCGCGACGACGTCCCCGGTGAACTGGGGCTCGTCTTTGGTCACGACCTTGGAGTTGGCGGGCTTGGTGAGCTGCAGCACCACGTCGAGCTGGGCGAGGTGGCCGTCGGACAGGTTCGTCGTGATCTGGCCGAGATCCACCGTCGCCCCGAGGGGCACGGGCACGCCCGGGCCGTAGTGCGGCTTCATGACCTTGCCCTTGACGACGTAGCCCACGGCGAGCAGCAAGACGACGGCGAGGATCGGCTTGATCGGGAGCTTCTTCTTTCCGCCCTCCGACTCCCCCTTCTTGCCCTTGTGCTTCTTCTGGGGCTCGGGCTCGGCCGCCGCTGGGGCTGGCGCGCCGGCGGGCGGCGGCTTCATGCCGGCCAGTCGGGCGGCTGCGGCCTGGGCCGCAGGGGTCGAGGGCGCAGGGGCCTGGGCCATCAGGGTGCCTCCGTTGTGCTCAAGATGACGACGTCGACGCGGCGGTTCTGCGCCCGCCCGGCCGGCGTCGCGTTGGACTGCAGGGGGTCGGTCTGGCCATATCCCTGGGCGGACAGGCGCGTCGGGGCGATGCCGTCGACGACGTTCAGTCGGTTGGTGACGTTCGCGGCGCGCACCGCCGACAGCTCCCAGTTCGAGTTGTACGGCCCGCCGGTGATCGGCTCGGTGTCGGTGTAGCCCTCGACCACGAGGTCGTTGGGTTGCTTGCGCACCACCTTGGCGATCGTGTCCACGACCTCGTTGCCGATAGTGCCGAGCGCCGCGGAGTCCGAGGCGAAGAAGGCCTTGTCGGCGAGGATCTGGACGACGACGCCCTTGGCCGACACGGTCACCTGGGCGGCGTTTTGGAGGTGCTTGGCGGCAAGGGCCTGCTCGACCTTGGCGGCGATGCGATCGAGCTGCGCGTTGGACTGGGCAGAGGACTGGCTCGGCGCGGCGATCTTGCTCGCCGAGTGGCTCTGGATCGACGAGACGATGCTCGTCTGCTTGAGCAGGCCGCTGCCGCCGGGCTTGGCGATCGCCGAGGGGCTGAAGACCTGCTCGAGGCCGAGCTTGAACTCCAAGAACTTCTGGGCGTTGATCGTGCTCATGGCGAACAAGACGATGAAGAGCGCGAGCAGGAGGGTGATCATGTCGGCGTAGGTGAGGAGCCAGCGCTCCCCGTTCTCCTCGCCGTGACCGGCGGCGTGGGCAGCGTGCCGACGCCGAGCCGAGCTCATGCCGCCGCGCCCTTCTCCTCACTCGCCCGCACCTGGGGCGCGAGGAACGACTCCATGCGCGTGCGCACGAAGCGGGAGCTGGCGCCGGCTTGGATGGCGAGCAGGCCCTCGACCTCCATCCGCTTGATCTGGATCTCCATCTCGCTCGAGCGCTTCAGCTTGTTCGAGATCGGCAGCCAGATCAGGTTGGCCGACAACACGCCCCACAGCGTGGCGGTGAAGGCCGAGCCGATGGCGGGGCCGAGGGCGCCCGGGTTCGAGAGGTTGCCGAGCACGTGCACGAGGCCCATGACGGTGCCGATGATGCCGAGGGTCGGGGCAAAGCCGCCCATGTCGGAGAAGACCTTGGCGCCCATGCGGTGGCGGCCCTCGGTCGCCGCGATGTCGTTCTCCAGGACCTCCAAGATCTCCTCGGAGTTCACCCCATCCACCGCGAGCTCGACGCCGCGGCGCAAGAACGGGTCCTCGATCGCCTGGGTCTCCTTGTCGAGGGCCATGATGCCGTTCGTCTTGGCCACCCCCGCAAGGCGCGACATCTCCTGGATGGCGATCTCCATGTCGTAGGCGTCGCCCCCCGTCGCCCGCTTCAAGATCAACTTGATGATCTTCAAGTCGCTCTTCATAAAGCCGGCGGTGGCGGCGAAGAAGGTGCCGCCGAAGACCAAGATGATGGGCGACGGCTTGAGGAGGACCGTCGGGCTGCTGCCGTCGAGGATGGTGGCGATCATCACGCACACCAGCCCGCCGGCGATCGCCATCGGCGTCCAGGTATCCTTCACGGCCTCTCCTCTTGCTCGTCCTTGCCAAGCGGTGCCACCAGGCGAAGGGTCGTCGTCGTCTCGCGGCCAGAGCTCGCCTCCGGCCCGGCCTCATGGGTCAGGCGGCGGATCGCCAGCGCCTGGACCTCGGCCCGGTCGTCGCGCTGGGCGTTGACCACCTCTTCGAGCGACTCGCGCACGATGTAGCTCGTGCCGCTCGTCAAGGTGACGTGGGTCTCGGTCTGTCCCTCGACCCGCTCGATCAGCGCACCGTTGATGGCGAGCTGCTCGCCGCGCAGGTTGTGGAGCACGATCATTGGTCTTCCTCAGACGTTGGGCGAAAAGGCCGGGACATCGCCGCCGAACCACCTCAGATATCGGCGTGGAAATGCCGGTCTTGAGGCGGTTTTGCGATCAGCTGGCGCCGTCGCGGGCACGACGGACGAGGTCGCGCAGGTCCTCTTCGAGGCTCGCGCCCCACGAGTCCATCACCGCCCAGCCGATGCCGGGCCGCAGGAAGGCGATCGAGGGCCCCCCGGGCGCGAGCGCGCCGTCGAGGCGGCGCGCGACCTCTTTCGTGTCGGACTCGCCCACCCCGGGCAACAGCGCGCACAGCTCGTTGGCGCCGATCCGGCCGAGCACGTCCTCGCCGCGGACGTTGTGGCTCAGCACCTCGGCGACGTGCTTCAGGCCGAGCTGGTCGACCTCGCCGGGCGCGGACGCCTCGTGGTCGACGACGACGCACACGACGCCCGTCGGCTCCTCGAGCGAGCGGGAGCGGCGCAGCGCATAGGTGGCGACCGCTTCGAAGGCGCCACGCTGCAAGAAGCCGGTCAGCTGGTCCCTCGTGCCGCCGCGGGGCGCCGAGCGCCCCCCGAGCGGGAGGCGGAACCGGCGGCGCTCGCGCCAGGCCGGCGCGCCCATCAGCTCGCGAAGGTGATCAGCGAGAGCAGACCGCGGTCATAGCCCTCGACGGCGACCTGGAAGTGCTCGGCGCTCTTGGCCCCCTTGATGGCCTCGATGTCGGGCAGCTGCTCGCCCGGCGCGAAGCCGGCGATCTCGTTCAGCACGCAGTGGAGGTCCCCGGCATGCACGACCTTGGCGATCACGTTGGTGACCTCGTGGAAGTTCTCCGACAGCGTGGCGGGAAGGGCGCCCGAGTTCGCCCACTCGGCCGCCACCGACGGCGGCAGCATCGTGAGCGCCGCCGACAGCGCCGAGGCGAGCTTGGACTCGACGACGCACAGGGCCACCTTGTTGCCGGAGTCGTCGACGTAATCCGCGGTCCAGCGCGGCGCCTGGCGCTCGGGCCCACAAGCGGCGGCGCTCACCGTGGTCGGGCGGCGCAGCAAGCCTTCGAGCAGGCTGGCGAAGGCGACGCTGCGCTCGCCGTCGGCGCCACCGCCGCCGAAGTCGTCCACGGCCTGGCCGGCCAAGGTTGCCGTGACCTTGTGGATCAGCTCGGCCGTGCTGAAGGGCTTGACGACCAAGAAGGCCGCGCCGCTGTCCTTGGCAGCCGCCACGACGGCCTTGCTCGACTCAGAGGTGATGAAGCCGAAGGGCACCGCCCAGCCGGCCGCGCGCAGCGCCTGGAGGAACTCGAGGCCGGTCATGCCGCCCATGTTCCAGTCGCACAGCACGAGGTCGACGGGCTCGCTGCCGAGCACCTCGATCGCCGCTTCGGCGCTCTCGGCCTCGGCGACATCGCTCACCTGATCGACGTTGCGCAGCTCGCGCGTCACGATCATCCGCATCGCGCGGCTGTCGTCTACGACGAGAACCCTCACCTCAGTCACCCTTCAGCCCCGAGCCCCCCACGTGCGCGAGGAACCGTGTTGGTCCCTGCAGGTATCGGCGCTCGGGGCGGGCGTCTTGAGTTTCCTTTGCGGGGCGCCTTCAAACCGCGAAGGGGAAATCCTTCACAGTTCCCTCAAGAACGCGAGCCGAACGACCGTAGAGAGCACCACGGCGCGGTGACGAACACCGCGGCGCGAAACGACAACGGACGAAGGAACGCGCGTATGTCGACCATCGAGACCCAGGCTGGCGCGCCCGCGAGCGACGAGCGCGCCCAGCACATCGAAGAGCTGTGGAAGCGGCACCGGGTGGATCACGATCCCGAGGCGCGCCGCGAGCTCATTGCCTGCTACTACCCGCTCGTCCAGCACGTGGCGCGCCGCCTGGCCGCCTCGCTGTCGAACCGGGTCGAGCGCGGCGACCTCGAGGGCTATGGCGCCGAGGGGCTCGTCGACGCGATCGACCGCTACGAGACCGGCCGGGGCGCCCAGTTCAGCACCTTTGCCGCCCACCGCATCCGTGGGGCGATCTTCGACGGCCTGCGCGCCGCCGACTGGGCGCCGCGCAGCGTGCGCCGCCGGTCGCGCGAGATCATCGACAACCAGAGCTACCTCGCCATCGAGTACGGCCGTGCGCCGACCGAGGCCGAGGAGGCCGCGGCGCTCGGCCTCGAGGTGACGGCGCTGCGCTCGAGCAAGGCACGCATCGCGAGCGCGGACGTCGGCTCGCTCGACGAGCGCATCAGCGCCAGCGAGCACGCCTCGGTGCGCGAGCCGGCCGATCCCGACACCGAGCCGGCCGCCATCTACCTCGCCCGCGAGGAGAGCCGCGCGATCCGAGAAGGGGTGCGCACCTTGAGCGCCCGCGAGCGCCGGGTCACCCAGCTGAGCTTCGGCGAGGGCATGACCCTGGCCGAGATCGGCCGGCTGCTCGGGGTGAGCGAGAGCCGCGTCTGCCAGATCCGCTCCAGCGCGATCCGTCAGCTGCGCGAGTACGTCTACGCAGAGGGAGTCGGTACGTGAACGAGATCGTCCAGGAGTTCTTGGTCGAAACCAGCGAGAACCTCGACCAGCTGGATCAAGATCTCGTGGCGCTCGAGCGCGACCCGAGCTCGCGCGAGCTGCTCGCCAGCATCTTCCGGACGATCCACACCGTGAAGGGCACGACGGGTTTCCTCGGCTTCCGCCGCCTCGAAGACGTGTCGCACGCCGCCGAGAGCCTGCTGAGCGACCTGCGCGACGGTCGGCTGGTACTCAGCCGGGCGCGCACCGACGTCTTGTTGGAGGTCGTGGACTCGATCCGCGGGCTGCTCGGGGCGATCGAGGCGACCGGCGAGGAGGACGACCGCGACTTGAGCGCGCTGGTCGAGCGCATCCAGGTGCTCCAACGCGACGAGCCCAACGAGGCAGAGGAGTCGTCCGGGCGCGTCGATGCGCCAGCGGTCGGCGATGTGGTGCCCGCCCCCCGGGCGAGCGCTCCAGTCAGCGAGGATGCGCCCGTCGTCGAGGAGGCGCCGGCACGCCCCAAGCTCGTCGTGCCCCCTCCCCCGCCCTTTGCCCGCGCCGTCGCACCGGCAGCCGAGCCGGCCCCCGAGGTGGCCAAGGCCGCACCGGCGCGAAAGCGCCGCGCGACGAAGCAGGCGCCCGCCACCACCGCCGCGGTGCCCGCGGCCGAACTCGCCACCGCAGCGCTCGGCACGCCCGGTCCCGCCGATGCGGCACCCCTCGCACCGGTCGTCGTCGACGCGGGCGCTTCCGGCATCGACGCGCCCCCCCACGGCGACGCAACGCCTGGTCAGGACAATGCCGCTGGGGAGCAGCCCACTGGGGAGCAGCCCACTGGGGAGCAGCACAGCGAGCACCCGACGGGCACCGCCGGGCCGACGAGCGTCGGCGAGCGCAGCGTGCGCGTCGACGTCGATCTCCTCGACAAGATCATGCGCCAGGTGGGCGAGCTCGTGCTCGCGCGCAACCAGATCTCCTCGCACGCCGGCCTGTCGCAGGACCAGAGCCTGCACCAGACGGTCCAGCGCCTCTCGATGATCGTGAGCGAGCTGCAAGAAGGCGTCATGAAGACGCGCATGCAGCCCGTCGAGCACCTTTGGAACAAGGTGCCCCGCGTCGTCCGTGACCTCTCGGCGATGTTCGACAAGCAGGTCCGCCTGGAGATGGAAGGTGGGGAGACCGAGCTCGACCGCTCGCTGCTCGAAGCGGTGAAGGACCCGCTCACCCACCTCGTCCGCAACGCCATCGACCACGGCCTCGAGACGCCCGAGCGCCGGCGCGCCGCGGGCAAGAGCGAGACCGGGACGATGACGCTGCGCGCGTATCACGAGGGCGGCCAGGTCGTCTTGGAGGTCGCCGACGACGGCGCCGGCATCGACCCGCAAAAGATCGCCGCCGTCGCCCTCGAGCGCCAGGTCGTCACCAGCGCGGAGCTCAACCAGATGTCCGAGCGCGAGCTCGTCGACCTCGTCTTCCGCCCCGGCTTTTCCACCGCGAAGGCCGTCACCAACGTCTCGGGCCGCGGGGTCGGCATGGACGTCGTGCGCACCAACGTCGAGCGCATCGGCGGCACGATCGACCTCTTGTCGACCCCCGGAGCGGGCACGACCTTCCGGGTGAAGATCCCCCTCACCTTGGCCATCGTCCCCGCCCTGCTCGTCGGGTGCCGCTCCCAGCGCTACGCCATCCCCCAGGCGAACCTGCTCGAGCTCGTGCAGCTGCGACCCGAGGAGGCCGGCACGCACCTCGAGCGGATCGAGGGCGCCACCGTCTACCGCCTGCGCGGCAAGCTCTTGCCGCTCGTGCGCCTCGAGGAGGTGCTCGGCTTCGCCCCTGAGGCGACGGCCCTGCGCCGGGCGGCCGGTGACGACCTCGACGTCGCGCTGACGAGCGGCGAGGCAACGACGATCGTCGTCGTCCAGTCCGACGACCTCCTCTTGGGCGTCGTCGTCGACGACGTCTTTGGCACCGAGGAGATCGTCGTCAAGCCGCTCGGCCAGCACGTCAAGCAGATCCCGGTCTTCGCCGGGGCCACCATCCTCGGCGACGGCGGCGTGGCACTGATCTTGGACGTGCCGGGGTTGGCGGCGGCCGCCCAGGTGCACGAGGTCTCCCGCAACGTGGCGGCCGCCCAGGCCGCCCGCGACCTCGGCGGCCAGACGCTGCGCGCCGAACAGAGCACCTTCGTGCTTTTGCGGGTCGGCGCCGAGCGCCAGGTGGCCGTTCCGCTCACCTCGGTCTCGCGCCTCGAAGAGGCCGCCGCCGACGCCATCGAGCACGCCGGCGGGCGCCTCGTGCTGCAATACCGCGGCGAGCTCTTGCCGCTGGTGCGCCTCGAGGAGGTGCTCGGCGAGCCGCCGGCCGCCACCGCAGGGGCCCGCGAGGGCGGTGTCCCGCTCGTCGTCTACTCCGACGGCGAGCGCCACCTCGGACTGGTGGCGAGCGAGATCCTCGACATCGTCGAGGGGGTCTTCGACGTCCGCCAGGTCGGGGCGAGCAGCGCGATCGTGGGCTCGACCGTCGTCAACGGGCACGCCACCGACGTCCTCGACGTGCGCGCCGCGCTCGAGCTCACCGAAGGGAGCAGCCGTGTCGCTTGAGGAAGCGGTCATCTCCGCCGATGCCCAGCAGTACTGCACCTTTCGCGTCGACCACCTCTTGATCGGCGTCGAGGTCTGGCGAGTCCAAGAGGTCATCCGCCACCAGCCGATGACCCTCGTGCCGCTCGCACCCCCCGAGGTGCGCGGCCTGATCAACCTGCGCGGCCAGATCGTCACCACGATCGACGTGCGCCACTGGCTGCGCCTCGAGCCCCGAGACGACGGCGGCCAGGCGATGAATGCCGTGCTGCGCCTCGACGACGAGGCGGTCAGCTTGCTCGTCGACGAGGCGGGCGAGGTGGTCTCGCCTGCCCGCGACACCTTTGAGCCGCTCCCGCCCACCGCCTCCGAGCGCATCCGGCGCCTCTTCAGCGGCACCTACAAGCTGCCCGAGCACCTGTTGCTCGTCCTCGACACGACGGCGATCTCGACCATCACGTCGGGACAGCGCGACGCCGCACTGCGCAGGCCCGCATGACAGGCCCGACGGGCGCCGCCCCCATCGAGGTCATGGTCGTCGACGACTCGGCCGTGATCCGGCGCTTTGTCACCGAGGTGCTGACCGCCGAGCCCGACATCGTGGTGAACCAGACGGCCCAGAACGGCCAGCTCGCGCTGGCGCGCCTCGAGGCGCACCAGCCCGACGTGGTCATCTTGGACATCGAGATGCCCGTCCTCGACGGCCTATCCACCCTCGAGCAGCTGCGCAAGGCCTGGCCGGACCTTCCCGTCGTGATGTTCAGTACCCTCACGACCCGGGGCGCGAGCGCCACGCTCGACGCCCTGGCGCTCGGGGCCACCGACTACGTGTCCAAGCCATCGCGCCTCGGCGATATTGAGACGGCCCGCGCCGTCGTCGCCGCCGAGCTCGTGCCGGTGGTCCGCTCCTGCGCGGCGGTGCGCCGGTCACGCCTCAGTTACGCCAAGCGGACAAGCGCCCCCGCCCCGACGGCCCCGCCCGTGCCGGCGCGGCCCTTGGCCCGCCCGGGCCGCCGCAGCCGCGCCGAGGTGCTCGTCATCGCCTCGTCGACCGGGGGACCGCACGCCCTCGGCGAGGTGATCCCCAAGCTGCCGGCGACCTTGCCGGTGCCCGTCCTCGTCGTCCAGCACATGCCCGAGCTGTTCACCGAGCTGCTCGCGGATCGCCTCCAGGCGCGCTCGGCCTTAACGGTGCACCACGGCGCCGATGGCATGGCCGTCGAGCCGGGCAACGTCTACGTTGCCCCCGGTGGCAAGCACCTGTTCGTCCGCCGCGCGGGGCCGCTGTGCGTGCTTGGCACGAACGACGACCCGCCGGAGAACTCCGTCCGGCCCGCCGCGGACGTCTTGTTCCGCAGCGCCGCCGCGCACTTCGGCGCCGGCGTGGTCGGGCTCGTCCTCACCGGCATGGGCTGTGATGGCCTCGCCGGGTCGCGGGCGATCCGTGAGGCCGGGGGCTGTGTCTATGTCCAAGATGAGGCGTCGTCGGTGGTCTGGGGAATGCCCGGGTCGGTCGCGAAGGAAGGCTTGGCCGAAGCCGCGATCCCGCTCGGGGAGATCGCCGGCGTCCTCACCCAACAGCTGCAAAGAGCAAGCGAGGTAGTTGCGTGACCCTCACCGAGCGGGAAGAGGACGCATTCCCCTTCTTCCAGGACTACATCTTCGCCAAATCGGCGATCGTGCTCACCGACGAGAAGCGCTACCTCGTCGAGACGCGCCTCGCCCCGGTCGTCCAGCAGGCCAACCTGCGCTGCCTCGGGGACCTGATGCGGGCGCTCATGCGGGGCGACCGCCAGCTTGAGACCGCGGTCGTCGACGCCATGACGACCAATGAGACCTCGTGGTTTCGCGACAACTCCCCCTTCGAGGCGCTGCGCGCGCACGTGCTGCCCGAGCGCATCACGGCCAACAGCGCGCGCCGGGCGCTGTCGATCTGGAGCGCGGCGTGCTCGACCGGCCAGGAGCCCTACAGCATCGCGATGATCCTCGAGGCGCACTTCCCCGAGCTGTCGGGATGGAACGTCGAGATCCTCGCCACCGACTTGTCGCAGAGCGCGCTCGAAAAGGCGCGCCAGGGGCGCTTCTCCTCGCTTGAGATCAACCGCGGCCTGCCCGCCGCGCACCTCTTGCAGTACTTCAGCCGGGACGGAGCGCACTTCCAGATCAACGACGCGCTGAAGCGCCGCGTCCGCTTCCAGCAGCTCAACTTGGCCCAGGCCTGGCCGGTGATCCCGCCCCAGGACGTCATCTTGTTGCGCAACGTCCTCATCTACTTCGACGCGCCGACGCGCCAGCGAATCCTCGCCGGAGTGCGCGCCAACCTCCGGCCCGGTGGCTTCTTGCTGCTCGGCGCCGCAGAGACGACCCGCGAGCTCGTCGAGGGCTTCGTCCCGATCAGCGTCGCCCGCACCACCGTCTATCAGCTCAAGGAGATCTGATGCGCGCCCTCGTAGTCGACGACTCCCGCGCGATGCGGGCGTTGCTCACCAACATCTTGCGGGGCATCGGCGCCGAGGTGGTCCAGGCGACCGATGGGCGCGACGCCCTCGAGCAGCTGCGCCGCACCGACGCGCTCCCCGACCTCGTGCTCATCGACTGGCACATGCCCGAGATGAACGGGCTCGAGCTCGTCAAGGCGGTCCGCAAGGATCCGGCCTGGAAGCCGATGACCTTGATGATGGTCACGACCGAGAGCGAGCACGAGAACATGGTGCGGGCGCTGCTCGCGGGTGCCGATGAGTACCTCATCAAGCCCTTCACGCCCGATGCGCTGCTCGAGAAGCTCAACCTTCTCGGCGTGCCCGTGCCCGAACAGGCCCTCGCGGCCGTGACCGGAGGCTGAGCCGTGCTGTTGTCCGAATTGATCGGCCCCGAGACGATCGAGGAGATCGCGCACCAGCTCTGGGCGTCCCTCGTGCCCACCGAGGGCGTCCTCGTGCCGAGCGCCTGCGCGCTCGCGCACCTCCATCGGGCGAGCGGCCGGATCACCGCCGCCGTCTCGATCAGCGGCTCGTGCGACGGGACCGTCGAGCTTGCCTGCTCCGAGCCCCTCGGTCGCGCCATCGCGGCCTTCATGTTCGGCCTTCCCGAGGCCGACCTCGACGAGGCGGCGGTCACCGACGCCGTCGGCGAGCTGGCGAACATCGTCGGCGGGAACGTGAAGAGCTTGCTGCCGCCCCCGACGAGCCTGTCGATCCCGATCGTCACGACCGGGCCGACCGCCTCCGACGAAGGTCGCACCGCTTCGTGCGCCGTCGGCTTTGACTTCCTCGGTGAGCCCGCGCTCGTGCTCGTCCGGGACGCCAGCCTGGCGCCGGCCTGAGCACCCAGCGCCCGCCCGGGCGCCGCAGCACCGCATCGCCAGCCGCCGCCGTGAACAAGGCCGCAGGGCGACCGGCCCCTGCGGCCCGCGCCACGTTGGTGCGACATGAGGACCGCACGCGGCTCGCGGTCTTCGCCACGCGCCGGCGCAGCGGCCACAATGGCACCGTCGCGAGCCAACCCGCCGCGGGCAGGCCGGCGAGCGGCAGGGGGCGGCCATGGCGGCGCGACGCGATCGAGCCGATCCGACGGCACCATCGCGCAACAGCGTGGTCGACGACCCCGCGGACGGCTGGTTCCCCGAGAGCGCTGCCACGACCTACGACGCGCCGGGCGGCGCGAACGCCCCCGAGGTGGTCCTGCCGGCGCTGCAGCTCCTCGAGGCACTTGCAGACGGCGGTCCGGCGCTTGAACTCGCCGTCGGGACCGGCCGCATCCCCGCCCCGCTGGCGTGCCGGGGGCTTTCGCTGAGCGGTATCGAGCTCAGCCGGGCGATGGCGGCGCGCATCGCCGACAAACCCGGAGGCGAGCGGGTCGCCGTCACGATCAGCGACATGACCACGGCGCGGGTCGCCGGCGAGTTCTCCCTCGTCTCCCTCGCCTTCAACACGATCTGCAATGTTCTCACCCAGGCTGACGAGGCGGAGGTGTTCGCCAACGCGGCCGCCCACCTGCGCCCCGCCGGCCGCTTGCTCATCGAGGTCGGCGTGCCCGACCTGCGCCGGCTCCCTCCCGGCCAGGACGCCGTGCCCTTCGCGCTCGGAATCGGCCCAGGGGGGACCAGCGGCTCGGCGGGCATCGAGTCCTGCGACGTCGTGCACCAGACCTTCACCTCGACCCATATCACCGTGTCCCCCGGCGGCGCGAGCCGCTTTCGCACCACCCCTTCCGCTAGCGCTGGCCGAGCGAGCTCGACTTGATGGCGCGCTGTTCGGGGATGACCCTCGAGCACCGCTACGGCAGCTTTGACCGCTCGGCCTTCACCGCCGCCAGCACCACGCACGCCTCGATCTGGAGGAAGGACCCGAGCTGAGCGACACCGGCACCAGATGGGCTAACGGGCAACCAGGGCGTCGCGCAGCATCCGTGCGGGGTCGTCGAACCACTCCTCAAAGCGCGCCCCGCGCCCGAGCAGGCTGATCGCCTCGAGCGGCCCGGCGATGTCGACGGGGCGGCGGGCGGCGAGCGAGGCGAGGACGGCGAGGTAGAGGTAGTCGGGGTGGGAGGGGAAGTCGCGCGCGAAGGCGGCCGCCACCTCGAAGGCATCGGCCGGCCGGCTGGCCGCCAAGAGCGCCAGCACGACCCAGCGCCCGAGGACGGCGTGCTCGGCGCGCGGGGAGCGCTCGAGGAGGCCGGTGAGGGACGCCAGCGCCTCCTCGCCGCGGCCGAGGCGCAGCTGCTCGAGCGCTGGCTGGTAGGGGGCGTCCTCGACGGGCCGATCCGATCGCGCCGGGAAGTAGGCGCGCGCCACACCGCCGCGCCACGGCCCGCGCCGGGCCACCACCTTCCAGCGCACGACGCGGTAGCCGTCGAGCGCGGGCTGGGACACCGGGATGGCGAGTGCCTCGGCCGGGCAGCTGGGAAGGCGGCACCGCAGCAGCGCCTCGTGGCTCGGTTCCTCGAGCGCGATCCCCTCGAGGTCGAGCTCCATCGGTGGCGGCGGGTGATCCGCCTCGAGGACGAGGGCCTCCTCGGCGGTCTCTTGGTAGTGCTGGAGCACCTGGGGCGCCTGCACCGTCCAGGCGTGGCGCTGGGCCGTCCGGCTCGCCTCGAGCGCCAGGCGCACGGCGAGGGTCGGGTCGTCGAGCAGCCGGCGCACGGCAGTGATCAGCGCGTCGATGTCGCCGATCGGCGCCATCAAGACGTCCTTGCCGTGTCGGCACCACGACAGGGCCGCGTCGGTCGCGGTGGTCACGACCGGCGTGCCGACCGCCATCGCCTTCAAGGGGGCGAGCGGGCTCGCCGCGTCGCGCGAGCAAGACACGCAGACCGTGGCGTCCCGGTAGCGCTGGATGAGCTCCTCGCGCGTCGGCGCCACGACGACCTCGCCGCCGACGTCAACGCCCGGGGAGATCGAGGTGATGAGGACCGGGTGGACTTCGGGATGGCTCTCCCCGATCGCCGCGATGATCGCCCGGGCGTCCTCGAGCGCCCAGGTCCGCGGGCCGTCCCAGCCCAAGAGCAACAGCGTGGCGCCACCGGCGCGGGGCCGGGGCGGCTGGAAGAAGGTGGCGTCCACGGCCGGCGCGAGCTGCCGGGCGCGCACCCCGAATCGGTCCGACAGCGCCCGGCGCGCCGCGCCACCGAGCGCGAAGACGCCGTGCGCGCCGGTCACCGAGGCGCGCACCAGCGCTTGGAGGGGCTCAGAGACCGGGTCGTAGAGGTGGAACTCGCCCTGCTCGAGGTAGACGACCGGGGCGAGCGCCAGCTGGCGCGCCGGCAGCACGAACTCCCAGTGGCCGGCGACGATCAGGTCACAGGGCGGCACGGCGTCGCACATCGGCTCGCCGAAGGGCACCTGGACGTAGTCGAGGGCGAGGGGGAACCACGAGGGCGAGGGGAAGCGGGAGATGACGGTGACCTTGGCGCCACTTCGCGCCAGCTCGTTCGCCTGCTCGAGCAGCACCCCGGCCCCGCCGCCGACCTCGACGCGCGACAACAGGTAGGTGAGGTGCCACGTCGCGGCCTTTGAGGCGAGCGCCGGGGGCCGGCGCGGCGGCGGCAACGGGAGGTCGACGAGGGCGGCGGCCGCCATCAAGTCGGTGACGCGCGCTGCGGCGACGACGTCCGCGGGTCCGGGCAGCCCCGTCATCACGCCGCCTCGCCCGCTGGCGATGGCGACATCTCCTACCTCCAGGTCGATCGGGCCCGTCCCGCCACTTGTGTTACGGCCCCGTGGTCGCCTCCTTTTAACACGCCGCGGGGCGCTCCGGCGCTTCCACCACGCAGTGTGGCGAAGCGCTCCACCACGTAGCGTGGTTACGCGAGGACCGAGGTGGCGGGCCATTTTCTGGTTGCTTGTTCTGATTGTCCTGACCTACCGGCGCCCGCGCGCGGCCGCATCTGGGTAGCCCCGGCGTGCCCGAGCGGGCGCACAACTTGCGCGCACTCGCCGGTTCGTTCCCTCACGAACAGGAAATTTCCAGTTGCGCATGCCCGATCGGCTGGCTAGTTTCTGCCCGACGGTTCACCGCCGCTTATCGGCCGGGACGACCGATTGCTGAACCCAGCGGCCGAAGTTTTTTTCGCCACTGGTCGTTAGGGCCGACGAAGAGGTGCGTGAGATGACGACTGGTTCGCTACAGAGCGTGGCAAGCGCCGCCGGGGCGGGATCGCCCGACGACCACGCAGCGTTGTGGGAGGCGTTCTGGCAGGACCGCGACCGGCGCGCCCGCAACGAGCTGATCCTCGCCTATGAGCCCTTGGTCGCCAGCGTCGTCAACCGGCTCCCGGCCAACGTCAAGGCCTACTGGGAGATCGACGACCTGAAGAGCTTCGGCCTGCTCGGCCTCGTCGAGGCGATCGAGCGCTGGCAGCCGAGCACGAGCGCCACGCGCTTTGCCGCCTATGCGATGAAGCGCGTCCGCGGCGCGATCTTCGACGAGCTGCGCCGCCTCGACTGGCTCCCGCGCACCGTGCGGCGCCGCGTCATCTCCTACCGCACGACCGCCGACGCGCTCTCGAGCGAGCTCGGCCGCCAGCCCGAGACCGCCGAGGTCCTCTCCCAGATGGGCACGGACGGCTCGGTCAACTCCGACATCCTGGCGGAGATCCAGTCCGCCCAACTCTTGCACCTGCACCACAGCGTCGGCAGCGAGGACGACGAGGACCTGCGCCTCATCGATCTGATCGTCTCCGAGGACGCCCAGCCCGAGGTCGCGGTGCTCGCTTCCGAGCGCCTCGCCGAGGTCCGCGCTGCGGTCACCCGCCTCCCCGAGCGCCAGCGCACCGTGGTCACCTTGCACTTCCTCGGCGGCCTCACCCAAGAGCAGATCGGGGCGATGCTCGGGGTGAGCAACTCGCGCATCTGCCAGATCGAGGCCTCGGCGATCCAGACCCTGCGCCGCATCCTCGCCGACCGCCCGCTGTCGACGAGCGGCGCCGCCCGGGCCTGCTGAAAAAGCGCCCCAGCACTCCACCGGGCGGGCGGGCCCGAGGCCGCCTGGCAACGCTCGACGCTGGCCCCTAGCGTTCTTGCGCGCGCCGGTCCCCTGTCGGCGCACCGGCCGAGGAGTCTCCCCCCGAATGCATCGCTTCTTTGGCGCCCTGAGCCGCGGCGTCGTCCGCTACCGCTGGCTCGTCATCGCCTGCTGGATCGTCCTGCTCGTCGTCTCTGCCCGGGCGCTCCCCTCGCTCGGCAGCGAGGTCAACAACAACAACACCCAGTTCCTCCCGGCGAGCGCCCCGAGCGAGCACGCCGCCTCCTTGCTGTCCAGCATCGGCGGCCAGTCGCTCAACGACACCGAGCTGACCGTGGTGGCCGCCACGAACGCGCCCCTCACGCGCCAAGACGCCGCCGCGATCACCCGCGAGATCGCGGCGGCCCGAAGCGTCCCCACCGTGCGCTCCGTGCGCTGGCTGGCGAGCGCGGCGAACGGCAAGGCCGCGCAGCTGCTCATCACCTCCTCCATCAAGGCGAGCGACGTCGCGTCGCAAAAGACCCTGGTCAGCCGGGTCGAGCAGACGTTCCCTCACGTCCGGGCCCCCGCCGGGCTGCGCTTTGACGTCGCCGGCTCGGTGGCCGTCAATGTGGCCAACCAGAAGAGCTCGAACGCCGCGGGTGGCAAGGCCCAGGGGCTCAGCTTCTTGTTGATCATCGTCGTCTTGCTGATCGTCTTCCGCTCGCTTTTGGCGCCGATCCTCACCTTGCTCCCGGCCGGCATCGCCCTCACGATCTCCATGCGCTTCATCGCCGGCCTCGGCGCGCACGGCCTCAAGATCTCCGAGATCACCCAGCTGCTGCTCATCGTCTTGATGCTCGGTGCCGGCACGGACTACGGCCTGTTCC
Organism: Actinomycetes bacterium; assembly: GCA_021798985.1. Lineage (GTDB taxonomy): Bacteria > Actinomycetota > Acidimicrobiia > Acidimicrobiales > Bog-793 > JAKABX01. Next base: position 71,796 of record JAJZBI010000004.1, read on the forward strand.
TCGTCTATCGCGTGCGCGAGGAGATGCGGCGCGGCCTCGACTCCAAGGCGGCGGTCGCCCATGCCCTCGAGCGCGTCGGCGAGTCGATCAGCGCCTCGGCCGGGACCGTGATCGTCGCCCTCTTGAGCCTCGTGTTCGCCAGCTTCGGCGTCTACAAGGACCTCGGCGTCCCGCTCGCCGTCGGCGTCGCCGTGATGCTGATCGCCGGGCTCACCTTGCTCCCGGCGCTCCTCGCGGTCGCCGGGCGGGCGCTGTTCTGGCCCACCAAGGTGCGCGCTGGCGGAGGCGGCGATGGCGCCTGGGCGCGCCTCACGGCCCGGCTGCTGCGGCGCCCCGCGGTCACCTTGGCCTGCGGCGTCCTGTTCTTCGGGGCGCTCGCGCTCGGCCTGCTCGGCTACCACTCCGCCGGATTCGGCGGCGCGCTGTCGGCGCCGGCGGGCTCGAGCGCGGCGCGCGGCAACGCCGTGATCGCCACGGACTTCCCCCAGACCTCGAGCATCAACCCCGCCAACCTCGTCTTCTCCTTCCCCCGCCCGGTCGCCGCGGATCCGAGCGAGGTGACCCGCGCCGAGGCGTCGCTTCGCGCCTCGGGGGCCTTCGTGCGCCTGGCCGGACCCTTCGACGCCTCGGCGGTGCGGCTCACCCCGGCCCGCTACGCCACGCTCGCCCACGCGCTCGGTCCCCCACAGCGCCTCGCCCCGAGCCCGCCGAGCGGGGTGGCGGTGTCCGCCGCGCTCTACAACGCCTACCGCACGACGCTCGGCTACATCAGCCCGAACGGCAAGGTGGTCCAGTTCCAGGCGACGCTGACGGCCGGCTCGCAGGGATCGACCACCGCGCTCGCCGCGACCCCCCAGATCCGCGACGTGGTCAGCCGCGCCGCCCAAGCGTCGGGCGCGACCGACAGCGGGGTGGCCGGTGAGGCCGCCGCGCTCTACGACATCTCGAGCACCTCGAACGCCGACTTGTTGCACATCATCCCGATCGCGATCGTCGCCATCGCCATCTTGCTGGCGCTCGTGCTGCGCAGCCTGGTCGCCGAGCTCTACTTGATCGTGAGCGTCGCCCTCTCCTACCTCGCGGCGCTCGGGCTCTCGACGATCATCTTCGTGATCCTCGGCGGCGGCGGCGGGCTCACCTTCATCCTCCCCTTCTTGATGTTCATCTTCCTGCTCGCCCTCGGGGAGGACTACAACATCTTGGTCATGACGCGCATCCGCGAGGAGGCGCACGGTCGGACGTTGAAAGACGCCGTCATCCGCGCGGTGGGACGGACCGGCCCGACGGTCACCTCGGCCGGCGTCGTGTTGGCGGGCACCTTCGCCGTGCTCGTCGTCGCCGCGGGAGGCGGCCCCGGCTCGGCGCAGTTCCGCGACATCGGTGCCGGGCTCGCGCTGGGGATCTTGATGGACACCTTCCTCGTGCGCACCGTGCTCGTCCCGGCCACCGTGACCCTGCTCGGCCGCTGGAACTGGTGGCCGAGCAAGCTCGCCGACCTCGTGCCGCCGACCGGACCGGCCCACGCCCGCCCCGAGCGCCACGGCGAGCTCACGGCGGTGCCCGAGCGCTGATTGCCGTGCGGGTGTGGCTGCCGTGTCGTGCCACCAGCGCAGGCACTGAGCCCGGGGACCAGGCGCCGTAGGACCGGGCGCTGCGGGCGCTGAGCGAATGCCCGCTCGCAACGCCGCAACGCCCCCTGAGCTGAGCGGCTCGCGCCACTGCGGTGCCCAAGCCCGAGGTGTCGCGCGCCGTGCACGCTTCGCTGCGCCGTAGGGCGACGCGGCAGCAATTTTTCGGCCACGGGTGCCACGGGCAGCGACGTGCCGGACCCAGGCGTCGCCCGCGGCGCGCCATTGGCCCATGGGGCGCCGGCGCACCGAAGCGCGTGAGCCACCGCGTTGGCGAAGCATCTTTGGCCACGTCGGATCGCCGCCCGAGGGCCCGGCCGGGCGCGCAAAGTGCCGGCACCCGCGCGTCGGCGCGGGTGCCGGCAGCTCTTCGATCAGTAGCGGAACTCGCCCACGAGCCGCTGCAGCTGCGAGGCGAGCCGGGCGAGCTCGGAGGCCGCCCGCAGCGTGTCGGCCGCCCCCGTGGCGCCGTGCTGGGCCGTGTCGGCCACCGAGCCGATGTTCGCCGTGATGTCGCCCGAGCCCGATGCCGCCTGGGCGACCGACCGGGCGATCTCGTTCGTCGTCGCCGTCTGCTCTTCGACCGCCGAGGCGATCGTCGTCTGCAACTCGTTGATCTTGGCGATGATCTCGGCGATCTCCCCGATCGCCTGGACCGCCCCGGCGGTGTCGTTCTGGATCGCCTCGATCTTGGCCGAGATGTCCTCGGTCGCCGTGGCGGTCTCCCGTGCGAGGTCCTTGACCTCGTTCGCGACCACCGCGAAGCCCTTGCCGGCCTCACCGGCGCGCGCCGCCTCGATGGTGGCGTTCAGCGCCAACAAGTTGGTCTGCTGCGCGATCGTGGTGATCACCTTGATGACGTTGCCGATCTCGGCCGAGGAGGCGCCGAGCTTTCCGACCGTGGTGTTCGTCGCCTCGGCGACCCGGGCGGCTTGCGTCGCCACCTGGGAGGCCTCCGCCGCGTTCTTCGCGATCTCGCGGATCGAGGCGGTGAGCTCTTCGGCTGCCGCGGCGACGGTCTGGACGGACTCGGACACCGCGACGGAGGTCTCCGAGACGAGCTGGGCTTGGCTCGAGGTCTCCTCAGCACCGCTCGAGAGCTGGGTCGCGGTCGCCGAGAGCTCCTCGGCGGCCCCGGCGAGCCCGGAGGAGTCCTCGCCGATGATCGCCACCTTCTTGCGGAGATCCGCGAGGAAGCCCGAGAGCCGCTCGCCGAGGCGGCCGATGGCGTCGGCCCCCGACACCGGGACCTCGACGGTGAGGTCGCCGCCGGCCGCGAGGTTCACGGCCCCGAGGATCTCGTCGACCTTGCGCGAGAGCTCGGCCTGGGCAGCGCGCTCTTGCTCTTGCAGCTCGATGCGCTCGATCTGGCTGGCGTAGCCGGTCGGCAGCTGGCTGAGGGCCCGCTGGCGCTTGTCCTGCATCGGCTCGGCGAAGTAGCACTCGACGAGGGCGCGCAGCGACCCGTTGACCACGATCGGCAGCCAGGCGCCAGCGCGCGCCCCGGCCGCGAGCGCGGCCGCCGCCCGGGCGTCGGCGAGGCCCTCGAGCTCCGCCGCATACAGCGGATGGCGGCTCGCCAGCGCGTCGGCCGCCGAGCCCACCGGGGCGCCGGTCGCCGAGGTAAGACGCGCCGCCAGCGGCCCGACCTCCTCAAAGCGCGCGAGCTCGCCGTTGGCCGGGTTGACCGCGAAGTAGCCGAGATACAGCGGCGAGAAGTTCGCGGCGAGCTTCTCGGTGAAGCGGCGCCGCACCTCGTCGAGGCTCTGCGCGCCGTTCAGCGCGGCGACGACGTCGCCGGCGGACTCGTAGTCCTGCGAGGCCGCCGCACTGAGCTCGCCGGCGCGGACGATCTCGGCGGCGGCCTGCTCCTGGGCGGTGATCGCGTCGTTCAGATGGCCCGACAGCACCGCGAACTCGTCGGTGCCCTCGGCCTCGGCGCGCACCCGAAGATCGCCGCGCGCGACCGACTCCAGGGTCTCGGTGATCTTGGCGATCGGTCGGGTGATGGCCCGAACGATGGCGAGCGCCGAGGCCACGGCGAGCAGGAGGGCGACGATCCCGAGCACGATCACCAAGGTCTGCTTGCCGCTCGCCGCCGACAGCGCGGCCGTCGTCGAGCGGGAGAGCCCGGCCGCTGCGCTGTCGACCAGCTGCTGCAGCGGCGTGGTGATCGAGCCGAACGACAGCGCCGCCACGCCGCTTGCCGCATCGGCGAGGCTCGCCTTGGTGTTCGTCGCGTAGTCGGCGTTGATCCGCTCGCCGAGGGCGCGGTAGGTGGCAAAGGCGGCGTTCGCCTTGGCGAGGTCCGCCCGCTCCGCGGCGCGGAGCGGCAGGCTCGCCGCCAGGCGGGAGTCGGCCGAATACGCGGCGGTCGCCGCCGAGAACGCCGCCAGGTCACCGCTGGCGGGGCTGTTCGAGGTGTAGTCGAAGGCCACCGAGTTCTCGGCGACCGCCACCGAGGCGGCGTCGAGCTGCAGCTGCTTCAGCACCGTCGTCTCGTGCACCTGGGTTTTGGCGTTCGAGGCGTTCGACTTCGCGGCGCTCGCCGCGGTGATACCGAGCGCGGCGGTGGCGAGCACGAGGACGATCAACACCACGTAGCTGCCGATGAGCTTGGCCCGCACGCTCATCTGGATTCTCGGGCGCCGGGGCGCCCGATCACCGCCGGAGGCCGTCGTCACACTGGGCGCGCTCACCTCGAGCTCGCGGTAGCGAGTCGACGCGACGCTCCGGCGTCCTGCCGCCGCCGGTCGCTCCGCCAGTGCGGCCCTGCCATTGCCATTCCCGTCCATGGGAACCTCTCTTTCCCGCGCTCGTCGCACCGCGAGCAACTCGCCTAGGTAACGGCCACTCCCCGTAGTGACTTGCGTCATTTGCGGCCCGGGGGCGCACAACCTCGCGAACGCGAGGGAGCGCCGAGAACGTGCAGGTCGCCGACCAGGAAAGACGTGGCAACGCCCCGGTGGCGTTGCGCACCGGGGCGTCGTCTCTTCGAGCTCAGCAGGCGGGGCGGCCCACTCCAATTGGCCGAGGCCGCTCGGTGCGCCGGCGCGACCTCAGTAGCGGAACGCTGCGACGAGGCTCTGCAGCTGGGCCGCGAGCCGGGCAAGCTCCGCGGCGGCCCGCAGCGTGTCGGCGGCACCGGTGGCGCCGCTCTGGGCGGCGTCGGCGACCGCCGCGATGCTCGCCGTGATCTCGCTCGAGCCGGACGCGGCCTGGGTGACCGAGCGGGCGATCTCATTGGTCGTCGCCGTCTGCTCCTCGACGGCGGCCGCGATCGTCGCCTGGAGCTCGTTGATCTTGGCGATGATCTCACCGATCTTCCCGATCGCCTGGACCGCCCCGGCCGTGTCGGCCTGGATCGCCTCGATCTTGGCCGAGATGTCCTCGGTTGCCGTCGCGGTCTCGCGCGCCAGGTCCTTCACCTCATTCGCCACGACGGCGAAGCCCTTGCCGGCCTCGCCGGCCCGCGCCGCCTCGATGGTGGCGTTCAGCGCCAACAGGTTGGTCTGCTGGGCGATACTCGTGATCACCTTGATCACGTTGCCGATCTCGGCCGAGGACTCCCCGAGCTTGTTGACCGTCGCGTTGGTGGCCGCTGCCACCTCTGCCGCCTCGGTCGCGACCTGGGAGGCCTCGGCCGCATTCCTCGCAATCTCGCGGATCGACGCGGTGAGCTCCTCTGCCGCCGCGGCGACGGTCTGGACGGACTCGGACACCTCAACCGAGGTGTCCGAGACCAGATTCGCCTGGCTCGAGGTCTCCTCGGATCCGGCCGAGAGCTGCGTCGCGGTCGCCGACAGCTCCTCGGCCGCGCCGGCGAGTCCCGAGGAGTCCTCGCCGATCGAGGCGATCTTGTGGCGCAGGTTGGCGAACAGGCGCGCGAGCTGCTCTCCAACCCGACCAATGGCGTCCTCGCCGCCGACGCTCACCTCGACGGTGAGGTCACCGGCCGCCGCCAGGTTGACGGCGGCGAGGATCTCGTCCACCTTGGCGGCGAGCTCGGCCTGGGCGGCACGCTCGTCGTCCTGGCGCAAGATGCGAGCGACCTGGCTGGCGTAGCCGCCGGGCAGCTGGGCGAGGGCGCGGCGGCGCTTGTCCGGCATCGGCTCGGCGAAATAGCACTCGAGAAGCGCGCCGGCGACGCCGTCGACGATGATCGGCAGCCAGGCCCCCGATTGCGCGCCGCCAGCAAGCGCCGATTGCGAGCGCGAATCCGAAGAGTCGTTCAGATCGGCGACGAACAACGGGCTCCGGCGGGAGAGCACCTCGGCTGCCCGGCTGGACGGCGGAAGGACGGTCGTGGCAAAGCGCGGGGCGAGTGGCCCGGACTCCTCGAAGCGCTCGAGCTCACCGGTCTCGCGCCGCAGGGTGAAGTAGCCCACGTAGAGCGGGCTGAAGTGCGCGAGCAGCTTCTCCGTCAGTGCGTGGCGCACCTGATCGAGGGTCTCGGCGCCGTTGATCTCGGCGATCACGTCCGCCGCTGCCTCGTAGTCCGCAGCGGCCGCAGCACTCACGGCGCCCTGCAAGGCGGTCTCCTTCGCCGCAGTGGCCTGGGCGGTGATCGCTCCGTTCAAGTCGTGGGCGAGCTGGCCGAGCTCGTCTTTGCTGTTCACCTCGGCGCGCACCGACAGATCGCCGGCGGTCACCGCGGCGAGCGTCCCCGCCAGCAGGTGCACCGGCTTGGTGATCGAGCGCACGAGCCATCCCGCAAGGGCGATCCCAACCGCCACGCCAGCAGCGACGAGCGCGATGAGAAGCGTCATGGCCCCGCTCACCGAATGGCCGATCGCCACCTTGGCGGCCACGACGTCCGCGGTCGCGATCGCCTTCAGCGCACTGAAACCGCGCTCGACGCGACTCGAGACGCCGTTGCTGCCGCCGCCGAGGTTGACGAGTGCATCCGTCAGCCTGCCCCCCGCCACATAGCCGTACACCCGGGACGACATCGCGTTGTACTGGCGCACCGCGACGTCGAGCTGTCTGGCGACCTGCTGGCCCTCGGCCGTATACGCGCCACCGGGTCGCGCCATGGAAGCGAGCACGCCGAGGGTGCGCACCATGTCGCGGGCAGCAGCGCGGCCCCGCTTCTCGGTCGCCGCCAACAGCGCGTCGTTCGCCGGGCTCGTGGGCAAGAAGGCCACCGCGACGGCAAGGTTCATCTGGTCGTCATCGATGAAGAAGTCGCGCTCGGCGCGTTGGAGGTCGCGGTACATGGTGAAGCGCATCGTGCTCTCATTGGCCGCCGAGCGGGCGCTCGAGAGGCCCGCGATGGCAACACCGATGCAGCTCATCCACGCGACGAGCAGCACGCCGACGAGCGCCACGAGCCGCGTCCGGACCTTGCGGTCCCGTGCCCAGCGACTGAGGGCGAGGTAGCGCGGTGGCCGGTGTTCGCGGACGCTCGCCCGCTCGAACGCCGCGGGAGAAGGCACCTCGATGGGCGGCAGGCGGAGCGGCGTCTCCTGGGCCTCGAGGCGGTGATGGGCGCCGTTGTTGTTCGTCTTCGTCTGCACGAGAACTCCACGACGCTCCGCCATGGCCACTCCCCTGTTCGCTCGCCCGTGGCGAGACCAGGAGGGCTATCGACGCCGACGCGGGCCGGCTCGATTCGGTTGGGACCGACGCCGCAAGCAAAGGGACTTTCGGCCGCGCGACAACCTGGCATCTGGCGGGAAGCGCGCGTGCTACGCGACGGGGCTCACTCGAGTGGGCGGGCCAGCCCCTCGATCACCTCGGCGCCGAGCGCCGTCAGCACCCGCGGCGGCGCCACCACCTTGCAGGCCCGGCTGCCGCCGCCGAGCACGATGCGCTCGCGCGACAGCACCGCCGCGTCGAGGTACAGCGGCAGGCCGTCGGGGAGGCCGATCGGGGTCACGCCGCCGATCGCCATGCCGGTGAGCGCCTTGGTCTCCTCGGCGGTCGCGAACGACGCCTTCTTCGTCCCGAGCTTGGCCCGCACGGCGCGGTTGACGTCGAGGCGGGTACTCGCCAACAGCACGCACGCCGCATAGCGCGGCGGCGTGGACTTGCCGGTGACGATGATCGTGTTGGCCGAGTCCTCCGGCGCGTAGCCATAGGCGGCACAGAACGCCGCGGTGTCCGCCAGCGCCTCGTCACAGGGCACGATCTCGTAGTCGATGCCGAGACCGGCGAGCCGCTCGCGGACGAGGGCCTCTGCGTTCTCGCTCACGCGCTCTCGCGCGCCCGCTCGCCGGGCGGGCCGCTTGCGCCGACTCGCCGCGTCAGCCCGGCGAGATCGGCGCGCTGGAGCAGATGGGCGTAGTCCCGGCGATACAACAAGCGCACCGACACCTCGGGGTAAAGCGCCTGGAGCTGGCGCAGCTTGCGATGCTTGCGCGTCACGAGCTCCTGGCGCAGCGTGGTCAGCTCGAGGAAGAGCCGCTGGTCGGGGAGGAAGAAATCCGGCCGGAACGCCGAGGTCGGCCGGCCGTGCTCATCCCAGGACAAGACGAACTCCACCGGCTCGTACTCCCAGCGCACGCCGTAGAAGTCCAACAGCTCGGCGAGCTTTTCCTCCGAGGGGTGCGCGAAGTGAACGCCCTCGCCGCTGGTCGGGGCCGGCGAGGGGACAGCGCTCATCGACGCGTCACTGCCCCTCGGCGCGCCGCGCCACGCCGTCGGGCTCGACTCGCACCGGTGCGCTCGGGGCGCCGTCGCCGATGGCGTGGATCGCGGCGTCGACCTCATCGAGCACGCTGGCGAGCGGCACGACGTTGAAGACCCCCTGGCCACCGCGCAACAGATCGACGAGCTGCTCGTCGCTGCGGGCGAGTACCGTGCCGGTCGCGCCGAGCACGAGGTTTGCCGCGGCGAGGTCCTCGCCCGACTGGCGCAGGCAGTCGATCGCCTTGCGCGCGCTCTGCAACTTCACCCCGGCGTCGAGCAGCTGCTTGATCACCTTGAGCTCGAGGAGGTCCTGGTAGGAGTACAGGCGCTGGGAGCCCGATCCCTTGGCGTCGACCAGCGAGGGCCGCAACAGGTCGGTGCGCGCCCAGTAGTCGAGCTGGCGGTAGGTGATCCCGACGATCTTGCAGACCTGGGGTCCCCGGTACCCTGGCGCCCCGCCCTGGGCCGGCACCGCGACGTCTTGTGCTCCACCCACCGGCGTCCGCCTCCCTCTGCGCGCCGGCGAGCGATCACACTCGCGTAACTACGCGCGTGTTACGAGGTTACGACGAGGTCGTCGTGGCGTCAACGACACCCGCCCCGCTGCGCTCAGGAGCTGAAGTCCTCGGGTCGCACGTCGTCGAGGAACTCCCGGAACTGACTGACGAGCTCCTCGGACTCCTCGGGCTCTTCCTCGTTGTCGATCACCACGCCGGCGAGGTCCATCAGCTCGTCCTCGACGAACAGCGGCGAGCTCGTGCGGGTCGCGAGCGCGATCGCGTCCGAGGGCCGGGCCGAGACGCGCACCGACCGGCCGCCGACGTCGAGGTGGATCTCGGCGAAGTAGGTGTCGTGCTGGACCTCGGTCACCACCACCCGCACCACCTGTGCGCCGAGCGCCTCGATGAGCTCCTTCATGAGGTCATGGGTCATCGGGCGCGGGACGGGGACCCGCTGCAGGGCAAATGCGATCGCCGTCGCCTCGGGAGCACCGATGAAGATGGGCAGCGATCGGTCGCCGTTCTTCTCCTGCAGCAAGATGACCGGACTGTTCGACTGCAGATCCACCTGCACCGCGCTGAGCAGTACTTCCAGCACGTGGACCACGCTACCGTCAGCTCGGCGAGCTCCGGTAGCCGGGAGGGGGATACAACGCGCCGTCGAAGGCGCCGCGGTCGGACTCAAGCGCGCTCGGGTCGACGACCCACAAGTCGGGCACGTTGCGGTAGCGCTCCGCCGCGTCGAGGCCGTAGCCGACGAGGAAGTCCTCGGGCGCGACCGTGCCGACATAGGTCGGCTCGAGCGGCACGATGCGGCGCTGCGGGCGGTCGAGGAGCGCGCACACCGAGACCCGGCGGGCGCCGCGCGCCTCGAGCAGACCGAGGACGTAGCTCGCCGACAGCCCGGTGTCCACGACGTCCTCGACGAGCAGCACGTCGAGATCGCGCACGTCCAAGTCCACGTCTTTCAGGACGCGCACCCGGGCCCGTTCGCCGGCGTAGGGCGACAAGGCGAAGAAGTCGACGACACAGGGCACGGTGATCGAGCGCAGCAGGTCGGCGACGAGGCAGACGCCGCCCTTTAGCACGCCGACCACCACCAGGCCGTCGGGATGGTCGGCCGAGATCTCCGCGCCGAGCCGGGCGACCGTCTCTGCCAGGGCGCCGGCGCGAAGGAACGGGGTCGGTTCGGCGCTCACCCGCCCGTCAGCTCGCGCAGCTCGCCGCACACGAGCGCGGCGACGAGCGCGGTGCCGAGCTCCGCCAGCTCGCTCAGGTCGCGGTGCGCCCGCTCGCGCGCGGCGGGGTTGCGCTGGCGCAATAGCGGCGTCACCACTTGGGAGAACAGGCTCGCCTCGCGCTCGGCCGCGTGCTTGAAGGTGCGAAGGTGCCGGGATTCGAGCCCGAAGCGGCGAAAGCCAGCCGCGAGCTTGGCGATGAGGAGAGCGTCCTCGTCATAGCAGTGCTCCCCCGCCACGTCCCGCCCGCGCACGAGCCCGTACTCCTCGAGTTCGCGCACCACCTCGACCTCCAGTCCGGCCGCCGCGGCGAGCTCGCCGGCGCTGAAGTGCGCCCCGACGGGCTCGGGGACCGCCGGGCGCAGCGCGCCCGATCCGGGAACCGCCACCGCTGGCTCGAGAACCGGCGAGGACGCCACCGCCTCGCCCGCCACCGCCTCGCCCGCCACCGCCTCGCCCGCCACCGCCTCGGCGGCGCGCTCGGGTGCTCCGGCGGGTTCCTCGACCGCCGCGGGCTCGGGCTCGGGATCTCGCGGGGGATCGGCTTCGAGCGCGCCGACGGGCTCGGCGGACGTCGCCGGCACCTCCTCGGGGACCGCCATGCTCGATTCGATCGGCGCCGGGGCATCGCCCAAGGGTGAGTCCTCGGCCGGGTCGGTGAAGTCGCCGGCGCCCGGCAGGTCGTCAAAGAGCGAGGGCGTCTTGGTCCGCGAGCCCTCGAGGCGGCCCTTGATCACCTTCAAGGGCAAGAAGTGCTCGCGCTGTTGGCGCAGGATCCAACGCAGGCGCTCGACGTCGGTCTCGTAGAACTTGCGGTAGCCCGACGGCGTGCGCTCGGGGTGGATCAGGCCGCGGCTCTCGAGGAAGCGGATCTTGGAGATCGTGACGTCAGGGAACTCGTCCACGATGAGGTCGAGAACCTCCCGGATCGACAGATAGCTCCGGTCGATGGCGCTGCGTCCCACGGCGATCAGGCGGCGTGTGACGCGACGAAGACGAGCTTGAACTTGCCGATCTGGACTTCGTCGCCGCTCGCCAGCACGGCGTCGTCGATCCGCTCGCGGTTCACGTAGGTGCCGTTCAGCGAGCCCACGTCGCGCAGGTGGTACTCCCCGTGCTCGCCACGGGAGAACTCGGCGTGGCGGCGCGACACCGTCACGTCGTCGAGGAAGATGTCGCTGTCGGGATGGCGACCCACGCTCGTCACCGCGCGATCGAGGACGAACTTGGTCCCGCTCTCCGGCCCGCGCTTCACCACGAGAACGCCCACCCCCTCGGCGAGCTCCCCGACGCCGACGCCGAGCTCCTCGTCGCCGAGGTCGCCCGAGGGCTCCTCAGGAACGAAGGAGATCGTCGTGTCCGGCGTCGTCGCGAGCGCCGCGCCGCACGAGGAGCAGAAGTTCACGCCCGGCGGGTTGCGGTGGCCGCAGTTGTGACAGAACACGCACCCAACCTACTCGCTCGCCGCCCCTGCGCGTCTTGGACCTTCGGGCAACTTCGCGCCCACGAACCGGGGCGCGCGCGCACGGTCGCCCGCGCCATCGGCCTGGGCGCGGCGGGGGCGCGCGGCTACTCGGACGCCGTCAGGTCGCCGTAGGCCGTGGCGTCGAGCAGCCCCTCGCCGCTCGGGTCGCCGAGCTCGATCTCACAGATCCAGCCCTCGCCGTAGGGGTCGGCGTTCAAGCGCTCGGGGTGCTCGGCGAGCGCCGCATTGACCGCGACCACCCGGCCCGCGACCGGCGCGTAGATCTCCGAGACCGACTTGGTCGACTCGACCTCGCCGAGATGGTCGCCACGGGCGAGCTCAACGTCGGCCTCGGGCAGCTCGACGAAGACGACGTCGCCGAGGGCCGACTGGGCGAAGTCGGTGATGCCCACGCGGGCACGGCCGCCCTCGATGCGCACCCACTCGTGCTCGGCCGTATAGGAGAGGTCTTCGGGGACGTTCACGGCGCCGATGCTACAAGGCACGGGCGCGACGAGCCGGGCTCAGGGCCGGTCGGCGCTCGACAAGATGTCCTCGATCTCCTCGACCGCCCGACGGGCCCGCTCGCTCGAGGCCGTCTCGCTGTCCCCCTCGGCAAAGACGTGGGTGAGCGGCTCCTCGGGGTCCGGGACGACGAGCGTCCAGCCCGTGGCGTCGACGCTCTTCACCCCGTCGAGCAGGATCAGCTCGTCTGAGCGCGCGCGCTCGAGCACGCTGCGCATCACGGCGCCCTTCTGGTCGAACGGCGTCGGCACGAGCTCGTGGACGACGTGGACCGCGGGCAGGTCGCGCACCACCGAGGACAGCGCCACCTGGTCGTTCGCCAGCATGGCGAGCAGGCGCACCAACGTGGCGATCGCGTCGTAGGCGGGGAGGAACTCGGGGAACATGAAGCCGCCCTCGGTGTTCGCCGCGAAGTTCACCTCCCCCGAGCTCGCGAGATCCATCAAGTTGGCGCCGCCGAGCTTGGCCCAAGCGACCTCGGCGCCGAGGTCGGCACAGACCTCGTTCAGGCGCCAGCTGGCGTTCACCGGCACCGCGATCGTCGCCTGGCGACGACGGCGGATCACCAAGGTGGCGAGCGCCAGCAGGGCCTCGTCGTCGCTCAGCACCCGGCCGGTGTCGTCGATGATCGTCAGCTGCTCGCCGTCCGGGCCGATCACCGCGCCGAGGTGGGCGCCCGAGGACCGGACGAGGTCCGCGATGCGCGCGGCATGGGCGGCGCGCTCATAGCCAAGGACGCCGACGGTCGACAGCATCGGGTTCACAGCGAGGACCTCGGCGCCGAGCCGGGCGAGCACCATCGGCATCACGAAGCTCGACGCGCCGTAGGCGTAGTCGAGGACCAGCTTGAAGCGACAGCCCCGCACCGCCTCGAGGTCGACCCCCTCCACGAGCGCGTTGGCGTACAGCTCGGCGGTGCGCGGCGGGAAGTCGATGTCGCCGATCTCGGGCGCGAGCACGCGCCGCGCCTCCTCGCGCGACACCAGCCGCTCGATCTTGCGCTGGGTGTTGCCGTCGAGGTCGCGGCCGTGCTCGTCGAGGAAGCGGATCGTGACGCTGCGCGGGTCGTCCGCCGACAGCTGCACGGCGACGCCGCCGCGGCTTTGGCCCGAGGCGATGTGAAAGCGCGTGACCGGCATCGTCGCCGCCTCGAGGTCCTCGACGTTCACCCCGGCGCTGTTGAGGCCGACCATCACGGCGCGCTTTAAGACCCGGGCCGCCCGGGAGGAGTCCCGCGACGTCGTCACGAGCGCCCCCTTGGGCAGGCCACTCGCGTAGGCCTGGGCGACGCGCACGGCGAGCTCGGGCGAGAGGTCGACATTCGGCAGACCGCTCAGGCCGACGCGGCCGAACAGCGAGCGCGACCCACGGGCTTCCCAGATAATCGAGGAGTTGACCGTGGCGCGCGCCTCCACGGTCTTGTGGGGATAGATGCGCACCCCCGAGGTGAGGTGCGCCTGGTGGCCGATGCGGCAGTGGTCCCCGAGGACGACGCCCTCGTCGAGGTGCACCCCCCGGCGCAGCTCGTTCGCCCGCCCGACGATGCTCGCGCGCGCATAGGTGCCCGGGCCGATGTAGCAGCCGTCGTGCACGACGCAGCGCTCGAGGTCCGCCCCGTCGGCCACGTGCACATTCGAGCCGAGCACCGTGTAGGCGCCGAGGCGCGCGCCGGGGCCGATGCGGCAGTTGGCGCCGATGACGGCAGGTCCTTCGACGACCGCCGCCGGGTCGATCTCGGTGCCCTCGCCGACGTGCACGCCGGGCCGGAGCGGGAAGCCGCCGATGTCGAGGTCGACGCGCCCGTCCAAGATGTGCTCGTGCGCCTTCAGGTAGGCCTCGAGGGTGCCCACGTCCTCCCAGTAGCGGTCGGTGACGAAGCCGTACAGCGGGCGCCCGGCGGAAAGGAGCGAGGGGAAGACCTCGGAGGAGAAGTCCGACTCGCGTCCCTCGGGCACGTGCTCGAGCACCTCGGGCTCGAGCACGTAGATGCCGGTGTTCACGGTGTCGGAGAAGACCTGGCCCCAGCTCGGCTTCTCGAGGAAGCGCTCGATCCGGCCCTCGTCGTCGGTGATGACGATCCCGAACTCAAGCGGGTTCTCCATCGCCTTCAGCGCAAGGGTGGCGGTCGCCCCCTGCTTGTCGTGGAACTCGACGAGCGCGGCGAGATCGACGTCGGTGACGACGTCGCCCGAGATCACCAAGAAGCGCTCGCGCAGTTCGTCCTTGGCATTCAGCACCGATCCGGCGGTGCCAAGCGGCGTCTCCTCGGTGGCATAGGAGATGTGCACCCCGAAGTCCGAGCCGTCGCCGAAGTAGGTCCGGATCACGTTGGCCATGAAGGCGACGGTGATCACGATCTCGTCAAAGCCGTGCCGCTTGAGCAGCGTGATGACGTGCTCGGCCATCGGCCGGTTCACCACCGGGAGCATCGGCTTTGGCTGGCTCATCGTCAACGGGCGCAGCCGCGTGCCCTCCCCGCCCGCCATGATGACCGCCTTCACGACCGCTGCTCCTTCGGGTGCTCAACCCCCACGCCGCTCCCCTTCCTCCTCACCGGTGCGCGACCGGTCCGGTCCTTCGATCCTCGCGCCCCGACCGCCATGCTGGCGACCGCGGCCTCGCCGGTCCCCTTTCCCGCTGCCCGCTGCGGCCCCGCCACAAGCCGAAGGAACCGCTCGGCGCCCGCGATGGTGAGCTCGCCGCGCGCTTGGGCTGAGGCCCCCAACGCCGTGCCCGACCCCCCGCGGCGCGTCGACGCGACTGCACTCGATGCGGCACCGGCTCGGCGGTTGCTGCACGGCGCGGGTCCCAACTCACCGGCGCCGGTCGCAGTCGGCTCGTTACGCCACTCGCCCCAGGCGAGCCCGAACCGCGTGGTGGCACCGCCTCGCCACGCCTGGTGCGCGCGAGCGGCGCGGATCAGCTCAGCGGCCGCGCAAGATGTTGCGCACGACGAGCGCGGCGACCGTCACGACGGCGCCGAACAGCGTGGTGGCGCGGACCTTCTGGGCCGCTCCCCCGGCGCGCACGATCGCCGCCGCGAGCAGCTCCGCGTCGGCCTCGACGGGCGCGGGCACAAGGCGGTCGACCACCTCGCGGGCCTCACCGGGCGAGGGGCGCCGGTGCAAGAACGCCGCCTGGACGATCTCGAACTCCGCCTGTCGCCGCAGCTCCTGGGCAAGGATCGCCTCGTCGCGGCCACGGCGCCAGTCATCGGGATAGGCGCCGCCTTGCAGCTGGGCGTCCCACCAGCCCTGCAGGTAGCGAGCAAAACGTGCCGTGCGGTCGAACATCGGCGGCAGTCTAGGCCGAGGCCATCGCCTCTCGAAGGAGCGCGCCGCTCGAAGGAGAGCAAGGACCAGCCCGCCCACTAGGGTCGCGCCGGGCGCGCCACCGATGGGCGCACCGAGGAGGATCACGATGCAGCAGCGCAAGCTCGGCCAGCGCAATGTGAGCGCGATCGGCCTCGGCGAGATGCCGATGTCGATCGAGGGCCGCCCCGACGAGCGGCAGGCGATCACGACGATCCATGCCGCCCTCGACGGTGGCGTCACCTTGATCGACACCGCGGACGCCTACTCGCTCGGCGGCAGCGACACCGGACATGGCGAGGAGCTCGTCGCCAAGGCGCTCGCCACCTGGGGCGGCGACGCGGACTCGGTGCTCGTCGCGACCAAAGGCGGCCACCTGCGCCCTGGCGACGGGACGTGGGAGGTCAACAGCGACCCGGACTACCTGCGCCAGGCGTGCGACGCCTCGCTGCGGCGCCTGGGCGTCGAGTCGATCGGCCTGTACCAGTACCACCGGCCCGACCCCAAGGTCCCCTACGAGGTCGCCGTCGGCGTCTTCAAGGAGCTCCTCGACGCCGGCAAGGTGCAGATGGTCGGGATCTCCAACGCCAACGTCGACCAGATCGACCTCGCCGCCTCGATCCTCGGCCCCGGCAACCTCGCCAGCGTCCAGAACCAGTTCAGCCCGCGCTTTCGCTCGAGCGAGGGCGAGCTCGAGCACTGCGGCCGGCTCGGCATCGCCTTTTTGCCCTGGAGCCCCTTCGGCGGCATCGGCAACGCCGACACGCTGCGCGCCGACCACCCGGCGTTCCTGCGCGTCGCCGAGGCGCACGGCGTCTCGGTCCACCAGGTCGTCCTCGCCTGGATGCTCGCCAAGGGCGAGCACGTGATCCCGATCCCCGGCGCGAGTCGCGTCGAGTCCATCGAGGACTGCCTGGGGGCGCTCTCGCTCGGGCTCAGCGGCGAGGAGCTCGCCGCGCTCGACCGCGACGAGCGCTGAGGGAAGCGCCGTGGAGCTGGCCGAGGCTCGCGCTTTCGTCTCGGCGAACCACCGCGGCGTGCTGGCGACGAGGCGGCGCGACGGGACGGCGGTGCTCGCCCCCGTCGTCGCCGGCCTCGGCGCCGACGGGCGCGTCGCCATCAGCACCCGCGGCGGCTCGCACAAAGTGGCGAACCTCCGCCGTCAGCCCCATGCCAGCCTCTGCGTGTTCACCGACGCCTTCTTCGGTTCCTTCGTCCAGATCGACGGCCCCGTCGAGATCCTCGAGCTCCCCGCCGCGATGGACGGCCTCGTCGAGCTCTACCGCCAGATTGCCGGCGAGCACCCCGACTGGGGGGAGTTCCGCGCGGCGATGCGCCGCGAGGGCCGCGTGCTCGTGTTGATCAGCCCCGAACGCGTCGGCCCGGCGGGTCAGCCCTAGGCAGCGAGCGTGCAGCTGCCCGTGATGCCGCCGGTCGCGCCGATGCTCGCCAAGGCGGTCCGCGAGCTGCCGGTCGGCGAGCGGTGGTACTACGAGCCGAAGTGGGACGGCTTCCGCTCCCTCGTGTTCAAGGACCGCGACGAGCTCGAACTGACGAGCCGCAACGAGCGCTCCCTCACGCGCTATTTCCCCGAGCTGACCTCGGTGCTTCGCCGCGAGCTCCCCGAGCGCTGCGTGCTCGACGGCGAGATCGTCATCGTCGATCGCTCCGGCCGGCTCGACTTCGACGCCCTCTTGGCCCGCATCCACCCGGCCGCCTCGCGCGTCGCCGAGCTCGCCGAGTCGACGCCGGCCTCCTATGTCGCCTTCGACCTCCTCGCGCTCGGCGAGACCAACTGGAGCGGCGAGGCCTTCTCGGCGCGGCGCGTTGCGCTCGAGCGCGTCTTGGCGAACCGGCGGGGCGCGCTCGCCTGCACGCCGGTGAGCCGCGACCCCGCCCAGGCCGCCGAGTGGTTCGCCCGCTTCGAGGGGGGTGGGCTCGACGGCGTCATCGCCAAGCGGGGTGACCTCGCCTACCGCCCCGACGAGCGCGTGATGGCCAAGTGGAAGCACGAGCGCACGGCGGACTGCGTCGTCGCCGGGCTGCGCCGCGACGAGCGCGGCAAGGTGGCCTCCTTGCTGCTCGGCCTGTATGACCGCGACGGCGTCCTACACCACGTCGGCGTCGCCTCCGCGTTCAGCCGCGCCCGGCGCGACGAGCTCGCCGACCGCCTCGCGCCGCTCGGCCTCGCTCTGGGCGAGGCACACCCCTGGATCGGCGGCGAGGCGCGCGGCCGGCGACCTGGCGGGGAGAGCCGCTGGGGCCGGGGGCGCGACGCGGCCTTCGAGCCACTGCGCCCCGAGCTCGTCGCCGAGGTCGCCTACGACCACCTCCAAGGCGACCGCTTCCGCCACGCCACCCAGCTGCGCCGCCTGCGCGAGGACCGCCTGGCGACCTCGTGCGGCTACGCCCAGCTCGAGGTGGTCCCCCCGACGGTGCTCAGCGAGCTCCTCGGGCGCCCACCGGGCGGCGCGACCTAGCACCCATCAGCGCGCCGCCCAGGCCAGCAGCTCGCCGAGCGGCCAGGTGTTGACGACGCGCTCGGCGGTGATGCCGGCCGCGGCCGCCCGCTCGCAGCCGAGCCGCTGCCACTCGAGCTGGCCGGGCGCGTGCGCGTCCGTATCGATGCTGAACACGCATCCGGTCGCCACGGCGAGCGCCAAGAGGTCGTCGGGGGGATCTTGGCGCTCGGGTCGGCAGTTGATCTCGACCGCCGTGCCAGCTGCTGCGCAGGCGGCAAAGACCACCTCGGGGTCGAAGTCCGAAGCGGGCCGCCCGCGCCCGGTCACGAGGCGCCCGGTGAGGTGTCCAAGGACGTCCACGTGCGGGTTCGACACCGCCGAAACGAGGCGCGCGGTCATCGCCCGGCGCTCCATCGTCAGCTTGGAGTGCACGCTCGCGACCACGAGGTCGAGCGCTTCGAGCAGCCCCTCGTCCTGGTCCAAGGCTCCGTCGTCCAAGATGTCGACTTCGATCCCGCTCAAGAGCCGGAACGGTGCGAGACGAGGGGCGAGCTCGGCGAGCACCTCGCGCTGGTGCACGAGGCGCTCGGCACTCAACCCGTGGGCGACGGTGAGGCGCGGGCTGTGGTCGGTGAGCACCGCGTACTCGTGGCCGAGCGCCACCGCGGCGGCGGCCATCTCGGCGATCGGGCTACCGCCGTCGGACCAGTCCGAGTGCAGGTGGCAGTCGCCCCGCATGCGGGCCAAGAGGGCGCCCGCGGCGCCTTGTGGCGCGGGCGGCCGGCGCTGCTCGAGCGTCACGAGGTAGGCGGGGCGGGCGCCCGACAGCGCCTCGGCGATCACCGTCGCGGTCGCGTCGCCCACCCCGGCCAGCTGCTTCAAGCGGCCTTGGCGATGGAGCGCCTCGAGCCGCTGTGGCGCAAGCTCGCGCACGACCGACGCGGCGCGGCGGAACGCCCGGACCTTGTAGCTCGGCGCGAGCTCGGCCTCGAGCAGGTAGGCGATCGACTCGAGCGCCTCGGCCGGGGTGATCATGTCGCCAGCCTTACCCACCACCGCCGCAACGGCGCGAGGCTCGCGGTGCTGGTGCCGGGTCGCCTCGAGGGGAAAGGCGGGGACATGGCCGCTGCCACGAGCTCGATCGAGGTCGACGTCGCCGGAGCGACGGTCGTGGTCTCGAACCCCGACAAGGTGTTCTTCTCTGACCGGGGGGAGACCAAGCTGGACCTCGTGGCCTACTACCTCGCCGTCGGTGAGGGGGCGCTGCGCGGCGTCGCCCGGCGCCCGACGGTCCTAAAGCGCTACCCCGACGGAGCCGAGGGCCCGCACTTCTTCCAAAAGCGGGTGCCCCACAAGCGACCGGACTGGCTCGAGACCGTCGTCGTCGAGTTCCCGAGCGGCGAGCACGCCGAGGAGCTGTGCCCCACTGACCTCGCCCACCTCGTCTGGGCGGTCAACCTCGGCTGCTTGGACCTCAACCCCTGGCCGGTCCGGCGCGAGGACCTCGAGCACCCCGACGAGTTGCGCGTCGACCTCGATCCCCAGCCCGGCATCGGCTTCGACGCCGTCCGCCAGCTCGCTCTCGAGGCGCGCGCCCTACTCGACGAGCTCGGCCTCACCGGCTTGGCGAAGACGTCCGGCTCGCGCGGGATGCACGTCCTCGTGCCGATCGCGCCACGCTTCGGCTTCAGCGAGGTGCGCCGCGGCGCGTTGGCACTTGCTCGAGAGCTCGAGCGGCGGCGCGGCGACCTCGCGACCTCGGCGTGGTGGAAGCAAGAGCGCGGCGAGAAGGTCTTCGTCGACTACAACCAGAATGCCCGAGACCGCACCGTGGCCTCGGCGTATTCGGTGCGCGCCAACCCCGAAGGCCGCGTCTCGGCGCCGCTTTGGTGGGAGGAGGTACCCGACGTCGACCCGGGCGAGCTCACCTTGGCGACGGTCCCGGCGCGCTACCGGGCGATCGGGGACCCCCACGCCGGCGCCGAGGCGATCGCCGGCGACCTCTCGGCGCTCCTCGAGCTCGCCGATCGCCAGGCAAGCGACGGCCTTGGCGATGCCCCGTGGCCGCCGCACTTCGCCAAACAGGACGGCGAGCCACCGCGCGTCGCGCCCGGGCGCCGTCGGCGGTCGCCTCGCCACTGAGCCCTCTCCCGCAGGTTTACCGGCGAGTCCCCCCGGCTAAGCCTGCACTGTGCCAGCAACAAGAGAGCCGGCTTCCGCGGCGCGAGCGCGCATCGGCACCGCCCGTGAGGCCGCGGGGCGGAGCACGAGCCCGCGCCCCTGGCGCGCGCTCGAGGCGCTCGTGTGGGCCGGCGTGGCCTTTGGCATCTGGATGCTCAGCCTCTCGCGCATCGACGCACAAGACCTCGTCGTCGCGTGCGGATGCGCGCTCGCGACCGGCGTCCTCGGCGCCGCGGGGCGCTGGGCGATCGGCGGCTCGTGGCCGGTGATCGGCGTGGTCGGCCGCGCAGTGGTCCGGCTCCCGCTCGCGACCGTGGTGGACTCGGGGGCCGTCATCCTCAACGCGCTGCACCGCCGTGGTGGCGAGTTCGCCAAGGTCCCCCTCGCCGACGCCAGCGGCATGGACCCCCGCGCCGCCTCGCGGCGCGTCCAGGCGAGCCTGTTGATCTCCTACGCGCCGGCCAGCTACGTCCTCGACATCGACGAGCGCGACGGGACCGCGCTCATCCACCAGGTGGCAAGCCCGGCACCGTCGCCGTGTGAACCGCTATCGCGATGAGCGGGTACGGCGTGTGCCTGCTCGCCGTGCTGATCGGCGCGCTCGCACCGAGCCTCGCCCTCGCTTCGCGCGGGCGGCCGCCGGCGCGGCTGCTCGGGCTCCAGCTGATGAGCTCGCTCGTCATCCTCGCGAGCCTGCTCTTCGCCCAGATCGGCCAGAGCTACGAGTTGATCGTGCCGCTCGTGCTCGTGCCGCTGAGCTTCGCCGGGACGATGGTCTTCGTCCGCCTCCTCGGCCGGGAGCCCAGCGATGCGGCATGACGTCGCGCTGGCACTCGTCGGCCTCGCCACCGCCATTGCGATCGCCGCCGCGCTCGCCGGCCTGCTCACCGGATCCCGGCTCTACGACCGAGCGCACCTGCTCTCGCCGGTGACCTCGCTCGCCGCCCCGCTGCTTGGCATCGGGCTCGCGATCCAAGACGGTGTCGGGTTGGCGAGCGGCGAGATCCTGCTCACCTGCGCGCTCGTGGCCCTCACCGGGCCGGTCTTCACCGTGGTCACCGCCCGGCTCGTCGCCCAGAACGAGGGCCGCGTCGCGGGAACGCTCGAAGACGGCGAGGACCGCCAATGACCGCCATCCTCGCCGCCTGCCTCCTGCTCGTCGCGGCGGCCGGGCTCGCCGTCGTCCTCACCGGCGACCCGGCGCGCCAGGCGCTCACCTTGTCGGCGCTCAGCTTGCTCCTCGCCTTGTTGTTCCTCGCACTCGAGGCGCCCGACGTCGCCCTCAGCGAGATCGGCATCGGCACAGCGATCGTGCCGCTGATGGTGATGCTGGCGGTCCGAAAGATCCATGCGCCTGGCAAGGTCGATTCGCGGAGCGCCGGGCGGTGAGCCGCCCGGTCCGCTACGTGGTGTTCTGCCTCGGCGTCGTCGGCCTGGCGATCCTGCTCGCCCCGGCCGTCGCCCACCTGCCGGCCTTCGGGAGCACCTTCCACCCTTACCGCACCCTCGCCGTCGCGGCGGCCGTCGCCCACCGCACGGCGAACGTCGTCTCGGCCATCAACTTCGACCAGCGCGGGCTCGACACCTTCGGCGAGGAGAGCATCTTCCTTGCAAGCGTCGCCGGCGCGGCACTGTTGTTACGCCCCGGCGAGCACGAGACCGAGCGGCGACCGCTCGGTCACGCCCGCATGCTGGATGCCACGCGGCTGTTGGGCTACGTCCTCTTGCCGCTCAGCACCATCCTCGGCCTGGACCTCATCAGCCACGGCAACGTCACGCCGGGAGGGGGCTTCCAGGGCGGGGTCGTGCTCGGGACGGGCCTGCACCTTTTGTACGTGGCCGGCAGCTACGACGCGCTGGAGAAGATGCGGCCGACCACGCTCTTTGAGTGGGGCGAGGCGATCGGAGCGGGCTCTTACGGCGCGCTCGGCGTCGCCGGCCTGCTCGCGAGCGGTGCGTTCCTCGCCAACTTCGTCCCGCTCGGCCACTTCGGCGCGCTCTTCTCGGGGGGCACGGTGCCGCTCCTCAACATCGCGGTCGGCATCGAGGTCGCCTCGGGCGGTGCCATCTTGCTGTCGCACTTCCTCCGGCAGGCCATGTTCACCGAACCCGCCGGGGGCGGGAGGCGCGCGAGCGGCGAGCGCGACGAATGAAGGGCCTCATCTACTTCGTCGCCTTCTTCTTGTTGATCATCGGCGCCTTCGGAATCGCCCGGTCCAAGGACCTCGTGCACGCCGTCGTCTGTCTGTCCGTCGCCCAGGCGGGCACCTACGTCTTGCTCTTGGCCGTGGGCTACCAGCACCACGCGTCGCCGCCCGTGTTCGGCTCGCCCGCGTCCCGCCCGACTCGCGACGTCGTCGACCCGTTGGTGCAGGCGATGGCGCTCACCGACATCGTGGTCTCGGCGACCGTCACCGCGCTCTTGCTCGCGATCAGCATCCAGATCGCCAAGCGCAACCACTCGGTTGACCCCGACGAGTTGAACGCGGTCGAGGGCTAGGTGGCGCACTTCGACCACGGCGCCGCCGCCCTCTTGCCCTTGGCGGTCGCCGTCCCGATGCTCGGCGCCTCGGTGATGCTGGCGCTCGGTCGCCACGTCTCCCGCCTCGTCCGCGACCTGTTCGCGATCGCGATCGCGGCGGGGGTGACTGGGCTGTCGGGCTACTTCCTCGCCGTGGCGAGCAGTGGCCGGATCGTGAACTGGGTCGCCACCTGGACTCCGCTCGGCCACCGAAGCGTCGGCATCGTCCTTGAGGTCGACCCGATGGGCGCAGGCATCGCCTTGTTGGCGGCCGGCCTGGTGACCTGCGCGCTGATCTTCTCGCTGCGCTACCTCGAGTCCGACACGGGCCACTTCCACCTGCTCGTCCTGTGCTTTCTCGCCGGCATGGAGGGCTTCGCGCTCACCGGCGACCTCTTCGACCTCTTCGTCTTCTTAGAGCTCATGGGCGCGAGCGCCTACGCGCTCACCGCCCATAACATCGAAGATCCCCAGGCGCTCCAGGGCGGGTTGAACTTCGGGATCATCAACAGCCTCGGGGCCTACGTCTCGCTGATGGGGATCGGCTTGCTCTACGCCAAGACCGGCGTGCTGCAGCTTCCTCTGCTCGGCGCCAAGCTCGCCGGCCACCGTCCCGGGCCGCTCGTGATCGCCGCCTTCGTCCTCATCTTCACCGGGCTGCTCGTAAAGAGCGGCGTCGTCCCGTTCCACTTCTGGCTTGCCGACGCCCATGCGGTCGCTCCGGCTCCGGTCTGCATGCTCTTCTCCGCCGTGATGGACCCGCTCGGCGTCTACGCGGCCTTCCGCGTCTACTGGACGGTCTTCTCGCCGACGATCGCTCCCGCGCATGCCCGCGTCGCGTTCTTGAGCCTCGGGGTCGCGACGGCAGTCATCGGAGCGGTGATGTGCTGCGCCCAGCGCCATATCAAGCGGTTGCTGGCCTATTCGACGATCGCCCACGTCGGGCTGTTCTTCTGCGCGCTCGGCCTGTTGCGCGAAGACGGGACGGCGGCCGCCGCGCTCTACGCCGCCGGCCACGCCGGCATCAAGGGGGCGCTCTTTTTGCTGTGCGGCATGCTGCTCGACCGCTACGGCAACGTCGACGAGCTCCACCTGTTCGGCAAGGGCCGCGGCTCGCCCCACCTCGGCCTGCTCTTCGGCCTGTGCGGCTTCGCGCTCGCCGGGCTGCCCCCCTTTGGCCTCGCGCTCGGCAAGGCACTCGCCGAGAAGGCGGCCATCGATCAGCACCTTTACTGGATGGTGGCGCTGTTCGTCCTCGTCTCGGCGCTCACCGGCGGGGCCGTGCTGCGCGTCACGGCTCGCGTCTTCCTCGGCCTCGGAGATCGGCCAAAAGGCGACGCGGAGTACCGGGCGGTGGGGACCGAGCGACCTCCGGCCCAGCGCCTCCAAGCGCTCCCCGCCGCCGCGCTCAGCGCCATCGGCGTGTTGATCGCCGGCACCTTGGCGCTCGGCGTCCTGCCGGGCGCCCGCGACGCCGCGGAGCGCGCCGCGGCCGCCTTCATCGATCGCTCCGGGTACCTCGCGAACGCCCTCGGCCATGCCGGCCACCAGCTCGCCATCGCGCCGAGCGCGCCCAACTGGGACCTGCGCGGCGTGCTCCTCGGCATCGCCTCGGCGCTGCTCGCCGCCGGTTTCGCCGCCGCCTCGTGCTACGGCCGCCGGATCCTCGTGCACGTCCCCGCACTGCGCCTCGGGACGCGCGCCGTGCTGCGGGCGCTGCACCGCGTGCACTCGGGCCACATCGGCGACTACGTCGCCTGGTTGATGGCCGGGTGCGCCATCCTCGCCGGCCTGATCGGCCTGCCCCTGCGCTGAGCAAACCCCCACGTGCAGTGCAACGAGCGCCACGAATGGTGGCCGGGCAGCGTCCACGCTCTCGCAGCAGGGATTGGTTAGCCTGGCTCGTGGTGCCACGCTCGCACGACGTGCTCGAACTCTCCACCCACCCCGACGCCGTCGGCGAGGCGCGGCGCTGGCTGCGCGCCCGGTTGGCGGGCTGGAGCGAGGTCGGCGTCGAGGCGGCGCAGCTCATCGCCTCCGAGCTCGTGACCAACGTGATCTTGCACGGCCGGGGCCCGATCGAGGTCGCGCTCGAGCGGCGCGACCACGAGGCGCTGATCGAGGTGCTCGACCGCAGCGCGGCGGCCCCCGTCCTCACCCGCTACGGCCACGGGGCGACCACCGGGCGCGGCCTGCTGCTCGTGGACGGCATCGCGCGGGGCTGGGGCGTCCGGCGCTTCCCGAACGGCAAGGGGGTCTGGGCCGTCGTCGGCGACGAGCTCGTCACCGACCAGGTCGCGGCCGAGCCCGGAGCGTCGGGGTCCGAGCGCGGCCATGCCCCGCCGACCTGGGACCCGCCCGGCGACTTGACCGCGGCGCCGGCCGAGGCGCCGGTGTCCGAGGCGACCGCCGTCACCGTGCACATCTTGGACCTGCCGCTGTCGATCTACCTCGCCGCCCAGCAGCACAACGACGCGCTGATGCGCGAGTTCCACTGGCTGATCGACCGCGGCGAGCACGAAGGCGTGCCCTCGCGCCTCGTGCAGCTGGCGAGCGAGGCCCAGGCCCGCTTCGCCCCCGAGACTGCCGCCATCCGTGCCCAGGTCGCCGCAGCGGTGGCGGCGGGCCGCGCCCGCCTCGACATCGCGGTCGACGTCCCTCGCTCGGCGTGGCAGATCGTCACCCAGCTCGCCGAGCTCCTCGACGAGGCCGACGTCTACTGCCAAAGCGGCGACCTGCTCACCCTCGCCTCGCCACCCGACCTGCGGCGGTTCCGCACCTGGTACCTCGACCAGGTGCTCGGCCAGCTCGCCGGACGCGCGCCGAGCCCGTGGCCCGCCGAGTGGGACCTCGCGCCATCGGATCCGGTCGGCAAGGAGAGGGGCACATGAGCAACAACGATCCCGTTCCCTTCCGCCTCGAGGTCGACGAGCGGACCGGGGTGATCTTGCTCGCCTTGATCGGCGAGCTCGACGTCGCCTCCGCGCCCTCGGTGCGCGAGCGGCTCATCGAGCTGATGCGCGCCGACAACAAGCTCCTCGTCGTCGACTGCGGCGCACTGAGCTTCATCGACTCGAGCGGCCTGGCGCTGCTCACCTACGCCCAGCTGCGGATGGCCGAGGCCGGCGGACAGGTCCGTCTCGCCGCGATCAGCCGGCGCGTGCGGCGGGTCCTCGAGCTCTCCGGCCTCACCGAGGTGCTGGCGTGCTACCCCGACGTCGAAGAGGCGCTCGCCGGCAGCTGACCGGCCTGGTCGCCCGGGGAGCCGGCACCGAGCTCAGCTTTGACGATCGGGCGCGCCGGGCCGCGCGCGCCGGTGCTCGGCGGGCGCGCCGAGCTCGTTCTCGGGGACCTCCTCGCCCCCTTTCAGGCCCTTCTTCTCCTGGGCGGCGTCTGCCGGGAAGTCGCGATGGATCTCGCGGTTCTCGGGCTCGTCTCTCGGCCGGTGCGACTCGGTGTCCATGCGCCTCCTCCGCCCCGCCGGCAGCGCTCGCACCGGCGAGGTGCCCGCGCGACTACCCCCGCACGCCGCCGCTTACCCCGCAGCGTCGCCGAACCGGTCGCAGTCCGCGCGCAGCGTGGTCGAAGATCAGCTATCGACTACATGAAGTAGCGGAAATATTATGCCGACACGCGACCGCAAAGGGGGGGTGAGCGCTGAGGGTCCAAGCGGTGCGGCAGCGCTGGCGCCGCGGACGGCCCGAGGGCGCGACGCCCCGGCGGCGTCCGCGTACCGCCCGGTGGCCGATCGCCCTCGCGATCGCCACGCCGGTGGCGATCGCCTGCCTGGCGGCGATCGGCGCCACCGCGTACTGGCGGGCGAGCACGATCAGCCTGACCGAGACCAAGGTCGCCGCCACCGCCCGCTTTGGCGCGCACCAGGCGGCCGAGCGCATCGCCAGTGCCGTGGCAACGCTGCGCCACGAGCTCGCCGCCATAGCGGCGACACCGGGCATCGCCCGCGCCTTCACCTCCTCGAGCCCCCCCTCGAGCTGCCACCTCGCCCCGCTCGAGCTGCCGCCCTTTGCGACCGGCGCGCTGGCGATCCTTCGCCCCAACCACACGCTCGCCTGCGCCTCGCCCGGCGCCCAAGCGCTGGACGCTGCCGCCTCGCTCATTCGCCCCGACCCGGCGGGGGTCCGACTGGAGGCGCCGGCGGGCCGTTCCAGCCTCGAGCTGGTGGCGAGCGCGCCGATCCGCGGTGGCGGCGCGGTCGTCGCCGCGCTCGGGCTCGGCGGGCTCGGCAGGGGTCTCGCCACCCGCTATGGCGGCGTCTCGCACCTCGACTTCCTCGTCACCAACGCGGCGCGCACGACGGCGCTCAGCCGCTCGATCGACCCGGCGCACTTTGTCGGGGTGCGCCTTGGCGACGCGAGCCCGGCGCGCTCGACCGGCCTCGTGCGCCGCGACCTCGGCGGGAGCCTGCGGCTCTTCGCTCAGGCGACGGTCCCCGGGCTCTCCTGGCACGTGTTCGCCGGCGCCCTGCGATCGACCGCGCTCGCCGACGCCAACGCCGAGTTCGACCGGGCGCTCGGCATCATCCTCGGCGGGCTCCTGCTCGTGCTCGTCGGCGCCGCCATCGCCGGCCGGCAGGTGGTCCGCCCCCTGCGCCGACTGGCCGCGGCGGTAAACGGCGGCAAGCTCGACTCCCAGGTCGCCGCCCAGATCGGCTCAGGTCCGCGCGAGGTGCTCAGCCTCGCCGAGGCGTTCGGGAGCCTCGTGGTCGACGTCGAGACCGAGCTCGCCCACCGCCGCGCCGCCGAGGCCGCAGCGCGCGGCGCCGAGGCCGCAGCGCGCGGCGCCGAGCGCAGCTACCGGCTCTTGTTCGAGGACAACCCCCAGCCGATGTGGGTCTTCGCCGAGGACCGCTTCGCGATCTTGGCCGTCAACGACGCGGCGGTCGCCTACCTCGGCCGGCCCCGTGACGAGCTCCTCGAAAGCGACCTGCGCCAGCTGCTGCACGAGGACGACGTCGCCTTGTTGGAGGCGAGCGTGCGCACGGACCTCACCTTGGACCGCCTCGGACCGTGGCGGCTCCGCCGCGCCGATCAGCACTTCTCCGACGCCGAGATCACCTCCCACAGCCTGCGCTTTGGCGAGGTGCCGGCGCGCTTCATGATGGCCGAGGACGTCACCCAGCGCGAGGCCTACGAGGCCCAGCTGCGCGACCTCGCCCTCTACGACCGCCTGACGGGCCTCGTCAACCGCACCGTCGTCCTCGATCGGCTCGCTCGGGCGGGCGCGGCCGAGACGGACGAACACCATCCCCTTGCGGTCGCGATCGTTGACCTCGACCGCTTTCGCGACGTCAACGCGACCCACGGCCGCGCCGGGGGTGACGAGCTGCTGCGCCAGACGGCGAACCGCCTCGCGAGCCTCGGGACGCGCAACATCACGGTCGGCCGCATGAGCGCCGACGAGTTCGTGCTGCTCTGCGAGCACCTCAGCGGCGAGGGCGAGGCGCTCGCCATCGCCGATCGGATCGAGAGCGTGCTCGAAGCGCCCTTCGTGCTCGGTGGGGAGCCGCTGCAGATGCAGGCGAGCATCGGCATCGCGCTGGCGCGTGGGGCGCGGCGCGCCGAGGAGGTGCTCCGGGACGCCTCGGTGGCGATGCGCAGCGCCAAAGAGCGCGGCGGAGGGCGCTATGAGGTCTTCAACCCGGCCGATCGCGCCGCCGTCCTGGCGCGCATCGAGACCGAGCGGGCGCTGCGCAACGCCGGGATGCGCGGCGAGTTCCGCCTCTACTACCAGCCCGAGGTCGACCTCGCGACCGGCCGGTGCGCCGCCGCCGAGGCGCTCGTGCGCTGGCAGCACCCCACCCGGGGCCTGCTCGCGCCGACCGAGTTCATCGCCATCGCCGAGCAGGCCGGCACCATCTCGAGCCTCGGCCGCTTCGCCCTCAAAGAGGCCTGCCAGCAGGTGGCGCGCTGGCGCGCCGACGGGATGGGGCCCCCGACCGTCTCGGTCAACTTGTCGGCACGCCAGCTCGGCGACGACGACCTCGTCGGCCAGATCACCGAGGCGCTCGACCAGGCCGACGTCCCCGCCGAGGCGCTGATCGTCGAGCTCACCGAGTCGGCCCTGATGCAAGACGTCGACGCCACGATCGCCACCTTGGAGGCGCTGCGCGAGCTCGGGGTGCGCGTCAGCATCGACGACTTCGGGACCGGCTACTCCTCCCTCGTCTACCTCCGCCGCCTGCCGGTGACCTCGCTCAAGATCGACCGCACCTTCGTCGCCGAGGTCGAGCGCGACGTCCACGACGCGGCGATCGTCTCGGCCGTGATCGAGCTCGGCCACGCCTTCGGCCTGAGCGTGGTGGCCGAGGGCGTGGAGCGCGCCAGCCAGCACGCCGCGCTCGTGGCGATGGGCTGCGACCTCGGCCAGGGCTATCTGTGGTCGCCCCCGGTGCCGGCCGGCGATTTCCCCGGGCCCTCGCGTTTCGCCCACCACGCCAGCGCGCGGGCCGAAGCCTTGACGCCGGGGCGACGCCGTCGCCCCGGAGCGCAAATGTGACCTTTGGCCCCCAACGCGAGTCCCTTCGCTCCCAGCGCACGAGCGCGTTCGTGTCGTTGCATTTGGGCAGCCAACTGGGAGGTCGGGAGTGGGACGGCAGCGAGATGTCACCATCGACGAGTCGATCCTGCGCGACGGCGCGGCGCTCGTGCGCGAAGCGGGATACGACGGATTCAGCGTCGAGCGGCTGAGCGCCCGGGTGGGCGTGCCGAAGTCGACCGTCTACCGGCGCTGGAAGACGCGCGAGGAGCTGCTCGGCGAGATCCTCGCCGTCATGCTCGAGCCCCGCGCGGTGTCGCTCGTGCCGCCCGACGGCTCCCGCCGCGACGCGCTCGTCGCTGCCGTGCAAGAGGAGATCGCCTTCGCGGAGCTGCCCGAGGGGCGTGCCGCGGCGATCGCCGTGCTGGCGGCGCTCGGCAGCGAGAACCATGACAAGAGCACCCTCGTCTCCCAGATGCGCCACCGGCGCGCGCGCCTCGCCCGCTTCGTCGCCGCCGCCTCGACGCGCGGCGAGGATCCCTTCGTCGCCGCTGCGGCGCGCGAGCGGGCCACCGAGCTGCTCTTCGCGGCGGCCTGGGGCGGCCTGCTCAGCGAGTCGCATACCCTTGCGACCCATGCGACCGAGCTGGTCGCCTGCGTGCTGAGCGCCTGCGGCCTCGACGGCGCCTGATCGCCCACGGCTCGGCTGGCGGTGCCGGTCGGCCGCTCCGTTGCGCCACACCCCTCTCGCGCGCCCTTGGCCACGCGCCGGCGAGCGGGCCGATGCTCGGCGGCCGCGGTCCGCGCCCCGTTGAACAGGGCGAGTGGCATGCGGCGCTCGGAGCTGCCGGGTTAGCCTTGGGGCGAGGGGCCACGTCACCCCTCGCGCGCGGCCAGCAGGCCGCACGACGCCGTGTCGGACACGACCGGGCGGACTCGCCTGGCAGGTGATCGGGCCGAAGCCGAGGGGATCGAGATCATGAGCGAGCGAGAGACCTGGCCGCCGCCGAAGGCTCCCGCGCCCAATGGGTCCGGCGACCTCCCCCGCTACCGCCAGCGCCAAGCGCCTCGGCCAGATCCCACCAGCTCCGCCTATGAGGTCTCGATGTTCAGCGGCGACGGGCCGACCGCGCCCTTCGGCGCGCCGCTCGCCGGCTGGTGGCAGCGCGTCGGCGCCTTCGTGCTCGACTGGCTCGTGCTCGGGGTGCCGTGGTTCATCATCACCTTCGCCATCACCGACGTCTTCGGCCACCCCGAACGGGTGCTATTGAGCAACGGCACCCACACCACCACCAAGACGATCGGCGCGTGGATCTGGCTCCTTTATGGCCTCTCCGCCGTGATCAGCGCGATCTACTTCGCGTACTTCAACGGCACGCGCGCTGGCCAGACCCCGGGCAACCGCGCCCCGGGGATCGCCGTGCGCGACATCGACACCGGCGCGCCGATCGGCTGGCGGCGCGGCTTTGTCCGCTTCGGGGTGCGCTTTGTCCTCTACCTCCTCTTCGTCGTGCCGGGCCTGTTCAACGACCTCTTCCCGCTGTGGGACCGCCGCCGCCAGACGATCGCCGACAAGGCGGCGCGCTCGGTGATGGTGCGCATCTAGGCCGCACGCGCGGCGCCCCAAGCCCGGGCCGCCGGGGCGAGCGAAACTCCTTTGCATAGCGAAGTATCGCCGCTATAGTGGTTGCTGGTCGGCAAGCAACTGACTGGCCGGCCCGACGAAGGAGGCCCATGAGCCCGCAGCGGCTCGAAGCGCGCGACGCATCGCTCGGCGCGGCCCACGATGCAGCCGCTCGGCTGCGGATGCTGATCGCCCGCCTCGCGCGCCGCCTCGACCGCACCAAGGCAGGCGCTGCGCTCACCACCACCGAGACCACCGTGCTCGCGACGATCGTCCGGCGCGGGCCCATCCGCCTCGGGGACCTCGCCGCCTTCGAGGCGATGAACCCGACGATGCTCTCGCGCATCGTGCGGCACCTCGAGCAGTCCGGCCTGATCGAGCGGCGCCTCGACCCGAACGACCGCCGGGCCGCCACCGTGGTGGTGACCGAGGGCGGCCGGCGCCTGCATCGCGCCATCCGCGACGAGCGCAGCGATGCGCTCTCGCGCCTCTTGTCGGCCCTCGAGCCCTCCGAGCGCGCCGCGGTGGCGGCGGCGCTGCCGGTCCTCGAGCGCCTCGCCGAGCAGCTGAGGGACTGCGAGCCGTGAGCCCCCGCCTGCTCGCCATCGGCCGGAGCACCTTCTCGTCCTTGAAGGTCCCCAACTACCGCCTGTACTTCAGCGGCCAGCTGATCTCCCTCATCGGCACCTGGATGCAGACCACCGCCCAGGCCTGGCTGGTGCTCACCCTCACCAACTCCGCCACGACGCTCGGCCTCGTGGTCGCCCTCCAGACGATCCCCGTGCTCGTGCTCGGCCCCTACGGCGGCGTCATCGCGGACCGCGTCGACAAGCGCCGACTGATGGTGGTGCTGCAGTCGATGATGGGCCTGCAGGCGCTCGCGCTCGGCCTGCTCAGCGTCTTTGGGATCGTCCGGCTGTGGGAGATCTGCGTCCTCGCCGTGATCCTCGGGCTCAACAACACCTTCGAGATGCCCGCCCGCCAGGCCTTCGTGCGAGAGATGGTCGGCAAGGACGAGCTGCGCAACGCGATCACCTTGAACTCGGTGACCGCCAACGCGGCCCGCGCCGTCGGCCCGGCGATCGCCGGCGTGCTCATCGCGACGGCCGGGGTCGGGTCGTGCTTTTTGGCCAACGCCGCCAGCTTCGTCGCTGTGGTCGCGTCGCTCGTCATCATGGACCGCAGCGCGCTGGCGCCGAGCACGCCCGAGCCCCGCGCGCGGGGCCAGCTGCGCGAGGGCCTCGCCTACGCGGTGCGCACGACCGAGATCGCCGTGCCGCTCGTGATGATGGCCGTCGTCGGGACGCTCGCGTACGAGTTCCAGGTGAGCCTTCCGGTGCTGGCGCGGGGCACCTTCCACGGGGGCTCGGAGGCCTTCGGCTTCATGACCGCGGCGATGGGCGTCGGCGCCGTGCTCGGCGGCCTCGTCACCGCCGCGCGCGGCCGCACGGGGCTGCGGCCGATGCTCATCGCCTGTGCGGGCTTCGGCCTCGCGATCTTGCTCTGCGCCCTGTCGCCCGCCCTCCCGGTCGCCTACGTCGCCCTGCTCCTCGTGGGCTGGGGCAGCGTCTCGTTCATCGCGATCGGCAACTCAACGATCCAGCTGAGCTCGGCGCCGAACATGCGCGGACGGGCGATCGCGCTGTGGCAGGTGGCCTTCCAGGGCACCACGCCGATCGGCGGCCCCTTCATCGGCTGGGTCATCGCCGCGGCGGGCGCCCGCACCGGCCTGGTCGTCGGGGCGCTGTCGTGTGGGGTCGCGCTGGCGGCCGGCGTGGCGATCGGCCGTCGCCGGCTCACCTCGATCCCGGTCGCCGAGGCGACACTCGCGGCCCGCCAGGGATAACCGGCGCGCCGGCGCTCGGTGCGCGAGCCTGGCGGGATGCACGAGCAACTCGAGCTCATCGAGCGCCGCCTGCGGCGCGTCCTTGACAGCCGCATCCGGCCCGCCGAGGTCCGCGACCGCGCCCCGCTCAACGCCGGCGCGTACCAGACTCCCGAGCGCCATCTCGGCCTCGCCGCCGCGCGCGCGAAGGGCTTCTCGCCCATCGCCGCCGGCGACGCCTGGGGCGCTCCGTGGCAGACGACCTGGTTCGAGCTCTCCGGCGCCGTCCCCGCTTCCTGGCACGACGCCGAGGTCGAGCTCGTGGTCGACCTCGGCTTTACGGGCGCCGGGCCCGGCTTCCAAGCCGAAGGGCTGCTCTATGGCGAGGACGGCACGATCCTGAAGGGGATCGCCCCCCGCAACGCCGCGCTCGCGATCGGCCGGGGCGAGCCCGGGCGTGAGCACCGCTTCTATCTCGAAGCGGCCGCGAACCCCGCAATCACCCCGCGCGAGCCATCGGGCAACCCCCTCGGCGACCCGGCGACCGCCGGCACGGCGCCGCTGTATCGCTTCGGGGGCGCCGATCTCGTCGCGATCGATCCCGAGGTGCGCGCCCTCGCGCACGACCTCGCCGTCGTGCTCGACGTGGCGGCGTGCCTGCGCGCCGAGGACCAGCGGCGCGCGGATCTGATCGGCGCCGCGCAGCGTGCGATCGAGCGCATCGACCCCTCCGACGTCGCCCCCGGCGCGGCCAAGGCGCGCGCCCTACTCGCGCCCGTGCTTGCCGCCAAGGCGGCCCCGGGCGCGCACCGCCTGAGCGCGATCGGCCACGCCCACATCGACAGTGCCTGGCTTTGGCCGCTCGAGGAGACCGTGCGCAAGTGCGCCCGCACGATGGCGAACGTCCTCGAGCTGATAGAGCGCGACGACACCCTCGCTTTCGCCTGCTCCCAGGCCCAGCAGTACGCGTGGGTGAAGGCGCACTACCCCGAGCTGTACGCGCGCGTCCGCGAGCAGGTCGCCGCCGGGCGCTTCATCCCGGTCGGCGGCATGTGGGTCGAGAGCGACACCAACCTGCCCGGAGGGGAGTCGCTCGTTCGCCAGCTCCTGTACGGCCAGCGCTTTTTCCTCGAGGAGTTCGGCATCACCTGTCGCGAGATCTGGCTCCCGGACTGCTTCGGCTTCACCGGCGCGCTCCCCCAGATCGCGCGCCTCGCGGGGTGCGACCGCTTCGTGTCCCAGAAGATGTCCTGGAACGAGACCAACCGCTTCCCCCACCACAGCTTCATCTGGGAGGGCATCGATGGCTCACGCCTCTTCGCCCACTTCCCGCCGGTCGACACCTACAACGCCGAGCTCTCCCCCGCCGAGCTCATGCACGCCGCGAACAATTTCTCCGACAAGCTCGGGGCGCGCCGATCCCTCGTCCCCTTCGGCTACGGCGACGGCGGGGGCGGGCCGACCCGCGAGATGCTCGAGCGCGCCCGGCGCCTCGGGGACCTCGCCGGCATGCCGCGCCTTGTCCTCGAGCCGGTGGCCGACTTCTTCGAGGCGGCGGTCGCCGAGTACGAGGAGCCGCCGGTGTGGAGCGGCGAGCTCCCCCTCGAGCTGCACCGCGGCACGTTCAGCTCCCAGGCCGAGATCAAGGCCCAGCTGCGCCGCGTCGAGCACCTGCTGCGCAGCTACGAGGCCTTTGCGGCGAGCGCCAGCGTGCTTAGCGGGCGCCCCTATCCCTACGAGGACCTGGAGGCGTCCTGGAAGGCGCTCTGTCTCCGCCAGTTCCACGACATCGCGCCCGGGAGCTCGATCGCACAGGTGAACATCGAGGCGGTCGCCACCTTGCGCGGCCTCGCCGAGCACCTCGACGCCCGCATCGCCGAGGTGCTCGGCGCGCTCGCCGGCGAGGGCACTCGGCCGCTCGCCGCCAACGCCGCACCGGTGCCCTTCGGCGCCCTGGCCCCGCTGTCGATCGGCGCCGACGAAAGCGGCGGTGGTGATGCGGTGCGCGTCGAGGAGCACGACGGGGCGGTGGTCCTCGACAACGGCCGGCTGCGCGTGCGCATCGACGCCAGCGGGGCGATCGACTCGCTCGTCGACCTCGAGGCGATGCGCGAGCTCGTCGCACCCGGGGGGCGCGCCGCGCAGCTCCAGCTGCACCCCGATCTTCCCCGCGCCTGGGACGCCTGGGACCTCGACCCCTCCTACCGCAAGGTCACCGAGGCGCTCGCGGGCCCCGCCGCCCTCAGCACCGAGACCCGCGACGGCACCGGGAGCGTCCTCACCCAGCGGGCCTTCCGGCACTCCTCGGCCCTCGTGCGCTTCTCGCTCGCGCCTCGCGCGCGCCGCGTCGAGATCGCCGTCGACGTCGACTGGCACGAGCACGACCACTGCCTGAAGCTCGCCTTCCCCCTCGACCTCGCCGCCCCGGCCGAGCTCGCCGAGATCCAGTTCGGCCACCTCCGCCGCCCCACCCACGAGAACACGCCGTGGGACGCCGCCCACTTCGAGCGCTGCGCCCAACGCTTCGTGCACCTCCCCGAGGGCGACTACGGCGCCACGCTCGCGAACGACGCCACCTTTGGCTACGACGTCGCCCGGCACGCCCGGGAGGGCGGCGGCGTGATCACCACGCTGCGGGCGACCCTGCTGCGCTCCCCCCGCTACCCCGACCCCCGCGCCGATGCCGGACGCCACCGCTTCGCCTTCGCCCTCGCGCCGGGCACCTCGCTGCGCCAGGCGATCGCCGAGGGCTATCGCTGCAACCAGGCGCCGATCACGCTCCAAGGCGAGCGGGAGGTGCCCGCGCTCGTGCGGAGCACGCACCCCGGCGTGCTGATCGAGACGCTGAAGCTCGCCGAGGACCGCTCGGGCGACGTGATCGTGCGCTGCTATGAGGCCGAGGGCTCCCGAACCAGGGCCACCTTCCTCGCCAGCGTGCCGCTCAGCGCTGCTGCGGTGGTCGACCTGCTCGAGCGGCCCATCCGACCACTCGCGCTCGACGGCCAGCAGGTCGCGTGCGGCCTACGGCCATTTGAGATCCTCACCGTGCGGCTGAAGCTCGCCGCCAGCTGAGCCTTCGGCGCCGGCAACGATCGGGTCACGGCCGGCTCAGCAGCAGACGGCGACGTCGCCGACGGCGACGCGCCCCGGGGCGAGCACCCGGGCGCGCACGCCGATCGTGGCCTCGTGCTCGCCATTGAGGTGGCGCAGCACGTCGAGCTGGCGCTCGATCCCCCCGGGCTGGGCGCGCGTCGTCACGACACAGCGCCGGCACGGGCCGGTGATCTCGATCTCCGCGCCGCCGACGCGCACGCGCCGACCGATGAGCTCGAGCTCGGGAGTGGGGCCCTCGCCACCCGAAAGGACGATGTTCGGCCGGAAGCGCTCGACCCTCCAGTCGAGATCGGGGCGCTGCTTTGCCATCGTCTCGAGCGAGGCGAGGCTCAAGACGTGCAGGTGGCTCGAGTCGACAAAGCGCGTGGGCGGGCCCGAGAAGCGCCGCCGCGCGCGCTCGTCCTCGTGCTCGAAGTCCTCGATGGCCTCATAGGTGCCCTGGCCGTATTCGCTCACCGCCACGAGGCGACAGGGGCGGCCGAGGAAGGCGCTGAGCGCCTCGTCGAGCATCGGGCCCGGGGTCATCGGCGCCCGCTCGGGCAGCCGGACGACGAGCGAGCTGCCGCCGCGGTCGAGCGCGAAGAAGGCTGCGGCCTGCAACAGCCGCCCCTCGGACTTGGCCGAAAGGATCGTGTTCGCGGCCGTGTCCAAGACCCCATAGGCGCGGTCCCAGCGGGCGCCGTCTTCTTGCACCATCAGCTGTTCGGCCATCATCCCCCGCATCGACTTGACGGGGTAGCGGAACAAGCGCCAGACCTGGAACGCCCCGGCGCGCCAACGCGCCGGTTCCATCAGCGCTCGCCCTCCAGGCGGAACAAGATCTCGCCGGCGTCCGGCACGATCAAGGTGTCGGGATCGGCGGCGAGCGTCTCGAAGTCGACTTGGGCGGGATCGCGGTAGCCGAGGTTCATGGCACGACAGCGCTCGGGTGAGATCCCAGTCGCCAGGACCACGTCGATGCGATCCTGCTCGCGGCCCGTCGCCGGGTCGAAGCTCCCCTGGCCGCGCAGGTGTGTCGAGTGGGCGAGCACCGACGGCGGCACCGAGGAGAAGCGGTCCCATTGGCCGAGGAAGTAGTCGCGGCAGTGATAGCCGACGCGCTCGAGCTCGGCGCCGTGCACGGTGGAGAACTCCCCGATGTGGGGGGCGAAGATGATCACCTCGCCACCGTCCGCGACGACCGGCTCGAGCTTGTACATGCCCTTCGCCGCCGTCCACATGTCCTCATAGCGCCCCGCCATGAGGGACACGACCCGACGGTAGGGGGCCGGGAGGTAGCGAACGTGCACGCCTGCCGAGCACGCCGAGGCAGCCGCGAAGGCCTCTTCGCACGTGCCGGCAAACAACCCCGACAGGCCGCTCTCGGAGGGGTCGGCCTCCTCCGCAGCGCTCGGTCGCACCACCATCGCCAAGCAGCGCCGCTCGATCGGCAGGGCCGCCACGGCGGCATTGATCATCGCCCGCACCGGCGTGGTGCCGAGCGTCCCGATCATCTCGCGGCTCGTGATGAGCGCGCCGAGCCAGTGCGAGCGGTCGATCATCTCGCGGCCCGAGATGCCGGGGAAGAAGTACTTGTTGCCGCCCGAGAAGCCGACGACCTCGTGGGGAAACACCGGTCCGAGCACGATCGCGAGGTCGTGGTCGACGATGGCGGCGTTCGCCTCGATCGCGACGGGCTCGTGCAGCCTCCCGCCGCTCACCTCGGCGATCAGCGCCGCGTCCAGGGTCCCGAAGTGCGCGAGGGCGCCGGGATCGTCAAAGCGGTGGTTGCGCACCGACGAGCCGTCGGCGCCCACGCCGTCGCGCACCTCCATGCCGAGGTGTGCCGAAAGCTCGGCGTCGTCGAGGCCCCGGTGGGTGCCGAGCGCCACGAGCCAGGTCGTCGAGGCGGCGCCGTGGCGAGCGAGCGCATCGCTGACCAACGCGCGCAAGGTTGCGAGCGGGCCCGATCGCGTCCGGTCCGGCACCACCATCAGCACGCGGCGCCCGCTCACGGCGAAGGCCGCGATGGCGTCCTCCACGATCTCGGCGACGGCGTCCGAGCCGAGCGCCGGCACCTGTGTCCCAACCGTGAGCTCGGCGACCGTCACCTTGCCAGCCTATCCGCAGGCGCTAGCTTGGCCCGGTGCCAGAACGGGTGTTCCTCATCGGGATGATGGGGTGCGGAAAGACCACCGTGGGGGCGCGGCTCTCCGAGCGCCTCGCCATCTCCTATCTCGACAACGACGCCCTGCTCGCCGAGCGCGAGGGGGACGATCTGATGGGCCTTGCCGCCAAGGGAGCGGTGCGCCTGCACGACGCCGAGCAGGCCCTCGCCGAGGACCTCGTCCGCAAGCACCCGCCCTTCATCGCCGGCATCGCGGCGAGCGTGGTCGAGCACCCCGACACCCTCGATCGCCTCCGGCGCGCCGGGTTCGTCACCTACCTGGCGGCGCGTCCCGAGACGCTCCTCGAGCGCGTGACCGCGACCGACCGACCCTGGCTCGAGGAGGACCCGCTCGGCTGGATCCGCACCACCCTGGCGCGGCGCGAGCCGTTGTTCGTCGCTGGCGCGCACCTCGTCGTCGAGACCGACACGACGCCTCCCGAGCAGATCGCGGAGGAGATCGCCGCGGCGATCTCGGCGAGAGCCGCCGAGCGCGAGACCTGAGGGCACCCTGGCGCCCGCCGCGCCGCGCGCCAGGTCGATCGCGGCGCGGCGCGCGCCGTGGTGATCGCAGCGCTCAGGATGCCTTTTTGATCGCGTCGCGCATGCGATCGGCGATCGCGGCGACGGGGCCCAAGATGAGGTTGCCCGGCGGGGTGTCGGGTGCGTGCGGATGGGGGTGCGTCGGCGCCGAGGACATCGCCACCTCATAGGTGCGCCCGAGATCCTCGAGCCGCTCGGGCGTGAGGGTCTGGCCGAGGCGCGACAGCACGTCGGCCTCCTCCTTCTTCGCGTGCTCGAGCACCGCCGGGCGCAGCTGCATCAGCTCGGCGAGAAAGCTCGGAGACTGCGGGTCCATCTTCTCGAGCTCCGCGAGCTTGGACTCCGCCGCTTGCTGCTCGGCGATCCGGGCGTCGGCGATCTTGTCGCCGGCCGCCACCTCGGAGCGAAACGTCGGATACAGGGTCATCTCCTCGGCCACCTCGTGGCGCACGAGGAGCTCGCGCAGCTCGCAGAACCAGTCGCCGAGCTTGGCGCCCGGAACCTGCTCGAGGCCGCCGAAGTGCTCCTTCACGCGCTCGTGATCGGTGCTGATCAACTTGATGATGCTGGTCGCCATGCTTCTTGCTCCTTGTGCTGGCTGGCCCGCCGGGCGAGCGGGGCGTTGCTCGGCTGCGCGATGCGCCGCGCTCGGCCGGGCGTCGGGGTGCATCGCGGCGCTACCCGAGCGCTGCCCACGCCAACCCGGGCCGATCCACCACCCGCCACGATGCGCCCCTTCGTGCCACCTCGGCGCCTCGGGCTCAGCCGTGGCGCACCGGGGGGGGAGCGCGCGCAAGCGCTGGCGCGCCGGCAGCGACGAGGAGGATCGATGGAGGCCGTCGCATACCACGGACCGGGCGACATCTGTGTCGATGATGTCTCCGACCCGCGCATCGAGGCGCCGAGCGACGCCGTCATCCGCGTCACGACGGGGGCGATCTGCGGCACAGACCTCCACCGCGGGCGCGCGAGCCTGAGCGGCATGCGCCGAGCAGCGGCCAGTGGGTCCCCGGCGACGCCCCGAGCCTCGCCGCGCGCTGGGCCGTCGAGCTCGCCGCCAAGGCGGGGACGGTGGGGGTGATTGGGGTCTTTCCGCCGAGCGTTGACCGCTTCCCGCTCGCTGCGGCAACGAAGCAGAACCTGACGGTCACCCTCGGCAACTGCAACCACCGCCGCTACCTCCCCGAGCTGGTCGACCCCCTCGCCTCCGGCCTGATCGAGCCGCGCGCCTTCATCACCAACAAAGCGCCCGCCGCCGCCGCGCCGATCGCGCGCACGATCCCCCGCTCGCGCCGGCGCGGCGTGCGCCAGACCTCGGGCCGCCGGACCTGAACCGATTCGGCCGCGCTTGGTAGGTTCCACGTCGAGCAGGAGGCGACGATGAGCAACGAGGCGGGGATGCAAGCGACCGAGCGCGCCGAGCGGCGCAGCCAGGAGTGGTTCGGCGCCGAGGGGCGCTCGGGCATGGTGTACCGCTCCTGGCTGCGCAACGAGGGCTTTGGCCCCCATGTCTTCGACGGCCGGCCGGTGATCGGCATCGCCTCGACGTGGTCTGAGCTCTCGCCGTGCAACGCGCACCTCGACCGCGTCGCCGACGCCGTGCGGCGCGGCGTGCTGCTGGCCGGCGGCTTCCCGCTCGAGTTCCCGACGATGTCGACGGGCGAGACGCTGATGCGTCCGACGGCGATGCTGTTCCGCAACTTGTTGGCGATGGAGGCCGAGGAGCTGTTTCGCGCCAACCCGCTCGACGGCCTCGTCTTGCTGTCGGGGTGCGACAAGACGACGCCGGGCCTGCTCATGGCCGCCGCGAGCGTCGACCTGCCGGCGATCATGGTGACCGGCGGCCCGATGCTGAACGGCAAGTTCCGCGGCCAAGACGTCGGCTCGGGGACCCATGTGTGGAAGTTCGAGGCCGAGCTGAAGGCCGGCACCATGACGCCCGCGGAGGCCTTCGAAGCCGAGGGCTGCATGGCCCGCTCGAACGGGCACTGCATGACGATGGGGACCGCCTCGACGATGGCCTGCATGGCCGAGGCGCTCGGCATGCAGCTGTCGGGCGCCGCCGCCTGGCCGGCGGTCGACATGCGGCGCTTCGAGATCGCCGAGTCCTCCGGCCGGCGCATCGTCGAGATGGTGCGCGAGGACCTGCGCCCGAGCCGGATCCTCACGCGCCAGGCCTTCGAGAACGCGATCGCCGCCAACGCCGCGATCGGCGGTTCGACGAACGCGCTGATCCACCTGATCGCGCTCGCCGGGCGCGCCGAGGTCCCCCTCGAGCTCGCCGACTTCGACGCGATTGCCCGCAAGGTGCCCACGCTCGTCGACTTGATGCCCTCGGGGCGCTACTTGATGGAGGACTTCTGCTACGCCGGCGGCCTTCCCGCCGTGCTGCGCGAGCTTGCCGACGCCGGCCTGTTGCACCGCGAGGCCCTGACGGTGAGCGGCAAGAGCGTCGGCGAGGAGGTGGCGAGCGCGCCCTGCTACAACCGCGAGGTCATCCGGTCGATTGCCGACCCCTTCCTCGAGCCGGACAGCGCGAGCGCCGTGCTGTTCGGCAACCTGTGCCCCGACGGGGCGGTGATCAAGCAGTCAGCGGCCACCCCCGAGCTCATGACCCACCGTGGCCGGGCGCTCGTCTTCGACTCGCCCGAGGAGTACCACGCGCGCTGTGACGCCGAGGACTTCGAGGTGGAGGCGAGCGACATCCTCGTCATCCGCTACTGCGGCCCGAAGGGCTACCCCGGGATGCCCGAGGTGTCCAACGTCGCCCTGCCGCGCAAGCTCCTCGCGCAGGGGGTGCGTGACATGGTGCGCATCTGCGACGGCCGCATGAGCGGCACCGGCTTCGGCACGGTCGTCTTGCACGTCGCCCCTGAGGCCGCGCTCGGCGGCCCGCTGGCGCTCGTGCGGACCGGCGACATGATCGAGCTCGACGTGCCCGGGCGCCGCCTGCATCTCGACGTCAGCGACGAGGAGCTCGAGCGGCGACGAG
Source organism: Actinomycetes bacterium (assembly GCA_021798985.1). Taxonomy (GTDB): domain Bacteria; phylum Actinomycetota; class Acidimicrobiia; order Acidimicrobiales; family Bog-793; genus JAKABX01. The sequence continues at coordinate 112,999 of JAJZBI010000004.1, forward strand.
CCGCCTGGCGCTCGCCGCTCGCCGACGACGCGTCCGGATACCGCTGGCTGTATCGCGAGCACGTCCTACAGGCCAACCACGGCGCGGACTTCAACTTCTTGCAGGGGCGCCGGGGGCACACCGTCGCCCGCGACTCCCACTGAGCCCCGGCCCGCTCAGGGCTGGGTGAGGGTCTCGGGGCGGTTCGTCTCGTTCGGGGCGAGCGTCCAGGTGTTGGGCGCGAACACATAGCGCTGCGCGCCTTGGCGGTAGGTGCCGCCGGAGTAGCTGATCGTCAGCTCGCCGCCACAAGGCGGCGAGAAGGAGATGGCGAGCTCGAGCGGCGTCGCCAGCGCGTCGGGGCCCGGGGTGGTGTTGGCCGCCGGCACGGCCTCGGTCGCCGCCGGGTTGCAGGCCGTCGATGTCTCGGCCACGGTTACGGTGCCCACGGCATAGACGGCCGAGGCGACCGAGGGCGTCAAGGTGAGGTCGACCTGCTGCTGGGTGCCGCCCATCGCCGCGCCCGAAAGGTTGGTGAGCGTGGCGGAGAATTGCGTTGTTACCTCGACACGCCGAGGCAAGGGGCCCTGGTGGCGGGATCGCTCGGGGCGAACGATGTCCCGGTGCCCGGCCGGGCGCGGGGCATGGCGCGTGGCGGCGAGGGCCGGCGGCGCACCGAGGGCGACGGTGAGCACGAGAGCGGGCGTGAGGGCCAAGGCGTTGCGCGTCATGGCCGCGGAACTGTCCGATGGGCCCGCGCGCCAAACGGTCCGATCGGCCCAACCTCGGCCCGATGGGGCAGCGGGTTGCGTTTGGGATGATGGGGCCATGGGCGGAGGGGAGCGCCGGGTCCTCGAGCGGGACGCCGCGCGCGTGCTGCTCGTCGACGAGCGCGATCGCCTGCTCTTGCTGCACGGGCGCGACCACACCCGGCCCGAGGCAGGGACCTGGTGGTTCACCCCCGGCGGCGGCATCGACGCCGGCGAGTCCGCCGAGGCCGCGGCGCGCCGAGAGCTCGCCGAGGAGACCGGGATCGCGCTCGACGCGCTCGGCCCGGTCGTCTTGTCGCGCACCACCGAGTTCGACTTCGAGCACGACCGCTACCGCCAGCGCGAGGTCTTCTTCCTCGCCCGCACCACGGCGCAGCCGGCCGTTCCCGCCAAGTGGACCGAGATCGAGCGCCGCTCCCTGCTCGGGGCGCGCTGGTGGCCGCTCGCGGATCTCGAGCGCGCCGGCGAGCCGATCTATCCCGAGGGGCTCGCGGCGCTCGTGCGCGAGCTCCTCGCGGGCGGGGCCGCTCGCTGAGCGGCCAGGCGCCACGGCGCGACCTGGCAGACTTGGCCGCCAGCCGGCGCCGGCCGGCGCAGAGGGGGCGGCAGGAGATGGCCAGGCGACCAGGCGGCGTGCGCCCGCGCGCCACCTGGACGGCGCGCCTCGTCCGCCTGTACGCCGGGCTCGTCGCCTTCGGCTTCTCCCTCGCGCTCCTCGTGCGGGCGCGCCTTGGCCTGGATCCGTGGGACGTGCTCCATCAGGGCGTCGCGCGCCACCTGCACGTCCAGCTCGGCTGGGTGGTGATGGCGGTCAGCGGCCTCGTGTTGTTGTGCTGGATCCCGCTGCGCCAGCGGCCGGGGATCGGGACGATCTCCAATGCCGTGCTCGTCGGCCTGAGCACGAACCTCGGCCTGGACACCTTGGCGACCCCGCACGGGCTCGCGGCGCGCATCGCCTTGCTCGGGGCGGCGCTCGTGCTCAACGCAGGGGCGAGCGGCCTGTACCTGAGCGCCCGCCTCGGCCCCGGGCCACGGGACGGCCTGATGACCGGGCTGGCCGCCCGTGGACACTCGATCCGTGCCGTCCGCACCTTGATCGAGGTCAGCGTGCTCGCCCTCGGCTTCGTTCTCGGCGGCTCGGTGGGCGTCGGCACCTTGGTGTGGGCGCCATGCATCGGCCCGCTCGTCCACCAGGCGATGGCGCGCCTCGTTCCGAAAGCGCGCGCCCAGGCCTGAGCGCCGGCTCGTTGCCAAAGGACGTGCTGACCCTACGGTAGCCTCGTGGCATGCCAGACCGGCACTCCCGTGCAACCAACTTTGCTCGCGCCAAGCTCGCAAACGGCCTCTCGGTGCTCGTCGCGCCAGACCGCTCGATCCCGCTCGTCGGCGTGGCCGTCGTCTACAACGTCGGCTTCCGATCCGAGCCCGAGGGCCGCACCGGCTTCGCGCACCTCTTCGAGCACCTCATGTTCCAAGGCTCGAAGAACGTCGCCAAGGTCGAGCACATGTCGCTCGTCGAATCGGCCGGCGGCCTGATGAACGGCCATACGCTCCCCGACCTCACCGCCTACTACGAGGCGCTGCCGGCGAGCGCACTCGAACTCGGGCTCTTCTTGGAGGCCGACCGCATGGGCGGCCTCGCCCTCAACGAGGAGAACCTCGCCAACCAGATCGAGGTGGTGAAAGAGGAGATCCGGGTCAACGTGTTGAACCGCCCCTACGGCGGCTTCCCCTGGATCCCGCTCCCGGCGCTCGCGTACGACAGCTACCCGAACGCCCACAACGGCTACGGCGACTTCGCCCACCTCGAGCAGGCCAGCCTCGAGGACGCCGCCGACTTCTACGCCCGCTACTACAGCCCAGCCAATGCCGTCTTGGTGATCGCCGGCGACTGCGAGCCCGAGAGCGCGCTGGCGCTCGCCGAGCGCTACTTCGCCGACGTGCCGGGGCGGCCGGCCCCCTTCCACGGACCCTGGCCCGAGCCCCCGCTGCCTGGCGAGCGGCGCAAGACGATGCACGACCCGCTGATCCCCCAGCCGGCCTTCGCCCTCGGCTACCGCAGCGTGGACCCGGTCGGCGAGCTCGAGCGCTTCGTCGCCTACGAGGTCCTCGCCCACCTCTTGAGCGGTGGCGACGCCTCCCGGCTGCGCTCGCGCCTCGTGTTTCGCGACCACAGCGTGACCGACGTCTCCTGCCACCTCGGAGAGTTCGGCGGCGACGGCCTGTTGATGCGCGAGCCGGTGCTCTTCCAAATCGTGGTGCACCATCCCGGCGAGCGCGGCGCCGACGAGCTCATCGGGGCGATCGACGAGGAGCTCGAGCAGGTGGCCGACAAGGGACCCGATGCGAGCGAGCTCGAGCGGGTCCGCTCGAGCGCCGTCGCCGAGCACTGGCGCAGCCTCGACTCGATCCTCGACCGCGGCCACACCCTCGCCTCGCTCGAGACCGTGCACGGGCGCGCCGAGCTGATCGAGGAGTACCCGACCCTACTCTCGGCCGTCCCCGCCGACGCGGTGCGGGCCGCGGCCGCCGACCTACTCGCGCAGCACCGCGCGGTCCTCGAGCTCATGCCCGGAGGTGCCCGATGAGCGCGATCACGCGCCCCGAGATCGGCGTCATGGCCAAGATGAAGGCCCCAAGCGTCGTCGAAGCGCTGCTCGCCGGGCGCCTGCCGGCGCTCGCCGCGCGGCGGACGGCGCTGCCGATCGTCGAGCTCCGCCTCGCCGTGCCGCTCCGCCGCAGCGAGGTCGAGCACCCCGCCGTGACGAGCGTGCTCACCGAGTCACTCCTCGCCGGCACCGAGCAGCGGGATCGCTTCGCGCTCGCCGACGCGCTCGAGCGCGTCGGTGGCGAGTTGCACGCCAACCTCGGCGACGACCAGCTGGTGATCGCCGGCTCCGTGCTCTCGGCCAACCTCGGGGCCTTCTTGGCGCTGCTCAACGAGGTGCTGTGCGCCGCCACCTATCCCGAGCGCGAGGTGCGCGCCGATCGGGCGCGCGCCGCGGACGAGACCGAGATCGCCCTCAGCCAGCCCGAGGTGGTCGCCGCCCAGGCGCTGCGGCGGCGCCAGTTCGCCGGTCACCCCTACGCGACCACCATGGCGAGCCCGGCGGCGCTGCGCAAGGTCCGCGCCGAGGAGCTGCGCGCCCTGCACCGCCAGCTCTTCGTGCCGAGCGCGTGCCACCTGGTCCTCGTGGGCGACCTCTCGCCGCGCCGGGCCCTCTCGCTCAGCGAGGAGGCGCTCGGCCCCTTCCTCGCCGGGCGCGGCCGGCGCCGCGACGACATCGCGGCGCTGTCGCGCGCGCCGTTCGGCCCGATCGAGCTCGTGGACCGCCCCGGCAGCGTGCAGGCCAACCTGCGCGTCGGCGCCAGCGCACCGGGCCTCGCCGATCCGAGCTGGCCCGCCTTCGCGCTTGCCGAGGCGATCCTCGGCGGCATGTTCAGCTCGCGCATCGTCACCAACTTGCGCGAGCGGCACGGCTACACCTACTCGCCACACACCGGGGTCCGCCACGCCCGTGCCGGCTCGTCTTTCGTGCTCGCCGCCGAGGTCGCCACGGCCGTCACCGGCCCGGCGCTCGTCGAGGCGCGCTACGAGCTCGCCCGAATCGTGACCGCCGGGGTGACCGACACCGAGCTCGAGTCCGCCCGCCGCTACAGCACCGGGCGCTTCGCGTTCCAGACCGGCACGCTCGGCGGGCTGGCCTCGACCTTGGCCCGCCTCTCGGTCAACGGCGTCGGGTCCCACTACCTCGCCAGCTACCCGGCCGCGCTGGCACGCGCCACCAAGGAGGAAGTCGAGGCCGCGGCCCGGCGCTTCCTCGCGCCCCGCGACCTCGTCACCGTCGTGGTCGGCGAGGCGGCCTCGGTGCATGCCGCGCTCTCGCTCCTCGAGGAGGTCCGCACCACGCGCCGCTGAGCGGGTCGGGGCCGCCGCAGCGCCGTCACCGGGCGCCGCCGCGCGGCGGCTCGCGCGCCGCCACCACGTCGGCGTAGCCGAGGCTGATCGCGTCCGGCGCCTCAAGCACCCGCCGGGCCTCCCACTCCGCCCTGATCTCGGCGGCCGGCCGCCGACGTCGAGGTCCGCCTCGAGGAGGGCCAGCGTGGCATGGCGCCCGATCACCCGTGGCGGCGCCCCCGCCGCCAGCACCGCCACGCCCCCGCCCGACAGCGCGCCGAGCGCGGTGGTGCGCACGGGCACCCCGAGGACCGACATCACGTCGATCAGCATGAGGGCCGTCTCGATGCTTGCGCTGAGCGACGCGAGGCGCAGCTCGATGCCCTCGTCGCCGAGCGCGTCGAGCGTCATCAAGCTCGCCGCAGTGTCGGTGGCGGCGCGCTCGTCAAGCACGCCGTGCACGAGCACGACGCGCCGGGCGAGCAGCGCCGCCGCGCGCGTCGGGCGGGTCAACCATCGTGGCCTTCGAGGCGCCAGTCGAGGACCTGGCCGATGGCGGCGGCGTAGCGCTCGAGCGTCAATAGGCGAAGATCCGCGCTGCCCGCCTCGAGGCGGGCGACAGCCGACTGCGAGGTGCCCATGCGCGCGGCGACCTCGGTCTGGGAAAGGCCGAGCTCGATGCGGCGGGCGATGAGCGCGTCGGTCAGGGCGCGCCGGCGCGCGGCCAACTCCTTGAAGCCCGGCAGGAAGGGCTCGTGACGACGCTCGCCCATCACCTCGCTCGCTCTCGATCGGTTGCGGTGCGCTGCAGCGCTCTGGTGAGTGTGGGTCATCTCGTATTCGAGATCTCCCTTACGTGATCTCAGCCGAGCAATGGTGACCGAGCAGGGCCAAAGCCCCGCGCACGCGGCGGCGCGAGACAGGAGGGCGCAGATGACGGTGATCCCGACGGTGTTCGACCAGACGGCGCGAGGCGAGCAGGGCTTCGACCTGTTCTCGTTGCTGATGAAAGAACGCATCGTCTTTCTCGGCCAGGAGATCGACGACCAGGTCGCCAACCTCCTCGTGGCCGAGATCCTCTACCTGGCGGCGGACGAGCCAGACCGGGACATCGCGCTCTACATCAACTCCCCCGGCGGCATGTCCTATGCCGGAATGGCCATCTACGACGTGATCCAGCACGTCAGCTGCGACGTCTCGACGATCTGCGTCGGCATGGGGATGTCGGCGGCGGCGATGGTGCTCTGCGCCGGATCGCCCGGCAAGCGCTATGCCCTGCCGAACGCCAAGATCATGATCCACCAGGGCAGCGCCGGCACCCGCGGCGCGCCGCGGGACATGGAGATCCACCTGCGAGAGGTGCTCGCCACGACCCGGCGGATGGCCGAGATCATTGCCCTCCACACGGGCCAGCCGCTCGACAAGGTGGAGCGCGACATCGACCGCGACTACTACCTCACCGCCGAGGAGGCCAAGGCCTACGGCTCGATCGACGAGATCATTCTGGCGCGCCGCGGCCTTGGCGCGCTCAGCGCGAGCGGCGCGGCCCGCGAGCTCGAGGCCACCGAGGCGATCCGTGCTGCCAGCTGAGGGTGCCGGGGGACCCGAGCGGCGGGCCGTGACCATCTGCTGCCACCGCTGCGGCGCCCGGCTGGTGCCCCGCCACGCCTTCGAGGTCGCCGGGTGCGCCTGTGGCGGCGTCCGGCTCGCTGGTCCGCCGTGGCGGCCTCGCGTCGCCTTCGCCGCCCTCTCGGGCGGCGGCTGGAGTCGAGTCGAGACCACCGAGCCACCCGATCCGGCACCGCCGGCAGGCCGCCGTGCGATCAGCTGGCCCACCCGCTGGCGCGCAGACCAACCGGTTCGCCGATAGCGCCTGGGCGTTTGGCAGCCCGCCGCAACTACCTCGAGGGATGTGTTGCGCTCCGCCGGCGCCGGCTCTCGAGATTCAGCTCCCCGGCCCCTTGCGCGCAAGAAGGGCACCGGGGTCGCCCGCCGGTACGTTCCACACCGTGGCGCGCGAGCGCGGCTCGCCGCCGAGGTCGGGCGTGCCGGCAGGGCTCCATCGCGCCGGCTGGGCGTAGACCATCCGGTCGGTGCCGCAGCTGCCGTTCGGATTCGCTACGGCATGAAAGACGATCCAGGTCTGCTTGCCGTTGGGCGAGGTGAACCACCCGTTGCTTGCGGGACCATAGATGTCGGCCTTGACGTTGCTCGAAAACAGCGGTGTCGTCCGCTTCGTCCACGAAGCGCGGCGCATGAGGTCAGTGCCGAGACGGGCGCTCAGCAGGCCGAGGGAGTACTCAGGCGTCCAGCAACCCGACGCGGAGTAGGTCAGCGAGACGGTATGGCCGTGCACGATCGGCTCGGGCGACTCGTTGACGTAGACGCCCACCGTGCCGGCGTGTCGCTCCCAGGCATAGGTCGGCTGGCTGAGCTCCACGCGCGGCCCTGAAATGCTCGTCGGGCTCTTCAGGCGGGCGATGTAGATGTCTTGCATCCCATTCGTGGCGCCCGGCCACCCAGACCAGAAAAGGTAGAGCTGCCCGTCGGGGAGCACGAGCGGCGACGGGTCAATCGACCAGTGGTTCCCTGGCGTCCGCAGCTCCCCGGCGTAGCGGTAGGGGCCGAGCGGCTGGGACGCCTCGAGGACCTGCAAGCGATGATCCGCGTTCACGCCATCGTCGGCCGCGGTGTAGATGTACCAACGGCCCTCGATGTGGTGCAGCTCCGGTGCCCACCAGTCACAACACGGAGAGCTCCCAAGCCCACCGGTCCAGACGACGACGCGCTGCGCGGCCGCGAGCGTCTTGATCGAGCGCGACCGTCGAATGGTGATCTCGGTGGCGTCCGGCGACGATTGCGTGAAGTAGTACCAACCGTGCCAGACCACGACCGAGGGATCTTGACCCTGGCCGAGCACGGGGTTGCGGAACTGCTTTCTTCCAAGCGCCCGAGCGATTACGTGCGTCCCCGCGCGTCGCGCCGAGCTTGCGCCCGCCGCGCCGTTCACCGCCAGCGAGGCGGAGCCGGCGACCAAGATGAACGCAAACAGCACGACGAGCGACGGACGCCGTGGCACGACCGACCTCAGCGACCGGGCGCTTCGCGCGCCACCCGCTCGATCGCCGCCTCACGATCCTGGATCACACGCAACCGGCCGAGATCCATCTTTGGCCGTCTCGAGAAGTCGCAGATCCCGTTTCGCTCTTGGTACACGTCGGTGAGCTGGGTGTAGCAGTACCCGGCGATCGCCACGTTGTCGAGGAGGGCACCGCAGAGCGCGCCGAAGCGCTCCACCAGCTCGTCCACGCTCTTTGGTCGATCGCCGTACCCCCAGACGCTCGCGTCCTCAGAGGGGCGCTCCTCCCACCAGGCACCGCCGAACTCGCTCACCAGGTACGGCTGGCCGTCATAGGGCAGCGAGATATCCCGGCCGCGCCACGTGTTCACGAACGGCTCGCCGTGTGCTGCTCGGTCATGGCGGGTGGAGAACACCTCGGGGTCCTGCTCGTAGTCGTGGCTGTCGTACACGTCTGGCCGGGGGACCCGGTGCGAGTACCCGGACGCGTCGATCACTGGCCGCGTGCGGTCGGCCGCCTTGGTCGCGAGGTACATGCCCAAGGTCACCTCGTCGAGATCGAGCCGGCGGTCTCCCAGCGGTTGGTACGTCTCATTGAGCGGGCACCACCCGACGATGCTCGGGTGCGAGTAGTCCCTCGCCACCGCTTCCAGCCACTGCGTGATGTAGCTCGCACCGGGACGCTGGTGATCCTCAGAGGGCCCGAAGCCCGAGCAGCCCCAGTCGCCGAACTCACCCCACACGAGGTAGCCCAGCCGGTCAGCGTGGTACAAGAAACGCTCTTCGAACACCTTTTGATGCAGTCGGGCCCCGTTGAATCCCGCCGCCATGGCGAGCTCGATGTCTTCGACCAGCGCCTCGTCGCTCGGCGCAGTCATGACGCCGTCCGCGTAGAAGCCTTGATCGAGGACCAGGCGCTGGAAGACCACCTCGCCGTTGAGCAGCAGCGCCCGCCCATCCACACCAACGCTGCGCAAGCCGGCGTAGCTCGTTGCGCGGTCGAGCACCGCACCGGAGTCATCGCTGAGGAGGAGCTCGAGGTCGTAGAGGAAGGGATCGGTCGGGCTCCACAACCGCCGCCGGTCAGACGGGATGTTCAGCTCCAACTCGCCGCAGAGATCGCCAGCGAGCGACCGCGAGGCGCGGACGACTTCGCCGTGCTCGTCACGCAGCACGGCCGTCGCGGCCAGGCCTCGCCGCGGGTGCGAAACCGACACCTCGACGCGAAAGCGGCTCGCTTGGAGATCCGGCGTGATCCGCGGGCGCTCTAGCGAGCAACGCGGCACGGGCTCCATCCAGACGCTCTGCCAGATGCCAGTCGTGCGGCCATAGCGCGCCCCACTGGGAGCGAACTCGCTCGACTGCTTGCCCCGGGGCTGCGGCACCCACCACGGATCTCGCGCGCGGACCACGATCGTCGCCACCGCGCCAGGCGTCACCGCCTTCGAGCAGTCGCAAGCAAAGGGCGTAAATCCGCCCGTGTGGCGACCGACTTCGACTCCGTTCACCCATACCGTCGACTCGTAGTCGACAGCCTGGAAGTGCAAGATGACGCGCGAGTCCGCCCAATCCGCAGGGATCTCGACACTGCGCCGGTACCACACCGCAGCCATCCGATCGGCTGTCCCGATCCCCGAGAGCGGCGCCTCCGGGCAGAACGGCACGAGGATCTCACCGTCAAGCTCGCGCTCGACCAGCCCTCGCTCGCGCCCGGTGTCCCCGCCGTCGACCTCGAATTGCCACCGGCCGTTCAAGCACAGCCAGCGATCGCGCACGAACTGCGGTCTCGGGTACTCGTGCCGAGGGACCATCTCCCCGGACGCGACCCCTCCAGTTCTACTCACCACATTGCCTCCGCTGTCGTCGAAGCCTCACCTGCCGCTCGCCGCCCGCAACATGGCAACGAACACTCGGCCGCACAAAACCGGCCCGTTAGCCCTGCAAGCCGGAGACCGCGATGCCTTCAACCAGCCGACGCTGGGCGAAGATGAAGGCGATCACCATCGGGATGATCGACACCACTGTGAGTGCCATCATCGCCGTGTAGTTCGTCTGGAACTGGCCGATGGCCACGATCTCGATGCCAACCGTGATCGTGCGCATGTCGGGGCTCGAGGTTGCCACCAGCGGCCAGAAGAAATCGTTGTAGACGTTCATGAAGGTGAGCACCATCAAGGTGGCGGTGATTCCCGTGCTGAGCGGCACAAACAATCGCCACCACACCTGAGGGTGACTCGCCCCGTCTGCGATCGCGGCGTCCTGGAGCTCTTGGGGAATGCCGAGGAAGAACTGATAGAGCAAGAAGACCCCGAACGCGTTCGCAGCGTAGGGCAGCACCAAGGCGCCGTAGGTGTTGAGGAGACCGAGATATTGGAACCACAGATACAGCGGCAACAGCAGCGCGATGAAGGGCACCATCAGCGAGCTCACGACGATGGTAAAGACCACCTTCGAGCCGCGAAAGCGCAACCGCGCCAGCGCGAACGCCGCGAGCGAGTCGATGACCGCCACCATGACCGCCGCTGCCGCCGACACGCCGACCGAGTTGAAGATCCAGCGGAGCACCGGATCTTGCGTGCTCTGCTCGTTGAAGATCATGCGGAAGTTCTGCAGGCTGAGCGTGCTCGGGAACAGATTCGAGGTCGCCAGTCCACCGTTGCTCTTGCCGAACGCCGTGGTGAGAATCCACAGGACGGGAAAGAGCATGGCCAATCCGGCGATCGTGAGGATCACCAGGACCGGGAGCTTTCGCGTGATGCGCCGCAATCGCTGTTGAACATGTCGGGCCGGCACCGGAGGTGTCGACGCCGCAGGCACGCCAATGACGGTCTGCATCACACCGCCTTCCTGCTGATCCGGAACTGGAAGAACGCGATCACACCCAGCACGATCGCCAGCAAGAACGCTGCCGCGGTCGCTCCTCCGGCGTTGAAGCTGTCGAAGGCTTGCTGATAGATGGTCATCGAGATCGTCGTGGTTGCCGTCCCGGGACCTCCATTGGTCATGATCTGGTCCTGCGCGAAGAGGTTGAACGAGGCGATCGTGTTGAGGACCACCACCACGACCGAGGCCCGTCGCAACAGGGGCAAGATGATCAATCGGAACCGCTCGTAGGCGCCCGCGCCGTCCATTTCCGCGGCCTCGAGTGTCGGGCGGGGGACCTGGGTGATCGCGGCGTACATGATGATGAAGCTGAAGCCCATCGTCGCCCAGATCGTGGCGAGGTCGATGGAGATCCACGCCTGTGGCATTCCGGTCAACCACTGGATGTTGAGACCGAACAGGTTGTTGACCGACCCCCCATTGGTAGCGAGCAGCAGGCTCCAGGCGGAACCGAACGCGGTCGCGGAAAAGACCGACGGGTAGAAGAACAAGAACCGCCACAGCGGCTTGAGGGGCGCCCGGTAGACGCCATAGGCGAGCGCGGTCGGGATCAACCACAACAGCGGCACCGAGATGATGACGAAGAAGATCGTGTTCCACATCGAGGTCCAGAACTCGCTGCCGTAGTAGCCGCGACCAAGGATCAACGTGGTGTAGTTGCGGAACCAGATGAAGCCGCCGTTGCCGGTCGTCTCGCTCCAGTTGTGCAACGAGACGTAGATCCCAAAGACGAGCGGCACGACGACGAAGAGAACGAACACCGCCAAATACGGGGTCAAGAAGAGGTAAGCAGTGCCGTTCTGCAGCTCGTGGTGTCGTCGCAGGCGGACCTTCTTGCGCTCGGCGAGGCCCTCGGCTGCGATCGCCCCAGTTGTCTGTACCACCAGCTGTTGCTCAGTCGCCATCTCCTCCCCCATTCACGGTGACTGGTGACGCAACCAATGTTCTAGGGTGCTCGCCCCCGACGCGCCATGGGCGCGTCGGGGGCGAGGCCGCCTACTGGGTGCAGCCAGGGAGCGTCTGGGTGAGCTGGTTCGTCTGGTTCTTGGCCTGAGCGAGGCCAGCCGACGTCGACACCTTGTTCAACAGCACCTCTTCGAGGTTGTTGTAGAGCGGCACGCCGGTCACGGTGCCCCAGTTCGGGATCGCTGGATTGACACGACCGGTCTTCACCATCTGATCCTGCTGGGCGAAGAAGGGCATCGACTTCACCGCGGACAGCGCCGGTGCATACGCGGGAATGATCCCGTTGTCCTTGGCGATCGACGGGAGCTCCTGGTTGTAGATGGCACGCAGGAAGATCGCGACGCCCTTGGCGCCCGCCGGCGTCGTCGAGGTCGTCGTCTTGAAGACCCACAGGTACTGCTGGCCGACGAAGTCATCAGTATTGATGCCGATCTTGGGCAATGGAGCCACGCCGAGCTTGGAGCCGAGCGACTTCAGCAGCGAACCCTGGTTGATCGCGGGAAGCATCACCATGCCCACGATTCCCTTGCCGAAGTCGTTGAGGTCCTCGTTCGGCGACGGCCCGGCGGGCGCGACGTGGTAGGTGTAGATGAGGCTCTTCTCCCAGTTGGCCGCCTTGGTCCCAGCCGGCGAGTCGAACAGCGACGCGCAGTTGGTCGGCTTGCCCATCTTCCCGCCGAATTGGTAGACGAGGCTCGGGTAGAGGAAGTCCTGGGTGTTCTTGTCGACCCCCATGATCACCGGGTACTTGACGCCCGCCTTCTTCATCGCCTTCGCGTCGGCGATCATCTGGGCGCCCGTGGCAGGCGGCTTGTTCGGGTTCAACCCGGCCTTCTTGAAGAGCGCCTTGTTGTAGAACAGCGCGGTCCCGAAGGCATCGAGCGGGATCGAGTAGTGCACGCCCTTCACCAGGTTGTGCGAGCTCCATAGGCTCGAGGGGAAGGCGGCGGTGTTGATTCCGGCCGCCTTCACGAACGGCCCGATCGGGAGCTCGAGCCCCTCGCGCGCGTAGTAGACGGACGGTGTCCACGAGGCGCCGAAGATATCGGGCGGGTTCCCTCCCGAGATGGCGCTCGACAAGAGGGCGGCGTAGTTCGCGTACGGATACGCCGTGGCCTGGAACACGTACTTGCCTGCGTACTTCTTGTTGAGGCCCTTGATGATCTGCGGGAGGCCGTTCATGCTCGAGAACCCTGCGTAGGTGATCTTCATCCCGCCGCTCGCCGAAGCGTGCTGGCGATGCGGCGTCGTGGACGCCGAGGCGGCTTGGAGCGATGCGACGCCACCAAGCGAGGCCAAGATCCCGGTCGCAGCGGCGACCCTGAACGTCTTTCGCATGCATTTCCCCCTTTGGTCGGTTGTCCCCTCGACACCAGGACGCCGATCGTCTGTCACCTCACCAGGGCCTCACAGTCCTGGGAGTCGATCACGATCCCCCCGGGTCGGCCTCAACCTTGCGATCGATGGCAAGGTGAATGTACATCGATCGCAAGTTCACTTCAAGAGCCGCGTGCTAGCGTTTTGGCGGAGCGGAGCGTGGGTATGGCAGCGACAATTCATGACGTCGCGCGACACGCAGGCGTCTCGTCGCGCACGGTCACGAACGTTCTCAACGACTACAAGTGGGTCTCGGACGAGACGCGCCGGCGAGTTCGGCGTTCGATCGACGAACTCGAGTTCGTTCCGAATCCGGTCGCGCGCAACCTGCGCCTCGGGCGCACCGGCCTGCTGGCGCTGGCGGTGCCCAACCTGATGGCGTCGTACTTCGCTGAACTCAGCGAAGCGCTCGTCGATGCGGCCACCTTGCGTGGCTTTGGCGTGGTGATCGAACTGACCAAGGCGGACCCCGCTGAAGAGCTCCGGCTTCTTGCGACCCGAGCGCGTTCGCGGCTCTTCGACGGCTTGATCTTCAGCCCCCTCGGCCTCGGGCCACGCGAGCTGCACGAGGTGAAGTGCATGCTTCCCGTCGTGATGCTCGGTGAGCGGGTGCACGGTGACTTCGACCACGTCGGCGTGGACAATGTCCAGGCCGCCGCGGACGCCGTCGAGCACTTGATCGCCATGGGCCGCCGCCGGATCGCCGTCATCGGCCGAGACAACGGCACCGGCATCTACCGCACCGAGGGATACCGACGGGCGCTCGAGCACGCAGGCATCGTCTACGACGAGTCGCTCGTCGCGCCCACGAGCAACTACTTCCTCGACGACGGGAGTGCCGCCATGGCCCACCTGCTCGACCAAGGGGTCATGCCCGACGCCGTCTTCTGCTGTAACGACACGCTGGCGATCGGCGCGCTGCGCACGTTGTTCGAGCACGGCCTGCATGTCCCGAATGACGTCGCCGTCGTGGGCTTCGACGACGTCGACGACGGGCGGTACGCCATCCCGAGCCTGACAACAATCGCCCCCGACAAGGCCGGGCTCGCTGCAATGGCCGTCGACCGGCTCGTGCGCCGCATGGACGGCGACACCTCCCCTGCCGCCGACTTGGTGATCCCGCACCGCCTGGTCGTGCGGGAGAGCACGGCAGGACTCGCCGCAGAACGAGCGACCCCCCGCGCCCACCAACGCCGCCCACGTCCCGCTGCGAGCACGACCCGCCAGGCCACGTCGGGGGTCGCTTCCAAGCGGCCGAGCCGCTCCGGCGCCCGCCGGGACGGGACCGGCACGAGCTAGCGGCTCACGGCGCCAGCCCGCGCGCGGCGGGCTCTAGGCTTGCCGCGATGCGACGCGTCCTCGCCGCGGTCGGCGACCTCGTCGCCGTGCTCGTCTTCGTCGGCATCGGCCGTTCCGCCCACGGTCACGTCGTCGACCTCGCCGGCATGGTCAGCACGGCCTGGCCGTTCGTTGCGGGCGTCGCGATCGGTTGGATGGCGGCGCAAGCGTGGCGCTCGCCGGTCGGCCGGCGGTCCGGGCTCACCGTCTGGCTGTGCTGCGTAGCCGTCGGCATGCTGCTGCGCGTCGTGGCAGGCCAGGGAACCGCTGCCGCGTTCATCGCGGTGGCGCTTGGTTTCCTCGGCCTCGAGCTCCTCGGCTGGCGCATCCTCGCCGCCGCATTGGCGCGACGGGCGAGCCGACCCCTCACCTCGGCCTCCTAGCCCTCACTCGCCTCCCGCGCCTTGCCGCAAGCGGGCGCCGGGTGAGCCGCCCTCATGCTCGGCGACCCTCTGGCCGATGCAGTAGTGCCAGGACAAGGAGGGACGCGCCGCGTGGTTGCAACCAAGGCTCCAGCCCACCACGGCGCGCTCGGAGCGATCCTCGACGCGTCCGCGATCACCCCGCGCTACCAGCCGATCGTGCGTCTCGTCGACGGCGCGACCGTGGGCTACGAGGCGCTCAGCCGCGGCCCGGCGGGCCACTTGCTCGAGTCGCCCGTCGCGCTCTTCGCCGCCGCGCGCGACGAGGAGGAGGCCACGCGCCTCGACTGGGCCTGCCAGCGCGCCGCGCTGCAGGGGGCGCTCGCATCCGAGCACAAGGACCTCACGCTGTTCGTCAACGTGGAGCCGCTGACCTTGGCTCGCGAGCGCCCGCACGACCTCGACGCGCTGGCCGCCGAGGTCGCCCGGCGGGGCCAGCTCGTCTTGGAGATCACCGAGCGCGCCCTCACCGACCGGCCGGCCGAGGTCCTCGCCAACGTCCGGCGGGCCAAGCGCCAGGGATGGCGGATCGCCGTCGACGACGTCGGCGCCGACGAGCGCTCGCTCGCCCTCTTGCCCTTCCTCGATCCCGATGTGATCAAGCTCGACCTGCGACTCGTCCAAGCACGTCCCGACCGCGAGATCGCCGCCACGATGACCGCCGTGCTCGCGGCCGCCGAGCGGACCGGCGCCGCGGTGCTCGCCGAGGGCATCGAGACCGAGGCGCAACGGGCGACCGCCCTCGGCCTCGGAGCAACCCTCGGCCAGGGCTACCGCTACGGCCGGCCCGGCCCGCTCCCGCCTGGCGGCGGCCAAGCGGCGCCGATCCGCTTCCCGCGCCGAGCCGAGGCCAAGCTCGTCCACTCGCCCTTCGGCCTCCTCGCGGCCGCGCGGATCGCCCAGACGAGCACGAAGTCCTTGTTGGTCGCCATGTCCAAGCACCTCGAGGAGCAGGCGAGCCGCCTCTCGCCGCCCGGCGTCGTCGTCTCCTGCTTCCAGCTCGCCGAGCAGTTCAGCTCCGACACGGTCCGCCGCTACCGCCGGCTCGCCACCGCCTCACCGCTCGTCGTGGCGCTCGGCCGCGAGATGACCGACGAGCCCGCACCAGGCGTGCGAGGTGGCGACATCGCGCCTGACGATCCGCTCGTCGAGCAGTGGGCGGTGGCGGTGGTGGGGCCGCACTACGCGGCCGCACTCGTGGCCCACGATCTCGGCGATCGGGGTCCGGCGAGCGGGCGTCGTTTCGACGCCATCGTCACCCACGACCGCGAGCTGGCGCTCGGCGTCGCCCGCTCCCTGCTCTCCCGTCTGCGCAGCCCGGCCGGATGAACGTCTGGCCGGTCGAGAATCTGGCCGGTCGAGAATCTGGCCGGTCGAGAATCTGGCCGGTCGAGAATCTGGCCGGTCGAGCGTCATGGCAGACCACCCGCTCGGAGGCCCGAAGCTCCGCCAGCACCGCGCAGGATGAAACCGGCGCACAGCGTGCGGCGAGGTCGGCCTCGCCGTCGGCCCAGGCGGCCGAGCCAGTTGACACGGCTCGGCACCGCGCCGGCGCGAGCCACCCTAGGGTGCAGGCCAGCGATCCTTGCGCCTGGCGGCCGGACCGCCGAGCCGTCCGGGCAGCTCGCCATGGCCTGACCTGCTCGCGCGCAGCGCCGACGCCGGCGGCGCTCCGTCGCGATCGCACCGAGGGGAGCGAGCACATGCCGACACGTCATTGCGCCCGACCAATAGCTCGGGTCGGCGCGATCACCATCGCCGGGCGTGCCTGGGCGTGCGCTGCAGCGCCCACGGCCTCGGACGCGACGCGCGCCGGCTGGCACACTTCGTCCTCATGGCGAGCGGGGTGACCCCACCGGGACCGAGCGGCACCGCCCTCGTCGGTGCTGCCGTCATCGCCGCCGTCCTCGTGGTCTCGCGCGCGCTCGCCCGCCGGAGCCGCGTCCCGCGCCCGGTGTTCTTGCTCGTCGCCGGCGCGGCGGTGAGCTTCCTCCCCGGGATGCCGACCATCCGGCTCGACCCGCAGGTCGTCTTCCTCGGCTTCCTCCCGCCCCTCGTCTACCACGCCGGCTTCCTCACCTCGCCGCGCGAGCTGCGGGCCAACGCGGTGCCGATCGGTCTCGGTGCCCTCGGCCTCGTGCTCGTGACGACCTTCACGGTCGCCGGGGCCGTCTTCGGCGCCGCTCCCAATATCGGCTGGGACGCCGCGTTCATCCTCGGGGCGATCGTGGCGCCGACCGACCCGGTCGCCGCCAGCGCCGTCTTGAACCGCCTCGGGGCGCCTGCGTCGATCACGACCATCCTCGAGGGCGAGAGCCTCGTCAACGACGGCATCGCCCTCAGCCTGCTGGCGATCGGCATCACGGGGCTGACGAGCACGATCACCGTCCCCGGCGGCATGGTGGACTTCGCCCGGGTGGCGCTCGGAGGGACCGCCTTCGGCCTGGCGATCGGCTGGCTCGCCGCCCGCCTGCGGCGATTCGTCCACGAGGCGTCCTCGGACCTCATCGTCTCTTTGGTGCTGCCCTTCGCCGCCTACCTGCCGGCCGACGCGCTCGGGCTCTCGGGCGTCTTGTCGGCGCTCATCGCCGGGCTGATCGCCGGCCAGCAGGGCACCTCCCGCCTCGCGCCCTCGGGTCGCATCAGCGTCGTCGAGTTCTGGCGCGTCCTTGCCTTCTTGCTCGAGTCCGTGCTCTTCGTCCTCGTCGGCCTGCAGCTCCGCTCGGTCGCCGCCGCCGCGGGCTCCTATCCGCTCCACGACGTCGTGCTCGTCAGCGCGGTCAGCGTCGTGAGCGTGATCGGGGTGCGGTTGTGCTGGTGGCTGGCGGTGCCGACGCTGCGCGTGCGACCAGAGGGCCGCTTCTTGGACACCGGCGGGGTGCCCTGGCAAGAGCGCGTCACCCTCGGCTGGAGTGGCCTGCGCGGTGCCATCTCGCTCGCCGCCGCGCTGTCAATCCCGATCGGTGCCAGCAACCGCGGGGCCGCCCAGCGCGGGCTGCTCGTGCTCGCGGCCTTCTGCGTGATCGCCGTCACCCTGCTCGGCCAGGCGACGACACTCCCGTTCCTGCTGCGTCGCCTCGGCCTCGTCGGCGACGAGGCCGAGCAGCACCAGCGGGTGCTCGCCGAGCGGCGCATCGCCGAGGCGGCGCTGCGCGAGCTCGACCGCATCGGGGACGAGGACGAAGTCGCCGAGAGCGAGCTGGCGGCGCTGCGCGAGCTCTACGCGCAGCGCCTCAGCCGCATCCGCTCCGAGCTCGACGAGGACCAGCCGGCGCTACCCAGCCAGACGATGGCGATGGTGCAGCACCGCCTGCTCGCCACCCAGCACCAGGTGCTGCGCACGTTGCACCAGGAGGGCGCGATCAGCTTCGCCGTGATGCGCGAGCTGTCGCGCCGCCTCGACCTCGAGCAGGCGAGCCTCGAGCGCTGAGGTCGATCAGCCCCGGGGTCGATCAGCCCGCTCCGCCCTGGCCAGGCTTGGCGATGTGGCGCTCGATGTGCTCGGGCTCTTTCTCCCAGTGCCAGGCACGCCGCTCGGGCGGGTCGATGTCCGCGCCGGCACCAAGCAGGCGGTGCGTCGCCGCCTCGAGGTCCTCGGGGGTGACCGCGCCGATCGAGGTGATGGTGCCGTTGGCGTCGACGAAGACGTTCGTCGGCACGCCGCGGATGCCGAGCGCGTCGACGAGGAGGTTCTCGTCGTCGACGAGGACGGTGCCGGGGATGCCCCACAGCTCGCAGAAGCGCTTCGCCTCGTCGCGAGCGCCCACGCCTTCCCAGATGTTCACGAGGATGATCTCCAGACCGGACCGGCTGGTGCGGCGGCGCAGGTCCTCAAGGACCGGCGCCTCCGCGTTGCACGGGCCTCACCAGCTGGCGAAGAAGTTGAGGATGTAGCGCTTCTCCGACCACTGCCGCGAGTGCAGCTCCTGGCCACTCGCCACGTCATAGAGGGAGAACTCGGGCATCTTCGTGCCGACGAGGGGGTGGTTCAGCTGGGCGACGACCTCGGCGGGCGGACCCGCCAGGTTGAGGTCGATCACCGTCAGCGAGCCGCTGCCGGCATTCGCGACGAGGACCACGGTCTCGTCGCGAGGGTGCACGCACACCCCGCCCGGTGCCGTGCCGACCGGGATCCGCGCCCACTCGAGGCCGTCGAGGCCAAGGACGCTGAGCGTGCCGTCGCCGCGGTTGGTCACATAGAGGCGGTCGCTCCTCGGGCCCATCGTCATGCCGACCGGGGCGTTCAGGCCGCCGAGCTCGTCGGTCGGCTCGCCCCGGCGGGGGTCGATGCGCACCACGCTGCCGGCTAGGCAGTTCACCACGAAGACGTCGCCGCTGTGGCGGTCGACGGCGACCGAGCACGGCCCCTCGCCCGTCGGCGTCGTGGCGAGCACCTCGTTCTGGTCGAGGTCGAAGGCGGTCACCGTCGAGGTCACGAAGTTGGCGCAAAAGCCACGCCGCCGCTCGCGGTCAAGGGCGATGGCGCCCGCGCCGAGCTCGGCGGGGACCGTGGCGAGGCACTCGAGCCGGTCGAGGTCGACGATGCTGACCGTGCAGCCCATGGTGTCGCCGCAATAGAGGCGGCGGCCCGCCTCGTCGATCTCGAGCCCGCTCGGGTAGACGCCGACCGCCACGGTGCCGATCACCTGGCGGCTTTCGGCATCGATCACCGAGACCTGGTCTGAGCGGGCATCCGCGGTGAAGAGCCGGTTCGTCACGGTGTCGATGGCGATGTCGATCGGCTCGGTGCCGACGGGGATCATCTCGAGCGTCTCGAGCCGCTCCAAGTCGACGACGGCGACCGCGTTCGAGCGCGAGCAGGCGACGTAGGCGAGCTCGGCGCTGGCGTCGACGACGACGCCCTCGGGATCGAGCCCGACGCGCACCTCGCCCCGGACGCGGTAGCGATCGGCATCGAGGCCCTCGACCCGACAGGCCGGGCCATCTTCGGCGATCTCGACGGCGCTCAGGTCCAACGGCTCGGGCGGCATGGCGACCTCTCAGCGACAGCGCGCGCCATCACGGCACGCGACGCAACAATTGGCGACGGCACGATTCCGGGGCACCTTAGCGGGCCTCTCCAGTGGTCGCGGCGCGCGACGGAGCAGGTGTGCGCCCGAGCGCCACAAGGTCGCGTCGCCGCGCGCCACAGCACAGCCGCCCGGCCGGGCGCGCGCCCGAACGCCGGCGGGTTGTGGGGCGTCGCCACCGGGTAGGGAGCGGCGGGGAGCGCGGCGCTCGCGTCGGTCGGTCGCGACTGCCACCGCTTGCCGCTCGTCGCCAAGGAGGGCGCTGGTGCCAACACGCGAACAGGTGCAACAAGTCCTTCAGGCGACCGGCGACTACACGGCGGCCGCCGAGGTCCTCGCCATCTCGCCCGGTCAGGCCTACCTCATCGCCACGGGCTTGCCTGCCGATGGCAGCGACGGCGTCCCTCACGATCCGGCCCGGCGGGCCGGCGTGTTCGCGGGCAGCACCCAGCACCTCGTCTACCGCCACCTCGTGGCCCACAACCCGACGTCGGACCACAAGGTCCACGACTGGCTGAAGGGCCTCGCGGCCAAAGATGCGCCGATGCGGGCCGCCGCCGCCCGCGACGCCGCGCCGGGCGAGCCGACGGCGACCGAAGAGGACGACATCGCTTCGGTGATCACCCGCGACCACGACCAGGTCGACGCGCTCTTGAAGGTGCTGAAGACGATCCCCGGTGTCAAGGACGGAGCGTCACCAGCCCAGCGCTCTCAGCGCGAATCGGTCCTCGACATGATCACCGTGGCCTTGTCCAAGCACGAGGCGACCGAGCAGGAGCACCTGTGGCCGGCGGTGCGCGCGCACCTCGCGGACGGTGACGAGCTGGCCGAGCACGCCCTCGCCCAAGAGCAAGAGGGCAAGGACCTGCTCGTGAAGATCGGCCGGACCGATGCCGACGACCCCGCGCTCGATCAGCTGGTGAGCGAGCTCGAGACGGCGAGCTACCACCACGTCGCCTTCGAAGACCGCGTGCTCCTCAAGCTCGGCGCGGCCCTCGACCGCGAGGCGCAGAAGTCCCTCGGGGACAAGTTCAGCCATGCCGAGCCCCACGCTCCCACCCGCCCCCATCGCCGCGCCCCCAAGCGCCCCGGAGGGGCCGTCAAGGCGGCGGGTGCCGCTGGCGCAGCGCTCGATCGCCTCCGCGACTCGGCCGGCGAGCGACCCGCTGAGCGCCGCGGCAAGGCGACCGAAGAGGCGCTCGAGGACAGCGCGAACCAACAGATGAGCGGGCAGGACCAGGAGATGAGTGGGCAGGCGCCCAAGGAGGAGACCTCGTGACCAAGATGGCGAAGTGGCCCGTCCTCGACCAGCTGACCGGCCCCGACCGCCTCGGTCGCGGCAAGGCGGTCAAGTCCAAGCGCTCCGAGCACCTCACGGCGCGACTCGCCGATGCCGACCGGGTCGTGAAGTCGGTCTGTCCCTACTGCGCCGTCGGGTGCGGCCAGAACGTCTTCGTGAAAAACAACAAGGTCGTCCAGATCGAAGGCGACCCGGACTCCCCGGTCAGCCGCGGCCGGCTGTGCCCGAAGGGCTCGGCCAGCCTCCAGCTCACCACCGGTGAGGCGAGACGCTACGAGGTGCTCTACCGCCGGCCGCACGGGAGCGACTGGGAGGTACTCGACCTCGACACGGCGATGGACATGGTCGCCGATCGGGTCATCACGACGCGGCGCGAGACCTGGCAGTGGGAGCAAGAGGCAAAGCGCACGCGGCGCACGCTCGGCATTGCAAGCCTCGGCGGAGCCACGCTCGACAATGAAGAGAACTACTTGATGAAAAAGCTCTACACGGCGATCGGCGCGATCCAGATCGAGAACCAGGCCCGCATATGACACTCGGCCACCGTCCCCAGTTTGGGGACCTCGTTCGGCCGCGGCGGTGCGACGACGTTCCAGCAGGACCTGCAGAACGCCGACTGCATCCTCATCGAGGGCTCGAACATGGCCGAGTGCCATCCCGTCGGCTTCCAGTGGGTCATGGAGGCCAAGGCGCGCGGCGCGACACTGATCCACGTCGACCCGCGCTACACCCGCACGAGCGCCGTAGCGGACATCCACGTGCCGCTGCGCGCCGGCACCGACATCGCCTTCCTCGGCGGGATCATCAACTACGTCATCGAGCACGAGCGCTACTTCCGGGACTACGTCGTCGCCTACACCAACGGACCGACGCTGATCTCTGAGGAGTTCAAAGACACCGAGGATCTCGACGGCGTCTTCTCCGGACTGGACGCAGAGCAGCGCAAGTACGACTTCCACAGCTGGGAGTACCAGACCGGCGCGGTCCAGGCGGCCTCGGGCCACCGGGAGATGGAGGCCAAGCAAGCCGACGCGCACCAACAGCGCCATCAGGCCGAGTCGGCCAAGGCCGAGGCCGCGCACGGCGAGTCACACGGATCCGGTGGCGCCGCCGCGCCCGGCAACCCCGATCGCGACGAGACGATGCAAGATCCGCGCTGTGTCTTCCAGATCGTGAAGCGGCACTTTTCCCGCTACACGCCAGAAGTCGTCGAGCAGATCTGCGGTGTCCCAAAGGAGCTCTTCTTGAAGGTCTGCGAGACGCTCGCCAGCAACTCCGGTCGCGAGCGCACGAGCGCCTTTTGCTACGCGGTCGGCTGGACCCAGCACAGCGTGGGGGTGCAGTACATCCGCACCGCCGCCATCTTGCAGCTGTTGCTCGGCAACATCGGCCGGCCCGGTGGCGGCATCTTGGCGCTGCGCGGGCACGCCAGCATCCAGGGATCGACCGACATCCCGACGCTGTTCAACCTCCTGCCGGGCTACCTGCCGATGCCCCACGCCGGCGTGGACGTGGACCTCGACACCTACGTGGCGGGCGAGGAGACCGACAAGGGCTTTTGGGGCGACATGCGCTCGTACATGGTGAGCCTGTTGAAGGCCTGGTGGGGCGAGGCCGCCACGCCCGAGAACGACTTCTGCTACGACTACCTGCCGCGCATCTCGGGCAGCCACAGCACCTATGAGACCGTGATGGCCCAGCTGGATGGGACCTGCAAGGGCTACTTCATCGTCGGCGAGAACCCCGCCGTCGGCTCGGCCAACGCCAAGATGCAGCGCCTCGGCATGGCGAACCTCGACTGGCTGGTCGTGCGCGACTTCTCTCTCATCGAGTCGGCGACCTGGTGGAAAGACGGTCCGGAGATCGAGACCGGCGAGCTTCGGACCGAGGACATCGCGACGGAGGTCTTCTTCTTCCCCGCCGCCGCCCACACCGAGAAGAACGGCAGCTTCACCAACACCCAGCGCATGCTGCAGTGGCACCACGCGGCGATCGAGCCCCCCGGCCACGCCCGGAGCGACCTGTGGTTCTACTACCATCTCGGCCGGCGCATCAAAGACCGGCTGGCTACCTCGAGCGAGGCGATGGACCGCCCGGTGCAGGACCTCACGTGGGACTACCCCACCGAGGGCGCGATCGCCGAGCCGAGCGCGGAGGCGGTGCTGGCCGAGATCAACGGCTACGACGCGAATGGCGCGCCGCTGTCGTCCTATGAGCAGCTCAATGAGGACGGCTCGACGGCCTGTGGCTGTTGGATCTACACCGGCTGCTACAGCGACGGCGTCAACCAGGTGGCGCGGCGCAAGCCCTGGCGCGAGCAGAGCTGGGTCGCCCCCGAGTGGGGCTGGGCGTGGCCCGCCAACCGGCGGATCATCTACAACCGCGCCTCGGCCGATCCGGACGGCAAGCCGTGGAGCGAGCGCAAGGCCTACATCTGGTGGGACGACGACAAGGCGCGCTGGACCGGGCACGACGTCCCGGACTTCGACGCCAGGAAGTCCCCTTGGCACCGACCGCCCGCCGGCGCGAAGGCGGCCGAGGCGCTGTCGGGCGTCGACCCCTTCGTCATGCAGGCCGACGGCAAGGCATGGCTCTTCGCTCCGACCGGGCTGCAGGACGGCCCGCTGCCGGCGCACTACGAGCCGCAGGACTCGCCCTTTGCGAACCTGCTCTATGGCCAGCAGCGCAACCCGGTGCGCCAGGTCTTCCCCCGCAAGCACAACCGCCTCCACCCGAGCCCGAGCGAGCCGGGCTCGGCGGTCTTCCCCTACGTGCTCACCACCTACCGCCTCACCGAGCACCACACGGCGGGCGGCATGAGCCGCTGGCAGCCCTACCTCGCCGAGCTGCAGCCCGAGATGTTCTGCGAGGTGCACCCCGAGCTCGCCAAGGCGCGCGAGCTCGAGCACCTCGGCTGGGCGACCATCGTGACCGCCCGCGGGGCGATCGAGGCGAGGGTGCTCGTCACCGAGCGGATGACGCCGATCACCGTGCAGGGGCGCCGCATCCACCAGATCGGGCTGCCGTACCACTGGGGGCCGAACGGCTACAGCCAGGGCGACGCCGCCAACGAGCTCGCCGCGATCAGCCTGGACCCGAACGTGCACATCCAAGAGGTCAAGGCCTTCACCGGCGACATCCGGCCCGGTCGCCGGCCGCGGGGCCCGGAGAGGGTGGCGCTCGTGGAGGAGTACCAGCGGCGTGCAGGGATCACCGAGTCGACCGGGATGGAGGTGCGCGGTGGCCGTTGACCTCGAGTCGCTGCTGCTCGAAGACGAGACGCCCGCCCACGCGAGCGGCTATCGGGACCACCCGCCCCGGATGGGCTTTTTCACCGACACCTCGGTCTGCATCGGCTGCAAGGCCTGCGAGGTGGCCTGCAAGGAGTGGAACCAGGTCCCCGAGGACGGCCTCAACTTCACCGGCATGTCCTATGACAACACCGGCGGGCTCGGCGCCGACACCTGGCGTCACGTCGCGTTCATCGAGCAGCGCCGGCGCGTCGCGCACCAGGTCTCGGGCGAGGAGGTCCAAGACGACGGCGGCTCATTGCGCTGGCTCATGTCCTCTGACGTCTGCAAGCACTGCACGCACGCCGCGTGCCTGGACGTCTGCCCGACCGGGGCGCTGATGCGCACCGAGTTCGGCACCGTCGTCGTGCAAGAGGACATCTGCAACGGCTGCGGCTACTGCATCCCGGCCTGCCCCTACGGCGTCATCGACCAGCGCCAGGGCGACGGGAGGGCCTGGAAGTGCACCTTGTGCTACGACCGGATCTCGATCGGCGTCGAGCCGGCGTGCGCGAAGGCGTGCCCGACCGACTCGATCCAGTTCGGCGAGCTCGACGAGCTGCACCACCGCGCCGATCAGCGCCTCGCCCAGCTGCACGCCGCGGGGGTGAGCGACGCCCGGCTGTATGGGCGCGACGAGGGCGACGGCGTCGGCGGCGACGGCGCCTTCTTCTTGCTCCTCGACGAGCCGGAGGTCTACGGCCTACCACCGGACCCGGTGGTGACCACGCGCGACCTGCCCGAGATGTGGGTGCGCGTCGGCGCGGCCGCGCTCGGCATCGTGTCGGTCATCGCGACGAGCTTCATCGGCAGGCGGCCATGAGCCAGAACGAGGTGACCCGTGACGGCCTCGAGCACACCGCGCCCGGCCGGGAGGCCACCGTCGGGGTGAACACCGGTGCCGGCGAAGACGTCGCCCGGCCCCGAAAGGGCCGGCGCGGCGGCGAACAGCCGATGGTCCCCGAGGCGCAGTTCTCCTCCTACTACGACAAGGCGATCATCAACTCCCCCGTCTGGGAGGCCCCGGACATCCCCGGCTACCTCTTCCTCGGCGGCCTCGCCGGCGCCTCCTCGGTGCTGGCGGCGGGCGCGCAGCTGACCAGCCGGCCAGCGCTCGCCCGGGCGGCCAAGCTGGCGGCCACCGGCGCGGTCTCACTCTCCTTCGCCGCGCTCGTCCACGACCTCGGCCGCCCGGCGCGCTTTGCCAACATGCTGCGCACCTTCAAGCCCACCTCCCCGATGAGCGTCGGCTCGTGGCTACTGTCGGCCTACGCCCCGGCCGCCATGGTGGCGAGCCTGTCGGCTGCAACCGGGCGCGCCCGGCGGCTCGGCAACCTGGCGACCGCCGGGGCCGCGGCGGTGGGGCCCCTCGTGGCCACCTACACCGCCGCGCTCATCACCAACACCGCGGTGCCGTCCTGGCACGACGGCTACCGGGAGATGCCCTTCGTCTTCGCCGCCTCGGCGATGAGCGCGGCCGCCGGCGTCGGGCTGATCGCCGCGCCGAGCGAGGAGGTCGCACCACTGCGCCGCCTCGGCGCAGCGAGCGGCGCCGCCGAGGTGGCTCTCACCAAGGTGATGGAGAAGCGCATGGGCCTCGTCGGCGAGGCCTACGAGCTCGGCAAGGCCCGTCGCTACGGCCGGCTCGCCCTCGGACTCACCAGCCTTGGTGCCGCGGGCGCCGCGTTGTGCGGCCATCGGCGGTGGCTGGCCCAGCTCTCGGGCGCCGCGCTCGTCGCCGGCTCGGCGCTCGAGCGCTTCGCGATCTTCGAGTCCGGCTTCGTCTCGGCAGAGGATCCCAAGTACACCGTGGTGCCCCAGCGCATGCGCCGCGCGGCGCGCACCGCCGGCTGAGCGCGGCGCGCCGGCGCGGGGCGGCGCCGCCGGTACCGTCTCGGGAGTGGATCGCCCGACCGCCCCGCCGCCCTCGGTCGACGCGCTCAGCCGGCGGATCGCCGACGTGGGGCTGCCGCACGCGCTGTTGGTGCGCGCGGCGCGCGAGGCGATCGCCGCGGGCGAACCGGACTCGGCGCGCCAGCGCGCCGAGGCGATCGCCCGCCGCCAGCTGCGGCCGGTGATCAACGCCACCGGGGTCCTCTTGCACACCAACCTCGGTCGGGCACCGCTCGCCCACGAGCAGCCGGCCCGCTACACCAACCTCGAGCTCGACCTCGACTCGGGCCGGCGCGGCAGCCGCAGCGCGCACGCCGGACCGCTGCTGGCCGAGCTGTGCGGGGCGAAGGCCGCGCTCGTCCTCAACAACGGCGCCGGCGCGATCCTCCTCGCCCTCGCCGCGCTGGCGACAGGGCGCCGGGCGATCATCAGCCGCGGCGAGCTCGTCGAGATCGGCGGCGGCTTTCGCATCCCCGAGGTCCTCGCCATCTCCGGCGCCGAGCTCGTGGAGGTCGGCACCACCAACCGCACCCGCCGCGCCGACTACGAGGCGGCGCTCGCTGCGGGCGGCGACGCGGTGATCGTCAAGGTGCACCAGTCCAACTACAAGGTGGTGGGCTTCACCGAATCGGTCGGTATCGGCGAGCTGAGCACGCTCGGCGTGCCGGTGATCGCGGACCTCGGCTCGGGCCTGCTCGACGCCAACACCCCCTGGCTGCGCGCGGCGCCCCCGGGGTGGTTGGCGAACGAGCCGGGCGTGCGCCAGGCGGTCGAGGCCGGCGCGACCGTCGCCACCTTCTCGGGCGACAAGCTCCTCGGCGGCCCCCAGGCAGGGGTGATCGTCGGGGACGAGCAGGCGGTCGAGGCGTGCGCCCGCCACCCCTTGGCGCGGGCGCTGCGCCCGGGCGGGCTCGTCCTCGCTGCACTGCAGGCGACCGCCCTCGCCTACGCCCGCCGCGACGCCGACGCGATCGCCTTCTGGCGCCTCGCCACCCAACCCGTCGCCGCGCTCGAGGCGCGCGCCCAGGCGCTCGCTGTCACCACCGGCTGGCAGGCGCGGGCGACGGCGGCGGCGCCCGGTGGCGGCTCGCTCCCCGGGGTGGAGATCGCCTCCTTTGGCCTGTGCGCCCCGGGGGATCACCGCGCGGCGCTGCGGGCGAACGATCCGCCGGTGATCGCCCGCGCCGAGGACGGGCGGACGATCTGTGACCTGCGCAGCGTCGCCGCCGAGGACGACCCCCTGCTCGCGGCCGCCCTCGGTGCCACCTGGGCACCCCGGCGATGACCGGCGCGACGACCCACACCGTCGCCACGGCGGGACACGTCGATCACGGCAAGTCCACCTTGGTCCGCGCCCTGACCGGCACCGACCCGGACCGCTTCGCTGAAGAGCGCGAGCGGGGTATGACGATCGACCTGGGCTTCGCCTTCTGCTCGCTCTCCTCGGGCCGCCGCGTCGGCTTCGTCGACGTCCCCGGCCATGTCCGCTTCATCAAGAACATGCTGGCCGGCGTCGGGGCAGTCGGCAGCTGCCTGTTCGTCGTCGCCGCCGACGACGGCTGGATGCCCCAGTCCGAAGAGCACCTGCGCATTCTCGAGCTGCTCGGCATCTCCGAGGCGGTGGTCGCCCTCACCAAGGTGGCCGCCGTCGACGACGCCCGTCGGGCCGAGGCCCGCGCGCAGGTCGCCCACCACCTCGCCACGAGTCCCTTTTCGAGCGCCGAGATCGTCGAGGTCGACGCGCCAGCGGGCATCGGGCTCGATGGGCTCACTGGCGCGCTCGAGCGCCTGCTCGACCGGCTCGGCCCGCCGGCCGACTCCGGCCGGACGCGGCTTTGGCTGGATCGCGTCTTTGCCGCCAAGGGGGCGGGGACCGTGGTCACCGGGTCGCTCGCGGGTGGCGCGATCCACCTCGGCGACGAGCTGTGCGCCGTGCCGGGCGCGCCGCCGAGCTTTCGCCCGCTCGCCGCCCGGGTGCGGGCGATCCAGACCGACGGGGCAGCGCTCCAAGTCGCCGCCCCGGGGAGCCGCGTGGCGCTCAACCTCGTCGGGCCCGAGCGCCGCCAGCTCGCCCGCGGCCAGGCGCTCGTGCATCCCGGCCGCTACGAGCCGTCTGCGACCTTCGACGTCTCCCTCCAGGTGCTGGCGGCGCTCGGCCACGACGTGGCCCGCCGCGGCGCCTACCAGTTCCATGCCGGCTCCGCCCAGCTGCCTGCCTCCTTGCGCCTGCTCGGCGCGAGCGCCTTGTCGCCGGGCGAGCTCGGGGCGGCGCGCATCCACCTCCCCGTCCCGCTTCCGCTCCTGCCGGGCGACCGCTACGTGCTGCGCGAGTCCGGCCGAGGCGAGACCGTCGGCGGCGGCGAGGTACTCGACGTCGATCCCGTCCTCCCCGCCGCGCGCGCCCGTCCCGACCGCTCGATCGAGCGCGTCGTGCGCGAGCGGGGCTTCGTCGATGCCGCGCGCCTCGAGCGCCTGACGGGCGAGCGCCGGCCGGCGAACCTCGGTCGCTTCGTCGCCGACGAGGCCGCCATCGCCCAGCTCGCCAGCCGCCTCAGCGAGCGCCTGGCGGCGGCCGGAGGCCTCGGCGTCGAGCTCAGCGCGCTCGACGAGCGCGAGCGCGCCGTGCTCGAGCGCCTCGAGGGCGCGGTCGTCGACAAGGGCAAGGCGATGACCCGGGCGGCAGCCGATGACGGCATCGCCGAGCTCGGGGTCGGCCCCTACCTCGAAGCGCTGCGCGCCGCGCCCTTCAGCCCGCCTGAGCCCCGCGCCGAGGGCGTAAGCGATGCTGCGCTGCGCGAGCTCGTCCGCCGCGGCCTCGTCGTCGCCTCGGACGGCTGCTGGTTCAGCAAGGACGCGATCTGCAAGGCCGCCGCCGCCGTCCGCTCGCTGCTCGAGGACGCGCCCGAGGGCGTCACCGTCTCGGCGGTGCGCGAGGCGCTCGGCACCTCGCGCAAGTACGCGCTGCCGCTGCTCGCCGCGCTCGACGGCCTCGGGGCGACGCGCCGGCGCGAGGACCGCCGGGTCGCCGGGTCGCGGCTCGACGAGCTCGCCGGTGCCAAGCCCGTAGAACCCCAAGGAGTGCAATGACCGCCTTCGACGTCCCGGTTCGCCTGACCAGCTTCACCTCGGGCGGTGGCTGCTCATGCAAGGTGCCCGCCGGTGAGCTCGAGTCGCTGCTCGACCACGCCTATGGCGGACAGGAGGCGGCGGCGCCGATCTCGGTCCCAGGCGTCGCCTTGGTGTGGGGGCTCGAGGGCGGGGACGACGCCGCCCTGGTGGACCTTGGCGACGGGCGCTGCCTCGTGTCGACCACGGACTTCTTCCCCCCCGTCGTCGACGACCCCTACGACTGGGGCCGCATCGCCGCCGCGAACGCGCTCTCGGACGTCTACGCGATGGGCGGCGAGCCGATCTGTAGCCTCAACCTCCTCGCCTGGCCGACCGACCGGCTCGCCCCAGAGCTCGCCGAAGCCGTCCTGCGCGGCGGCCGGGCGGTCTGTGACCTCGCCCGCTGCCCGGTGGCCGGCGGGCACTCCATCCGCGACGACACGCCCAAGTACGGCCTAGCGGTCACCGGGATCGCGTCGCGCGATCGGCTCTTGCGCAACGACGCCGCCGAGGCGGGCCTCCCCATCGGGATCACCAAGCCGCTCGGGGTCGGGATCTTGAACAACCGGCACAAGGCCACCGGCGAGCGCTTCGCCGAGGCGATCGAGACGATGGCCGCGCTCAACGCCGAGGCGAGCCGGGCCGCGCTGGCGGCCGGGGTCCGCGCCGCGACCGACGTCACCGGCTTCGGGCTGCTCGGCCATCTCTACAAAATGCTGCGGGCGAGCAAGGTGTCGGCGCGTCTCGATTCGGCCGCGGTCCCCTACCTCGACGGGGCGCGCGCCTCGCTCGCAGCCGGTTTCGTCCCCGGGGGCAGCCGGGCCAACCTCGAGTGGGTGCGCCAGCACCTCGACACCGACTGCTCGGAGTCCGAGCTGCTGCTGCTCGCCGATGCGCAGACCTCCGGCGGCCTCCTCGTCGTCGGCGAGGTGCCGGGCGTGCCGATCATCGGCGAGATCACCGCCGGGCCCGAGCCCCGCATCACGATCGACTGAGCCGGCGCGCCGATGGCGCCAGAGCAACTAGCGTGCCCGCCGGAGGTGTCCGAGCGCCTGGTGGGCTCCCCCGCCTTCAAAGCGGGTGGGACGGGCGATCCCCGTCCGGCGGGTTCGATTCCCGTCCACCTCCGCCATTTCGGGCCTTGCCGAGTACCCGGGGCAGCTCTCGACACGGGCGTGCCGATCGCGTCGGCGCGCTGATCGGATCGGCGCGCCGGCGCCCCTGCCTGGCGGCATCGCCGTGTTGGCAAGCGGTTTGGCGGGCTCGGCGCCTGGAAAGGACGTGGACGACATGACCCCTCCGCCGCCGATCGCGCCGCGCCCAGGCCCATCGCCGTCGGGCCGGGCGGCGAGCTCGCGCTCGATCCGACACCGTGGTGGCGCCATCCCAGCGTGCTCGCGTCTCTGGCCACCTTCGCCCTGATCACCCTCGCCGGCGTCTTTGTGGCCACGTGGTGGCCCTCTGCCCACAAGCTCGTCACCGTGGCGGGCGCGCACGCCTTCCTTCCCCGGCCATTCGATCCTGGCGTCTGCCGGCGCCGCCCCCACCTGGCACGGCACCGTGGCATTCACGGTTGCCCACTTGAAGGACATCTGGGCGGCCCGGCTCGGCGCGCTCTTCATCGGCGCGGGCGTCGACCTTGCTGTCGCGATCGGCGATCGTCGGCCGCTCGGGACCCAGCAACCTGCACGCCTCGCTCCGTAGCGGTCTCGTGGCGCTGCCGTGCATGATGTGCACCTGCTGTGGGGCTCCGATCACCGCCTCGCTGCGGCGATCGGGCGCCCCGGTCGCCACCGCGCTGTCCTGCTGGCTCGGCAACCCGCTGCCCAATTCGGCCGTGGTCGCCTTTCTCGCCCTCGTCCTGCCCTGGCGCTACGCCCTGGCACGCGTCCTCGTCGGCGCGCTCGTCGTCTTCGCCGCCGCCCCGGCAATCGCGCGGCTCGCGCCACGGAGGGCCGAGGCGGCCGGACCGGCGGCGCCGGCGAGCGATGCCACCATCGCGCCGGTGAGCCCGCGGCGCGCCCTCCCCCTTCGCTCCCCATTCGCGCTCGTGCGCCTCACGGTGACCCTCGTGCCCGAGCACGTGCTCGTGGTGCTGGCGCTCGGCGCACTGCGCGGCTGGCTGTTCCCGCTCGGCCGCGGCGCCACGACCCTCGGTGTCCTCGCCGCGCTGATCGCCGCGGCCGCCGCTGCCCTCGTCGTCGCGCCGACCGCCGGGGAGATCTCGATCGTCGTCGGCCTACTGCGGGCGGCTTCTCCCCCATCGTCGCCGGTGCGGCACTGATCGCGCCGCCCCCCTCAGCCTGCTCTCGATGGCGATGCTCGGCCGCTTCCACGGCCTCAAGGTGACCCTCGCCATCCTCGCCGCGGTGATCGCCGCCGCGCTCTTTGGCGGCGCGCTCGTGGGCGCCCTCGGCGCCCAGGCCTCGCCCACCAGGCGACCTCAGCCCGTGAAGGTCACCGAGAACCCGCTGCGCGCGGGCAGGCCGGGTGTCGAGATCGTGGCGCCGTTCTGGACGATCGCCTGTCCCTCGCCCGCATCGAGCGTCCAGGTCTCAAGCGAGGTCGCCAGGTTCGAGAAGCTCACCGTGCCATAGTCCGCGAAAGGCACCTGAACCTGGTTCAACTGGTAGTCCTCGACGATCCACTCGGCGCTCGTCGCCCCGCTGTAGCTGAGGCCGCTGGCGTTGCCCTGCTCGTCGAAGTTGCCGGAGGGATCGAGCACGCCCCAGGAGCCACCGCTCACCATCACCCCGCTCACGCCGCTCGAGAGGTTCTCGAGCTCGGTCACCCACTGGCCGCTCGCGGCCTGGTACACCTGGGCGCGCATCGTGTTGCCCGGCTGGACGGTGAGGCCGACAAAGTACTGCGCGGCGTTCGGTGCGCTCGGATATAGCTCCCACCACGCGCTCTCCTGCTGCAGCCCGCCCACGCATTGGTCATCGGTGCCGGTCTGCAGCAGCGACCCGGTGCTCGCGCCCGCCGAGTTGCCCGCGCCGCCGAGGCCCACCCAGGTCGACTCGGCGCCGTTCGGTGTCGCCTGGCAGTCCAGCCGCGGCACGACCCACTGCCCGCCCACGTAGCTGATCCCGCCGGGGGCCGGGAGCAGATAGCCCGACCAGTTGTCCGACTCTTGGAAGCCGCTCGCGGGCTGCGAGGCGGGCGCCACGTCCAAGAGGACCGGCGAGGCAGCCGGGGCGGGCACGCCCGCAAAGGTGCTGGCGGGCGGCGCCGGGCTGCTCGTGGCGGGCGCTCGGGTCGGCGCCGTCGCCGACGGCGCCGGCGGGGCGGGCGCGGCCGCCACCTTGATCACGAGCCGGCGGGCGGCCGCGGCGCCTTCGCCCTCGGCGAGGTAGCGAAAGACGAGATCGATCGCCACCTCGTGGCGGTTCGGCCCGATCGTGATCGCATACCCGCCGTTGCAGATCGAGGCCTGGCGGCGGAAGCGCACGGCGAGATGGGGGATGCTGAGCAGCTCGAGGTGACACGAGCTCGCCCGGTCGGTCCGGACCGACAGGCTCACCACGCCGCCCGTGGCGGGCAACAGGTGGCGATCCAGGCGCAGCACGCGCACGACGGGCGGCGCGACCGGAGCGGCCTGGGCGACGCCCTGGCCGATGCCAGCCCCGAAGGCTCCGACCACCGCCACGGCGGTGAGGAAGACGCCCCACCGGGCAATGGTGCGACGCGCTGGCGTGCGCTTGGACGGCCGCGCCCCGCTCATGTGCTTCAGTATCGGCCGCCGGCGTCGTTCGCTTGACGCGCCGGCGCCGCGGCAGCGTCGAATGGGCGCCTCGCCCGCTCGCGGATGGCCTCGCTAGGGTGGCAGCACCCGGTGACCGAGCGCGCTGCGACGACGCGCCCGGTGCCGCGGTCCCCCCGGTCGTTGGCGAGAACGAGGAGCCCCTTTTCGGTGACCAAGCCGGTGATCATCGGCAGCGAGCGGAGCGAGGTCGGCCTGCCGGCGGCGCTCGCGCTCCTCAACGCTGGGGCGAGCGCCCTCGACGCCGTCGAGGCAGCACTAATGGCCTGCGAGGACAACCTCGCCGACCACTACGTCGGCACCGGTGGGCTGCCGAACGCGCTCGGCGAGGTCGAGCTCGACGCCTCGGTGATGATCGGCTCGAGTCGGGCCTTCGGCGCCGTCGGCGCGCTCCGTGGCTTTCCCCACCCGATCTCGGTCGCCCGCGCCGTGCTCGAGCGCCTACCCCAGCACTGCCTGCTCGTCGGCGAGGGGGCCGAGCGCTTCGCCGAGGAGAACGGCTTCTCGCGCGCCGAACTGCTCACCGAGGAGTCGCGCGCGATGTTCCTCGAGGCGCTCTCGCCCTCGCCCGATGCCCTCGAGGGCGAGCGCACCGCAGCGAGCGAAGGCGAGCAGCGCTACAAGGAGGCGGCGATGGCGCTCGTGCGCCGCTTCGGGCGCCACGACGGGCCGTGGGGCACGATCAACGTCATCGCCCTCGACGAGGCGGGCGAGCTGTGCGTCGGCGTCTCGACGAGCGGCTACCCCTTCAAGTATCCGGGGCGGATCGGCGACTCGGCGATCTGCGGCGCCGGCAACTACTGCGATCTGCGCGCAGCCGGGGCGGCCTGCACGGGGCGGGGCGAGATGGCGATGCGGGTGGTGGGCGCGCGCGCCATCGTCGACGGCATCGCCCGCGGGCTCGAGCCGGGCGAGTCCTGCCGGGCGATGCTGCGCGAGGCCGGCGCGCTCGAGGATCCCTTCGCCGCCGAGCTGCGCGCCCTTGCGCTGTGTCCCGACGGTCGCCACGGCGGCGCATCGGGCCAGGCCGGATCGACCTACGCCGTGATGCGCCCCGGTGACGACACGCCGCAGATCTTTCCCCGACTGCTCGCCGGCTGAGCCCGCCAGGGCGTCGGGCCTCGGCGCGATCGGCGCATCATGGCCCGACCGGCGGCCCACCATGACGGATCGCATCGACCCAAGCCCCTCAGTCCGCTCCCCCGCGCATCGCCTCGATGCCTTCGATGGTGTGCAGGCGCATGAGGCGCGCCGCCTCGCGCGGGCGGCCAGCGATCACCGCCTCGAGCAACGGCGCGTGGTCGCGGTGCACCGCCGGCACCTCGGTGCCGATCCGCGCCGAGACATAGCGATAGCGGTCCATGATGTTCCACAGGCTGTCGAGCATCTCGACCAGGATCGAGTTGTGGCATGCGCCGTAGATCGCGCGGTGCAGCCTGCGGTGGGCATGCACCTCTTGTGCCGTGTTCCCGCCCGGCTCGTCGACATCGAGCAGCTGATTGAGCACCCGGCGCTCTTCTGCCGTCGCGTTGGTCGCGGCCAGCGACGCTGCCACCGGATCGAGGGCGAGATGGATCGTGAAGCTCTCCTCGAGGACCTCCGCGGCGAGCGGCGCGACGACCGTGTCTCGGTGCGCGCGGCGCACCACGAGCCGCTCGGACTCAAGACGGCGCAGCGCTTCGCGCACCGGAGTGGTCGACAACTTGAGCTGTTCGGCGAGGAGCTCTTGGTCGAGGACCGATCCCGGCTCGAAACGCCCGGCGAGGATCGCCTCGCGGATCTGCTCGTAGGCGAGGTCGGTTTTGGTGAGCGCGTTGGGAGCGGCGCCGAACAAGCCACCGGCGGGACCGCTCACCGGCACCCCCGTGGCTTCGAGCTCACCCCGGTGCTGGCCCCTCTGTGTTCCACGAGCGAGGAGGCTAGCAGTCGACCAAATGTGACATCGGCCCTGGCCTATGGGTCGGTATGCCGGGGCCCATCGACGCCGGGCGCGCTGAGCAGGCTGACCGCACGATGGATTCGCTCGCAGGACGCATTGATGGCGGCGATCGCCTCCTCCCCGCCGCCGGCCCACGCGGTGACATACCCGAAGGAGTAGCTGCCCGTGTCGACACCGAAGATGCGGCAGAGCACATAGGCCACCGACTCCGCCTCGAGCTCGGCAAGCGAGCGATCGGCGCAATCGGCGTGCAGGACGGCATGGCCGAGCTCGTGCGCAAGGGTCTTCAGTCGCTGCGCGGCCGGGTTCGCGACCTCGACGCGCAAGCGCCGCTCAGCGTGGTTGCAGTCGCCGTTGGCGGCGCCGGCGAAGTCGTGGTCTTGCACCGAATAGCCGAGTCGGCGGGCGACGAGGCAGAGGCGCTCGTAGTGCTCGGCCGGGACGGGGGCTCCGACGAGCTCGCAAAGTGATGGCACTGCTTCGCCATCAGTCTGACTGAGGTCGAAGACCGGCACCAGGCGGAAGCCCCGCACCGCCTCGGCCTCCTCGCGCCCTTCGCGGCTCGCGTGGTTGCGGACAAGCACCGGGGCGAAGATCCAGATGGCGCGCTCGCCCTTGCGCACGAAGCGGCCGAGGCGCTGCCAGTGCCGATAGCTCGCGACGTAGCTGGCGTGCTCGCACTGGGCCGCAATGAGCATGACGTTGCGGGGGCTATAGCGATGAAACCGGCTCTGGAACTCAAGGTGGCGTTGCCACGCCGCCGAGCTGGCGAGCGCGGCGACGCCCGCGCGGAGCTGGGCGAGATGTGCTTGGACGTCGACGCGAGCCACCGTGCCTCCGGCGCGACCCTGTCCGGCGAGCTGCCGGCACGAGGCGCCGACGACGGCGCGATCTGCGGACCAGCGCGGCCCGGGTCGCCGACACGCTAGGGGTCGGCTGTGACGCCACCGGGACCGAGCCACGCCACGCGGGACCAGATGGCCGGCAATCGCCAAGCTCCGCCGGCACAGGTCGACCTCCGGCGTGCCCACTCTGGGGTACGCCGGCGATCGAGCGGGGGATCAGCGCGAGTGCGCCGCCTCGCGAGCCGCTGGTCGCTCCGCCTCAGACGCGCCACGCGCCCCGTCGCCCGTTGGCGCTGGCTCCTTGGACGGCGCGCCGGCCTCGGGGGCCGCCTCGGGCGCTGGCGCCGCCTCGCGTTCGCCGCCGGCCGTCGGGTGCCGGAGCCGCACATACCACGGCCGCCCGTCCCCCGAGGTCCGAAGCAGCGTGTAGGCGACCATGTAGATCACCATGGCCGCCACCATCAGGCCGACCCACAGCTCAACTGCGGTCGAGGACATATCGACTCCTTCTGCCACCGTCAGTCTACGAGCCGCCCGGCGTGCCGAAGTGCCCTTTGCGCCACCGCCACGACGGCCACGCCGCGCCGCGCACGACGAGCCGGCGCGAGGATGGGTCAACGCGGAGCCGGCAGCGGCCCAAGGCCGCGCGAGCATTCGGCTTGGCCTGGCCGAGCGGGCAGGATCGACATGAGGAGCACCATGGGCGCACGTCGAGGCGCGTTCGCGATCGCGCCGCTCTGCGTCACGGCGGCGCCCCCGCGTTCTGGCCGCGCCGGGCGAGCTTCAGCGCGAGCGGCTTCTCCCTCACGGTGACCAAGCGCGTGGGCTGCTCGATCCGATCGAGCCAAGCGGGCAGGGACGCGAGCGGGACGCTCTCGACGCGCACGGCAGGAGGAACGACCCTGCTCGGCTTCGTCCGGCTCGGGGCGCGCCGGTACGTGCGGAGCAACGCGCGCCTTTGGATGGACGCGCTGGGCACGTCGTCCACGACCGCGGTGGCGCGGCTCGTCGGGCGCTGGTTCGTGATGCCGGGCGCGAGCGTCGTCCGCCTCGCCGGACAGCTCGGGGCCTTCACCAACCCGGCGCGCCTCGCCCGCTTCATCAAGAGCGGACCGGCCTTCGGCCCCTTCCAGCTCCATGCCGCCCGCCGCGACCGCGGGCACCTCGTCGTCCAGGTGACCTCCGCGCACCAGGTGCTCGAGGTCACCGACGACGCCAACGCGCTGGCGATCTCGCTGCGCGCGCATGACGCCTCGGGCTCCTTGGCGATCGTCTTCGGCTATCCCGCCCGCTTGGACCTCTCCGCGCCGCCAGGTGCCGTCCCGCTCGGCGCGCTGCAGACGACGACGTCGAGCCCCCCGACCACGCCGCCGGGCCCGCGGCGGGCTGAGGCCGATCAGCGCACCCGTTCGGCCGCGAACCGCGCCAGATGGAGGAACTGAGCGCGGCTGATCGGCGTGGTGGAGGCCTCGGCCAGGCCGAGCACGACGGGCGCCTTGTCGACGATGAGGACGTCCTCGTGGAGGGTGATCGATCGGACCGACAAGGCGACGACGTAGGCCGCCGAGTGGGTGCCGAGGCGCGCCAGCCGCATCGGGCGCAGGGTCCCGGTCACGGCTTGGTGATCGACGCTGCCGGCGAAGTGCCGGCAGCGCCCGAGCTCGACGCGGACCTTGGCGAAGGCCGCCACCGGGCCGTCGGCGTAGGTGGCGAGCTTCTCGGTGAGCGCGGGCACCTTGGCGGCCGGCGCGTAGCTCGCCTGGACGCTCGCCAGCTGCCGCAGGCCGCTCGGCTCGAGCAAGTGGCTGAGGCAGCCGATGCCCGACGCATGCGCGCCGGAGCCCGTCGTCGTCCGGTGCCAGCCTGCCGGCAACGCGCTGAGGGGCAGCAGCATCGCGGCCAGCTGGTGGGTCGTCGGGCTGGCGGGAGGGGCGAGCGCACTCGCCTGGGCCCGGCCGCTCAGCCACAGCCCGCATCCGACCAGCGCCGCGGCGGCACACGTCCGTGGACGGGAGATCTCGTGGCGCACCTCGCCCCCTTTGTTCTCGCGCGCGCTCGGCGCGCGATTGCCCAGGGCCCGGTGCGCTAATCCTCCCCGAGCGCCGCATCCCGCCAGGCGCCGCGCAGCGGGACGCGGCGCGCCAACCGAGCGGCGCTCACGCGATGCTCCACCCACCGTCGACGCGCACGCACTCGCCGGTGACAAAGCGCGCCGCGTCGGAAGTCAAGAACGACGCCACCGTCCCGATCTCGGCGGCCTCGCCGAGCCGGCCGAGCGGCGCCCGGCCGACGAGCGCCTGGCGTGCCGGCGTGCCGTCGACGTCGCGGGTCATCTCGGTGGCGACGAAGCCGACCGCGATCGCGTTGACACGGATGTGGTGCGGGCCCCACTCGACGGCCAGCGTGCGCATCAGGCCGAGGAGGCCGCTCTTGGCCGAGGCGTAGGCGACCGTCCCGGGGATGCCGACGCGCTCGCTCGTGAGCGAGGCGATGTAGACGATGCTGCCGGGCGCGTCGCGGGCGATCAGCCGCCGGGCGAGACCACGCGAGAGCGCGAAGGCCGCCCGTAGGTGCAGGCCGACGACGGCGTCGAAGTCCTCGAGCTCGAGCGCGACCGCCGGCGCGCGCACCTGGTTGCCGGCCGCGTGCACCAGCACCCCGAGCGGGCCGGCGAGCTCCTCGGCCGCATCGAGGAGGGGCTCGGCGTCCTCCCCGGCGGCGATGTCCCAGCTGAGCACGTGCGCTGCGCCGCCGGCTTCGGTGATCGCGGCCGCGACCTCATCGAGCCGCTCGCGCCGCCGGCCCACGAGGACCACGGGCGCGCCCGTTCGCGCCAGCTCGCGGGCACAGCCGGCCCCGATGCCGCTCCCCGCCCCGGTGACGAGGATGGCACCCGGCGAGCCGTGGCTCGGTGGTGGCACCGGCCCGTCGCTCAGCGCTCGTCCACCTCGGTGACGTACTCCCAGTCGACGAGGTCGTGCCGCTCGACGATCACCGGCGTCCGCTGGTCGCTCGAAAGACGCCGCGCCGCCGCCTCGGCGGCGTCGTCGCTCTCGTACTCCCCCGTCGCCAGCTCCTCGTTGCCCGGGCGGGCGAAGCGGTAGCGGAAGCGTCGGCGGTCAGCGGCGGTGGGCTCGGCCATCGCACGAGGTTACCGTCCGCTCCCCCACTCGCCTCGGCGAGCCCGTCCGCGCCGCCCGGCCCATCGCAGGGCTAGCCTGCGCCGATGCCGTCGCCGCCAGACGACGCCAGCGGTGCTGACCCACAGCCGCTCGCCGAGCCAGCCACCACCCCGCCCGGCCCGCCGAGCGCCGCGTCGGTCACCTACCTCAATCACCGCCTGGCGCGCGCCGCCGCCTGGATCGGCATCGGGGCGGTCATCTTCTGTGCCCTCGGCGCGCTCGCCTCCTCGGCGATCCTGCTCAGCATCGCTGCCGCCGAGGCGGCCCTCGCCATCTTCCTCCTCGCCACACGATGGAGCTTCCAGCACAAGTACCTGCCCGGCGGTCGGCCCAAGCCATGAGGCGGCCATCGGGTGCCACCGCGTCGCGACCGACCGCGCGGCGCGCCCCGCACTGCGCGCCGCTCAGCGCGCCGGTAGGGCGTAGACGGCGATCGCCGCGAACTGCGCGGCCGCCCCGAGCACCGTGAAGGCGTGGAAGACCTCGTGGAAGCCGAAGACGCGGGGCCATGGATCCGGCCTGCGGGTCGCGTACACCCCGGCTCCGAGGCTGTAGAAGACGCCGCCCACGAGCACGAGGGCGAAGCCCGCCGGGCCGAGGCCGCGCTCGAGCTGAGGGAGCACCGCGAGCGCGCACCAGCCGGTCGCCACATAGGGCAGGCCGACCACCGCGCTTGGGGCGTCCAGCCAGCACTGGCGCACCACGATGCCGACGACGGCCCCGCTCCAGACGAGCGACAAGATCAGCACGAGCGCCCAGCCGCTGAGGCTGAGGCCGCCGATCGCGCTGTAGCTGCCGGCGATCGCGAAGAAGATCGTCGCGTGGTCGAGGCGCTTCAGGAGCCGCCGCGGCCCGGGTGCCCAGTTGATCCGGTGGTAGGTGGCACTCACGCCGAAGAGAAAGACGAGTGAGGTCACATAGATCGACAGCTCGGCGAGATGGGTCGCGCTGCGCGCCGAGGCGATCAGCAGCGGGCCACCGGCGAGCGTCGCGACGAGCGCTGCGAGATGCAGCCACCCCCGAAACAGCGGCTTGCCCTCGGGTCGCCCATCGAGGAGCAGGCGGCCACGCCCGGCGCGACCCTCGCCGTCCTCGAGGCCGTTCGGTCGGGCGGCAAGCGAGGAGGACACGGCGCCATCTTCCCAGGCCGCGCCGCTCACCGCTCAGGAGCGGGCGGCCTCGGCCTCCTCGGCGAGGCGCAGCCAGCGCTCCTCGGCGTCATCGAGCTCGGCCTGGGCGTGGGACAGCGCCGTGCCGATGCGGGCGAGCTCGAGGTGGTCGCTCGCCCCGGCGAGCTCGGCGACGAGCGCGTCGCGCCGCCGTGTGAGCGCCGCCACCTGCTTGTCGAGCTGGCGGAGCTGGTGGGAGAGCGTGCTCGCCGAGCGCGCCCGGCCGGCGGGCGCCGGCGCGCGGCCCGCTGCTCGCCCTGGGTTCGCGCGCCCCGAGCTCGGAGGTGTCGGGGTCGGTGCCTCGTGCTCGGCCAGCCAGCCGGCGACGCCGCCCGGGACCCCCGCGAGCGTCCCGTCGCCGCGTAGCGCGCAGACCCGCTCGACGGTGCGCTCCAAGAAGGTGCGGTCGTGGCTGACCACGACGAGCGCGCCCGGCCAGTCGTCGAAGAAGTCCTCGACGATGCGGATCGTGTCGAGGTCGAGGTCGTTCGTCGGCTCGTCGAGCAGCACGACGTTCGGCCGGTCGGCGAGCATGACGAGCAGCTGCAGGCGCCGGCGCTCGCCACCCGACAAGGTCCCGACCGGCGCGAAGGCGAGCTCGCCGGCGAACCAGAAGCGCTCCATGAGGGCGACGTCCTCGGGCGAGCCCGGTGCCCGATGCGGGCCGGCGACAACCTCGCGCACGCGAAGTGCGGGGTCGAGCTCGGCGCCGTGCTGGTCGTAGTAGCCGAGCGCGACGGTCGCCCCCCGCTCGATGCGCCCGGCGCTCGGCTCGCGCCGCCCCGCCAGCAGGTCG
This sequence comes from Actinomycetes bacterium, assembly GCA_021798985.1. Lineage (GTDB taxonomy): Bacteria > Actinomycetota > Acidimicrobiia > Acidimicrobiales > Bog-793 > JAKABX01. Next base: position 154,026 of record JAJZBI010000004.1, read on the forward strand.
AGCAGCGTGGTCTTGCCTGAGCCGTTCGGCCCGACGATCGCCAGGCGCTCGCGGCGGTCGAGCTCGAGGTCCACGGCCGACACCACCGGGCGGTCGCTGCCGGGGTGGGTGTAGGCGACCCCGGCGCAGGAGATGACGTCGTCGCCAAGGCGCGTCGTGCCCAGCGCGAGGTCGATCCCGGCGCTTCTCGCCGGCGCGTCGGGGCGCCGCTCGATCAGCTCGGTGGCCGCGTCGATGCGGGCCTTGGACTTGCGCGTGCGGGCTGGCGCCCCGCGCCGCAGCCAGGCGAGCTCTCGCCGGGCGAGGTTGCGCCGCGTCGCCTCGGCGGTCGCCGACTGCTCCTCGCGCACGGCCTTAGCTTCGAGGTAGGCGCTGTAGCCGCCCTCGTGCACATAGCCGCGGCCGCGATCGAGCTCGACCATCCGCGTGGTCAGGCGGTCGAGCAGGTGCCGGTCGTGGCTGACGAGCACCAGGCCGCCCTTGAAGCAGGACAGCCGGCGCTCGAGCCAGGCGACCGCCGCGAGATCGAGGTGGTTCGTCGGCTCGTCGAGCACGAGGAGCTCTGCCTCGTGCACGAGCACCCGGGCGAGCGCGACGCGCTTGCGCTGGCCCCCTGAGAGCGTACGGACGTCGTCCTCGAGCGTGCCGCCCATGCCCAGCCGCCCGAGCGCGGCCTCGCCCTCCCAGCCACCGCCGACGACCTCGCGGACCCGCCCGGGTGGGAGTGGCTCTTCCTGGCCCACGTAGCCGATCCGCGCGCCCCGGCCCCGCAGCACGCGCCCGCCTTCGGGCGCGATCAGGCCGGACAGCACGCGCAGCAAGGTGGACTTGCCGGTGCCGTTGATGCCGACGACTCCGAGCCGCTCACCCTCAGAGACGGTGAGCGAGAGGTCCTCGAACAGCGCCCGGTCGGCGGTGCGGACGCTCACGCGCTGGAGGTCGACGAGGACGGCCACGACGAGGGAACCGTAGCGGGTTGCCAGCGCCGTGCCGGCGCTCGCCGCGCCGTTAGCGTGGGCCGCTATGGGCATCTTCGACAGGTGGCGCCGCGAGGGGCGCGACGACGAGGACGAGCGCGTCGAGTCGTTCGCTGAGCAGGTGAGCAACCCCGAGCTGCTCGCCGCCGAGCGCGAGGTGAACGAGCTCCCGCGCCACGAGGCGGACGGCGACTTCCTCGGCGCCTAGGGCTCGGGCCCTCGATCAGGCGGCGCGGACCCGCTCGCGCCGGAGCACCTCGCGCAGGCCGACGCGGCGGCCCGTGCGCAAGATCGCGCGCCGGTAGATCACCGCCGCGAGGCGCGCCACCCCGATCGTGCAGACGACGCTAATCAGCACCGAGGCGAGGACCTGCCACCAGCTCACGGCGTTCAGGCCGACGAGCGCCGGCATGGCGAAGGGAGCCGTCGGCGGGAGGTAAGCGAGGACCTTGGTGACGAGCGAGGCATTGGCGGAAGCCTGGGCGATGATCCCGACGACGTAGCCGATGGCGATCGGCACGCTGAGCGGGAGCGCGATCGCCTGCACCTGGTCGCGCCGCTCGGCCATCGAGCCGGCCGCCGCGTACACCCAGGCGTAGAAGGCATAGCCGACAAGAAGCCAGATGACGATCGCGGCGAGAAAGGACGGCGTCGTCCCCTTGGCGAGCGTCGAGCCGGTCGCCTTGGCGACCGACAGGGCCACCCCGACGATCAGGCCCGCCTGGACGAGCGCGAGCACCCCGATCCCGAGCACCTTGCCCGTCAAGAGCGCGGTCGGCCGGACGGCGGCGAGGAGGACCTCGACCACCCGGGTCGACTCCTCCTCCATCACCCCGAGCAGGGTCCAGGTGTTGTACTGGATGAACATGAAAAACAAGAGCGGCAGGCCGATCAGCGACGCCACCTGCTCGCTCGTGTTGGTGCTCTTGGCGAGGCTCACGATCGGGACCGGGCGGGCCCGAGCGAGCGCCGCCGCCTGCGCCGCGCTGAGGCCGGCGGCCCGGATCGCGTCCTGCGCCCCGAGCTCGCTCGATAGGGCCCGAGCGAGCTGGTCGGCCGCCGAGGTGGAGGCGGTGCCGAGCGACTTGTTCACGACGATGCGGTCCGTCCCCTCGACGGCGATCGCGACGGTCCCGGCGCGCAGCGCCGCCGCGGCCGCCTGAGGACTCGCCAGCTCGGACAGGCGCACGGTCATCCCGGCCGCCGCGCCGCTCGCCACAATCGGGGCGTGCAGGCGCGCCGGGACGTTGACCAGCGCGACGTCGACGACCGGCCGCTTGTGGTGGCTAAGCGTCGACAGGCCGATCGCGAGCGCCACGATCACGAGCACGGCGAGCGTCCCGAGTCGAAACAGCCGGCCGCGCGCCCGTTCTTTGATCTCTCGGCTTGCGACGAGGCCGGCGTCGCCGAAGAGCGCCGCGACTAGGGAAAAGGCGGCGCCGAGACGAAGGCTGCGGCCCGGCTCGCGGCGCGTCGGCGCCGTCTCGGCCCCGCGGCGCCGGCGCAGAAAGAGCCGCGCCAGCACCACGACGACGAGCACGCCGAGGATCGGCAACTCGCGCCCGAGCTTCACGCCATCGCCTCCCGGAAGACCTCCGAGAGCCGACGCCGCTCGAAGGCGAACTCGGTCACGCGGCCCTCGGCCATCGCGGCCCGAAGCACGAGGTCGCTGTCGACCCCCTCGTCGAGGACGAGGCGCAGCACGTCGCCGTGGACCTCTGACACCGTCACCCCCGACAGCCCCCGTGCCCAGCTCGGGTCGGCGGGGGACTCGACGCGCACGCTCAGGCGCTTGGCCCCACTCGTCGCGAGCTCCTGCACGGTTCCCTTGGTGACGAGCCGGCCGTGGTCGATGATCACGACGGATTCGCACAGGTCCTCGACGAGGTCGAGCTGGTGGCTGGAGAGCAGCACCGAGACCCCGGCGCGGGCCTGCTCGATCAGCACCTCGCTGATCTCGTCGATCCCGCCCGGGTCGAGCCCGGCGAGCGGCTCGTCGAGCACGAGCAGCTCGGGGTCGTGCACGAGCGCCGCGCATAGCTGCACGCGCTGTTGGTTGCCATGCGACAGCGCTTCGACCTTGGTGTCGGCTCGCTCGGCGAGGCCGAGGCGCTCCAGCCACTGCGCGGTGCGCCCGCGCGCCGCTTGTTGCCCCATGCCGTGCAGGCGGCCGAGGTACTCGAGCTGCTCGCGCACCTGCATCGTCGGGTACAGGCCGCGCTCTTCGGGCATGTAGCCAAAGCGCCGCCTCGCCGCGGCGTCGATCGGGCGGCCGCGCCAGGTGACCGCACCCGCCTCGAGTTCGACGAGACCAAAGATCGCCCGCATCGTCGTCGTCTTGCCAGCGCCATTCGGCCCGAGAAAGCCCACGACCTGGGCGGTGGGCACCGAGAAGCTGAGGCCGTCGAGCGCCGTGACGGCGCCGTAGCGCCGCGTCAGGGCCTCGAGGCAAAGACCGTCCTCAGCCACCACGACCGCCAGTCGCGGACCGCTGGAGTGCCGCTGGAGCACGCGCGCATATTGGTCTCACTTGTGAGAACATTACTCACCGCTGGCCAGGCGGGTGAGTGAAGCTCGAGCGCCCCGATGGACACCGCGAGCTCGAGCGCTGGCAGGGACACGGCGCGAGGGCGATCCCGCGACCTCGGGTCGGACCGGTACCGTAAGGGCCCATGCAGAGGCGAGAGCGGAGCGTGACGGGCCGCGCGAGGCGATCGCGCCGGTGAGCAGATTCGGGTCGTGGCGCGTTCGGCGCCGCGAGCGCCTCGCCAAAAGAAGCAAGCTCCGCCGTCGCCTCACGAGGACCGGGATCGGCTTCGGGCTGCTCATCGTGATCCTGGTCGGGGGCGGCGCCGGCTACTACTTCTACCGCACCGGCCAGGTGAAGACGATCCGGGCGCCCCACATCGTCGCCGCCAAGGGACCGACCGAGAACATCTTGCTCATCGGCTCGACGAGCCGCTGTGCCGCGAAGTCGATCGCCCTGTACCGCCAGGAGTGCGCGAGCGGCGTCAACGGCATCAACAGCGACGTGGTGCTCGTCGCCCATCTGGACGGGAGCACGGGCAAGATCTCGCTGCTGTCGATCCCCCGCGACGCCTTCGTCCCCGGGGCGCGCAGCGGCTCAGCGCTGTGCGGCACGACGTCACCGCTCACGCCGAACCTGTGCGCCGACAAGATCGACTCCGCCCTCGTCGAAGGCCCGGACCAGCTGATCGCCGCCATCGAGCAGGACTTCGGGATTCCGATCAACCACTTCGTCGACCTCAACTTCGCGACGTTCACGAACGTCGTGAACGCCCTCGGCGGGATCAAGATGTACTTCCCCGACCGGCTCTTTGACGCCAGCTCGTTCCTCAAGATCACCCACACCGGGTGCCAGCTGCTGAACGGCACCCAGGCCCTCGCCCTCGTGCGCAGCCGCCACCTGTACTACTTCACCAAGGGGGAGACGCCGAACTACGCGGCGATCCAGGCGGTGACGAACGCTGGCACGTACTACACGTCGAGCTCGGGGGGCCACTACGACGGGACGGGCGACCTCGGGCGGATCGTGCGCGTCCACCTCTTCTTGAAGGCCTTGGCGCAGCAGGTGGCGGCGCGCGGCCTCTCCAACCCGATCACCGACAACAACCTGATCGGCGCCATCGCCCCCAACCTCACCGTCGATTCGGGCCTCAGCACCATCGACATGGTCCACCTCGCATTGGACTTCCGCCACGCCAACTTCGGGAGCGCCCCCGAGCTGACACTGCCGACCATCACCTACGCCCAGCCCTACACCTACGAGGGCGGCAACTACGGCGACGTGATCTTCCCGACCGAGCCCCAGGACCAACAAGTCGTCGACCAGTTCCTCGGGACGAGCCCGACCCTGGTCGCTCCCTCCTCGGTGACCGTGTCGGTCGTCGACGGCACGAACTCGGCGAGCCAGACCGCGGCGGTCTCCACCTCGCTCGGCCACCTCGGCTTCCACATGGTCGCCACCTCGGCGACCAACTACGTCGGTCCGGTTGCCGAGACCACCGTCTTGTACCGCCCCGGCCACCTCGCCCAGGCACAGACCGTCATGCGCTCGCTGCGCGGGACCGTCGTCCTCGGCCAGGGCGCGCCTGCGGCGGGCGCAGAGGTCAGCGTGGTCACCGGCTCGGACCTCGCCGTCGCCGCCCCGACGCCCCCGGCCTCCACCTCGACCACCTCGCCCAGCTCCACAACCTCGCCCAGCTCCACGACGACCCCGGCCACGACCACGACCAACCCGATCAGCTCGACACCGGCCGCGGGCAACCCCAACTACGGCTACAACGCCGCCACGACGGCGATCCCGCCGTGGGATCCCTACAGCTGCCCGGCTTCTTAAGCGGTCCCGAGTCCTGACCTGCTCCGACGCCGTGGCGGTCGGGCGGCGGCGCTCAAGCCGGCGGCAGTCCGAGCGCTTGGCGCGCGACGCCACCGACGCCCGAGCGCATCGAGCGGATCATCCGCTCATAGGCCGGCGAGCCGATCGCCATCCCCGAGGAGATCCAGCGCTTCAGGGCGACCTCGGCGACGTGGTTCTGGTGGATCAAGGCGGCGATCGCCCGTTGTGCCCCAGATGGCCAGGAGAAGGCGGCGAAGCGCTGGCGCGACCGCCCATAGGCGCGCACAAGATCGCCGGCCACCTTGGCGCGCAGCGCCGAGGGAAGGCGCGGCCACAGGGCAAGGGCGGCCTCGAAGGTCGACAGGACGCGATCGAGGCTCCCGGCGTAGGAGAGGTAGCGCGCCGGCACGCCGGTCGGACGCAAGAGGCTGAAGCTGTCGCTCGAGACCGCGGTCGGCACGAACGTGCCGCCGTGCAGCGTCATCAGCGTCTGGCCGTCCCCCCGCCCAAGCGCGGGGGGCACCCCGTTCACCATCAAGCGGGAGAAGGTGACCGTCGATAGCCGGGGATAGGGGAGATCGACGGGGGTCACCTGCGCCGGCGCCGGATCCTCCTGGAGCCACTCCGCCTGGTTGAAAGCGCCGCCCTTGCCGTAGCTGAGCGACTTCGAGGCCACGGCCCCGCTCGTCTCGTCGCGCACCACGAGCCGCCAGCCGCCGCTGGCGAGCCGCCGCATGCTCACGTCGACCACATCGCCGGGGGCGACCCCGCCCATGGGCTGCGCCGAGAACCCGGCCTGGACGTCGCTCCAGAACAACAGGTACATCGGAGCATCGCCGGGCTGCTTGAACTCGATGGTCCCAACTTGGACAAAGGGCCCCGCCGAGGGCGAGCCCTGGGCGCCGATCCAGGTGGCGGCGAAGCCGGCCCGGGACGTCGGCGCGATCGCCGGCACCGTCCAGCGAGCGCTGATCGCCCCCACCTTGGCGGTCGTGCGGTAGCCGCCGAAGCCGGTCGCCGGATAGAACTCGCTCGGTGCTGCCTCCGTGACGGCCGGCATCGTGATCGCCGGCATGGCGATCGCGCCCGGCGCGCTGCGCGCCGCCGGACGCGCGAGATGGTGTGAGCGAGGCCCCGGAACGGCCAGGCCGACGCCGACCGTTCCCACGAGCAACGCCCCGGCGAACTGCGCCCTGACCGGATGCACCAAGACCTCCTTGTCAGGCGGTGCATGCCCTCGGGCGCTACCTCCCAACCGTGGGACAACCCGGCGCCAGCCCAGACGCGAGCCGGCTGGCCGTTGGCCATTGCCGCGACGCCAGCGCCGCAGCGCAGGCAGCTCGGCCTCGTCAGCCTCCCGCAGCGCTGAGGCGGGCTTGCTGTGCCGCCTTACCGAGATGGGCGACGACCAGTTGCAGTAGGGCCGCAACCGTGAGCACGGCGAGCACCGCCTGGGATGGGGAGGACACCGCCAGCAGCACGAGGAGCAGCCCGACGGCCACAAGCCGGCCCACGTTGGCAGCGATCTCGCGTGACAAGACGTAGCTCCCGCGCAGTACCGCGGCCTCGGGGTCAACGGCGATCGTCTCCAGCACGACGCTGGCGAGCGGGACCATCAAGCCCGGATAGATCAGACCAGTGATGAAGGCGTAGACGAGCAGCACGTGGAAATCGATGTGCAGAAAGAGCAGCAGCGTCGCTGCCGCGAAGCCCACGGCGCCGACCCACATGCCGACCGGTCGCCACTCGGTGCGCAGGCGCCCAGCAAACAGCGAGGTGCCGACACCGGCTAGTGACGCCATCGCGGCGAACTCGCCCTGGTCCCTCCCGCTGTGAGTCGCCATGGCGACGAGAAGCACGAGGCCGATGCTCCCGGACGCCTGCTTGAAGCCGCGCAGCGCGAGCGCGACCCACATCCGGCCCCATTCGGCGCGCTGGAACGGGAAGCGGAACGCCTCGCCGAGCGACACCCCGCCGACCCCGGGCGTGTCAGCAAGACCCCGGGCGCTGACGAAGGCGGCGACGAAGCTCGCAAGCGCGATCGCGAACACCGCAACGTAGCCGCTGAGTCCGCCCACGCGGGCGATGACGAAGCCGGCCGTCAACGGCATCAAAACATTGAGGACGCTGAGCACGGCAAAGTTCCAGCCGTAGTAGTGACCCCGTTCGTCCGGGGCGAGGACGTCGTAGGTGAGCGTGTTGGCCCCGAACCAATACGTGCCAAGCGCCGCCCCGTTGAAGATCCCGAGCGGGCCCGCGAGCGTGCCGGCCGAGCGTCCAAGGAAAATCAGCGCCCCGTAGAAAGCAGCACTCAAGACGAGACCGGCGCGAAAGAGCCGCCGGGGCGAAGAGCCGGGGAACGCTCGGACGACGACGAGCGACATCACGATCAAGCCGGCATAGCGGCCGATGCTGTAGAGCGCCATCTCCGTGACGCTGCCGCTCGCGACGTAAAAGAACAGGGCGACGAACACACTCGAGGTCGCGAGCCCGGCGTTGACCAGGCCACCGGTCGCGAGCAGCCGCCGAGGCGCCGGGCCGAGGGCGCGCCGCATACCAGCGCTCCTCCCCTGCCGCGTGCCCACCGACGCCACCTCCGTCGGGTGAACATCTTATGACCTGTCGTCAGCGCGCGTCACTCACGGCGCCGTCCGCCAGTTGTCGATGTTCAAGCTATTGTTCGCTATCGCAGGAGCATCCACGGCCCATCTCCAAGCGTCGGGCGAGAAAGAACATTCCAGGACATATGTCGTGATGATTAGACTTCTTGCCCGCACGACGCCACGGGCCCCGCTTTGCGCCGCGTCAATGTCTCCGCCGCCCAGGCCCACCCGGGCCCCAGCGCCATCGCCACGGCGCACCCGCCATGCGCCCGACGACCTGCGCCTTTGTGCTTGCCCCCCAATCGAATCATTAAAAGAGCGCGCCGAGACGATAACGAGCCAGGCGGCAATCGCGCGCTCGTCTTATCTAATCCGGTTTGGCAATCGGAGACGATTGTTTTTCGTAGATGATCGCTAAACTCATCCGGCAATGCAAAAAACTCGCGAGCGCCAATCTGGCGGGAGCCGCCACGCCCGTGCAGGCCACGCCGTCGACCTCGTGGCCGAGCGCCGAGATTGGCGCACGACCGCCGGCCGAGCCTACCCCGCGCCCCGAATAAAAGCTGACCAGCCTGATCATCAAAGTTGCGCATTTTGCCGGGTTCCGAATTATCCCCGCCAAACGCTAAAACGATGCTAGAGTTCCGATAAGCATGGCAGCGTTCTCAGCGGGGCCTGGACAATGCCATTGAACAGCGGGGCCGCCGAAGCGGCCGATTTGGTGACGACCGGATGGTTCGGTGGATCGATGAGCAGTGCCGTAGCTGAGCGCCCGCACCACGAACACGCGCCGAGACGACCGTCGCGCCGGCGCGTGCACGTGTTCGGCACCGTGTTCTTCGACCTCGTCTATTCGGGGCTCCCGGCCTCCCCGCAGCCCGGGACGGAGGTCTACGCGTCCGCACTCGGCCTGTCCCCCGGCGGGATCGCAAACATCGCGGTCGCGCTCGCCCGCCTCGGCCTCGACGTCGGCCTGTCGGCCGTGTTCGCCGACGACGCCTTCGGGCACTACCTGTGGTCGGCGCTCGCTCACGAGGGGATCGACCTCACCTACTCGACCCACGTCAGCGACTGGACGACGCCGGTGACCACCTCGATCGCCTACGCGCACGAGCGCGAGATGATCACCTACGAGGAGCGGCCACCGATCGAACTGACGTCGCTTGTCCCCGAGACATACCGTGCCGACGCGATCGTGGTGGGGGTCTCAGACGCTCCGGTCAGCTGGCTTGAACAACTGCACCGCTTCTCGCCCCTCGTGTTCGCGGACGTCGCCTGGGACCTCGAGGCGCTGCACTCGACGGCGATCCACGAGAAGCTCGCGCACGTCGACGTCTTCATGCCGAACGCCGCCGAGGCGCTCGCGCTCACCAACGCGAGCGACGTCGAGGACGCGGCGACGCGGCTCGCCACGAACGGCACCGTGGCGGTGATCAAAGACGGCAGCAACGGCGCCGTGGCCGTCGACGCGCGCACCGGGTTGTGCCTGCGGGTGCCGACCCTCGAGGTCGCGGCACGGGACACGACCGGCGCCGGGGACGTCTTCGACGCCGGGTTCATCTACGCCTCGCTGTGCGGACTGTCGCTCGACCAACAGGTGCGCTTCGCCAACCTGTGCGCCGCCGAGTCCGTGCAATGGGTGGGGGGCGCCCTGGCGGCCCCGTGCTGGCGAGACCTCGCTGCCTTCTGGGAGGGCCTCGAGGACCCCGGGGAGCGCCGCGACTACGACTTCTTGGCACCGCTCTTGGCGATCAATGAGTCCCGACAGCCCTGCACCCGGGCCTGCCCGAGCATGGCGTACGCCACCACCGAGGGCTTCACTCCCGACAACTAGCCGGCTCGCGGCGGGGCGACTTGATCCTTCGACCCAGCGGCATGCAGCACGGCCCGCACCGCCTTCGAAGACAGGAGAGACCGATTCATGAGTGGACTGCTGGCTCCCGCTGCCCCATGGAGCCCGGTCGTCGCCACCGAGCGTCCCGAGCGCGTGCTCGCGATCGGTGCCCATCCTGATGACATCGACTTTTGCGCCGGCGGCACGCTCGCGCGCTGGGTGGGCGACGGCACCACGCTGACCTACTGCGTGGTCACCGACGGGGACGCTGGTGGCCACGACCGTTCCGTGGCGCGTGCCGCCATGCCCTCGATCCGCCGCGAGGAGCAGCGTCATGCGGCCACCACCATCGGGGCGAGCGAGGTCGTCTTCCTCGGCTACGCCGACGGCTCGCTGGCGGTGACCTGCGAGCTGCGCCGAGACCTCGCCCGGGTGATCCGGCAGTGCCGGCCCGACGCGATCATCTGTCAGAGCCCTCAGCGCAACTGGCTGGCACGGGTCCAGGCGAACCACCCGGACCACCTCGCCGTCGGCGAAGCGACCTTGTGCGCCGTCTACCCCGACGCCCGCAACCCCTTCGCCTACCCCGAGCTGCTCGAAGAGGGCCTCGAGCCACACCACGTCCCTGCCGTGTGGATCGCCAACCCGATGTATCCCAACCGGGTGGTTGACGTGACCGATACCCTCGGGACAAAGGTTGCGGCCCTCGCCCGACACGAGAGTCAGCTTCCGGCGGGCGCCGAACAGATGGAGCGGCAGGTACGGGGAGATGCGGAGCAGGTAGCGAGCACGACGGTCCTCGGCGCGGGCAGGATGGGCGAAGCCTTCCAGCTGGTCGTCACCGAGGAGCTCCGCTAGCCACGGCGCGACGGAACGCTCCCTCGCCTGGCGGGGCGCCCAATTCCCAGCAAGTCCACAAACCAAGGGGGAGATATGAAACGACGTCATCGGATCGGAGCCACAGCGCTCTCGGTGATGGCCGCCGCAGGGACCGCAGCCGGGCTCGGCGCGTCGGCGGGTACCGCCAGCGCGGCCGCGCCGGTCGCGTTCACCTACTGGACGAGCGGTTACAAGCCCGCCGAGATCGCCGCCATCGACAAGGCCTTCCACGCCGCGTATCCGCAGTACGTGGCGCACGGGCAGTACATCTCGACCTCCGATGAGTACCTGCCGAAGGTGATCGCCGCGCTGAAGACCGGCACGCAGCCGACGGTCCTCACCGACCAGAGCCCGTCCGACCTTCCCTTGATCGAGCAGAGCGGCAAGCTGATCCCGCTGAACGGGAAGCTCACCGCGGCGACCAACTCGCTCTACCCGGGAATCAAGAAGTCGCTGTTCTACCGCGGCAAGCAGCTCGGCATGGCGCTCGCCGGCGTGGGCGACATCGTCTTGTTCTACAACAAGTCGGACTTCGCCAAGGCGGGCATCGCCAAGCCGCCGGCGACTTGGACCCAGCTCGCCGCCGACGCGAAGAAGCTGAGCGACCCGGCGAAGAACCACTACGGCTTCTACGTGCCGACCGGGGACGCCGAGTGGATCTCCTATGACTGGGAGCCCGTGCTGTGGGGCGACGGGGGCAACCTGTTGAACCAAAGCCAGACCAAGGCGGTCTTCGACAGCCCAGCAGGCGTCAAGGCGCTCAACACCTGGGTGAACCTCGTGAAGGCCAAGTCGGCACCCTCCACGAGCTTCGCCGCCGGCGGCAACTTCGACGGCCCGACGGCCTTCAGCTCGAACGCCGTGGCGATGATCACCGACGGCCAGTGGCTCGAGGGCGAGCTGCCGAAGGGGCTCAACTACGGCGTCGCGCCGTACCCGGCGGGCACCCACGGCCAGTCGAGCAACATCGGCATCGGGGTCGTGGCGCTGCTCAAGACGACGCCTGCTGAGGACAAGGCCGGCCTTGCCTTCATCAAGTTCATGTCGACGGCCAAGGAAGGCGCGTACCTCGCCGACCAGTCCGGCGGCCTGCCTTCGAGCCCGAGCCAGCTGAACCAGCCGCTGCTCAAGAAGGACGAGGCGAAGCCGTTCTTCTCGGTCTTTGCCAACGACGAGCGCTACGGCCAGGTCCGCCCGATCAGCCCGCAGTACAACGCGGTCTCGCAGTACCTGTGGGAGGCGATCAACGCCGCCATCTCCGGCAAGGAGAGCCCGGCCGCAGCACTGCACCACGCCGCTCAGCAAGCCGACCAAGCCCTCGCGCAGCACAGCTAGGGACTTGGCCGTTTCTCCAGGCCGCAGCCAGAGCGCGCCGGCGACCAGCCGGCGCGCTCTGGTGTGGCGCGGCGTCAAGCCAACGGCCGCACGGCGACGGGGCGGGGTCAAGCAGCCGCTCGTCCTGCCCTATCTGTTCATCGCTCCGGCGGTGGGCCTCACCGTGCTCTTTTCGCTCGTGCCGCTCGGCATGCTCGCCTACCGGAGCCTGTTCGGAGGCGGCGTCTTCGCCACCTCCTTGTCCTATGTCGGCCTCCAGAACTACTCGAACGCGTTCGCAAACGGCGGGACGCAATCGCTCGAGGTCACCGCCGTCTACACGGTCGGGTTCGTGATCCTCACGATGGGGATCGGCCTCGCCGTCGCGCTGTTGTTGAACGTCAACGTGCGCGGCGCCGCTCATCTGCGGGCGCCCTTCATCATCCCGCTCGTGATGCCGAGCGTCGGGACGGCACTCATCTGGGCGAGCCTGTTCGCTCCCCAGTTCGGTTTCATCAACCGGATCCTCGGCGGCCTCGGCTTGCACCAAGCCGACTTCACCTCGACGCCGTCGCTCGCGCTCTTGATGGTACTGACCTTTGGGGTCTGGCAGTTCTTCGGCGAGAACGTCATCTTGTACCTCGCCGCGCTGAAGACCCTGCCGATGGACCTCGTCGAGGCGGCGAACGTGGACGGGGCGGGACCGTGGCGGCGATTCCGCTACATCCGCTGGCCGCTGCTGCGCCGCAGCACCGTCCTGATCTGGGTGATCACCACCCTCACGGGGCTGCAGACCTTCACCCAGATCTACATCCTCACCAATGGCGGACCCAATGGATCGACGACCACGGCGCTCTTTTACATCTTCAACCAGGGCTTCGTGCAGTTCAACACCGGCCAGGCGGACGCCATGGGAGTGATCTTGTTCCTCATCTCCCTGTTCATCACGGTCGTCCAGGTCGGCATCTTCGGACGCGGGGCGCGGCGCGATGCTTAACCCCCGCTTCGCGTCGCGGGCGCTCGTCTACACGCTGCTCGCGATCGCCGTCCTCGTCGTCGTCTTCCCGCTCGTGTGGATGCTCGGGACCGCCGTCAAGCCGAACGGCCAGATCCTCGACTTGAACGCCTCCCTGTGGCCGAGCCACTTCGAGTGGGGCAACATCGCCCGCGCCTGGAACTCCGCGCCCTTCGGCCGCTGGACCTTGAACAGCGTGATCTTCAGCGTCGGTGCCACACTCGGTCAGATCCTCACGAGCCTGCTCGCCGGCTATGCGTTCGCGATGTTCGACTTCCGCGGCAAGAACATCTTGTTCTACGCGCTCTTGTGCGGCCTGATGGTGCCCTTCAGCACGGTGATCGTTCCGGTCGTCCAGATCCTCGCCGACTTCCACTGGCTCAACACCTACCAGGGCCTCATCGTGCCGAACATCGCCTCCGCGCTCGGAACCTTCCTGTTCCGCCAGTTCTTCCTCGGCGCCCCCTACCAGCTCGGCGAGGCTGCCCGCATCGACGGTGCCTCAGAGCTGCACGTCTTCTCTTCGGTCTATGTTCCCCTCGCCCGGCCGATCATCGCGGCGTTCGGCATCATCGCCTTCCTCCAGAACTGGAACAACTTCCTCTTCCCGCTGATCGTGGTGAACACCACGAGCATGGACGTGCTCTCCCAGGGACTATCGGTGTTCCAGAACCAGTTCAGCTCGAGCTACAACCTCATCATGTCCGCCGCGCTGATCGTCATCGCGCCGATCTTGATCGTCGCCGTGGCGGCCCAGCGCCAGATCATCGAGGGCATCACCCTCGGCGCGATCCAGTGAGCAGCGCGCCGAGGTCGGACGGGGCGCTCGTTTGGCCTGCGGGCCTCGAGCTCATCGGCGCGGACGCGCCGATCCCGCTCGTGACGGGGGAGACCGTGCGAGGAGTCGACCTCGACCGGGCGGCCACGACACCATGCCTCGAGGTGGTCAAGGCCGCCGTCGACGCGCTCCTCCCCTACTACGGCGCCCCCTCGCGAGGCGCGAGCTTCAAGGCGCGGGTGACGACCGAGTCCTACGAGCGCGCCCGCGCCGCCGTCGCGCGCTTCGTCGGCGCGCGCCCGAGCGACGTCGTTTGCTTCGTGCGCAACACGACCGAGGCATGCAACCTGCTCGCCCACCTGGTCGAGGGCGTCACCGACGTGGTGTGCTTCGAGCTCGAGCACCACGCCGATCTCCTGCCGTGGCGGCGCATCGGGGCGACGGTCCTGCCGACCCCTGGCCACCCCGCCGAGCTGATCGAACAGCTCTCCCGGGTGATCGCCGCACCACGCAGTCGCCCACTGCTCGTCGCGCTGACCGGGGTGTCCAACGTGACCGGCGAGCTCCTTCCCCTCGACGACATCGCCGCGACCATCGCGACGAGCGGCGATGCCCGCCTCTTCGTGGACGCGGCACAGCTCGCGCCGCACCGAGCGATCGACATGGCGGCGAGCGGGATCGACTACCTCGCGCTGTCGGGGCACAAGCTCTATGCACCCTTTGGCGCCGGCGCCCTGATCGGCGCGCGGGATTGGCTGGAGCGAAAAGATCCCCCGCTGCTCGGCGGTGGCGCGGTCGTGCTTGTGACCGACGACGACGTCGTCTTCAAAGGTGCCCCCGATCGCCTCGAGGCCGGCACGCCCAACGTCGTCGGCGCCGTGGCGCTGGGCACCGCGTGCGACGCCCTCGCGGCTGTCGGCATGGCGGCCCTCGAGCGCCTCGAATCCGAGCTGACCCGGGCACTCGATGCGCGCCTCGCCGCCGTTCCGCGCCTCACCCGGCACACCTTGTGGAAGGGCGAGGCCGACCACGTCGGCGTCGCCTGCTTCAACCTCGAGGGGTGCCACCACGGCCATGTTGCCGCCGCGCTCAGCTGCGAGCACGGCATCGGCGTGCGCCATGGATGCTTCTGCGCCCATCTGCTCGTCCGCGACCTGCTCGGCATCAGCGCCGCCGAAAGCCGGCAGGCGGCGGCCACACTCCGCTCCGGGGGCGCCGTCGAGCTCCCCGGCGCCGTGCGGGCGAGCATCGGGATCGGCACCACGATCGCTGACCTCGACCGCTTGCAGGACGCATTGGTCGAGCTCACCAGCAAGGGCGCGCGCTGGCGCTACGAACAACGCGAGCCTGGCGGAGAGTTCGTGCCGACGCCGGACCCGCGCCCCAACCCGCTCTTGGCATAGCCAGGGGGCACTCGATCGCCACGCGCCCTCCTCGCTCGTGGCCCGGAGCGAGGGAGCAGCGCCCCCGAGAGCGGCCAAACAGGCGACGCGGCGCGGCGGCCTACCGTGCGGCGCGACCGAAGGGCCAGCTGGGACGTCGACCGCTGAGCGATGGCGCAACGGCGGGGGCGGCCGACCACGACCGCACCGACCGACCTGCGCGGTCCGCCGGCCCTGGCCCGACCTCGGCTCAGCCCTTCACCGCGCCGGAGGTCAACCCCGAAACCACGGCCTTTCTGAAGACCAAGACCAAGATCGCGATCGGGACCACCGCCACGACGCTCGCGGCGAAGTAGGCGCCGTAGGGGACGGTGAACTGCGCGCCGAAGGACGCGATGCCGACCGGGATCGTCTTCTTTCCGAAGTCGAAGGACAGTGCCATGAGGAACTCGGTCCAACACGCCGTGAAGGTGAAGACCCCGGCCGTGAAGACCCCCGGCCTCACCTGGGGAAAGACCACTGACCAAAGCGTTCGAAACGAGCCGGCGCCATCGATTCGGGCGCTCTCTTCCATCGACATCGAGATCCCGAGGAAGTAGTTGCGAAGGATCCAAATCGCGAACGGCAGATTGAACGCCGTATAGGGGAAGATAAGCGCCTGGTAGCTGTTGAGCCACCCCATGTCGCGCATGATCAGATAGAGCGGGGCGATGACGGCGATCTCGGGAAAGACAGAGATCATGAGCAGCGACACCATGATCGGATACTTCCCCCGCATCGGAAGGCGCCCCAGCGCATACCCGGCGAACGTGCCGAGCGCCAGCACGAGCGCCGTTGAACAACAGGCGACGATCAGCGAGTTCATGATGAAGCCACCGAAGCCGTCGTTGAAGGCGGCTCGATAGCCAGCGGTGCTCAGCGGGATCGGGAAATACTGCGGAGGGCTAGCTCCCACGTTCGAGGGGGTCTTGAAGCTCGAGGCCAGCATCCAATACATCGGTGCCAGCACGAACAAGGCGATCAAGATCGCGCCGATCGACGGGCCGTTGATCCAGCGGCGCCAGCCTCGCCGGTTCCGCCTACGCACTGATCGTTTCCTTTCCGACCTGCTGCTTGAACGCGCGGAGGAAGACGAGACAGAGGATCAAGACGATTACCGCAGTGCTCACCGCGACCGCCGCGCCGGGGCCGAAGTCGATGTTCGTGAACATCGTGTTGTAGCCGAGCATCGCCAGCGACTGGGTCGACGTGCCGGGCCCACCGCCGGTGAGGACATAGGGAAGGTCGAAGAGCCCGAACGCCTGCAGTACGCGAAATAGCACGGCGATGCCAAGCGTCGGGCGCAGCAACGGGACCGTGACTCGCCAAAACGTCTTCCAGCCCGAGGCGCCGTCCACCTCTGCGGCCTCGAACATCTCGGTCGGGATCATCACCAAGCCGGCGAGCACGATGATGGCCACGAACGGCGTCGTCTTCCACACGTCTGCGAACATCAAGGCGATCGTTGCATCGAGCGGGTAGCCGAGCACGTTCGGTGCCGAGCCGCCGGTAACCGCATGCCAGATCTCAGAAAGGATCCCGTACGTCGGGTTGTAGATGTAGCTCCACAGCTCGGCCGAGATCACCGTGATCAGCGACCACGGAATCAGCAGCAGCGCCATCATGATGCCGCGGCCGCCACTCAGGCGCTCGAGAACCAGAGCGAAGATCGTTCCGAGCGCGAGCTCGACCGCAACCGTCACGACGGTGTAGATGGTCGTGAACCACAGCGCGTGTCGCCACAGCCCCGAGCTGACCATGTCGTGATAGTTGCCGACCGTGGCGCCCTGCAGGCTGAAGCCAGCCGCCGTCACGTTCACGTTCTCGAACGACAGGACAACCGCGAAGATGATCGGGAAGATCGTGAACGCACCGATCACGACGAGTGCCGGGCTCGAGAACCCCCAACCGACGCGCGCGTAATGCCGGTTGCTCGTGCGTGCGCGTCGACTGGGTGCCGGCTTCCGTGCAGCCGCCACGTCGCGAGCTGGAATCTCCGTCGTCGCCATGTGTGCTCCCTCGCAGCCGAGGGCGGTGCCGCCATCGCCTGACGGCACCGCCCTCATCGCATTGCTACAGGCCGGTGTTGCTCACTGCCGACTTGAGCTGGCTTGCCATGGCGTTGGCAGCCGCCGAAGGACTCGTGGATCCCGCCAGGGCCGAGTTCATGTTCGTGTAGATGGCCTGGGAAATCTTCGGGTAGTTCGGGTTCTGCGCAGGCCGCGGAACGAGCTTGGTCCGTGAGAGCACGGCGAAGGGCGGGTTGAGCCGCTTGATCGCCGGGTTCGCACGCACGCTTGCGTTCGTCGGAATCTCCGAGAACGGCGGACGAGCCTCGATCGTCTGGGCTTCTGGTCCCGTGACGAACTCGATGAACTTCAGATCAGCCGCACGGTTGACCGAGTGAGGGTTGATGTAGAGGTTCCATCCACCGATGTTCGAGTACCCGGGATACGGCTGACCGGCAAATGTCGGCAGTGGCGCGACGCCGACCTTCCCGATCACCTTCGAGCCGCTCGCCTGCGACGTCGAGTACGCGTAGTCCCAGTTGCGCAGGAAGGCCGCCTGGCCGTTTTGGAAGGCGGTCATCGCCTGGGGCTCCTGGAACGTGTCCACCGCACCGGGGGAAGCGCCCGAGGTCACCAGGCTTCGCAAGAAGCTGAGCACCTTCGTCGTCTTGGCCACGTTGAGCACCGACTGCGTGTCCGTAGCGTTCAGGACCTTGCCGCCAGTGTCCGCGTAGTACTCCATGAAGTTGCAGGTGCCGCCCTCATACGAGCCGCCTTCGAACACGAAGCCGTACTTGACCTTGTGCTGCTTGACGAGCGTCGCGGCATCCGTCCTCAGCTGCTCCCACGTCTTGGGGACTGGCATGTGCGCTGCCGCCAAGAGGTCCTTGCGGTAGTACAAGAATCCCTGGTCCTGGAAGAAGGGAGCTCCGTAGACCTGGCCCTTGTAGCTCGCGCCTTCCACAAGGCCAGAAGCGAAGCGCTTAAAGAAGCTCTTCGGTAGGTACTTCGAGAGCGGCAACGCCAAACCGTGTGCTCCGAACTGACCGGGCCAAATCACATCCCCCATGAAGATGTCTGGCGACTTCGCTCCACCGGAGATCGTGGTAACGAGGTCCGCCCGGTTGGTGTCGGTGTTAGTAGGCGCCGTCTGGAGCTTCACCGTGATCCCAGGGTTCTTCTTCTCGAACGCCGTGATCAGTGCCTTGCGCAGATCAGGGCCGCTGGTGCTGATGGGAGACGCCCACCAGGTAATGGTCGTCGTCTTGGCGGCATGAGTCACCGCCGCCGACGTACTCGGTGCCGTCACACTGACCGTGGCAGCTCCCATCACCGCCACCATTCCGCCGACGCCGAAAGCCCCCCAGCGACGTCGGCCCCTTCCTGTGGATCGATACGCGCGTGTGCGCCTCATTCGCTCTTCTCCTTTCCCGCGAACAACCTCGTCGCGAGCTGTCGACAGACACGGCTCCACGATGTGGATGAGTTCTCGGTGGACGGGGTGACGCGTCACACTCGTCACGAAACCAACGTCAAGCGCTACCCCCCCAGCTGCATTGTCCTGCCACCGCCGCTGAGCATAACGAGGAGCTGACAGAATTGTCACCAAAATTCAAGAACGCTCGATAGGCGTAGCCGACCGAACCGCCTCGCCGGCGCGTCGCAATCGGGCCCGGACGCTCTCAACGCGCGTGACGGCCATCGACCGTCGGCCGCCGCCGCACTGGCGGGATGCGATGTCAGGACCAGCACACGGCCGAGACCGCGTCACCTGGCCGCCATGGGATCAGAAGCCGAGGGGCGGTGGATCGCGCGCATGATGGCCATGGTCATCACACTCGATCGTGACCTTCGCCCCTAGCCATTCGCGTTTCGACGGCGGAGAGTACTCATCAGAGCGCGAACCGCCTCGGGGGGTGCTCGTGTTCGGCGGGTCTTTGGCGAAGCGCGCCCGCCAAGACGGCGAGCAGTCGCTCGCGCGCCGGCGGGACGAGCTAGGAGCCACGGCAGCACACTGCCTTCCACCAACCGCACCTGCCGTCGGCGGCGCCACAACTCCAGGAAGGCCCCCGCTGTCAGGTCCTCCGCGTCATGCCGGCTGCCCGACAGGCGCAGCGCGTGCCAGTAGACCCGATCCAAGGTGCGGTCGAAGACGGTAGCGAACCCCTCGGCGTTACCGTCAACTGCCGCCGCCCACGCAGCAGCCCTTTCCGAGAACCGACCCACACCCCCTACTGTCCGCACACAGCCAGCGTTACATCCCCAGATGAACATCACTCCGCCGAGCGGCCGCAGAACGACAACAGCGCCAGCTTCCGCAACGACGCCCGCGGCGCTCGGCGTGATCGTCCAGTCGTCGGTGGTGGCGATAGAACGCCAGCTACAACCGACTTGCCGGGACCTGGTTCGTCGTATAGCTGGCCAGCGCCCGCAGGTCACCGGGATCACTGGACAGGACGGTGGCACCGCCAGCGTCGTCTGCGATGGCGACAACGATGGCGTCAACGGCCACCGCAGGACGCCGGCCACCGACTCTTGTGCGCAGGGCGGAAGCCGTTCGAGCCATTACCTGGTCGACGGAACGAACGTCGCACGTCCGAAGGGCCCGTGTGCAGACAGCGCCGCCGGCAACACGGCTGATCGTCGAGGAAGCGGGCGACCTCTCTGTAGTTGCGCGAGGGCAGGATGTCGATGATCTGGTGGTTCTCGACGTCCGCGACCGTCGTCACGAAGCTCGTGTGCCGGTAACGGCCGCGGCGGACAAAGCCCGTCTCGTCGAGGCCGATCGCGCTCGTGCGGTTGAGGCGCTTGCGGTCGGCCTGGAAGAGCGCGGTGCCGTAGGTGGTGACGGCCTCGTTCACCGTGTGCCAGTCACACGCGAGCTCGCCCGCGACCTCAGAGACGGTGCGCCCGGTGCCGACCTGGCGCGTCGCCCACTTCGCCGCCGGGTCGTGAGCAGGCAGTTCTTCGCCGCGATGCGGTGGTCCTCGAGCACGAAGGAGCGAACGGCGCATTCAGCGCTTCGGCAGATCATGCGGTGCTTCCTCCAGGCAAGGCGCATCGGGGGTGCCGTAGACGGGAAGGTCCACGTAGGACACCACCGGGCGCTCTTTCACCCGCGCACCGCTCCCGCAGGAAGGGCACGACACGCGACCGGTGACCTGCTCGATCATGAGCTCGACGTCTCGGCCACGACGCGCGTAGTGGAGAACGCGGACGTCTCTCAGCCCGACGAGGGCCTGCAGGATCTCTCTATGCAGTGGAGCCCCCCGTCAAGGGGTTGGTTGTTGGCGCCAGGGGCGCGTGCTGCCAGACGAGCCGGGGTCAAGGGCGGCCGAAGGCCGGCCCCCGCAAGGGGGCTTGCCTTGACGCCGG